>CAZAEZ010000005.1:0-153916 GCA_964484205.1 uncultured Saprospiraceae bacterium | reverse complement strand
GGTTTTTTTTTTCAAAATGACTGTTGGGTGGTACTGGGCGTTGGCCCGGGTGGGGTCGGGGTCATCCCCCGACCCGCCGACACGACCAACCCGTTGGGAAAATGAGCCCAATTTTTAAAAAGCAAATCCGGGTACACAATTGCCGGGCACAGAATTTTACCTTTGCCACTTCAATCAACAGGGACCGTGACGCAAGCAAATTTTACCGCACTTAACCAGGCCATGCAACGCCGCATCCTGATCATCGACGGCGCCATGGGAACGATGATCCAGCAATATAAACTCGACGAGGCCGATTTTCGGGGCGAGCAATTAAAAAACCATCACCGCGACCTGCAGGGCAACAACGACCTGCTGTCCCTCACCCGGCCCGATGTGATCGAGGCAATTCACCGGGCCTACCTGGAGGCCGGCGCCGATATAATTGAAACCAATACCTTCAACGCAACCAGCATTTCGCAAGCGGATTACGACACGGCCGGCCTGGCCTACGACATCAACCGCGCAGCGGCGGGTATTGCCCGGAAAGTGGCGGATGAATTCAGCCAGGCAAATCCGGATAAACCCCGCTTCGTGGCCGGCGCCCTGGGGCCACTGAACAAAACGCTGTCGCTGTCGCCCGATGTAAACAATCCCGGTTATCGCGCCCTGCATTTCGACGAAGCCGTTGAAGCCTATGCCGAGCAAACCCGCGGGCTGCTCGACGGCGGTGTGCAGCTCCTGCTGGTCGAAACCATTTTCGATACCCTGAATGCCAAGGCGGCGCTGTACGCCATCGACACCGTTTTTGAAGAAAAAAACATCCGGGTGCCGCTGCTGATCTCCGGTACGATCACCGACGCCTCCGGGCGCACGCTGAGCGGCCAAACGGTAGAGGCATTCTGGATTTCGGTGAAACATGCCCGGCCTTTTGCCGTCGGACTGAACTGTGCACTTGGCGCCAAAGAAATGCGCCCTCACCTGGAAGCCCTCGCGGCAATTGCAGATTGTTACATCAGCGCCTATCCGAATGCCGGATTGCCGAATGAGTTTGGCGAATACGACCAAACACCGCACGAAATGTGCGATTTTATCGAAGACTTTTCCCGCTCGGGTCTGGTAAACATTGTCGGGGGCTGCTGCGGCACCACGCCGGAACACATCCGGCACATTGCCAAACACGTGGCGGGCATCGCCCCCCGGCAACCCAATGCACACCCGGCTATCGGCGGCGCTGAAGGCTTTACGGCCCTTGCCGGCCTGGAACCGCTGATTATTCGCCCGGAAACAAATTTTGTAAACATTGGCGAGCGCACCAACGTCACCGGCTCCCGCGCGTTTTCCAAACTGATTAAAACCGGCCAACTGCCCGAAGCCCTCAGCGTAGCCCGCCAACAGGTGGAAAGCGGCGCCCAGATCATCGACGTGAACATGGACGAGGGGTTGCTTGATTCCAAAACGGCCATGGTCGATTTTCTAAACCTGATCGCAGCCGAGCCGGATATTGCCCGGGTGCCGGTTATGGTGGATTCTTCCAAATTTGAGGTGATCGAGGCGGGCCTCAAATGCCTGCAAGGCAAGAGCATCGTCAACTCGATTTCCCTGAAAGAAGGCGAAGCTGAATTTATCCGGCAAGCCAAAATTTGCCGGCGGCACGGCGCAGCGGTGGTTGTTATGGCATTCGACGAACAGGGGCAAGCCGACAGCGTCGGGCGGAAAGTGGAAATTTGCCAACGGGCGTATAAAATACTGACGGAGCAGCTTGGCTTCGACCCCAGCGACATCATTTTCGATCCCAATATTTTCGCCATTGCAACCGGCATCGACGAGCACAACAACTACGCCATCAACTTCATCGAAGCCACCCGGATCATCAAGCAAACCTGCCCGGGTGCACGGGTGAGCGGCGGCGTGAGCAATTTGTCGTTTTCGTTTCGAGGCAACGACAAGGTGCGCGAAGCCATGCATGCCGCGTTTCTTTATCATGCCATCCAGGCGGGCATGGACATGGGGATCGTCAACGCCGGCCTGATCGAGGTGTACGAAGAAATTCCCAAGGATCTGTTGAAGATCATCGAAGATGTGCTGTTCAACCGGCACCCGGGCGCCACGGAAACGCTGGTTCGTTTTGCCGAATCGATCAAGGACAGCGCGGGCGGCCGGGCCGTCGAAAAAGATCTCGCCTGGCGTGAAGCGCCGGTGGAAGCCCGGATTACCCATGCGCTGGTGAAAGGCATCACTGACTTTATCGAGGCAGACACCGAGGAGGCCCGTCGGAAATACCCCAGCCCGCTCGTTGTAATTGAAGGACCGCTCATGGACGGCATGAATGTGGTGGGCGATTTGTTTGGCGCGGGAAAAATGTTTTTGCCGCAGGTGGTCAAAAGCGCCCGGGTGATGAAAAAAGCCGTGGCCTACCTGACGCCTTTTATTGAAAAAGAAAAAGAAAATACGGGCGTGCAACATCGCGGCCGCATCCTGCTTGCCACGGTCAAAGGCGATGTACACGACATTGGGAAAAATATTGTCGGGGTGGTGCTCGGCTGCAACAATTACGAGGTGATCGACCTGGGGGTCATGGTGCCCGCCGACAAAATCCTGCAAAGTGCCCGGGAGCACCAGGTAGATATCATCGGGCTGTCCGGACTGATTACGCCGTCGCTCGATGAAATGGTGAACATGGCCCGCGAAATGCAGCGCCAGGGATTTTCGATCCCCCTGCTCATTGGCGGCGCAACCACTTCCAAAACCCATACTGCCGTGAAAGTTGAGCCGCAGTACGGCGCGGCGCCGGTCGTACATGTGCTCGATGCGAGCCGGAGTGTGGCCGTAGCCAGTGCGCTGCTCACGCAAAACCGGCAGGAGAAACTGGCCTTTGCAACAAATATCAAAGCCGAGTACGAGCAAATCCGGCAGGCGCGGGCCAACCGCCAGTCGGCCAAGCAATTCCGCAGCCTTTCCGAAGCCCGGGCAAACAAATGGCAAACCGACTGGGCAAGCTTCTCCCCCGTTAAACCAACATTCCTCGGCGTAAAAACCTTTGAATCGTACCCCTTGGAAGAGCTGGTGGATTACATCGACTGGACGCCCTTTTTCCAAAGCTGGCAACTGGCCGGAAAATACCCGGCTATTCTGAAAGACCCGGTAGTGGGGCGTGAAGCACAAAAACTGTTCGACGATGCGCAGGCCATGTTGCGGCAAATCGTTGCAGAACAATGGATACAAGCAAAAGCGGTCATCGGTTTTTTCCCGGCCAACAGTGTTGCCGACGATGATCTGGAATTGTTCACCGACGATTCCAGACAGGGCGTGCTGACCACCCTCCACCATTTGCGGCAGCAAAATAAAAAGGCCGAAGGCCTGCCGAATTATTGCCTGAGCGACTTCGTGGCGCCCAAAGAAAGCGGCCGGCCGGATTATATCGGCGCGTTTGCCGTCACTGCCGGAATCGGCATGGAGGCACAGGTAAAAAAATTTGAAGCGGCACACGACGATTATCAGGCGATTTTGCTGAAGGCACTGGTCGACCGGCTGGCCGAAGCGCTGGCCGAGCGCATGCACGAACGGGTCCGGAAAGAATTTTGGGCCTATGCCAACGACGAACAATTGAGCAATACCGAGTTGATCGCCGAAAACTACCTGGGCATCCGGCCGGCGCCAGGCTACCCGGCATGCCCGGAGCACACGGAAAAACGCAGTTTGTGGCAGTTGCTACAGCCCGATAAGGTGGGCATCACCCTGACGGAAAGTTATGCGATGTACCCCGCCGCATCGGTGAGCGGCTGGTATTTTGCCCATCCTGAGGCGCGGTATTTTGGTTTAGGCCAAATCAGTAAAGATCAGGTGGAAAGTTATGCCCGGCGGAAGGGTATGTCCATCGCCGAAGCCGAACGGTGGCTGGCGCCGGTGTTGAATTATGATGTTTGAAAACCATCGGCTGGTAGTGCTTCGTAGTGAGGGGGTGACTCGAAGTCACCCCCTCACTACGCAAGCCCGAGCCGCTTAAAAACCGGATTTCCCGGTTTTTTGCTTAAGGTATGTTCCGCAACATATCAACGGCGAAGCCATTTAAAAATGAAAAAATGTCAACCAGGCGTTGAAACGAATGAATTCAAAACTTTCTACCCAAAAAATGTAATATTGGAATACTGTTTGAACCTATAAAATATCACTTGTTGATCCGCTACTGACAAACCGGATTTACGCAATTACCTACAGCCTATGATTCGCATGGTCGACCTCAAAACCCAATACGAAAACATCCGGGAAGAAATTGACCGCGCCGTTTTGGATGTTATCGCTTCAACGGATTACATCAACGGCCCCGCTGTAAAAACCTTTCAGGCCGAATTGGAAGCCTACCACGGCATTGACCACGTTATTCCCTGCGCGAATGGCACCGATGCCCTTCAGATTGCCATGATGGCCCTGGACCTGAAGCCGGGCGACGAAGTTATCGTACCGGCGTTCACTTATGTAGCCACCGCCGAAGTCATCGCCCTGTTGGGGCTTACGCCAATCATGGTTGACGTTGACCCCGGCACGTTTAACCTGCCTGTCGAACAGGTGGAAGCGGCCATCACCCCCCGCACCAAAGCGGTTGTTCCGGTGCACTTGTTCGGGCAGAGCGTCGATATGGAGCCCTTGCTGCAACTTGCGCAACAACACAATTTATTTGTCATCGAAGACAATGCCCAGGCGATTGGCGCCAGTTATGAATTCAGCAACGGCACCCGTAAAAAAACAGGCGCGATGGGGCATGTCGGTTGCACGTCTTTTTTTCCATCTAAAAACCTGGGCTGCTACGGCGACGGCGGCGCAATCACCACCTACGACGACGATCTGGCACAGCGCCTCCGCATGGTGGCCAACCACGGGCAAAACAAGCAATACCATCACGCAGTGGTCGGCGTAAACTCCAGGCTCGATTCAATCCAGGCGGCAATTTTAAGTGTAAAATTGAAGCGGCTGGACGCCTATTGCGCAGCGCGGCGGCAGGCTGCCGACTACTACGATGCTGCGTTTGCCGGGATGCCGCAACTAAAAACGCCGGTGCGCGCGGCCAACTCAAGCCATGTTTTTCACCAATATACCCTGGTGTTGCAAGATGGCGACCGCGACGCCCTGCGGCAGTACCTGACTGACCGCCAAATTCCGGCGATGATCTACTATCCGATTCCTTTGTACAAACAAAAGGCATTCGAAAAATATTGGTCGGGCGCCGAATTGCCTGTAACCGAGGCCCTTTGCCGCACCGTGATTTCACTTCCGATGCACACCGAATTGACACCGGCTATCCAGGATCAGATCATCGAGGCCGTCCGGGATTATTTTAAGTAAACTACGAACAGGCCGGCCTCCCGTATGGCCTGTGATTTGCTGTAATTAATTCAATGAACAATAGAAAAAACATGTTTACCCAACTTAAAGACAAGAAGAAAACACTCGCAGTGGTGGGTCTCGGCTACGTCGGCCTGCCCATAGCGCTGGCTTTTGCCCGGAAATTCCGGGTGATCGGATTTGACATCAATAAAGACCGGATTGCGGCTATGCAGGCAGGCCAGGACCCCTCGCAGGAATTGGGGCCGGAAAGTTTTGAAGGCACGGACATTCAATTTACTGCGGACGAAGCGATCTTAAAAGAAGCCAGTTTTTTTGTTGTAGCCGTACCGACCGACGTGGATCCGCATAAAGTGCCAGACCTCACTCCGCTGAAAAAAGCCTCTGCCACGGTGGGGCGCGCGCTCAGTAAAGGCGATTATGTAGTGTATGAAAGCACGGTTTACCCGGGCTGTACGGAGGAGGACTGCATGCCGATCCTGGAATCTGAAAGTGGTTTGCGGGGGTACAAAGATTTTAAAATCGGCTATTCACCCGAACGCATCTCCCCCGGCGACAAAACCCGGACTGTAACGGACATCCTGAAAATTGTTGCAGGCTGCGACGAGGAATCCACAGAAAACATTGCCCAGATTTACAATTCGGTCATCAAGGCCGGCGTATACCGGGCTTCGACAATCAAAGTGGCTGAAGCGGCAAAAGTGATCGAAAACACCCAACGCGATCTGAATATTTCCCTGGTCAATGAATTGGCGATCATTTTTGACCGGATGGATATCGACACCAAAGAAGTACTGGCGGCTGCCGGCACCAAATGGAATTTTCAGCCGTATTCGCCGGGTTTGGTTGGCGGGCATTGCATTGGCGTAGACCCGTACTACCTGTTGCACAAATCCAAGCAATTAGGCTATGATCCGCAAGTTATTCTTAGTGGCCGCCGGGTAAACGACGGCATGCCGGCCTTCGTTGCCAAGCGCCTGGTCCAACTATTGACTCAAAAAGGAAAAAATTTGTCGGGTTGTAAGGTATTAGTCATGGGGATAACGTTTAAGGAGAACGTGGCCGACATCCGGAATTCCAAAGTGGTGGATGTAATACGGGAGTTGATGGATTACTCCATCAACGTACACATTCACGATCCGCACGCTTCACCCAACGAAGTGGCACATGCCTACCGGTTGACGCTGCAAGATGAAATTTCGACCGGTTACGACGCTGTGATCATTGCCGTCGGGCATCGGGAATTCCTCGACCTGGATCACGCCTATTTTATAAATATTCAGAAAGAAAACCCCATTTTACTGGACATTAAAGGCATTTACAAAAGGGAGGATATGAATTCATCCTTAACTTACTGGAGGCTCTAAACGCTATGCGGCAATTTTTTTCAAAACTGTTTTCCAACGCACCGCTTTCCGACTTCTCGGTCCTGGAGACGGATATGCACAGCCACTTATTGCCGGGCATAGACGACGGCGTACCCACGGTAGAGGAAGCGGTGGAGATGGCTAAAGCGCTCAGCAGCCTCGGCTACCGGCGTCTGATCACCACCCCGCACGTCATGGAGCGATATCCGAACACGACGAAAATTATTCAGGAAAAATACCTGATCGTTAAAGCAGCGCTTGAAAAAGCAGGGGTGCCGGTGGAAATCCATGCTGCGGCCGAATATTTTATGGATGACAACTTTGCCGAATTAGTAAAAAACAATGATTTACTGCCGCTGGATGCACACGGGCATGTGCTGGTGGAGATGTCCTTTCTGCACCCGCCGCTTCCGCTCCAGCAATATTTGTTTGACTTGCAAACACGCGGCTATACGCCTGTGCTGGCCCATCCGGAACGCTATCCGTTTTATCATGGCAAGCTGGAGGAATACCAGACATTGAAAGCAGGAGGTTGTCGCTTCCAGGTGAATATCCTGTCGATCACCGGGCACTACGGTCCCGATGTTCAACAAGCGGCCCAGTTGTTGCTACGGAACAACCTGGTAGACTTTCTCGGAACCGACGCACACCGCCTGCGCCATGCGCAAACCCTGCGTGCGGCATTACGAAGCGGGCACCTGGAAAAAACCCTTAAAAAGTACACGTTTGCGAATATCGAATTAAACTCAACTGCCGGTTAACACATTTCAAAACACTATTATGAAGAAAACTACACATTTCCATAAGCACACCTGGCCTCTTCTGGGGCTTGCGCTTGTTTTTTTACTAATCAGCCAAAGTGCCTGCATCAACCACAAGCAACTGGTCAACTTTGACCAGGGCCGGCCGTTCGACAGCCTCGAGACGTCTATTTCGAGCCGCTCTTTGCGTATCCAACATGATGATTTGCTGGCAATAAGTGTACAAAGTCAGACTGCCGATCCCAAAATCACAGCGCCCTTTACCAGTGTTCCTGCACTTGCCAGTGGGGGCGTCGGAGGAACCACCACAACTGCCCCGCTTTACCTTGTAGATATAACCGGGCAGATCAACATGCCGTTGGCTGGCAATATCCCGGTTGCCGGACTCACAACCCAGGAAGCGCGCGACACCATTACCGAACATTTGAGCCGGTTTTTAAAAAGCCCGATCGTGAATGTACGGGTGTCCAACTTCCGTTTTTCAGTTCTTGGCGAAGTGAACCGCGCCGGAACGTACTCTGTCGGTTACGAAAACGTCAACCTGCTGGAGGCATTGGGCCAGGCAGGAGACCTTACCAAATACGGCAACCGGGAAAACATTCTGGTTATCCGGCAAACCGACGGTAAACGCCGTTATGGCCGGGTCAATCTGCACCAGCGCGATGTGTTTAATTCGCCTTATTTCTATATCGAGCAGGGTGATGTTATTTACGTAGAACCGTTGCCGGCTAAAGTTGGAGACACCGCCGACGGGACCACCAAAGTGCTCGACTGGGCACTGCCCATTGTATCGGTAGTTGGCCTGATCGTAACCTTGTTTAATGTAGGTGGAAATTAACCCGCGTATTGCGGTAAACTGAAGTCGCTTCTGAGACACCCCGATCGATAGGGCAAAAAATGACTGAATCAATAAAAATGATGCCCAATCCAGCGATTCCGGAGCGGCCATTCGACTGGCGTGCCTTCCTCTATCGCCTGATTCGAAACTGGTATTGGTTTGTGTTCGCTATGGGGCTTTGTTTCGCGCTCGCCTGGGTATACCTCCGGTATGCCGTGCCGATTTACCAGGTGAGTTCGACAATCCTGATTCAGGATGAACAAAACCAGCGCGCACTTACCGAAGCGTTTATCACCGAGCAACTCGGCTTTGAGAGCAACTTTGAAATTGAAGATGAAATTCAATTGCTCAAATCGCGCAGCCTGATGCGCCGGGTAGTGGATTCATTGAACCTGCATATTCAATACTGGACGGAGGGGCGGGTAAAAACCTCTGAAGTTTACCCCGGCCAGGAATTGCCCCTGCCCGTTACCCTGCAAATTCTTGAACCCGCCGAAAAAGCGTATGGCATGGAAATACGTGTGGAGGCGCTCCCCGCGGACAACCGCTCATTTGTTCTGGTAAAAAATTCGGCAGACACCGTGCACTGTCAATTCGGCGCGCCGTTTCGATTGGACCAGGCCTGGTTCCGGTTACAGTTGAACGACAGCGCATTTTTCGAAAAAGATGTGCCGCTAATTCTTCGGATCAAGCATCCGGAAGATGTTGCCAGGTACTACAGCAACCGGCTGGTTGTGCAGCAAATCGGGCGTTCCAATGTCCTGTCCATCAGCCTGGTAGACCCAATACCAGACAAGGCGATCAATATTCAAAACACCCTGGCCGACCTGTACAGCCAAACGATTATTGATGATAAAAACAAGGTGGGCCGGCAAACGCTGCGCTTTATTGACGAGCGGTTGCGCTTTATCACCGAAGAACTTTACGGCGTGGAAAAAGAAGTGGAACAATTCAAACGCGGCCGGAATCTGCCGGTTGACCTTTCCATACGCGCGCAAAAATTTCTGGAAGAAATTGAATCGAAAGATAAAAGCCTGGCAGAGTTGAATATCCGGCTGAAACTGCTCGACAGCGTAGAACGTTTTTTTGTCGCCGACCCCGACTACCTCCGGCAACTCCCTGTGGCTTCGGAAATTATCAGTGGCGAATTGGCGGTGCAGATACGGGCGTACAATGAGGCCGTCGTGCGCCGGCAGCATCTGCTCGACGACGCCACGCCCAACAATCCGATTGTGCGCAACCGGATACGCGAACTGGATGAACTCCGCAAGAGTATTTTGCTCAGCGTGGCGACACTTCGCCGGGAGGCAACCACCCGCAAACAACAACTGGAAACCCTGTTGGAACCCCTCGAATATCAGATGGGCCTGATGCCGAAAAACGAACGCGAGCTCATCCAGATCATGCGGCAGCAACAGATCAAGGAAAATCTCTTTTTGTTCCTGTTGCAAAAACGCGAAGAAACAGCCCTTTCGGTGGCCGCCCAGGTAGGCAATTCCCGGGTAATTGACCGGGCAGCCAATGCCGGACTGATCGGGCCTAAAAAAATTCAAACGTACCTTTTTGCCGGTTTGGCCGGACTTATTCTGCCGACCCTGTTTTTCTACCTGCTTGCCCTGTTTAAAAACAGCGTCGACTCGGAAAAAGACCTGAAGCAACTCACCACCATTCCATTCCTGGGCAGCATTGCCCAGCGTTCCAAAAAAGACCAGATTGTGGTAAAACCGGGCAGCCGCTCCGCCATTGCCGAGATGTTTCGCCTGTTGCGAACCAACTTGCAATTTCTCCTGCCGGCCGGTCAGACGCCGGTCATTCTGGTCACTTCCGGGGTCAGCGGCGAAGGCAAAACCTTCATTTCAGCCAACCTCGGGATGACCTTTGCCCTTTCCGGTAAACGCACGCTGGTAATCGGACTGGACCTGCGCAAGCCCAAACTCCACCAGTATCTCGGCACACCCGGGCAGGAACAACCGGGTATCACCAATTTTCTGATCGGGCAGGCATCCCTGGAGGCGATCACCAAACCCAGCGCACTCAGCGAATCGCTCTTTTTTATTCCGACCGGCCCGTTGCCCCCCAATCCGGCCGAACTGATCATGAACGGTCAGCTGCAAAACCTGTTCGAGCAACTGCGGCAACGCTACGACTACATCGTGGTCGATACGGCGCCGGTTGGCCTGGTGGCCGATGCGATGTTGCTTTGCACCTTCGTGGACGCCACGCTTTGCGTTACCCGTTTTGGAAAAACGGAAAAAAACCTCGTGCGATTCATCGATCAACTCCACCAGGAAAAAAAGTTGCAAAACCCGGCCCTGGTCCTGAACGGTGTAAAAAAAGGAAAAGGCTACGGCTATGGATATGGCTACGGCTATGGGTACTACGACGAAAGCAAAAACTGATCCTCCCCTTCCCGCTACCTGGTGGCAGCAGTTCCTTGTCTGTTTGGTGCAGGCGATACACCTGATTGGAAACCTCAAACTGCGCTGGGCACAGCAACTGCTGTTCCGCGCCAACCCACAAGCCCGGAGCATCCTGATTTTCCGCACCGGTTCTTTTGGCGACAGCCTTTGCGCCATCCCGGCTATTTGTTCGATCCGAAAAAAATTTCCCGAAGCCAGGATCGACATACTCACCAATACCGGCCATCCCGGTCAAAACCTCGTTTCCATAGATCAACTTATTGCTCCGGGCATCCTGAACCGGGGGCTCAACTACCAAAACCAAAGCCGCCGGCAAGTTCTGAAGACGATCCGGGGCGGCCGGTACGATCTGATCATTCAACTGCCGCAGTATAATGCCCCCTGGCACCGGCTGCTGCGCGATATGCTGTTTTTCCGGTTCGGAGCCGGCATCCGGGCGGGATTTGGATGGCAGTGGGACAGTGTCCCAATCTTCCGGCAGGCACAGGAGGTTGTTTTTTTGGCAAAAAATGAGCGCCGGCGGTTGCTGGAAATTGTAGCAAAAAACGGCGTGCCGCCGCTCCCGGAAACGGCAATTGCCCTGCACTGGACGGATGCAGATCGTGCAATTGCCGGGGCAAAACTCGGAGCCGTTTTACCGGCAGCCGGCAAACCCCTGATTGCTATTGTTGCGGGCGCCAAACGACCACAAAATCGCTGGCCGGCAGCGTATTTCAAAGCGGTCTGCCGTCACTTTTCCCGGCAATTCAACCTGGTTTTACTCGGCGGCCCCGATGATACGTCACTGGCCAGGCAAATACAGGATGGCGAGCCCGGCGTCTATTCTCTTTGCGGCCAACTCAGTCCAATGCAAAATGCCTGGATACTCAAAAAATGCTGGTTGGTTTTATCCAATGATACCGGCCTCATGCATTTGAGTTATGCTGTCGGGGCGCCACTCGTGGCCCTGTTCAGTGCGCGCGATCTGCCCGGACGCTGGTTTCCGCCCGATCTGCCCAACGTGCGTGTGCTTCGCCACTTCGGGCTCGCTTGTTCGGCCTGCCTGAGCGTCCATTGCAAGCGGAATGTTTGCATGGAAAAAATTGAGGTTGCGCAGGCGATCGGGGTAATGGAAGACTTGCTCCTTTGCTGACAATCTACAAGTGCATACGCATAATTTCTGTTGTAATTGCCGCACACATTGTCGGCGTGACTGCGAGTCATGCCGACAATAAACTAATTCCGCAAACCACTTTCTTCCAGGCATAGAAGCCCCATCATCGCAACGTTCACAAAAATAATTGACGGGATCAAACCCTATTTCTATGAATACAGCCGCTTTTTATCCTGGCAGGCAGTCATACTTTTAATAAATACCGTTGCGGGTTTTATAGTAATTCGGACGCTATCAAAAACGGACTATGCCTATTATACCATAGTTTTTACCACCCTGACCATGTTTACCAATATAACCAATACCGGCATTGAGCCGGCCATAAACGCCATTGGCGGGAGAAATTGGCAAGACAAAAACCGCATGGCGATATTGGTAAACACTGCGCGCGGTTTCAGAAAAAAAGCAGGACTGTATGTTGCCGTACCCATCCTGATCTATTGCAGCTGGCAATTATTGTATAACGGGCTTTCCGAACAGGTTCTGGCGCTCTTTTTGGTATCGCTGGCTGCGGGTGGCGCTATCCTGCTGAATACCAGTATTTATGTTTCCGTGTTGCGATTAAACGGTCAGATCAAGACATTGCAGAAAGCAGAAGGCCTGACGGGCATACTCAAGCTTACCGGTATCGTTTTGTTGTGGCTATTTGCACCCATAGCCTGGCTATTCCTTTGGTGGATTGTCTGTTGTCTGGCTGTTCAGTACGCCCTGGTATGGCGCTGGAGCAGGCCACATTTGAGCACAACCTCAATTACCGATAAGAAAATAAGCGGCCGGATTTACGATCTGTTCAAACCCAATATTGTCAATACTATTTACTGGGCTTTTCAGGGGCAAATCCTGGTGTTCATCGCGGCACTGTCTGGAAGTACGGAAAACATCGGAGAGATTGGCGCCATGGGGCGAATTGCCATCCTGTTTGCACCATTCAGTTTGTTGGTCACGAATTATTTCCAGCCGGCAGTGGCAAAAGCCGGTACCAGCCGGGAGATCAGCAGCAACATTAAAAAAGCATTTGCAATGCTCGCCGTTCCCGCACTTGCTTTGCTTGGTCTGGCATTTTTCGCACCACACCTTTTTTTAATGATCCTCGGTAAGCAATATTTTAATTTAGAAAACTATCTCCTGTTGTTTCTTTCTATCAGCCTGCTTACCATTGCCCAGGGAGTGCTGTTCAATTTTTGCTCGGCACGGGGCTGGGTGAAATTATTTTACCTGCACACACCCTTCATTTTAATTGTACAGGTATTCCTTTTTCTATGTTTAAAACTGGACAATCTGTATTCAATGCTGCTTTTTAAGGGAATCAGCGAATTAGGCAGCCTGTTGCTTTCTGTTGTGCTTTTTCTATACAGTTTTTATCAGTTTCGAAAAAGCGCCGGCCAAGAGAGGGGGTGACTCGCAGTCACCCCATCACTATAACCATGAACCACATTTGTACCTTGTTTGAAGGCCATTACCATTACGGTCTGGGCGCCTTTCTCAATTCGCTGGCCAACGCCGGGTTTTCCGGAACCGTTTGGGCCGGTTTTCGCGGGAGTATGCCCAAATGGGCAGACAGATACAAAACTGACGGCTCATGTTCCCAGCAGGCTGATAGTGAGGGGGTGACTGGCAGTCACCCCCTCACTTGGCCCCCCGCACAGCCAAACGGGAACATGAGCCAAACTGAAGGCCCGGAAAATACATTTCTGATAGAAAAAAATATTAAACTGGTTTTTATCCGGCAGGAAAACCCGGTGCATTTCACCTTCCAAAAACCGGATTTCATGCTTTCAATTTGGGACAATTATTGCCCCGATACCGAATGCATGTATTATTTCGATCCGGATATTTTACTGAAAGCAAACTGGTCCTTTTTCGAGCAATGGACAACGCATGGCATTGCACTCTGCGAAGATGTCGGTTCGCCGTTTTCCAAAACCCACCCGATCCGGTTGGAATGGACGGAATACCTCTCAAAAAAAGGCGCTACGCTGCTTGCCAAGGACAACTGTTATGTGAACGGAGGCTTTATCGGCTTGCACAAATCCTGTAAATCATTTCTCACAGACTGGAAATACATTCAAAGTCTGATCCAGGAAGACATCGCCGAACGGAATTTAATCGGCGTGAAAGACCGAAGCTACCGCTTTCACATGCCCGACCAGGACGCTTTAAATATTGCAAAAGACCGCACGACGCATCCGCTTTCCATTGCCGATAAAAATGCCATGGATTTTATTCCCGGCGGGTATATCATGGCCCATGCAATTGGGAATCCGAAACCCTGGAAAAAAAACTTTATGAAACACCTCCTTCGAACCGGCAACCGGCCAACCAGTGCAGACCGCTTGTATTTCAAATTCGCACGCAAGCCAATTGATCTGTACGCAAACAGCCGGTTCGAGTTTTTTTTCCGCCTGATCAATCTAAAAATTGCCATTCTTTTCGGCCGCCTGATCGGGTCCTAATGACGCTTTTACTCCTCTGCAACCGATTTCCCCCGGCCGTCGATGGTGTAGGCGACTATACGTTTAATTTGGCACAAGCCCTCAGTCATTCCGGCGTACAGGTGCACATTATTTGCAGGGCACAACATTCGATGGAGCTACCTGCGCAGGTGTCGGTGCATCCAATTATTGAATCCTGGGACAAAAAAGCCCGCAGGGATATCCTCGGCTTGTTGCCAAAAATAAACCCCGACTGGATCGGCATTCAGTACGTCCCTACCGGTTTTCAACGGCATGGCCTGCCCCTGGGGCTCCCCGGATTGGTCCATGCACTAAAAAAAGGCGGGTATCGGGTTTTCACCATGTTTCACGAAGTAAAAGTCCGGAAACACGATATCCGCTCCTGCCTGATCGGAAGCGCCCAGCACCGGATTGCCCAGGCGCTTTGCCGGTATTCGGACAAAACGATGACCAGTATTGAACTGTACGCGCGCCTGCTCGGTGCGTACCGGGAGCAAACTGCGATTATTCCCGTTGGCCCGAATGTTATCCCCGGGCCGGTCGATCTTGCCGGGCAACAGGAATGGCAGCGCCGGGCGACGCATGGCCGTGGCCCGGTGCTTTGCACTTTCGGCGATCGGGATATCCGGAGTTTGCTGCTTGCGGTGCAGCAACTGCTCCCCGATTTCCCCAACCTGCGTCTGCTTATTTGTGGAAAAAACCGGACCCCGGTGGACCTGCAACAGTTTCCGTTCGCCAAACCAACAGGATATTTGATACCGGCCGAAATCAGCGCCTGCCTTCAAACCGCCGATCTGTTCATTTTACCCGACCCGGTGAGCCCGAACGGACATGGCGGCAGTTCGAACAAAAGCGGGTCGCTGGCGGCAGCCTGTGCGGCAGGTTTGCCCATTGTTGGCACACGGGGAAATCTCAATAATGCGCTATTGGAACACGGGAAAAACATTTTTCTCGTCGAGCGGCCAAACGCAGACAAGCTGAAATCTGCCATAAAAACACTGCTTCAACAACCGGAACTCCGCGAGGCACTTGGCGCATCCAGCCGGGCGCTTTACGACAATCATTTGGCTTGGGCCGTGCTTGCCAATCGCTACCTGCACATTTTAAACAACCGCAATACCGGCGCATGACGCGCGAAAAAAAACAGCAGAACCAACTGTACTGGCTGATCATTTTCTGCCTGTTTTACACGGTATTCAACGGCTCGATTCGCAAATGGCTGATTCCCGGCACGGCACTGAGCAACTACCTGCTGGCCGGGCAGGTGTTCATCCCCTGGCTGTATTATTTCCTGGCGCCGGGCACAAAAAGGCAGTTTTTGCCTTTGTTGTCGGGTTTTTCAGGGGTCCTCGTACTCCTGGCTGCCAATCCGATTAATCTGAGTTTTTACCACGGTTTTTTTGGAATTATTCTGCACCTGGGTTTTTTCCTGATCGGCTTCCACTACCTGGAAAACAGCCGGCTTTATCCCTGGAAAAAACTGCAATGGGTGTTGGTCTTGATTTTCATTGTTGAAATTGCGCTCAGCATTTTTCAATACAGCGCACCCCGCACGCATGAAATCAACCGGTATGCCGCCGAAGGTATCCGGCATGTGGCCTATGTGGGCGAAGCCGCCCGGGTAACCGGCACATTCAGTTATGTTTCTGGGTACAATGCGTGGTTGTTTTTTGTCAGTTTGTGGATCTGGGGGTTGGTGCTCCGGCGTGCTTCATCGCTTTGGATTTTTATTTTGCTTGGGTTTACGCTTTTTGCCAATGTTATCTCCGGTTCGCGCGCATCATTAGCGGTTGCCTTGGTTTTCACAACTTTTACGATCGGGTACATGTTGCGGATCAGCAATAGCATAAAACCCTATTTGGCCTTCCTCGTTATGGCAATTGCCGGCATCTGGGTTTATAAAACAGAGCTGTTCGTTCAGGAGGCCTGGAAAAATTTCTATTCGCGCATTGAAGACGGTTTTACCAATAAGGAATACGACCGGCGCACGATCGGTGTTATCGGCGAAGTAATTGATTTCAGGGGAAAATACCCGCTGTTTGGAACCGGGCTCGGCGGCACATACCAGGGCGCCAGGCTTATCTGGGGAGAGTCGCATTTTGTGCAGGAATATGGCGGCTACGAAGAAGAACCCGAACGCATCGTGATCGAAGGCGGCTTTTTGCTGTTTTTTTTGCGAACAGGCATTATGTTGTACCTGTTCTATTTGTTCCGGATGCCGTTTTTCTATAAAGCCTTTATTGCATTCTATATTATTTTCTTCACGCATATTGTATTTAATATTTACAATATTATTTTCTATGCGCTGGGCCTCGCGTTTTTGGACTGGTGCTACCACCAACGGTATTCCAATAATTGACAAACAACCCTGCCCGCCGCATGAAAATCCTCGTCAGTAATTTCGGGCGCCAATACACCGCTGCACTGCTGTCGGTGCTCGACCGGCAAGGCTGGCTGGGCCGGTTTTACACAAGCCTGGCCGCCAATAAATTCCCGAAGTTTTTGCGCCCTGTATTTCGAAAACGGGCTTTTGATAAAATTCCGGCAAGAGCGATTGCACACTTCCCGATCCTGTTTTTTCTCGAACGGCTGCTGCGCCACCGGTTCCCCGGCATCAGCCGTCGGACCGGCGATCTGTTTGACAAAGCTGTTGCAAAAAAACTGCGTGCATCCACGGCGCAACTGATCATCACGTATGAAAATACCAATCGGGCAACCTTGAAAACGGCCAAAAAACTGGGCAAAACCACCCTCCTCGACCTGGCGCAAATTCACCACGAGGACATCCTTCGGTATGGACGCTGGTTTTTTTCGCCCCAACGACTGCATGCTGAAGCCACACTGGTCAACCCCCGAAAAGCAGCGGCGCTGCAATACACCGATTATATCTGCACCCTGTCCACTTTCGCCGCCGACTCGATGATCAAAAACGGGTGGCCGGCTTCCCGGCTGTTTACCGTCAATCTCGGCATTGACCCGGAGCGCTTTTCGCCAAAAGTTCAGTATGCGCAAACCGGTCCGCTTCGGTTACTTTTCGTCGGGACGATCATGCGCCGGAAAGGCCTGGAACTTTTGCTGCGCACCGTGCAAAACCTGCCCCCAAAAACGGCAACACTTCAGTTAATCGGGCCCATGGGCGATGCCGCCGATTTGCTGCGCAGGCATGCCGGTTTGTTCACGTATTTGCCGTTTCAACACCACGACGCACTGGTGCGACATTACCAGGAAGCCGATGTATTCGTTTTCCCTTCCCTGCTCGACTCCTGGGCGCAAACCGTACTCGAAGCCATGGCCTGCGGGACGCCCGCAATCGTGACTGAAAATACCGGCGCCAAAGACGCGGTGCGGCAGGGCGGCGGCTGGGTAATCCCGGCCAATGACCTGCCGGCATTGCAGGCCTGCCTTGAAAAATTGCTTGAAAACCGGGCAGAAATCGAAACCCGGGGTAAAAAAGCGCAGCAAATTGCCCGCCAATACACCTGGGCGCATTACCAGGAACAACTCACGGCCGCACTGGCCGAAATCGCCCACCGGGAAAAAATCCCGCTGCAATGAACATGCCTCCCATGGATGTGCTGCACATCATTCCGGCCTACAAACCCGCGCAGTACTACGGCGGCCCGACAATTTCGGTGTCCCGGCTGGCCGAAGAGCAAGTTCGCAGCAATGCCCGCGTTTCCGTATTCACCACCATTGCCAACGGCCCGGATGAATTGGACTTGCCAACTGCACAACCGACGGACGTGGCCGGCGTACAGGTTTGGTATTTCCGGCGCTGGACCGGCGACCACGGCCACTTCAGTCCATCGCTTTGGATGCATCTCTGGAAGACAGCCCGGCAGGTACAAATCGTTCACCTGCATTCCTGGTGGAATTGGGTGGCATTCGGAACCGCACTGATCTGCCGTTGGCAACGCGTGCGTTTGTTGGTCAGCCCGCGCGGCATGCTCAGCCCGTTTACGTTGAAAAGTCCCATTCGGAAAGCGTTTCAAATAACTGCCGGCCGTTGGCTGCTCCGGGGTGCCGTGCTGCATGCGACCGCTGCCCAGGAAGCCCGCGAACTTCAAAAACTGCACCCCAAAAACCGGTGCGTTGTGCTGCCGAATTGCATCGAATTGCCGGCATTGGCAGCCCCGACCGATGCAGTTGAGCATCCGAAGTTTCAGATTTTATTTCTCTCCCGGATCGATCCGAAAAAAGGGCTGGATATCCTGATCCAGGCGCTTGCCGGCCTGGAAGGCGCTTGGCAGCTTTCAATTGCCGGAAAAGGCTCCGAACTGTATTCCAGTTTTATAAAAAAGCAAATTGCCGCATTGGGTTTGCAGAAAAACGTAGCCTGGCTGGGCTGGGTGGACGGCCCGGAAAAATGGCGCTTGCTGGCCGGCGCCGACCTGTTGGTGCTTCCCTCGCACAACGAGAATTTTGCCAACGTCGCCCTCGAGGCCCTGGCGCTGGGCACGCCGGTTTTGTTGAGCGATCAGGTGGGTTTGTCGGACTATGTCGAAAAACAAAATCTGGGCTGGGTATGTCCCCCTCGAACCGAATCCCTTCGGGAAACATTGCAACAGGCCGTTGCCGCAAAATCCCGCCGCAAGCAAATACGACAACAAGCGCCGGCAATTATTCAACAGGATTTTGATCCGCAGCATCTGGCAAAAAACTATCTGAAACTATACGCCACGTTGTAATGTCCCGCCTGAGTGTCATCCTGCTAACCTTCAACGAAGAAAAAAACATCGACACCTGCCTCGATAGTTTGCAGGCGTTGACCGGCATCCCCGTTTTTGTGGTGGATTCCGGCTCGACCGACCGGACCCTGGAGATACTCGCTTCCCGCAAGGTCGCCATCGCGCTACATCCTTTTGAAAATTACGCACAGCAACGCAACTGGGCGCAGGAAAACGCGCCATTCCAGACCGAATGGGTGCTGCATCTTGACGCCGGTGAGCGGTTGACACCGGAAATGGCCAACTGGCTGATCTCTGATTTTGACCCCAACACCGCAGCAAACGGGTTTATGTTCAGCCGCCGCACTTTTTTTATGAATCGCTGGATGCGCCATGGCGGGCATTATCCTAACTTTCACCTGCGCCTTTTCCGCCGTGCCATGGGACACTGCGAAGCGAAAGCGTACGATCAGCACTTTGTTTGCGCAGGCGAAATCGAAAAAGCGGCTGCCAGGATTGATTTTATTGATCACGTAGCCCACAACCTCAGCGAATTTACAGCCGCCCACAGCC
The DNA here is from genome assembly GCA_964484205.1 of uncultured Saprospiraceae bacterium. Classification (GTDB taxonomy): domain Bacteria; phylum Bacteroidota; class Bacteroidia; order Chitinophagales; family Saprospiraceae; genus M3007. The sequence goes on along the minus strand of CAZAEZ010000005.1, from coordinate 134,365 downwards.
GGTGGGCCCTGGCGGAGGCAAAAGAACGGGTTGCTGCTGCCGGACAAACCGGCGAGGTAACTGCGCGTTTTGGTGGAAATGCCATAGAGCGCCGGCGTTGGCTGAAAACCCGTGTTTTTGATAGAAGCCCGCTGTTCCTGCGCGCTTTTCTCTATTTTTTCTATCGCTATTTTATCCGGCTGGGCTTTTTGGATGGTATGCCCGGCCTGATCTTTCATTTTCTTCAAGCCTGCTGGTTCCGGTTTTTGGTGGATGCCATGTACTACGAAATCCGGCAGCAGGAACAGCAGCAAAAACCCTGAACCATGCAATCCTACCGCGAATACGGCTATAAAACTACTGCCCCGAATCATGCGCACCGCTACATTCTGCCGGTACTCACCCGGATGCTCCGGCCGGATAAAAACCGGTGCATCCTGGATATTGGTTGCGGCAACGGCTCGCTCGCGCTGGCACTACATCGGTTGGGCTACCAGGTTTACGGAATCGATGCGTCCACGGAAGGCATAGCGTTGGCCAACCGGCAGCTGCCCGGACATTTTTTTGTGCAAGACCTTCAAAAAAACAACCTGCCGGAACCGCTTGCTGCGCTGGTTTTCGACACGATCATTTCCACGGAAGTGATTGAACATTTGTACGCACCGCGCGATTTTCTCAATTTTTGTAAAAACGTGCTCTGCGAAACACCTGGCAGGAAACAGCTCCTCCTGTCGACGCCTTACCACGGCTACTGGAAAAACCTGGCGCTGGCTGTCAGTGGCAGTTTGGACAAACACTTCACCGCGCTTTGGGATGGCGGTCACATCAAATTCTGGTCGCGCAAAACCCTGAGCAGCCTGCTTCGCGAAAGCGGATTTACGGTAACCGTCTTCCGGGGCGCCGGTCGCCTGCCCTTCCTGTGGAAATCCATGCTGATAAAAGCAGAAATTAATTCCAATGGCTAAGTACACCTTGGGAATCAATGCCTACCACGGCGATTCAGCGGCGGCATTGTATCGCAACACAGCGCTGATTGCCGCCATTGAAGAGGAACGCATCCGGCGCATAAAACACTGGGCGGGCTTGCCGGTTGAAGCCATCCACTTTTGTCTGGATGAAGCCGGCATCAGCCTCGAACAGGTAGAAGTATTGGCGGTTTCCCGCGATCCCTACGCAAAAATCGGAGCCAAAATTTGGCACCTGGCAACGCAGGGAATCAACCCGTCCGTTTTGACCAACCGGGCAAAAAATGCCGTAAGTATTACTTCCCTGAAGCAGGATTTGGCCTCGGCTTTTGGCCTGAACCCGTCGACCTGGAACGCCCGGGTCGAATTTGTGGAGCATCACCGGAGCCACCTGGCGTCAGCGTTTTATGTTTCACCTTTTGAGCAGGCAGCTTTACTCTCGGTGGATGGCATGGGCGATTTTTCTTCCACCATGCGCGCCGTTGGGCACGGCAACAAGATCAAGGTGCTGGATAGCATTTCTTATCCACATTCGCTGGGCATATTTTACACGGCATTCACGCAGTTCCTGGGTTTTCCCAACTACGGCGACGAGTACAAGGTGATGGGTTTGGCGTCCTACGGCAAACCGGTGTTTTTTGAAAAACTACTGGAGGTGATCCGCCTTAAGCCCGATGGCCTGTTTGAACTGAACAGCCGTTTTTTCCGCCATTTCAAAGAAGGCGTTCCAATGAACTGGAACGCCGGCGCACCCACCATCGGGACACTTTTTTCCGAACAAGTGATCAAACAATTCGGGCCGGCGCGCAAGGCCGGCGAACGGGTCGGCGAGCAACATGCCGACCTGGCTGCCTCCATCCAGAAAATGTGCGAAACGGTTTTGTTTCACCTCGTCCATGACCTCCATCAAAAAACCGGATTGAAAAATTTATGCCTCGCAGGTGGTGTGGCACAAAACTCGGTCGCCAACGGAAAAATCAGGGAAAATACTCCCATGGAACGGCTGTTCGTTCCGCCGGCCGGCCATGATGCCGGCACCGGTATCGGCGCGGCGTTGTACGTTTTTCACCAAAAAAACAATTACCCGCGGCCTGGCTTTACACACCAGGCTTACACCGGCGCCCGGGCAAATCCGCAAGCAATTCAAAGCGCCTTGAAAAACCGGGCCATTTCATTTCAGTGCCTGCCTGATGTTCCGTTATTTGAACTGGTATCCGACTGCCTGGTCAACGGCGGCGTGGTAGGCTGGTTTCAGGGACGGGCCGAATTTGGTCCGCGGGCCCTGGGCAACCGCTCCATCCTTGCCGATCCACGCCGGGCCGATGCCCGGGAATTGCTCAATAAAAAAATCAAACGCCGGGAAAGTTTCCGGCCCTTTGCGCCTTCGATTTTGGCTGAGTTTGCCGAGGATTTTTTTGAAAATCCGGACGAGGTGCCGTTTATGGAAAAAGTGTATCGCATTCGCGCTGACAAACGAGGGCTGATTCCGGCTGTCACGCATGTTGACGGAACAGGGCGTTTGCAAACGGTAGCCCGGCAGGACAATCCCAGGTACTACGGACTGATCTCGGCGTTTTACCGGAAAACCGGCGTGCCGGTGTTGCTTAATACCTCGTTTAATGAAAACGAGCCGATCGTGAATACGCCGGAAGAGGCGTTGGATTGTTTTTGCCGGACCAGTATGGATATGCTGGTGTTGGAGAATTTTGTGGTCCGGCGGTGAGTTTTTTTTATGAACGGGAATTGAGGGTTGCCGGGGAATTGAGGGATTTTTGGTTTAATTTTTTTTACGAACGGGAACTGGGGTTGCCGGGGAAATGAGGGATGTTTGGTTTAATTTTTTTTACGAACGGGACGTTCGTTTTACGTGAAAATCAGCGTCATAACAGTTTGCCGGAATAGCGCCCACACCATCCGCGATACACTCGCCAGTGTGCGCAGCCAGTCACACCCGGATGTCGAGCACATCCTGGTCGACGGGGCGTCTACGGATAATACGCCGGCCGTTATCCGGGAGTTTGAGCATGTGGCCCGGTTGATCAGCGAACCGGACCAAGGCCTGTTCGACGCCATGAACAAAGGCATCCGGATAGCCACTGGCGCCGTGGTCGGTATTTTGAACGCCGATGATTTTTACCCGCATCCCGGCGTGCTGGCCAGGGTGGCAGCTGCGTTTGAACAGCAGGAAATAGAAGCCGTTTACGGCGATTTGCGTTATGTGCATCCGGAAGCCACGGGGCGCACCGTTCGATTTTGGCGCTCGGGGCCTTTTCATCCGGAATTGTTTCGCTATGGCTGGATGCCGCCGCATCCGACGTTTTTTGTCCGCCGCAACTTGTATGAAAACCTCGGCGGGTACGACACCCGGTTGCGCAGCGCCGCCGATTACGAGCTGATGCTCCGTTTTTTGTATAAATTCCGCATTTCGGTTTGGTATTTGCCCGAAGTTTTGGTGCATATGCGCACGGGTGGCCTGAGCAACCGCTCGTTGCGCAACCGCTGGCACGCCAACCGTGAGGACCGCAGTGCCTGGGCCATGAACGGCTTGCAACCGGCATTTTATACGCTCTGGCTGAAGCCTTTGCGAAAGATTCCCCAATACCTCCATCGCTCAAAAACCTGACTACCCAACTATGACCATTGCACTGATCGTCGGCACCCGGCCCAATTTTATAAAAGCGGCCCCACTATGGAAGGCTTTGCGGCAAATTCCGGAAATCAAGGTCTGCCTGGTCCATACCGGCCAGCATCAGGATGCCGGGATGAGCACCGCTTTTTTAGAAGGATTGGGGCTGCCGGCGCCGGATTATTGCCTGCCGGGCCGCCGCTCCGGTATCGTGCAGGAGACGGCACGGATCATTTTCAGGCTGGAAACTGTTTTTCAAAAAATCCAGCCCGATTGGGCCATGGTGATCGGCGACGTTACCTCCACCCTGGCCGGCGCATTGGCCGCCAAACAGCAGGGTATCCGGCTGGCGCATGTGGAAGCAGGGCTTCGAAGCGGCGACCTGGATATGCCGGAAGAGCGCAACCGCATCCAGGTGGATCATCTTTCCGATCTGCTGTTTGCCAGCGAGCCATCCGGGGTGTTTAACCTGGAACGGGAAGGCATACCAGCCGGGCGAATTTTCTTCCCCGGCAATGTCCTGATTGACGCGCTGCACGCTGTTTTGCCGCAGGCAAAACTATTGACACCGCACAGCGTCATCCAAAAGGCACTTTTGGGCAACCCCGACTGGCCACTGCCGGACACCTGGGCCCTTGCAACGTTCCACCGGCCGTCGAATGTGGATGATGTACCTGGTTTACAAAAAACCATGCAACTGCTGCAGGCTACCGCGCGTCGTCTGCCCGTACTTTTTCCGGTCCATCCAAGAACCCTGAGCAGTCTCGAACACCACAAATTGGACCAACACTTACTCGACACGCCAAATCTGTATCTCCTCCGGCCATTGGGCTACGCCGAAATGATCAGCCTGACCCGGTCGGCTAAATTTGTGCTGACCGATTCGGGTGGGCTGCAGGAGGAGTCGACCTGCCTGGGAATTCCTTGCCTGACCTTCCGGCGGAGCACTGAACGCCCGGCTACCGTTGAAACCGGCACAAACACCCTGATTTCCGACCTCGAAATATCAACAGCCGAAGCACAGATCGAAGTACTTTTGGCCGGCAGGTACAAGTCGGGGGCTGTTCCGCCGTTTTGGGACGGGCGGGCTGCTCCCCGGATTGTCCAACACCTTATCCAAGTATCCCAACAGCAGGCAGGCAGCGCGTATTTCGTTGCGCCTGCCTGGAAAAAATAGTCATGAAAAAAGCATTGATCACCGGAATAACCGGGCAAGACGGCGCTTACCTCGCCGAATTTCTTTTAAAAAAAGGGTACATCGTGCACGGTATCAAACGCCGGAGTTCACTTTTCAATACCGACCGGATCGACCACCTGTACCAGGACCCGCACGTTTCCAACCGCAATTTCATTTTGCACTACGGTGACCTTACCGACAGCACCAACCTGATCCGCATCGTGCAGGAAGTGCAGCCCGATGAAATTTACAACCTGGGCGCCCAAAGCCATGTCAAGGTGAGTTTTGAAACGCCGGAATACACCGCCAATGCCGATGCAGTGGGCGCCCTGCGCTTGCTGGAGGCCATCCGGTTGCTTGGGTTGGAGCAAAAAACAAAGTTTTACCAGGCTTCCACTTCCGAGTTGTACGGGCTGGTGCAGGAGGTGCCGCAAACGGAAAAGACGCCGTTTTATCCCCGCTCGCCCTATGCCGTGGCCAAACTGTACGCCTACTGGATCACGGTAAACTACCGCGAAGCCTACAACATGTTTGCCTGCAACGGCATATTGTTCAACCACGAATCACCCATACGCGGGGAGACATTTGTGACGCGGAAGATCACCCGCGCCGTTGCCCGTATTGCCCTGGGTATGCAGGACAAGCTCTGGCTGGGCAACCTCGACGCCGAACGCGATTGGGGCCATGCCCGCGACTTTGTGGAGGCTATGTGGCTTATGCTCCAACAACCCGAACCGGAGGATTTCGTGGTGGCTACCGGCAAAAAAACTTCCGTCCGCGATTTTGTCCGCATGGCCTTTGCCGAGATCGGCGTCACGCTCGAGTTCAAGGGTTCCGGCGTCGAAGAAAAAGGTATTGTGGTTGACAGCAAACACGCTGATTATCAACTTCAGCCGGGCGCCGAAGTTTTGGCCATCGACACCGCCTACTACCGCCCTACCGAAGTTGATCTGCTGATCGGCGATGCGCGAAAAGCGCAGGAGAAACTCGGCTGGACGCCAAAATATTCGTTGCAGGAAATGATCCGGGAAATGGTGGTTGCCGACCTGGAATTGTTTCGCCGGGACAAACTGCTGCAAGACGCCGGTTTCGCGATAAAAAAACAGGCGGAGTGAGGTGGCGGTTGTATTGCGGATTGCGGAATACGGATTGCGGATTTTGAAAACGCCGTTCGGAGGGTTGATGCTGGTCAGCGTTTTTGCCCTGCTGACTTTTGGCTTTTGTTATCCCAGCCATTTTTTGATTGCCGACGAGCCGGCCTATTTTCAACAGGCCCGGGCATTTTCATCTGGACAGGCCGGCGCGGTCGACTACCCTGCCGGGACGGCAATTTTAGCCGCCGTTTTTATCTGGTTAGGGGGGAATAAAGCCGTTTTCTGGAGTAGTTTTTTGTGCTGGCTTGCCGGAACATGGGCGGTTGCGCTGGCCTTGCATAAAACCGGGAAGCCGGTCGGCTGGGCCCTGTATCCCTGGCTTTTTATTCCGGCGCTGGTATTTACCCGGACCCTGATGAGTGATATGCCCAGTTTTGCACTGGCAGCTATTTTTGGATTGCTTTGTACCGCGTTTTCGTCAAGCCGCAGGTTTTTGTTTCTGGCCGGATGTGTTGGGGGGCTGAGCTTGCTTTTCCGAGAAACAAACTTGTTGTGGGTGCTGCCATTTGGCCTGAGTGTTTTGCTGCGCAAAAAAACAGCATGGCCATGGTTTGGGTTTGGTTTGCTCACTGGCCTTTTGCCCAGGCTGATTTCCGGGTGGATGCTCCATCAGAATCCGTTTTTCCTGCGCGACCCCGGCATTGCATTTTCCTGGAGCGCTATTCCCGGCAATTTGATTTTTTATGCTTTGACTTTGCTGGTACTGTTGCCCGGCGGGCTCTGGTTTTTATGGAAAAATAAAAATCCGTACCGGATAGAAATCGGCACTTGCGTGGGTCTGTTCCTTTTGGTTTATGGTTGTTATGGATATGAAGCCCTGGGAAAAAGCGGCTACAAAGGAATTTTGCTCCAGGCGCGGTTTATGTTGCCCCTGTTGCCTTTTTTTGCACTGGCTGCGGCATGGACGCCGCTGAAGTTTTCCCAAAAAACTACGACTGCTTTATGGATATTGGCAATCCCGTTGTTTGCCGGTGTTCAGATTGCCGGCCGGCTTTACAACGGTGGGCAACAAAAAATCACCAACGCGCTCTTAAAAACGCCGGACAGATTTCAGATTTCATTTAGTCCGGATGAAAGCCGGAAATACCTGAATGCCCTGCATGGCCCGTCAACTATATTGGATGGCAATGCGTTATCTGAGCGAGTGCTTCAATCGCGCGACATCTGGTATGCACACTTGATCGCCCGATCGGAAAGCGCCGACCGGTTGGCCAAGGCTAAGGCCGCGCGTGCGGCTTTTTATGCTCGTTTTAAAGGTTGGAATATTGATCAACTTGATCAGGTAGTACTTGCCGACGGGACAAGCTTGTACGTTTGGAGGACTCAAAAAAAAGAGAACAATGACGAAAAACGATAAAATCTATATCGCCGGGCATCGCGGTATGGTAGGTTCGGCGATCCTGCGCAGGCTGCACGCGGCTGGGTTTGAAAATTTTGCCCTGCGCAGTTCTGCCGAACTTGACCTGCGCGACCAGGTCGCTGTCCTGCAATTTTTCAAAGCGGAACAGCCGGCCTATGTTTTTCTGGCGGCGGCCAAAGTTGGCGGTATCCTGGCGAACAACCGGTACCGGGCGGAATTTCTGTACGATAATTTGATGATCGAAACCAACGTCATTCACGCCGCCTGGCAATTTGGCGTAAAAAAACTCTTGTTTCTCGGGTCTTCATGCATTTACCCCAAACTGGCGCCGCAACCGCTCCGGGAGGAATACTTGCTGACCGGGCTATTGGAACCGACAAACGAACCCTACGCCATTGCCAAAATTGCCGGCATCAAACTTTGCGACGCCTACCGCGATCAATACGGCTGTAATTTTATCTCCGTGATGCCCACCAATCTTTACGGCCCCAACGATAATTACCACCCGGAAAACAGCCATGTGCTGCCCGCGCTGCTGCGCAAATTTCACGAAGCCAACCGCGACGGCGCACCAAGTGTCACGCTTTGGGGAACCGGCACCCCGCGCCGCGAGTTTTTGCATGTTGATGATCTGGCCGACGCCTGCTACTTTTTGATGCAGCACTACGACGAACCCGGTTTCGTCAATATCGGTACCGGTGAGGATTTGCCTATTCTGGAACTGGCGCAGTTGGTCAAAAAAATTGTGGGGTATACCGGCGCCATCGAGCACGACTTAAGCAAACCGGACGGTACGCCCCGAAAACTGCTGGATGTGAGCAAACTCCATGCAAAGGGCTGGAAGGCAAAAATCGACCTCGAAACCGGTATAAAACAAGTTTACCAAGACATACAAACTCAATTATAAATCATGGCACAAACCAAACAGACCTACGTAGCGATAATGGCCGGTGGTGTCGGGAGCCGATTCTGGCCCGGCAGCCGCGAAGCGCGGCCCAAGCAATTTATGGATATGCTCGGCGTGGGCAAAAGCCTGCTCCGCCTCACTTTTGAGCGTTTTTTGCCCATTTGCCCGGCCTCCAATATTTACATCGTGACGAATGCCGCTTACCGCGATCTGGTAAAAAGAGAACTTCCCGAATTGACGGATAATCAAATTATCGGGGAGCCAAGCCGGAACAACACAGCGCCCTGCATAGCCTACACGGCCTTCAAACTGGCCGGACTCGATCCCGATGCGAATATGATTGTGGCGCCCTCCGATCACATTGTGTTGCAGGAGGAGGCCTTTCGGCAAAAATTGGTACAAGCACTGGAATTCGCCGCTGCAAACGATTCCCTGGTCACCCTTGGCATAAAACCGTCCCGGGTGGATACCGGGTACGGGTATATTCAATTTGAAAAGGAAGCAGAAAACGGGGTCTTCAAAGTTGCCCGCTTTACCGAAAAGCCGGACCGCCAAACTGCGGAGCAATTTGTCAAATCGGGGGAATATCTCTGGAACGCCGGAATTTTTGTCTGGAGCCTGAAGGCTGTGCTTGATGCATTTCAAAACCTGTCGCCGGAAATCTATCAAATACTTGGGCAGGGTCGCGGCCAATACAATACGCCCGGGGAGCAGGGTTTTATGGAAAAATATTATCCAACCACGCCGGAAATCTCGGTGGATTTTGCCATCATGGAAAAAGCGGAAAACGTGTACACCATTCCCTCCGAATTTGGTTGGTCTGACCTGGGCACCTGGGCAAGTTTGCATGCCGAATGTCCGAAAGACACGCACGGCAATGTATTGCAGGGCAATGCCATACTGGCCATGGAAACAAGTGACTGTTTAGTCCGGGCGCAAAAGGATAAACTGGTCGTTGTGAAAGGCCTGAACGACTATATTGTTGTTGACGAACCGGACGTATTATTGATCTATCCCAAATCAAAAGAACAGGAAATCAAACAGGTCAGATCTACGGTCAGTACCCGCTTTGGGGAAATTTATCTTTGAGATGAGAAAATTTTTTTGAGATATGGTTTGAACCGTTAAAGAGTTTGCATACATTAGCCCCATCAACATTTTTAATCCTTTTTTAATCACCGTTTCTCATTCACCTGAGTTATTCGGTCCCGGTCTGTGAACCATTTTAATCATCACTTAAACAGCAGCACCGTGAGACAACAGTACCAAGCTATCACTGTTCACCCTGAGATCCAAGATGGAGCACCCGTTTTTAGCGGAACACGCATTCGAATTGAAACATTTTATGACTTTATGCGGATTGGCGTAAGCGTCAATGAGTTTTTGCATGAGTTTCCTTCTATTACCCGAGACCAGGCGTTGGAGGTCTATAATTTGGTAGAAAAACAATATACCGTAGACCAGATTAAATCCCTGGTTGATGGTCCAAGCACTTCCTCGTCATCCTCCAGGATGTATTCGACAAACCGCTAGAACAAAACAAACACGCACACCCTTACTGCGCCATTCGTCAGCCTGACGAATGGCGCAGTGCTTTTTTAGCAGCATCTTAAACGTAAATTGTTTGCCTGCAAAAAAAATACTGCTTGTGGCCAATACGGCCTGGAACCTGTGGAACTATCGCAGGGCCTTGATCGGTGAATTAATTGAAGCCGGCTATGAAGTAGTATTGGCTGCGCCCGGCGATCGTTTTCAAAAAAAACTCCATGACACTTTCCCATGCCGGTTTATTCCGCTTCAGCAGCTTTCGCGTCGTAGTTTTTCAATTTTACAAAATGTCCGGTGTCTATTCGAATGCTACCAATTATTCCGGCGCGAACGCCCCGACCTGGTGCTGCTTTTTACGATAAAGCCTAACATCCTTGGAAATATAGGCGCCCAACTGACCGGTACAACTACGCTCTCCGTTATTGAAGGCCTGGGGTATACCGGAACGCATGCCGCCCGGTGGTCCTGGCTTGCGGCGCCCTTGTACCGGCTGGCGCTGAAACAACCGGGTAAGGTGATTTTCCTCAACCAGGACGACAAGCTGGCTTTCTGCCAACACCATTTAGTAAAACCTGAGCAGGCGCTCGTAATTCGCGGCCCGGGTGTGAATACCAAATATTTCCTGCCCGCCGGATTTCGCAAGCCTGAAAAAATCGTTTTCCTGTATTGCGGCAGGCTTTTGATTGAAAAAGGTATCCGGGAATTTGTCGAGGCAGCCCGGCAAATGAACCAACAGGACACCAACCTTGAATTTCAGGTTTTAGGCAGCCCGGACCCCGGCAATCCCGCCACCATTACCGAAACGGAGCTGCAAAGCTGGAAGCAAACCCAATCTATCCGGATTTTAGGCAGTACTGAGGATGTCCGCCCATACCTTGCGCAGGCAGATGTGTTGGTTTTACCAAGTTACTACCGGGAAGGCGTCCCGCGATCGGTATTGGAAGCTATGGCCATGGAAAAAATTATTGTGACCACGGATACACCCGGTTGCCGCGATACGGTGGATGAGGGGCAAACAGGTTTTTTAATCCCGCCCAAAAATGTGGAATCGCTCATGGCTGCCATGCAAAAAATTTGTACCCTAACTCCGGCAACACGCCGTCAGATGGGGATAAACGCCAGGAAAAAAGTCTTGCAGGAATTCAGCGACGATCAGGTTTTACCCCAATATCTGGAAGTGATCAAATCGCTAGTCCCTTGAAATAACCGGCTGCAACAGCCTCTATTTCAAAAGATTTAAGTTGTTGCTCGCGAGCATTTCCCGCCTTGTGTCCCGTTTCCAAAAAATGCAACCACTGTTCAAATGCTGCGTCAGAAATACGATTCTGATGCACCGGCAGACACAGTATACCTGGCGCTTCTCCCCAAAACTGAACAAATGCATCCGATTCCACATAAGCCAAATGCACCACCGGCTTGCCGGAAGCCAGGTATTCCACCGCCTTGCTGGGCAATTGATACCGGGTTGTATTGCCGATATGCAGGAGTATGTCCATTTGGCCCATGGCAAGCCGAACCTCCTCCCGGGAGCGCAACCCATGCAGCCGCACGCACGCCGAACGCCGCAATTTTTCATAAAACTCCGGAAAGATTTCTCCAAAAAAATGGACTTCCAGGCGCTCCCACAAATCCGTACGGGCCGCCCGGGTTTTTTCCAACAGGTTTAGCAACGCATCGGGTGTACGCACCGGTTTGTACAATGCGCCGAAATAACCCAGGTGAATTGTAGTCTTTTTTGAAGTACCGGGAGTTGTACTTTTTTGCCAGGGCGGATGGAGCAAGGGTGGCGCCACGCTTATTTTATCCGCAACAGCGCCATAAATCTGCTGATACACGGAGCGCATGGTGGAATTGGTCACCACAACGGCATCGGCTTTTTTTAAAACCCGTTCTTCCAGCCTGCGGCTTAACCCGCTATAAAAAAAGGGATTGTTCAGCACTTGCGCAAAGGGGTCGCCAATGTCGGCCAGCCACGGCAACACGGGAGACAAACGTTTGGCAAATAGCCCGACCAAATGCCCGATAAAAGGCAGGGAAACCGAAATCACAGCATCAAATTCATGTTGACGAAGCAAGACCCGGGCCCGCCTTCGGGCCGGAAAATACCAGAGGCAGGCATCGTCCGGGAAACAGATTTTTTTCCAAAGCACCTTGTACAGCCAGGTAAACAGGCGCAATGCCAAGCCCGGAGGACCCACCCCTCGCCCTACCCTTCCACGCCCGCTCTTCAGCCCTGCATAAAAATAGACTACCTCCTTCAGCGAATCAAAGCCCGTGCGATGCACCCGGACGCCGTTCACTTGCCCTGTCGCCGGATACCCGCGTTGGCGGGCGCAAACAACATGCACTTCATGCCCCTGAGCGGCCCAATACTCCGCCAAACTCGTCCAGCGATGCGCCCGCGGATGAATGAACGGATAGTACCAGGCAGCAATGATGAGCAGTCGTGCCATGTGCATTGATTTGGGAGCAGGCCGGAACCGGGTTCAGGTCAGCAATTCCCGGTAAACAGATTGCAGTGCCGCCGCGCTCGTTTGTACGGTAAACTGCGCTTCCACCTGCTTTCGGGCATTTGTTTGAAACCGGGTATATTCCCGGTTTTCCATAAAATAAAACGTTTGAATAGCCGCCGCCAGTCCGGCAGCATCCCGTTCGGCAACCAGGAGCCCGGAGTGCCCGTGCCGTACTTCATCGGCCAGGTCAAAATGCCGGGTAGCCAACACCGGCAGACCCACCGCCTGTGCCTCCAGTAAAACTACCGATGTGGCTTCATGATCGCCATCGGCCGTACGGCAACTGGGGTGAATGAAGGCATCAAACCGGGACAGGAAATTCGCCATGCCGGCGTGGTGTACCGGATCGAGCCACGACACATTTTTTTCCAGATGCTGTTCGCGGATAAATTGTTTGAGCCGGCGCACCAACGATTTGTCCTGCTGCTCTCCGGCGAGCGTCAGGTGCAAATTCGGGCAATGCGGCAGCGCCAGTTTCAAGGCCTCCAAAGTCGTCAGGTGCCCTTTTTTGGCGGTAAACGTTGCCACTTGCACCAGATTCAACTGTCCGGGTAGTTTGTTTTTTGAAAAAAAAGGGAACAAGGCAAGGTCCGGACTTGGCCGGACAATACGGAGTTTTTCAGACGGGCAGCCCAATGCTTCCAGCGCCCGGCAGCCGGTCGGACTGGCCGCAACTACACGGCTGGCTCCGGCAAACAATTGGCGGTATTTGCGCCGAAAAACCGGCCGGTGATTCAATAATTTTTCATAGTCAAAACCGTAAAACGTGACGACCAGGGGCCGCTTCAATTTTTGCGCCAGCGGCAAATACAAGCAGCCGGTCGGGCCAAAATGGGCATGCAGAATATCCGGCGGATCATGCCGAAGCTGACCTTCCAGCCACCACCGGTAGCTCGGGAAAAATCGCTGGGAGCGCGCAAACAGCCGCTGCCAGCCCGGCAGATCAAACTCAGAAACGGGCTCCAAGAGGCCGGAAAATTGCAGGGGAAATTTCCAGTACCGCAATTGCGGGTGATAAAACTGATTTTTGACGATCCAGGGTGCGGCCACCGCTGCCTCCGGCAGGTGCGCCAACAAACGGCTAACCCAACTCAGTGTGCTGGGCAAGTACCAGTCAAATAAATGCAGGACACGCATAGGCGAAATCAGAGACCGCGCACATCCACGCGCAGCTTGCCTTTTGAAAACAGATCGACCCGGAGCCCCGAAGCCGTCACCCGCGTTTGTTCCACAGTGAGGCTGTCGACGGTGCCGGACAGGAGCACGCCGGGCTGGATTTCGTAGGAATCCAGTGTTTGCTGGATGGAATTTTTCAGGGTCGAAATGTTCTCCGTCAAGGGGAAAACCATGGACGCCGCCATGCGTTTTTTGATGGTTCCGGAAAACAGCCAGGCGGCTGATTTGAGTAAAAAATTGCGGGTTTCGGTATGAAAATCAAGGTCGGTCACTTCGATCTGGTTTTTTTCCGGATTGAACACCGGGCGGCCCATGAAATAGATATTGCCGTTGAACGAGCCCGAGAGTTTGGCATTGACCACAAGCCGGTCGTCGTTCCCCCAAAGTTTGATTGCTTCGATCAGCACCTTGCGCTTGCCCGACTCAAACGTTTGCCCCACCATGGCAGCACGCACCAGGCGTTCGGCCTCCGGAAAGGGCACATCGGTGACGATGCGCACCTGAAAGCCCTCCGGCGCCTGATGGATTGCCCGGAGGTTGGGCACATTGGAGTTTTCGCGAAACACCGGTTTTTCGCCGAAAGTGACGTCGTTGTAGCATTCCACGGCGATGCTGGCGCGCAAGGAATTCATGTCGGTGACCAACGGGGTCATGGCAATCGAAATGGGTGTCGATTTTATCCACATGCGGTAGGATTCGTCGAGCAGCACCGGCTCCTGAAGCGCCGTCCAGGCTTCCTGGACGTAGGGTTTCAGGTTGAACTGCTGGCTGATCATGCGGTCGAGCGACTGGCTCAGGGTCAATTTGCTGCGGTTGAGCGCCAGGTTGGCCAGCGATTCGATGTTGATGTTGCCGAGCCCGGTTTTCAGTACCGGTTTGGTCAGCCACTCATGGTATTCCACTTCGGTGCGGGTGCTCAACGACCAGTCGGGATTGATCCCGAAAGTGGTTTTCATGTTGAGTGCCAGGTCGCCCTGCACCTCTGCTGCGCCGAGGAATAGTTTTTGTTTGGCCCAGACATTGAGCGGGATGCGGTATTTGAACACATTGCCGCTGAGAAACATGGTGATGGGCTGAATTTTGGTCAGCTTCAGCATCAGGTCGTCGCCACCGTTGTCGGTGTAGGAGTAATCTTCGTAAAGTACGCCAACCAGCCGCGAATTGAGGCCCGTCACCAGGTCATTGACCGAGATATGGAACGGGATGGTCAGGTTAGAGATCAATGGCGTTTCGTCAACCATGTTGTAGCGTTCGCCCGGGTGCGGGGCGCTTACATTTTTAGCGGATTTACAAAAAGGAAACAGGGCTGTGGCCGCCGTGAGGGCGCCGAAAAGGAATACGCGTTTCATGTATGGATTTGTTCAACGGGGCAAAGATATGGGTTATCGGCGAGGCGATGTTTTGAGTTTTTTCCTGTAAAAAAACAAAATGCCAGGAATAAAAAACTGCCTCAAATCTGTGCAAAAATTGAACAGGCAAAGCCGCCAAGCCGGGGTGAAAAGGTAACTTGCGCATTCCTTTCCCACTTTGGGCACTATATTCAATTTAACAAAACATGAAACTGCTCGTCCGTTTGTTTCCCCTCGTACTTCTCCTGCCATTTTGTAAAAACAACAATACCCAACCCGCCATGCCGAACCAACGCCCGGCCTATGCCATCGCCATCCACGGCGGCGCCGGTACCATCCGAAAAAGTGACATGACGCCGGAACAGGAAGCCGGCTACCGCAACGCGCTCGACTCTGCGCTCACGATCGGCGAGACCATTCTGAAAAATGGCGGCATTGCACTCGACGCCGTCACGGCAACCATTGCCTACCTCGAAGACAATCCCCTGTTCAACGCCGGTCGCGGCGCCGTGTTCACCCATGAGGGGCGCAATGAACACGATGCCAGCATCATGGATGGCAGCAACCAAATGGCGGGCGCTGTGGGCGGTGTGTCCATTGTAAAAAATCCGATCCGGCTGGCGCGGGCAGTTATGGAAAAATCACCGCATGTGATGCTCAGCGGCCGCGGCGCCGAACAGTTTGCTATTGAAAACGGCCTCGACACGGTGGCGCCGTCCTGGTTTTTTACCCAACGCCGCTGGGATAGCTTGCAAAAAGTGCTGGAAAAAGAAAAAGCGCAACAACCGCAAGGCCAGCTTAAACCCTCCGGTTTTGAAGATCAGAAATTCGGCACCGTTGGCTGTGTAGTACTCGACAAAAACGGCAACCTCGCCGCCGGCACCTCTACCGGAGGTATGACCAACAAACGCTGGAACCGCCTGGGCGACACCCCGGTGATCGGCGCCGGCACCTACGCGTCGAATGATGGCTGCGCGGTATCGTGCACCGGGCACGGCGAATATTTTATCCGGTACGCGGTAGCGCACGACGTATGGGCGCGTATGGTGTACGGCGGCCTTTCCCTGGAAGATGCCGCCAACCAGATCGTCATGCAAAAACTGGTGGAAAAAGGCGGCGAAGGCGGTTTGATCGCCGTGGACAAGGCCGGGAATATTGCCATGCCGTTCAATTCGGAAGGCATGTACCGCGGCTACGCCAAACCGGGCGAACGGCAGGTGTTGATTTTTCGTGAGTAACGGCGGACCTCTGGTCCGCCTTTGGTCCTGGGGCGGGCGCAAGGCCCGGGCGGGCGCAAGGCCCGCCCCTACGGTGTACCTTTGCGCAAACAAAATTTCAAAAAAATGACACCGCTCGCCGAACGCATGCGCCCGCAAACTCTCGAAGCCTTCCTGGGGCAACAACACCTGGTGGGCGAAGGCGCCGTGCTGCGGCAGGCCATCGAAGCCGGGAAAATTCCATCGTTCATTTTGTGGGGGCCGCCGGGTGTCGGCAAAACCACGCTGGCGCAGTTGATTGCGAAATTGCTGAAAAAACCGTTTTATCAACTTTCGGCGATCAACGCGGGCGTGAAAGATATCCGGGAGGCCATCGACAATGCCGAAAAAACGACCTTGTTTCAGGCCAAAGGCGCGATTTTGTTTATTGACGAAATCCACCGTTTTTCCAAAAGCCAGCAGGATGCCTTGCTTGGCGCGGTGGAAAAAGGCACGGTAACACTAATTGGAGCGACCACGGAAAACCCCTCTTTTGAAGTTATCCCGGCTCTGCTTTCGCGCTGCCAGGTGTATGTGCTCGAGCACCTGACCAAGGCCGAACTGGTTTCTTTGCTCGACCGGGCACTTGAGGCGGATGAGGTGCTGAAAAATGCCGACATCGAAATTGCGGAAACGGATGCCCTGCTGTTGTACTCCGGTGGCGATGCCCGGCGGTTGCTGAACGCACTCGAATTGGTGTCCAACTACGGTAAGCCCGGCGAAACCCTGCGCATTACCAACGAATTGGTCCGGCAACGCATCCAGCAAAATATTGCCCTGTACGACAAGGGCGGCGAACAACACTACGATATAATTTCGGCATTTATCAAAAGTGTGCGGGGCAGCGACCCCAACGCAGCGGTGTACTGGCTGGCGCGCATGCTGGATGGCGGGGAGGATATTGAGTTTATCGCCAGGCGACTTGTCATTCTTGCTGCCGAAGACATTGGCCTGGCCAACCCGAATGCCCTGCTGCTCGCAACTACCACCATGGACGCCATCCGGATGATCGGTATGCCGGAAGCCCGGATCATCCTTTCGGAATGCGCCATTTACCTCGCAACCTCGCCCAAAAGTAATTCGGCCTACCTGGCCATCGACAAGGCGCTGGAGGCTGTGCGCGGTGGTGGCGGCCAACCGGTACCGCTGCACCTGCGCAATGCCCCAACCAAACTGATGAAAGAACTGGATTATGGCGCCGGTTATAAATACGCCCACGACTTTCCCGGGCATTTTGTGCAACAGGACTTTTTGCCGGAGGCACTTCGCCGCAAAATCCTGTACGAACCTGCCGGCAATCCGGCGGAAGCCAGGGTCCGCCAAAAACTGCAGGAGGATTGGAAAGACTGGTATTCGTATTGACGTTTCTGTGCCCCCTTCGAAATTAAGTGCCGCTTTTGTCGTGCAGTAGCCGACAGTTCGGCCGGTTTGCTCACCCATTTTGGCGTTAACCTGTTTGGAATGGTGGTACTTTTGCCCCCTGTTTTTTTGTTCTGCTTTATCTTTCTCAACCACAGTTTTTGCTGTTATTTTTCATGAAACAAGTTTTGAAATTCATTGTGCTGACCTCCGTGTTGGTCGGCGCCGTATCGTTGCATGCCCAGGATTTTAATATTCAACTGCGCGGCACCCTGGAGTATCCCGGCCAAACCCTGGCCAATATTTGTGGCTTCGCCCAAAACGGAAAGGAGTACGCCCTGGTAGGCGCTTCGAAGGGTTTGTCCATTGTGGATGTCACCAATCCCGACAATCCGGTTGAAATTGTTCAGATACCCGGCCCGGACAACCTCTGGAAGGAAATTAAAGTGTACAGCCACTACGCGTATGTCACTTCCGAAGGCGGCGGCGGGGTACAAATTGTGGACCTGAGCGCACTGCCAAGTCCAAACCTTAATTTTCACAATTATACCGGCAGCGGCGATATTGAAAATCAACTGGATGAAATTCATGCCCTGCATATTGATGAGGCGAAAGGATTTCTGTACACCTTCGGCGGCAACTTCAGCAGTGCGCGGGTACACGACCTGAATGTTGACCCGTACAATCCGGTGTATGCCGGAAAATTTGACCAACTCGGGTACATCCACGACGGCTTTGCGCTCAATGACACCCTGTACTCCTGCCATATTTACGCCGGTTTGCTGGCTGTAGTGGACATGCGGGACAAACTCAATCCCAAAGTGCTGGGCACGGTGGAAACGCCGGGGCGTTTTACGCACAATTCCTGGCTGCTGGACGATCACCGGTTTATCCTGACCACCGACGAAACGACGCCTTCCTTTGTAACCTCCTACGACATAAGCGATCCGACGGACATCAGAGAGCTGGATCGATTTTCCACCAACGACGGCAACAATTCCATCGGGCACAATACCCACGTGCTCAACAACTGGGCCATCACTTCCTGGTACACCGACGGCGTGACTATCGTCGACGCACACAAGCCGGACAACCTGGTCATGGTCGGCCAATACGACACCTGGCCGCAGGGTACCGGCACGCAGTTTGACGGTTGTTGGGGCGTATACCCCTTTTTGCCTTCCGGCAATTTGGTGGTAACCAACATTCCCAACACCAATGGCGGCACCGGGAAACTTTTCGTGCTCACGCCTACCTATGCGCGCGCATCTTACCTGGAAGGCCAAATTCTGGATGGCTGCACCGGCAACCCGCTGATCGGGGCAACCATCACCATTGACGGCAATAATCTGGATGCGTCCGAAAATTCCAAAAATGACGGCAGTTACAAAACCGGCCTGGCCGAATCCGGTACCTTAACCGTAACGGTGAGCAACCCGGGTTACGTAAGCCAAACACTTGATCTGGTTTTTGTACAGGGGCAGGTGACCACCTTTAACACTACGCTGGAACCAATTTCGGCATTTAATGTGGCTGGAAAAGTAATTGATCAAACTACCGGCGCCGCTTTAGAAAACAGAACGTTCACGTTAAAAGGTGATTTAAAGGAATACAAAATTCAAACGAACGCCAGCGGCCAATTTGATCTGTCTTGCATTTTCGGCGGCAACTACCGCGCAGGCTCCTGGGGGTATCTGGTTGCCGATGTGGTGGTCGATCAAAACGGTAACCTGACCATCCCTTTGCAACCCGCTTATTATAACGATTTTGAACTGGATTTGAACTGGACGTCCTCCGGAACGGCTTCCGATGGCTACTGGGAACTCGGCGAGCCGGTCGGCACCTCCTTGTTTGGCAGCCAAAGCAATCCGGATTTCGATATCGATACCGACAACGGCGACCAGTGCTACGTGACCGGCAACGGCGGTGGCTCCGCCGGCAACGATGATGTCGACGGTGGACAGGTGACGCTTAGCACGCCGGTGATAAAACTTGAAAATTACCAGGATGCCGTGCTTAGTTTTCACTACTGGTTCTACAATGGCGGTGGAAATAATTCGCCCAATGACCGCTTTGAAGTGGTCGTCAGCAACGGGCAGGAATCCGCCACCGTCCTGACTGAAACAGTCTCCGCCAGCGAGTGGCGTTTTTCGGGCGAAATCAGCCTGAAAAACTACCTCCCGCTGACCGACAACATGCGGGTGCGGTTTATTGCCTACGACGACAACCCGGGGCACGTTTCGGAAGCCGGCATCGATGTATTTCAGGTCGTACCGGGGCTTGTTTCATCGTTCGAGCCCGACCTGACGGCGGAGGTCAGCCTGGCGCCCAATCCGAGCAACAGCGATTTTCAGTTGCGATACAACTGGCCGGACATGCAGGATGTACGCCTGGAGGTCCGGAATTTACTTGGTCAGCCGGTAGCGTTGGAGCAGCTTGGCGCAAACATTGGCGCCATTCGTTTTGGTGAACATTTGCCGGGCGGCGTTTATTTGGTACGCTTGATTGCGCAGGGCCGGCAGAGTGTGGTGCTGAAAGCGGTGAAGCAGTAGTTTTGGGTTGGCAGTGAGGGGGTGACTGGCAGTCACCCCCTCACTCGGCCCCCACTCAGTCAATCGGGATTCCGCACACCTGGTATTTTATCGCCGGAAACCGCCTTTCGGCAATGGCGGCATACCGCCACCCGGCATGCCCATGCCGCCGCCCTTGCTCATTTTGTGCATGAACTTGCGCATGTCGTTGAAGTTTTTGACAAACAGGTTGATCTGTTCCAGCGACTGGCCGCAGCCCAGGGCCAGCCGTTTTTTCCGGCTCAGGCTCAGGAGGTCCGGATTTTGGCGTTCTTCAGGAGTCATGCTCTGGATGATGGCCTCTACGCGCACCAGGGCTTTGTCGTCAATATTTACATCCTTCAGGGCTTTGCCCATGCCGGGAATCATGCCGAGCAAACCTTTCAGGTCGCCCATTTTTTTGATCTGCTGCATTTGGCCGAGGAAGTCGTTAAAGTCAAACTTGTTTTGTTTGATCTTTTTTTCCACCCGTTTAGCTTCCGCCTCGTCCATTTCCATTTCGGCCTTCTCCACCAGCGACACAATATCGCCCATACCCAGAATACGCTGCGCCATCCGGTCGGGATAAAACACATCCAGGGCATCCATTTTTTCACCGCTGGAAACAAATTTAATCGGCTTGCCGACCGTGTATTTTACTGAAAGCGCCGCCCCGCCGCGCGTATCGCCGTCGAGTTTGGTGAGAACTACGCCATCGTAATCGATCCGCTGGTTGAAGGCTTCGGCCGTGTTCACGGCATCCTGGCCGGTCATGGAGTCTACCACAAACAGGGTTTCGGTCGGATTCGTCGCAGCTTTGATCGCTTCCACCTCTGCCATCATCACTTCGTCGACGGCCAGGCGGCCGGCAGTATCGATAATCACGACGTGGTAGCCGTGCGCTTTGGCGTGTTTGAGGGCATTTTTAGCAATCTCGACTGGATTTTTATTCTCCTCTTCTTTATAAACCGGCACTTTCAGGTTTTCACCCAAAACCCCCAGTTGGTCGATGGCAGCAGGGCGGTACACGTCGCAAGCCACCAAAAGGGGCGACATTTTCCGTTTTTCTTTCAGAAACTTGGCGAGTTTACCGCAGAACGTGGTTTTACCGCTACCCTGCAAGCCGGCAACCAGCACAATCCCCGGGCTGCCTTTGACATTGATGCCGACAGACTGGCCGCCCATCAGCTCGGTCAGCTCGTCCATGACAATTTTGACCATCAACTGGCCGGGATTCACATTGCGCAGCACATTTTCGGTGCCCAATGCTTTATCCTTGATCTTGTCGGTAAATTCTTTGGCAATCTTGTAGTTTACGTCGGCGCCAACGAGTGCGCGGCGGATTTCCTTGATACTTTCCGCGACGTTGATTTCAGTGATCTTGTTCTTGCCGCTAACTACTTTAAAGGCGGATTCGAGCCTTTCACTTAAACTGTCGAACATGTTGTGTAAACTGGATGGTTAACTGGTAAAACGGGGAGCAAAGATAGTGCGCAAGGTTTAAAAAAAATACCGCCGCTCTACCGCCGTTTCCTGTACCCAATTCAACAAATAATCCCAAAGTTGTTCGCAGCGGGGTTCAAAAAAACCGAAGTGGCCGATTGCCATTTGGGAAAAATCGCAGGGGTGTGCATGCAGCCAATCGGCGCAAGAGGGGCAGTAATGCGTCAGCAGTTCGGCTACCGCCCGGCGTGGGGCGAGCGGGTCGTCCGTGAAGCTGAGCGCGAGCAGGGGAATGCCAAGTCTGCGGTAATTGTTGTTGGAAAAAATATCGAAAAGTCCGTTTCGGCGGCTACTCCAATCGCTCAATTCGCGTTTGACGCCTTCAGGTAATTTTTCAGAAACCGGTGGCAAAACCTGTTCGGCCCAGGCGTTACCTCCCGACTCGAACAAGCCCCTTAAGCCCACCTGAATCCGGCTGCCAAGCGGCCAAAGGCGACGCGCATGCAAGGCGCAGCCGACAAGGGCGAGGTAGCTCACATTTTCCATAGCTGCCGCCAAACCGGCTATTTGCCCGCTCAGGCCATGCGCTACTAAAATGATTTCATCGGAAGGAAACTGCCGCCGGGCATGGCACAAAACGGCATCCAGGTCCTGGTTGGCCCATTGGCGGAGCGTGGGCTGGTGTTGGTTATGGCTGAACCGGGCCGATTGACCGATGCCCCTGTAATCAAACGTAAGTACCGACATGCCGCGCAACGCGCACCAACGTGCGAATGGTTGGTAAAACTCCTGGGTCATGCCAGCCTCCGGTGCAACCACCAGCAGTAGCCCGGCGCTACCGGTAACTGGCTGGTACAACTGGAAGGCGACTAGCTGGCCATCGCGGGTACGAATACTATTTTCATTGGATCTCACGGTGCAAATGTGCGCGATCGGTGGTTGCAGGGCCAGCCCATTTGATCAGTTGGGTGCATATTTTGAGCGAATCCACCCGCTTCTATGGTTCGTGATAATTCGGACGACCACCTTACAGAAGCGGCAATGCAGAAGATGTCTGAATCCGGACACAAATGTGCCAGTTTGCCTGACAACAAGTAAATGTCACATCCTGACAATGCCGGCTATCCCCGTCCGACATTTTGGGATACCCGGTTTTAAAACCTTAAACTTGTCCTACGTCTCTCGGATTTAACATTTACGCGCAAGTACAAATGAATGTTTTCACGCAGTTTCCAAACTGCGCACAACTACCGATTTAGTTCATTTCTTAAATTTTCAATTATGAAAAACTACTTGGCTCATGTTCCCGTTTGGCTGAGCGGGGGCCAAGTGAGGGGGTGACTGCCAGTCACCCCCTCACTATCAGCCCGATGGGAACATGAGCCCAAGAATTTCACCTCGTAAATACTGGTTCTGGAAATATAAATTGCTCAGTGCAACTCAATGACTGCAATAGCTCTTGTTGGACACTGAGTGGGTGTGGCGGTTTATCAGCGCATTAAACCACACTACTGGACATTTTCAGCATAGCGCTAAAATGTAGCGCCGAACCCCAGTTCGGCAACGGCGCCGAACTAGGGTTCGGCAGTACAAATCAACCCGAATCGAAAAATGTCCAGTAGTGTGGCATTAAACTCATTCCGGAATTAATTTAAAATGTCAAGTCGTATTTGGTGCATTGAAACACTAAATCTTCAATGCACCAATTTTTTTTCCTTAGAATCATTACAGTTAATATGAAATCTATACAAACGATTCTCATTGCCTACCTTTTATGTTGCATAAATGTTTTTGCACAAAGTGAATCGCAAATAGACTCTTGTAATCAAACATGGCTAAAATTATGGGGTGAACCAGGCAGTTATGAACTTGGAATCACATTGTGCCCCTCAGAAGATGGAAATTTATACGCGACTGGAACCACTCAAGATAGTGCCGTACTTTTAAAAATAGATCCTACTGGAAAAATAATATGGACTCGTTATTTTGATTTTTTTCCAGGGTTTGATAGGATTACTTATTTGAGTATAGATTCAGATGGGATGCTCATTGGTTGTGGAAATTCAAATACCAATTTTAATGGCATAAAAAATTCGTTTTTCTTCAAATATAACCCTCTGAACGATGCGTTTATCTGGATATTTCAACCTGAATTTTTCACCATAAATGCAGGTATCGTTGGAGGGATTAAAGAAAAACACGCTGGCGGAAATTATTATGCGAGTTTTCAAGCCGCTGTGGGTAGTGGCGCAGTCATAATGGAAATCAACCGCCAAACAGGCCAGGAAATACCGGGTTCTACATGGCGATATGATTGGGGGAATTCAAACTTTTCTCCTTCATTTATTCTGCATGGCCCCTACCTAATTTTAACGGGCTTTAGCGCTACTGCTTCAGGTACGCGAAGACAGTCATTAGTCAGCATAGACACCTTGAATGGCCAAGTCAAATGGTCTCAATTGAATCATATTCCGTTAGTTAAATCTGCTAACCTTTCAGGAGAATCTGGCATTATTGATGGCAATGCTTTGATCACAGTTTACAGCGGAAACGACCAGGCAAATACCGTTTCACCAAGTTTTATTTTTTTGCAAAAAACAACTCTTGACGGCGAAAGAAAGTGGCTCAAAAGATATGACCTTTTAGCTTTTACGGAGGAAAGAGCGACAGAGATTATTCCGGTTAGCGATGGGTATGTGGTTTTTGGCCAATCAAGAGCATTTTCTTCCACACCAAGCTCCTTGTTTTTTATGAAAACAGATTTTGACGGGAATGTTCTTTGGGCGCGTTTCTATCATTACGGCAATAATGACTATGTGTTTACCGCCATACGTAATCAGGAATTTATTGAAATGGACGGATTTCTTTACTTCATCGCCTTTTCTGAAGATGCAACAGGTGGAACTGATTTATTGCTGGCCAAGCTTAATTCTGAAGGTTTAGTAAATGATTCCTGCGCATATATTATCGATACACCAGTAGAAACCTTTACGATTGCCGATGCGGTCAGTGAAACTCCGACATTGACATTTACAAATATTGATAATGAAGTAGCGGCATCTTTACCTATCGCAGAAACGACCAATTCGAACACCTTAACTTTTAAAACAATTTGTGAGCAAGTATGCAATAATGAAGAAGCTTGCGATATCAAAACCAATACCTGCGTAACCTTTGAGCTGCTCCGAATTGTCGTGGATGCAGCCGGAAACCGGCGCTACCGCGTCCGCTTCACCAATAACTGCGCCGGCCAAAATCTGAATTACCTGGCCATTCAAGTACCCAAAGGCACCTTTGCAGTCGGCCCTGGCGATGGCGAAACCTACATCGCGGAGAGCGGGCGGGCGTACACCGTGCGCAACCCGAACAGCAGCCCGTTTTACTCCATCCGTTTTAAAGCGCAAGGCCAGGGCCTCGCGCAAAGCGAATCGGATGTTTTTGAATACACCATCATTGGTCAGGCGCAACCCGTCTATATCAATGTATTCGCCCGTCTGACGCCCGGTCCTTCGTACGAAGCGCACCTCAACGTGTTCAATTGTCCGGTAGAGTATGAAGCGCAAAACCGAAATGCCGGCGCTTTTTCCGCCACCGCATCGGTATTTCCAAATCCGGCAACCAATCAACTTTGGGTCACAATCCCGGAGGCCGGAAATGGCGAATGGCAACTGCTCAGTGCGGACGGAAAGTTGCATAAAGCCGGAAACTGGCAGGCCGCGAACCGGCTTCAAATACCGGTTTTCGACCTGGCACGCGGCATTTATTTTCTGCAATTGGCCGGCGCGGGTTATGCAACTGAAACGATACGTTTTGTAAAAGTGGAATAGGCGGCAACTGCCTGACGCTAAACATAAATGTCACATCCTGACATTGCCGGTTATCCCCGTCCGGCATTTTTGGATGCCCGGTTTTAAAACCTTAAACTTGTCCTGCATCCCTCGGATTAAACATTTACGCGCAAGTACAAAGAATGTTTTCACGCAGTTTCCAAACTGCGCTCAACTACCGATTTCAGTTCATTTCTTAAATTTTCAATTATGAAAAACTTCTTAATTCTTGCGCTTACTATTGCCGTAAGTGGCCTCCTTGGCCTGTCTTGTCAAAAGACCGCTTCTGCCCCCCCCCCAATTGATGTAGTATTGACCTCAGAGGCTACGGTTTCCGATCGCTCTTGTTCGGAATGTAACATCACCTTTTACGTTGAAGTACCAGATTGGGATGATGTTAGTTCAATCCTTGTTTTATATCCGAATCCGGCAAATCCATCTGGCTCACCGCTTACAGCTATTTTCACGTCTGTAACTCCACAGTCTTATACAAGATGTGTGGCTCCTGGGACAGTATATTTTTATATAAACGGAGGTCCTGCTGCAGTATTTGGGCGGGCAGATGACAGCACAGACACCGAAGAGCGAATTGTTTATCTGGTAAACAATAGCACTGGCAATGTAAGTTGTTCCGTAACACTACAATATGATTGCACTGGTACCGCACCATGGGGTGGAGGTGGTAGTTGTTCTGGCCTTTCACAAGGATAATTTACATATTGAATTAATGGTTCATGTTCCTTGATGGCTGAAGATCGAACTCAAGTGTCGGCGTGGCTTCTACTAGTCACGCCGACACTATTATCTCGTTTAGAGTTTTGAGACAGGAAGTATTATTGAAATGATTAATTCTCACGCATATTTCACCATTGTATTAATGCGGGCCACTTTAATTAAGATAATTATGAATAAAATCTCACTTTTTATTTCATTGCTATTTTCCAGTGTTTCCCTAATAAGTCAATCGGGCCAACAATCAGATTCTTGTCAAGGCAATACATTTATAAAACTATTAGGCGAACCTGGCACCTATGAACGCGGCATTGCCTTATGCTCCGCCGGTGATGGAAACCTTTATTTAACAGCATCCAAACCTGATAGCGCGGTATTAATAAAGGTCAACCCAAATGGTCAAATTCTTTGGTCGCGAACTATGGATTTTCTTCCCGGATATGACAATATCACATGGCTAAGCATTGATTCGGAAGGTATGTTAGTCGGTTCTGCGTTTTCATGTAACTGCATTCAAGGTTCGGGGTCATCTTATTTATTCAGATATGACCCTGATAATGATAAATTTCTGTGGGTAGTTCGTCCAGTTTTTTTTGTATCAAATGCCGGCGATATTTCAGGAATAATAGAAGAATACCCGGGCGGCAATTATTATGTGAGCTTTCACGCCGCTGTAGGAGGGAGCTCTGTAATAATGGAAATCGACCGTCAAACAGGCCAGGAGATACCAGGCACTTCATGGCGGTATGACTGGGGTGCAAATAACTATTTTCGAGCTTTTATTTTACATGGCTCATCAATATACACAATCGGTGGAGAATCCTCGGATATCAGTCCGGGAAACAGAAGGCAATCGCTGATTCGTATAAATATACAGAATGGCGTTCCGGTATGGTCTCAATTCAATCATATCTCTTTAAATAAATCCGCGAATCTGGTTGGAGTAGATATTATTGTAGACGACAATAATTTAATCTCGATTTTCAGTGGAAATGATGAAGGAGATCAGGTCTTCCCCAGATATTCTTTCTTGCAAAAAACTTCACTGGATGGCGAAATTATCTGGCTAAAGAAATATGACCTGGGAGAATTTTTAGCCGAGTCTGCCACCGAAGTTATACGGGTCAGTGACGGGTACGTTATCTTTGGTAATTCAGGAGTTCCTATCGGCTCACAAGACGGTCTATTCCTTATAAAAACAGACCTGAACGGAGACGCACTCTGGGCACGGAAATATGACTATAGCGCAAATGACTATGTTTACACGAACGTGCGCAAAAACGAACTCCTCGAAATGGACGGCTTCCTCTATTTCACCGCCTATTCCGCCGACACAATGGGCGGCACCGATATCGTGTTCGCCAAACTCAATTCGGAAGGGCTTGTCGGCGGCGACTCCTGCGCCTACCTCTACGACACGCCGGTCGAGACGATCACCATTTTCGACCCGGTCAGCGAGAACCCACCCCTGACCTTCACCAATACGGATATCGAATTCACCACGCCGATACCGGTCGGCGGAACGGCCGTGCCGGCCCTGCCGGATTTTCAAACGATCTGTTCGCATAGTTGTACCGTTGAAGAAGCTTGCGATATCAAAACCAATACCTGTGTGACATTTGAGCTGCTCCGAATTGTCGTGGATACAGCCGGAAACCGGCGCTACCGCGTCCGCTTCACCAACAACTGCGCCGGCCAAAATCTGAATTACCTGGCCATTCAAGTGCCCAAAGGAACCTATGCAGTCGGCCCTGCCGATGGCGAAACCTACATCGCGGAGAGCGGGCGGGCGTACACCGTGCGCAACCCGAACAGCAGCCCGTTTTACTCCATTCGTTTTAAAGCGCAAGGTCAGGGCCTCGCGCAAGGCGAATCGGATGTTTTTGATTACACTATCATTGGTCAGGCGCAACCCGATTATATCAATGTGTTTGCCCGCCTGACGCCCGGCCCTTCGTACGAAGCGCACCTCAATGTGTTTAATTGTCCGGTAGAATATGAAACGCAAAACCGAAATACCGGCGCTCTTCCCGCCACCGCATCGGTGTTTCCAAACCCGGCAACCAATCAACTTTGGGTCACAATCCCGGAGGCCGGAAATGGCGATTGGCAACTGTTCAGTGCGGACGGAAAGCAGCAAAAAACCGGAAACTGGCAGGCCGCGAACCGGCTTCAAATACCGGTTTCCGACCTGGCACGCGGCATTTATTTCCTGCAATTGAACCGAACGGGAGTTGGAATTGAAACGATACGCATTGTCAAGATGGAATAGAAAAATCCATTATTCTTCTCCTCCGCGCTCTTAGAGCATGTTGGGGGTTTTCAGCCGTACTTACCCTTGGGCCAGTTGTTGCAACAAGCCTTCCTTCCGGCTTTTCGAGACCGGGACTTTCATTTTGTTATCCATCACCAGGTAGCCGCCGTCGCTGCGCACAAACTCGCGCACGTGGGCCAGGTTGATCAAATGCGAATGGTGCGGCCGGAAAAAATGGAACTGGAGCAGGATTTCTTCAAAATCCTTGAGTGTTCGGGAGATCACCCGTTTACGGCCGTCAGTGGTGTACACCTCGGTGTAATTGCTGCTGGAGGTACAGACGACAATTTCGGCCGGGTCCACGTATTCGATGCTCTCCTTGGAGGCCAGTGCGATACGGCCGGGTTTGCCCTGGCGTTCGGCCTGGACGTTTTGGAGCAGCGTATCGACCTGTTCCGACGAAACAGACCGCCGGTTTTTTTGCCGGTGTTTTTCGACAGCTTCCTTGAGCTCTTTATTTTGAACGGGTTTCAACAGGTAATCCAGCGCACTGAATTTCACTGCCTGAATGCCAAAATTATCGTAGGCAGTAATAAAAATGACGTCGAACGGCAAGGGCGCTCCAATTTCTTCAAGCACGTCGAAGCCATTGAGCCGGGGCATTTCAATATCGAGAAACAGCAGGTCGCATGAGTTTTTTTTCAGGTAAACAACCCCGTCGGCAGGGTTTTCAAAAGTAGCCTGCACCGAAACCTCCGGACAATAGTTTTCTATTTTCCAGCACAGCGTTTCTATGCTGTGTTGTTCGTCGTCTATAATTACTGCTTTTATCATGGTGGTAAATTTTTTGGGCTCATGTTCCCATCGGGCTGGTAGTGAGGGGGGTGACTGGCAGTCACCTCCTCACTTGCCCCCCGTGGTAGTTAGGGGGTGACTCGCAGTCACCCCCTAACTTGCCCCCCGTTCAGCCAAACGGGAACATGGCCAAGTTTTTAAACAGGTATAGTCAACACAACCCGTGTGCCGGTGGCATTCCCGGCATCATCATACAAATCAATAATCTGCACTCGTGTATTGGCATCGTATAATTTATTGATAATTTCTATCCGGTCTTCTGTGATTTTCATGCCCATCGACTGGCGTTTATTGCCGCTGCGTTTGGCACTGAGCGCCATCGCGTGTGCGCGCCCGACGCCGTTATCTTCTATGAAAAACTGTAAATTGTCATCCAACCGGCGCACTTGCAAGGTAACTTTGCCTATTCCCGAATCCTTGTGCATGAGGCCATGCCAAATCGCATTTTCGATATAGGGTTGGATCAGCATGGGGGGAATACTTATACCAGCAGTGTCTATGTTTTCATCTATGATAATCTCATACGCAAATTTGTCTTTGAAACGCAGACTCTCCATTTGCAAATACAGATCAAGCGCCTCCAGTTCGTCGCTCAGGCTGATGTAATTGGTTCTTGAATTATTTAAAATCAGGCGCATGAGCCGTGCGAAATTATTCAGGTACTCGGAGGCTTTTCGCGATTCATTCCGGATGATATAACTGTCTATAGAATTCAGGCTGTTGAATAGAAAATGCGGGTTCATTTGCGCCAGCAAGGCACTCATCTCGACATTTGCAAGGCGTTTTTCGTATATCGATTTGAAGCGCTCTTCCCGGCGAACCTGTAAAATCCGGTACCGGTAAACACCATAGGCCAATGCCAGCACGCCAAGCAGAATCAGTATTCTAAACCACCAGGTCGCCCACCAGGCTGTAGCTACCCGGACCGGCATTTCCAGCACCGAAGGGTTCCAAATGCCTTCATTGTTAGCCACTTGCACTTCAAATACATAATCGCCCCCGTGCACATTCGTGTAGTTGACAAAGCGGCGGTTTCCGGCATCCTGCCAGTCTTCCTGCCCTTTTAGTCGGTACCTGAATTTGCATTTTTCGCCAAGGGTGTATGCGATTGCGGAGAAGGTAATTGCAAAATTATTTTCCCAGTACCGCAGCTCAAGTCCGGGCTTCCCATTCACCGTTGGAATAGCCGGCAGGGGCTTTCCTTTGACCTGTATTTCCTCGATGTACGGTTTAGGCATTTCGGCATTCCGTTTCATCGAAGTCGGATCAAAAACGTACAGGGAAGTTCTGCCGCCAATGACGATTTTTCCCGAAGGCAAATTTTCCAGGCTAAAAAAATCAATATTACCGCCGGCATAATCAAAACTCAGGGTCTGAAAATCCATCATATTGGTATTCGCATACACCAATTCTTTGTTGGTAATGCCCCAGAGCGTACCGGCGTGGTCAACTGCGAGGAAATAGATGTAAGACAAGCCCAGTTTTTCCTGCAGGTTAAATTTCCGGACGACACCTTTTTCCGGGTGGTCGATTTCGGCGTATGCGATCCAGCCGTCGGGGCCGGCAATCCACATCCGGCCGTTCAGGTCTTCCGTCATCCAGTGGGTATTGGCCAGTGTTTTTTCAGGTGCGACGGCGTATAAAAAATTGAGCATGGTATCCCTTTCCGGGAGAAATACGCTAAAGCCGCCGGTACGCCGAAACCAAAATTGACCTTTGGAATCCTCCCAGACTTGTTCCACGACAGGTAGTTGGTCAGGGGCTTCCTGCACTAAAAATTCCTTGTAAAACTTCCGGGTTTTATTGGTTTTGGGATTCCAGCGGTAAGCGGCTTTCCCCAACTCGCACATCCATAATTGCCCGGCCCGATCCCAGTAAATATTTCGCAGGCCGTAAAACTCGACCGGCGGTTTGTAGTTAAACGGCAGGACTTTGTGCGTATTCGGGTCGTAGGTAAATATTCCGTTCTGCCCCAAAAGGGTATAGGTACCGTCCGGGGCTTTGGAAAAACCCAATGCCTGGCCGATACCGGTTTTACTTGTGCCCGGTTCAGAAAGCGCGACGCGCTTGTATTGGTGCGTTTCCAAATCAAAATGATACAGGGCGTCGTCATTTCTGGGCAGCATAAGCAACTCCTGATCAGAGCGGCCGGGAAGTATGTAATAGCCGTACGACTCTCCGGGAGGGCGCAATCCTTTAAACGAGTATGAAACGACTTGTTGCTGGCATGGGTCGAACAGTGCCACGCCTTTCAAAATCGGAAACCAGACGCGCTGGTTTTCATCCATAAAATCAATACCGTACAGCGCGCCAAACTCCAAATCGTTTTCTTTTACATAGGTAATTCGTTGAAGTTTGGTATTATAACAAACCAGTCCCAAACCGGTCGTGATCCAGAATTCGTCGGCACTTTTCCGGGTAAAATTGGTTGCGCTCACCACAAGGTCTGCCCCATGCGCATCACTGAAATGCAATGGTTTATGGGTTTTATCCTTTGGGTTAAAAACATAAACGCCGTCCGACCATCTGCCGGAGTAAAGCAGGCTGTCGTCATGGATATATAGGCGCCTGAATACATTTATGGCTTTTTCTTTTCTGGAGGATTTATCGGGATAAAAATGAATGGTAATGCTCCCGGAATAAAAATTCACTTCCTGCAAACCGTTGAGCGTGCCGGCATAGATAATGGAGTCATTGTGTTTGGCGGCAACAATGCTGAGAATCCGAAAATCATTGTTCAGGTTGTAGAATGCCTGTGTCTTCCGGAGTTGTATTGGGGCAAAAAACTGAAACGAATCCTGCTCCGGCAAATAGCGGCAAAAGCCGTTGGATTGGGTACCGCACCAGAGGTTCCCCCGGGGATCGATGTACAATTTGGTTACCAACATCCCGACTTCGCGTTTGGGTGTCCGAACAACTGTAAACGAATCGAATTGGAAATGTGAGAAGCGCTCTGTTTTCGGGTCCAGAATGGAAATGCCCATTGGGGTGGCAGCCCATATTTTGCCTTTATAGGCGACAACATCCTCTACCTGGTTATCGAACAACGACCCCGGGTCGGCCGGATCATTTTTATAGGTTTTGAAGTGGCGGCCGTCAAACCGGCACAAACCTTCCCGGGTAGCAAACCACATAAACCCGGTTTCATCCTTGCAAATCGCACGCACATTGTTGTCCGGCAACCCCATGGACTCATCGATCAACCGGTAATGTTCAAACCGGGGCTGTGCCCAACCGGCCTGAAACCCGCCGGAAGCGAGCAAAACAGCCAAAATTATCCGTGAAAAGTGCTTTTGCATAATGCAGCAATGTTGCACCAAAATACTGCATGCCTGCCGAATATGGTGCACAACTTGCGCAATCAGCCTCTTTTCCCATGCCATTGGCTTTGTTTCTTGAGTAGTTGCATCCACGGGCGCCTGCCCGCATGCCACAACTGATCAAATCAAAATTGGCGGCCACCTGCGCAACGCCCCCCTCCTTCCGATCATCTCCCGTTTTTCAAGCCCCGACAAGCCGGTACTCTTGCAGCATCATTTCGACATGAAACCAAATGATTGATCATCACCAAAGTGTTTAAACAAAAAGTCCTTATGAAAAAGTACCTTTTTTTGCTGTACGGTGTCGTGGCTTACCTGGCCTTTTTCGGCACCATTTTGTACGCCATCGGCTTTGTCGGCAACTACATCGTGCCGAAAACCATAGATGGCGCTCCACAAGTTCCGCTCTGGCAGGCAATTATCACCAACACCGCATTCCTGCTGCTTTTTGCCGTGCAACACAGTATCATGGCCCGCCCGGCATTTAAACGCTGGTGGACGCAGTATGTGCCTCAGCCCATTGAACGGAGTACATTCGTGTTGCTCGCCAGCCTGATCCTGATGGCCATGATGGCCTTTTGGCAGCCCATGGGCGGTATCGTCTGGAGTACGGATAACGGCCTGGTTACCGCACTGCTGTGTGTAACCTACCTGATCGGATGGAGTCTGGTGTTTTTGTCCACTTTTCTGATCAACCACTTCGATTTATTCGGTTTGCGTCAGGTATGGCTCAACTTCCAGGGCAAACCCTACACCCAGTTGACGTTCCGCGTACCCTTCCTGTACAAGTATGTGCGCCATCCCCTCTACCTGGGGTTTTTGATCGCATTCTGGTCGACACCGGTTATGACGGTCACGCACCTGCTGTTTGCGCTGGCAACCACCGGGTATATCCTGACTGCCATCCAGTTTGAAGAGCGCGACCTGATCGCCCATTTCGGCCAAAAATACCGGGATTACCGGCAGCGCGTACCGATGTTGTTGCCGTTTGGGCGCCGGAAGGCGCCTGCCGAAACGACGCAATACCAGGTCAGCGAGCAGGAGTGAATTTGAGAACGACCGCCATTTGAGAACAGAAAGGGGGCTGTCGCATAAGTCATTATTTACGATTTACGAATGACGATTTACGATTATTTAGTTTCGTAAGAAGTGGAATATCTGCACTATCGAGATGCTATTAATCGTAAATCGTCATTCGTAAATCCAAAATCGTAAATCAGTCCTTATGAGACAGTCTCTCTTTTTTAACTCAAATGGCTTGTTTCAAAATACCAGTTTCCTCCCCCGCAGGGCGGGGTCGGAATGACAAATACCTAAAAAAATAAAATGGGGGGCGGTAGATTGGTGAAAAGGCTACATTCCAACGCCCCCCATTTTGCCCTTGGGTTTCCTACAACAGTTAGGCAGTAAAGGCGGGGGCAACAAAATGCCCCTTTGCGCAATTTCCCGCCCCCGCCCATTTTTTCTCGCGGTTCTTGTCATTCCGACCCCGCCCTGCGGGGGAGGAAACTGAAATAGTACTGATCGTGAATTAATTTTTTAATCGTTACTTAGTCACAACTTGTGTTATACCCAACGTACAGTGGTCTGCGAAAGTGGTGAAGTCGCACACATTGTCGGCGTGACTGCGAGTCACGCCGACAATAGACTAATCGCCTCCAATTTTTCGCAAACCACCTTCTTCCAGGTATAATTAACTCAAGTTGTGACCTACTAAGAGAAAATGGATTAACATGATTTACATGATCAGCGTCGGCTACGCCGACTTTTACAAACCGGATGGCGGCGCAGCCGGCATGATAAAATCCTGTTGATCTTGTAAATCCTTCTACTTTTTGATGGTCACAACTTAGGGTGATTATTTCCCCCATTTCCGGAGCTGATTCAGCACGGCACTGAAATCTTTCGGAAGTTCGGCGCTGAATTCCAGGCGTTTACCCGTTTCAGGATGGTCAAAAACAAGCCGGACAGCATGCAGGCTGGTACGGGCCATCAGGGGGCGCTCTTCGTCGCTGAATTTGCCGGAGCGATAATTTTTTCCTTTGATTTCAGACAGTAAAAATCCTTCCCGCCGGCCATACAACGCATCCACAG
Organism: uncultured Saprospiraceae bacterium; assembly: GCA_964484205.1. Classification (GTDB taxonomy): domain Bacteria; phylum Bacteroidota; class Bacteroidia; order Chitinophagales; family Saprospiraceae; genus M3007. The sequence goes on along the minus strand of CAZAEZ010000005.1, from coordinate 99,922 downwards.
CCAACGGATAGCCGATGCTTTGGAAATGGACGCGGATCTGGTGCGTCCGGCCTGTTTTCAGGGTAGCCTCCACCAGCGTGAATTTTTTGAACAACTCGAGTACCCGGTAATGGGTGAACGCGGGCTTGCCCTGTTTTGAGACCGCCATTTTTCCGGCAATTACCGGGTGCGGGCCAATGGGCTTGTCAATTTCACCGGATTCCTGATGCATGACGCCATCCACCAGGGCGAGGTAGTGCTTCCCGACCTTGTGTTGTTCAAACTGCATCGACAGATGCCGGTGTGCCGCTTCGGTGCGCGCAAAACAGATTACGCCACTGGTTTCCCGGTCGAGCCGGTGCACGACAAAAATTTTACCATACTTATGCTCCAACTGTGCCTGTAAACTGTCGGGGTTGCCGAATCGGTCGGGAATAGTCAGGAGACCGGCCGGTTTGACCACTACGAGCACCTGCTCGTCTTCATGCAATACTTCGATGCGCGACATAAACTCGAAATTTATTCATTAACTCAAGTTGTGACACATACTACTGGAGACAGATTTTTTTATTTTTTGGACAGGATCGACATGATTTTGCAGGATTAAAAGGCCTATGGCCGTTTAATCCTGTTTTTTCCTGTTAATCTTGTCTATTCGACTTCATGGTCACAACTTGAGTTCATTAGGCAGTTGGGAAAACCGCTTCACGCGCCGGGCATAATGCGCAAAAACGATACTTCCCGGATAAATCCCGGCCTTATTCGTCTCTCCAATACGCTGTTTTTCAACAATTTCTGCGACAGCACGGCGCTTGCGCACGGTGTGTCTGAAATTTTTATAAAAAGAAAAATGCGCCGCCGCAATTGCCCGGATCGAGCGAAACTGCCCTTTCAAGGCAAACCGCAACGCAGCCAATCCATCGAGTAAAAACCGGGCAGGCAACAGCCACAACAGTTTTCCGGCAGGCTCATTTTTCAGCAGGGAAAAAAGGCTGTTCCGGAAGTTGAGAAACACCTTTCGCGGATTTTCATATTCCAGGGTGCCACCGCCCAAATGATAGACGACCGACTGCGGAAAACACCACACCTGGTAGCCGGCACGTTTGAGCCGCCAGCACAAATCGATCTCCTCATTGTGCGCAAAATAGTCCCCGTCGAAGCCGCCGAATTTATGGTAGAGCTCCGCGCGGATAAAAAATGCCGCACCGGATGCCCAGAAACATTCCTGGGCGCTGTCGTATTGCCCCTGATCTTCTTCATTACGGCTGAAAATACGCCCCCGGCAAAACGGGTATCCCAAAAAATCGATCCAGCCCCCGGCAGCGCCGGCATATTCAAACCGCTTTTTATCGTGCCAGGCTAAAATTTTGGGCTGTGCAACAGCAATAGCCGGATTCTTGCGCATAGCCTCCAGCACCGGTTCTATCCATCCCGGCGTGACTTCCACATCCGAATTCAGGATAATGTAAAAATCACTTTGCACCTGGTCGAGCGCGACGTTGTATCCTTTTGCAAAACCAAAATTTTCGCGCAAATCGAGTACCTCAATGGCCGGGTATTGCGTGCGGACAAAAGCAATTGAATCGTCCGGCGAACCATTATCGGCCACCACAATTCTGGCCGCGCCGCTATGCTGAACCACGGCAGGTAAAAAGCGTTCCAGATGCTCCCGGGTGTTGTAATTCAGGATTACAATGGAAACTGCGGCTCCCGGTGTGCCCCCTGCCGGTTCGTTTTTTGGAAAATCCGCGGTGTTCCGCAACCGCGGGGGCGGAACGATCCCCGTTTTAAAATATTCGGTAATCGCTACACGATCGGCTTCAATTTGCTGCTTCAGGGCATCCAGGCCACTCAATTTTTTGTCGGGACGAATAAACTCAAGCACCTCAACAACTAGCTGCTTTCCGTACAAATCGCCCGAAAAATCGAGCAAATTGACTTCAATGGATTTCCCGTTCGCACCGGCGATCGATGGCCTGTGGCCGATATACAACATGGCTTTGTACATCGCGCCGGCATAAACGCGTGCGGCATAAATACCTTGCGGGGGAACCAGTTTGTGTGTATCGGCAATCTGGATGTTGGCGGTAGGGAAGCCCAGTTTTCTGCCGATCCGGTTCCCCTCGACGACCTTTCCGGAAAGAAAATAGGGATAGCCCAACAACCGGTTGGCATGGCTGATCCGCGCCGATTCCAGTGCCTTCCGGATTTTTGTGGAACTCACTGCGATAGCGTCTATTTGCTGAGCCGGGATTTCCAAAATTTCAAAAAGGCCTTTTGCCGCGTATTTCCGAAGGAATTCAATATTGCCCTCCCGGTTGGCGCCGAAGCGGTGGTCGTAGCCGATTACGATAATTTTGGGTTTGAAATATTTCAGGATAAAGCCTTCGACATACTCCGCCGCCGTGAGTTGCGCAAATTCGGCGGTAAAAGGCGCCAGGACAACATTGTCGACTTCGCATTCTTCCAGCAACAGAATTTTTTCCGGGGAAAGCGTGATCAACTTAAATGCATCATCGGCGGGATGCAAAACCACACGCGGATGTGGTTCAAACGTCAGTACCACACTTTCGGCGTCCTGTTCCCGGGCCAAGGCTTGTACCTGGTTTAAAATCTGGCGATGGCCGGCATGCACCCCATCAAAAGAACCTATAGTCAATACCGTATTATTAAAAGACGGCAATTGCTGCAAATCAGTAAATACCTGCATTTCAGGGCAAAGATAGAAACAAGAAACAGGGAGACAGGGCTAAAAAAGGGCCACTTTTAACGTAAGGTTGCCTTCAGCCGCCTGCAAGTTCAGGAAATAAATTCCGGCAGGCAAATCCGGAGTATTCAGCGGGTACCATTCCTGCCGGGGCGGGGAACCCAACCGTTCGGTATGCACCAGCCGGCCATTGGCACTGACCACGCTCACCCGCAAATTATCAACCGGGCATTCGCCAAAAAAAAGGCCCGGTTGTCGGCCACCATTGGGATAAGCGCCGGCCGATACGGTGCAAAGTCGCTGCAAGGCTGTAGTCCGGACACTGCCCTCGAAATTAGCCGTTGCCCAATGTCCGTGTTGAACTTCGGCCAGCTGTGCGGCAGCGGCCAGGGTCGCTTTTACGACATTGGCCATGAAGGTGAAGCTGAGTTTTTCACTCAGGGTATCGCCCGGCGTGTGGTAGCATTCGTTGCGAAAATTTGCGCCGTCGGTGATCATAATCGCGGGGATTTGGGAGGCCCAAAAAGGCGCGTGATCGCTGCGCCGCAAATCGAACAGGGTAAATCCGACCGGTTCAAGCACCGTGAGCACTTTCAAATCAGGGACATAATTCGCGGCACTGGCGGCAAACAAACCGGCAACTTGCGGCAGTGCCTGCTGACCGACATTGGTAATAAAATTGCCACGGTACTGATCGGCTGCCAGTGCAGCCGCTACGTCCGGGAAAAATATATTGAAGCCCGTGGGCAACGTTTGCGAGTTCGGCTCTTCCGAGTAATACCCGATCATTTCAAAATTGAGTACGCCGGCTATGGTCTCATGGGCCGGAATTCCATTTGAGACATACTGAATACTGCCAAGCAAGCCGGCTTCCTCCTGGTCAAAACCGATATACCGGACTGTTTTTTTGGCGGGATATCTGCTCAACAACCGGGCAACTTCCCAAACGCCAACCGTCCCGCTGCCATTATCATCGGCGCCGGGGGCATTGGACACCGAGTCGTAGTGGGCGTCTACGATGACCACCGTATCCGCATGATTGATTCCCGGCGCCGAACCCAATACATTGCCGGCGGTGTAATTTCCACTCATGAAAGCTTGCAGTTCAGTATGCAGTTGAAGTGCGATGAATAAATTTTCAATGGAATCGCGTACTGCGCGCAAATGCGCCAATCCGGCAGTTGCATGCCGGATACCTTCGACGAATTCCAGGTCGGCCCGCAAGCGCGTGCTATCCACGGCGTCGACCAGTTCCTGAAGGTCAAATGGCTGGCGGTCAAGTGCCACCAGCCTGGCCTGAAACATCCCCGATGAACCGGACAGGCCGGTCAAATCGCAACTGATTGATCGTCCGGGGCCGGGCAATACCGGGAAACCCACATCGCCGGAAACGGCCACCTGATTCGCAATGGTGAAGGTTTTGCCGCCGTCATTCGAAAGTTCGATCTGAATTTCCAGCGGATCATTCTCCAGATCGGTTACATCGTAGGTAAGGGTGAGTGTTTGGGCGGGCCAGTCGACAGATGCTGTAAAATTTTGAATAGTAGGCGCCCCGTTTTGGGCTTGGAGTAGATGTGCGGACAAAAAAAGCAGGGTAAAAAACAAACGCATTGTGATATTAAGTTCTGGTACCTGCCAAAAGTAATACAAAAGGCGCACTATCAGCGCGCCTTCTGGAACAAACAAAACCAACTAAAAAAACCTACTTTCTGCTTTATCTTGACCCGTGAAGGGGTATTTTCGTATAAACTATATAACTCAAACGGGAAGGCCCCCGTGAACGCTGCCCAGCTTCCGAAAAAAAATAAAATAATGAACGACTGTGCGTTGCAATTTTTCAGGTCCTGCCTATTTACAGGCATCCTGTTTTGTTTGATGCAGGGAAATCCGGTTGCCCAAACGCCCTGCCTGGCCGATTCTGTTGTTCAGCGAAATTTTCGGCGCATGCCGGAGTTAATAGTCCGCCGGCAATTTTATTTGGACAGCGTTTCCCATGCCGCAAATCAAATCCGAGCCCGCACGGTTGTCACCATTCCGGTGGTTGTTCATGTCGTTTACAAAGGCAATCTGGAAAACATATCGGACAGTCAAATCCAGAGCCAACTGGATGTGTTAAATGCCGATTACCGGTTGCTCAATGAAAATGCGAGCGCAACACCTGCCTTGTTTGCCCCCCTGGCAGCTGATATGGAACTGGAATTTTGCCTGGCCGGAACAGACCCGGATGGCAACCCGACCTCGGGAATCGTACGCCGTGAAACGCCCTGGAGCAATATCGGACAGTTGAATGCCCCCGACGGCCGCCCCCGAATCCATTACACCGAACTGGGTGGCGACGATGCCTGGGATCCCGAACACTACCTGAATATCTGGGTATGCTCAATAGGTGGCGGAATACTTGGTTTCGGCACTTACCCGGGCACCTCTCCCCCGGCGGAAGATGGTGTGGTGATCGATCCCCGGTATTTCGGAACAATTGGGCTGGCAGCATTTAATGCACCGCATCACCTGGGGCGCACGGCGACGCATGAAATCGGCCATTATTTTGACCTGTTTCATATCTGGGGCGATGACGAATTCTCCTGCAATGACGATGATGCCGTGGAGGATACCCCGATACAGCGGGGCCCCTATTTGGGCTGCCCGGCCTTTCCACAATTTAGTTGTGGAAATTCGGCAATGTTCATGAATTTCATGGATTACACCAACGATGCCTGCATGACACTGTTCACTGCCGGGCAAAAGGTTCGGCTTTGGGCAACCTTAAATTCGGTGCGTGCCGGCTTGATTGATAGCATTGGTTGCTCTACAAGCTCCGTGCAGCCGGTGCAAGGCCGGGTGGCAAAACTGCGTATTTCCCCAAACCCGGTCTGGGAAACGCTGACGCTTGCTGTGAAAATTTCAGCATCCGGAGCGGTGCTCCGGATTTATGATATGGCAGGTAAACTGTGGTTGACCACATCGTGTGATGCTGTTTCCAATAAAAAACAAATTGATGTTTCGGGATTGCCGGCCGGCGTTTTTCAAATTCAAATCCTGACTGAAACAGGTTCCGGAGTCGGGCTTTTTATAAAAGGCTGAATTTGTGGCTCATGTTCCCATCGGGCTGATAGTGAGGGGGTGACTGGCAGTCACCCCCTCACTTGGCCCCCGCTCAGCCAAACGGGAACATGAGCCGAATTTGTTGATTTTTTCAACCCTGCATTTAGAAACCAGCAGTTGGTGCATAGGTTGTTTTCATAATTTACGCGCCATAGACTTTTTAAACACATAGGCACATAGGGCACAGAAAAAATAATCTCTGTGCCCTATGTGCCTATGCGTTTAAAAAAAATTGGAAGTGAGCTTGTACGGACTGCCTAATTGTAATCCACTGCGGCAGTAAATGTTCAGAAAATTCGGTTACGTTCAATACCGGTACTTGCTCATCCGGCCATTTTGGTCCTGAATGATGTATGCATCGCGGTATCCGTTCATGCGCAATTGATCGGTGGCGGCCATTGCCTGCCCGACACCTTGGAAACCGGTCAGCATGATGGCAGTTTTGCTGGTGGTCCCGATGGGCCATTTCTCCAAAATACCACCCGCTGCGGCAATTTGTTGCTGGTTAAAATTATTGGGATTGTCAACCGCGCAAACACGCACGTAATATTTGGCCGTTTCTGCAGCTTGAATCGGCACTACCGAAGTTGGCGCCGAATATTGAGCCGGCGCTGTTGTGGCCGGAGCGGCAGCGCCCGTCGTGGGCAGCAATTTTTCGTTGGAAAGAGACTGGGCATTTTCACGCACAATAATGGCATCCTTGTAACCCAACTGGATTGCCTGGGCCTGAATACCCTGTGCTTGCTCGTAGGTAGTATAAGTACCCACGCGCACCCGGAGCCGGTTGCTTTCCGGTTGAATATAGGTGTGTCCAAGGTGGGACAAATTTGCATAATCGCTAACCAGAACGGTATTGTCGATCGGCCAGGAAGCAACCTGCACGGCATAGACCGTCCCGGCAGGAGTCGCAGTGCCTTTTGTGTTTGTTGCCAATGCCGGGCTGGGTTGCGCAATCGCCGGCTCCCCAACCAGCATACTGGCTGTCGCCTGCGGTTCTTGCACCACAAAGGCGTCCTTGACAATAGCCGTTACATGGTTGTTCAACACTGCCGTAGCATCGTCGCGATCCGGAAAAACACCCAGCCTCAATTTGTACAACGACCCTTCTTTGGCCGTATACAAATTGCCCAGGCCGGCCAGTGCGTCATATTTGCGGATACGCTCATCGGTATATCCGGTGGGGTTGGCAGACAGTTGAATCGCGTAGCCGGTTACAGGCACATCCGATGGTGAGGGCGATGGTGTGTTCCAGTTCGATGTCGGAGGTTGGGTAGTTATGGTTTGCGGAGGCGCTGTACCGGCCGCAACTTCTTCGAGGTCCGCTAAGGAGATCATTCCACCGGAAGCGGGCTGGGTTGTGTTGTACGTCACCGGAGCAATGGCATTGGTTGTCATTGACCGGCCTGGAACGAGCGTAACGGTTGGCAGGTCGGCAGTTCCTTGCAAGACTCGTTCTGTTTGTACTGCCCGTGCAAAATCCAGGTAGCCATCTTTTTTGTATGAAATATCATAGGTTTGGTAGGGAAGCAATTTCAGGGTGTACTTTCCATAAATATCCGTGTTGGCCATGACATCAGGCGCATTTTGGCGGCTGCGCGCAATTACAACAACATTCTGTAGCGTATACCGGGTATTCGCGTCGAGCACGGTCCCGGTATAATCAGCCAACTGATCGGTGCGCATGGGTATGGTCAGGTTCCTGCTGGTTTGCATATTCAGCGGTACGGTAGCATCCTCGTAGCCAATTTTCCGAATGAGGAGGTTGCAGTTGGCGCCCTGCGGGAAATAAAACTCGGCCCGGCCCAAATAGTCGGTATAGAGGGTCGCCAAACCACAGCTGCTAAGATTGAGTTCGGCTGCCGGAATTGGTTGTCCCTGAAGGGTCGTCACATAAACGCTGTACTGCTCCACAGTACCATTTTGTACCGGATAATTGGTTGTGCCATACGTTGCCGGCGCAAGATTGTTGTTGTTGAAGTTGTAGGCGTTTGGCTGGTACACATCGGAGACATTGGCTGCTGCAGCCGTTGAGCCGTATTCCGGCATTAGCACTGCTGTGAGTGTTTTTTCTCCGCTTGACTGAACAGGAATTACGGTGGAGCTATAACCTGTTTTGCGCACCGTAACACGGCAATCCGCCTTCCCGGAGGCAACCGCAAAAGAATACTTCCCGGAGGCATCTGTTTGTTTAATGCCCGCATTGCACGCAGAAAAGTCAATATCTGCGTTGGCGATTGGGTTGCGCTGCGGATCGGTAACCGTTATGATAAACTCGTCCACCGTTTTGCGCACTTGCCAAATATCCTCATTACCCCTGCCTTCCGGGCGGTTGCTGGTCAGGTAGCCCTGGCTGCTTTTCGGGTTAAAAATAAACCCATAATCATCCCGGGAAGAGTTGACCCCGGTCCCCATATGCGTAATATTGCTTACAAAATCATTTTGAATATCCGACCGAAATACATCCAATCCGCCCAGGCCGTTGTGCCAGTCGGAGGAGAAAAACAAATTGACGCCATCGAAAAACGGGGTTACTTCATTGCCCGGTGTATTGATTGGCGAGCCGAGGTTCCGGGGTGTGCTCCAGTTGCCAGCAGTCCATTTTGAAACATAAATATCCCATCCGCCAAATCCACCGGGCTGGTTGGATGCAAAATAGAGTGTATTTCCATCCGGAGACAAACAAGGAAAACCGCAGGCAAAATCAGAACCGTTATAGCTGAATGCGCGTTCGTTGATCCATTTACCCTCCACAACATCGGCGAGATGCAAGCTCATGTTCATGCCGCTTTCTGCAATTTGGCGGGAGCCGTCTATGAAATTATTCCGGCAATAGGCAACGCGTCGGCCATCCGCGGAAAAACTGACCGGCCCTTCGTTGTAATTGTTTTGCAGATCATCGCGCAAAAAACTGGGATTCTGCAGATAGTTATCACCCGGATTGCGCTGAGTCACATAAAGCTGATTGTAGGCACTACCGGTCCAGTCTGCACTGGTCTTCGAAGTCGTCTGCCGTTTGATATCGGTACGGGCTGAATTGTAAACAATTTTTGATTGGAAAAAGGCAGGGCCATAATCCGAAGATGCCGTATTTAATGGCTCATTCAGGACTAAGAACAAACTTTCGGCGCCCGCCGTTTGCAGGGCAAAGTCGCACATTTGCGCATAGTGCATACCCACATCGCGATTGCGCTCGGAATAGAGTATAAACCACTTTTTTGCGCCAATGTAATCGCCGGTTTGCATTAATGCCTTGCCATAACTCAGCAAGGTTTCCGGTGCGGCATTGCCAAGCACAACGGCCCGGTCATACCAGGAAAGCGATTCTGCCGGTTTGTTCAACTGAAAATAGCAATCGCCGGTGCGCGCCAGGGCATGTGCGTTGTTGGGTTGTTCTTTAAGCACCTGCTCGTAGGTTCGGAGTGCCAGATTATAGGCGTACAGGTCAAACTGTTTATCGGCTCTGGATAAGTTTTCCTGTACGGTTGTTTGGGCTGTTAACACAACAGCGGCCAAAAGCCAGCTAGCTGTTAACCACCCTGCACGAATAGTCGTATTCATAGCAGTAACTATTAATTTCGGTTAATATCAGTTTTAAATGAAACTCCTGTTGGAGGGAACAGGAAACGATCCTAAGCGGGAGGCCATTGCACAGTAAACTGCATACAAGGCAAACTTAGTATGGTGGAGAGACTATCTTTTGAACAGGAACGCGACAAAAGTACACGGTTTTTCAATACCGCGCTACCCCTTGCAAGTTGATTTTCAGGAATTTGATATTTTTTAATTAAAAAGTCGGGATACATTTTGCCAAATGTATCCCGACTATCACACGGTTTTGCAAGTTGTTTTGAAATGCTTACAGGGAGCCTCCGGCTTTGTAAATATACTTTTCAATATCCCGCCAATCGGCTGATGATTGGTTTGGAAAGTCCTTGCGCAAACGCTCAAACGCTTCCTGTGCAGCCTCTTTATTGCCCTGATAATCATAGAGCATGCCCAATTTCTTTTGGTAATAGGCCGCCAGCAAGTCGTGATTTCCGGCGTCTGCTGCTTTTTTGTAATAATTTAAAGCGGAATCGTAGTCCTTTTTTTCGGAATAGCAATCCCCCAAAAGACCATTTTTCATGATGGGAAGCAAATCCCCGCCGGCGTCAAATTCATCGAGATACTTGATGGCGTTGTCAAAATCGCCAAGATGCAAATAGCAAACGCCGGCGTAATATTTTGCGGAATTGCCCGCTTCGGAGCTGCCATATTTGTCAATAATGCCCAGGAAACCCTCGTATCCGCCGCCCGGGTTCTCTAGGGCCAGCTGGAAGGAATCGCGGTCAAATTGTACCTGTGCCTGCCAGATCGCGCCAACGGCCTCTTGCTGTTGTGGTTTTACAACAAGTTCCTTATAACCCCACCAGGCCATGACGATCAGGCCGATGCCTCCGAGGACATACATGATCAGGTTTTGATTTGTTTCCCAAAACGGCGGCGATTTCGGTTGTACCTCCTGAACATCAATCTGCGTATCCGCTGCGCGTTTGTTCGATTTGCGTTTTGCCATTGTTCGCTAAAAATTGTTGTGATTTTGTCTTTTTTCGTACGCCTTTTTAAAAAGGCGTGCAAAAGTACGGAAAGTTTATTTTGAGCAAGGGGTATGTTTAAAAATTGTGCTTTTTTTCAGTACTCAGTCCGTGGAATGCTGCAAAAAGTGGATCAACGCCAACCGAATATCGCTGCGCAAATCGTTCTTGTCGCCAGGTTTGGCGCCGGAGATGCTCAAAATATCCGGATTGGTCGTTCCACTTTGGTCCGGCTTCAGCGAAGTTTTCAGGAAATCCATGTTTGTTTCCAGGCCTGTTAACAAAAATTCCGGAAGGATAACTTTATAAACCCGCTCAGGTTGAAGTGCCGCTCCATTGATTTTCCAAGTATTTCCCGCAGCATCCCAGGCGATGTTCCCCAATTGCAGCCAGCCGCCTTTTCCTTTATTCCCGACACCGGCGTCGAGGGTGCGCCGGAGCAGGGTCCCGCGCATGTTGACCTCCACGATTCCGCCACCAAACGGCAACATGCGCACGACATCCAGTTCACTGATTTTGCCGCTAAGCACATCGTCCACCCGGATTGATCCACCGTTCAAAATAGCGCATTCCGGCTGATTCTTCCCTGCAGCAAGCATTGCCCGGGTGATCAATGCCCCGACCGGGGCTTGTTCATGCCGGACGGTGGCTTCCCGGCAGTCCAGTGGTGTTTTCAGCACCTTGATCACCTTGTTTGGATCAATTCCGGCAGCTTGCAACACATCATTTTGTATCCGTTCCCATTTTCCGACAACCGAGGCGGTCGCCGGTTCATCCGGGATACTGCCGTTGATTTGCCGGAGTTCGGATTTCACGGTGGTTTTCCCTGTTTTTTTATCAAAAAGCAGCCTGTGCACATAAACCGTGCGCGCGTTTGCATCCGCCTTGGCCACCACGGTTTTGCCAACTTTGTGCATCATGTTGTCGTGGTCGTGCCCGCCCATGATGAGTGGAACATCGGGGAGCATTTCGGCCAGTTTTTTGTCGTCGGCAATGTCGAGGTGCGTCAGCGCCACACATAAATCCGATTTATCGCGCAATTCTTCCCGGAGTATTTTAGCGGTTTCCAGTGGATCGGAATACTGCACAAACGATTTTTGACCAGAAGTCACCAGCACACCAAACACACCGAGTTTAACGGTTGTCCCATCGGCGTCTTTCAGCTCGATCACGATTTTTTCGGGGCAGGGCTCTTCCCTGCCGGCTTTGTTTTTTGCGAAAGCATGCAAATGATCGCCCGATTTTTGATGGGCATTGCCGGCAAGCCAGGTGAAATTGGATTCATCCAGGCGCGCCTGCAAATCTTCCAGGTCGTAGTCAAATTCGTGGTTTCCGAAAACCACCCAGTCCAAACCCAGGATATTGAGCGTTTCAACCATTTGCCTGCCCCGGATACGTTTGCCTTCGTATTTCAGCGTGCCGATTACGGAAGGGCTGATAAAATCGCCGGCAAGCACGGTAAACGTATTGGGATTCTTTGCCAGCAAACTCTTGCGCAGGGTCGCTACGCGGGCAAGTCCGCCTGAATTATCACTGAACGGCGCAATTTCATAGACATCGTTCATTTGTAAAAAAATGATTTCAATTTTACCGTCGTCTTGTACTGTAGCGCCGGATTTTCTGGCGGGATCGCAGGCCGAAAGTGCCAGTAAAAGCAGGAGCCCAATCAGGTGAAGTTTGCTTTTCATTTTCGATAGTTTTATCATTTATGACAGAAATGCCGGATTTTCGCCGGTAAAGTTGATGTTTCTTTTTGATTTTGCGCTTATGACTGACCAACAACCCACACTACTCTGGCAAGCCGATGAAAATACCCGCCAACACGCCCATTTGCAAGCATACCTGGCCTGGTTGGCAAAACGCCACCAACGCCATTTTGACAATTATTCGGCGCTGTGGCGTTGGTCGGTGGCCGAACCTGCTGCGTTTTGGGAAACGGTGTGGGAGTATTTTTCTGTGATCAGTCATGCGCCCTACCGCCAGGTGCTTTCGAATTTTAATATGCCCGGGGCGCATTGGTTCGACGGCGCGCAACTGAATTATGCCGAACATATTTTTAGAAAAGCAACGGCCGACGATCCGGCAATTCTGTTCCAAAACGAACGGCAGGCGCTGCACGAAATTTCCTGGAAAACGCTTCAACAGCAAACTGCAACCCTTGCCCGGTTTCTTCGCAATGCCGGAATAAAACCCGGTGACCGAATTGCCGCTTACCTGCCCAATACGCCACATGCCATTGTGGCAGTACTGGCAGCTATGAGCATCGGAGCGGTTTGGTCGAGTTGTTCGCCCGACTTTGGAGCCAACAGTGTAGCCGACCGGTTTGTGCAAATTGAGCCGAAAGTGTTGATCACGGTAGACGGGTACACCTATGGCGGCAAGCCATTCGATAAACACAAAACCGTGCAGGATATCTGCCAATTGCTCCCCAGTTTACAAACTGTAATTTTTATCCCGTATCTGAATGCCAACGCCCGGCCGGACGACCTTCCCAATGCCGTGCTCTGGGACGATGTTGTAAACTCCGGGGAGGACACACCCGGCACGCTCCGCTTCGAGCCACTGCCCTTCGATCATCCGGTTTGGATTTTATATTCATCCGGCACCACCGGTATCCCCAAAGCCATTACCCACTCGCATGGCGGCAATTTGCTTGAACATTTGAAGTACCTCCATTTTCACAACGACGTCCATCCCGGGGAGCGCTTTTTTTGGTATTCCACGACAGGCTGGATGATGTGGAATTTTACGCTGGCCGCCATGCTGACCGGCGCAACCATCGTTTTATACGACGGCAGTCCGGGCTATCCAAGTCTGAATGTTTTGTGGGAATTGGCCCAAAATGCCCGAATCACGCATTTTGGGACCAGCGCGCCCTTCCTGGTCAGTTGCATGAAAAATGGTTTGGTTCCAAAAAACGACGTTGACCTGTCGCCCATGCGCAGTATTGGCTCTACCGGGTCGCCGTTGCCACCGGAGGCATTCGATTGGGTTTACGAAAATGTGAAACACGACATTTGGCTTTCTTCCATGGCCGGCGGAACGGACGTGTGTACAGCCTGGGTGGGAGGCAATCCATTATTGCCGGTGTATGAAGGCGAAATCCAGTGCCGCTGCCTGGGGTGCGCCATGGAAAGCTGGGACGAAGACGGGAAGCCGGTGCCTGCCGGAGCGGTTGGCGAAATGGTTGTCACCAAACCGATGCCCTCCATGCCTGTATTTTTTTGGAACGATCCGGATGGTACGCGTTACCGCAGCAGTTATTTCGAAGAATACCCGGGCGTTTGGCGGCAGGGCGACTGGCTTTGCATTACGCCGCGCGATTCGTTGGTCATTCTTGGACGTTCGGATGCCACCCTGAACCGGCAGGGGGTGCGCATCGGTACCGCCGAAATTTACCGGGCATTGGACAAGATTCCGGATATCCAGGATTCCCTGATCATCAACCTGGAACGCCCCGACGGGTCCGACTGGATGCCGCTGTTTGTTACCCTTGTTCCTGGTGTTGCCTTAGATGATGCGCTTATTGCGGAGGTACGAAAAACTTTGCGCAGCGATTACAGTCCGCGCCATGTCCCGGATGCCATATTTGTAGTGCCGGAAATTCCGTACACGATTTCCGGGAAGAAAATGGAAACTCCCGTCAAAAAAATCCTTCAACGCAAACCTCTGGAAAAAGCCTACAACCGCGATTCGATGAAAAATCCGTCGGCAATGGATTTCTTTATCGCCTTTGCTGAAAAACAAAGCTGGTGAGTTTCGACCGCAATTGTTCACGATGGCGTCATAATTTATGCTGCACAAGCAACCCCATGTGTTTAGGAATGTCTATTGGCCTGGTTAATTCCAGAAAACAGCGATCTAAAACTTTTGCGTTTGTAGTCCAATTTTGTGGGGCGGGACCGGCGGGTCTCGTCCCTTTTTTATCTTTGTAACCCGAACTTTTGGTTTGGACCTACAAATAGCATGACACAACACCTACCAGCAGCCGAATTTCTCCAAACATGCACCCAGCGAGTTTTGTTCGATGTGCGGGCACCGGGAGAATTTCGGCAAGGCCATATTCCCGGCGCCCACAGTTTCCCTCTTTTTACCGACGTTGAGCGTGCAGAAGTGGGCACGTTGTACAAGCAAAAAGGAAAAGACCACGCGATGCTGCGCGGGCTGGAGATCGTTGGTCCAAAGTTAGCTTCATTTGTAAAAGCGGCAAAAAAACTGACTGGCAACCGGGGACTGGCTGTTCACTGTTGGCGCGGCGGCCAGCGCAGCCAGAGCATGGCCTGGTTGTTCCGGCAAAGCGGTTTCGACGTTGTCACCCTGGATGGCGGCTACAAGGCATTTCGCCGGTATGCATTGGACACGTTTGAACAGCACTGTTTGAGTCTGATCGTTTTAGGTGGAAAAACCGGGACCGGCAAAACCAAGATTTTGCATGCACTTCAGGCACAGGGCGAGCAAGTGATTGACCTGGAAGGCCTTGCACACCACAAAGGTTCGGCCTTTGGGCATATCGGTGAGCCGGAGCAACCGACTGTGGAACAGTTTGAAAATAATTTATTTGAAAAAATACTCGAACTCGATCCGAAAAGACGTGTCTGGATCGAAAACGAGAGTCAGAGCATCGGGCGGGTTTTTGTACCACAGGCATTTTGGTTGCACATGAAAGTGGCGCCACTTTACAATGTTGAGATTCCCTTCGAAAAAAGAATTTGGAATCTGGTTGATGACTATACCGGCATTTCCCCCGCGGCATTGGAAGCGGCTTTTCGCAAAATTGAACGAAAACTGGGCGGCCAACACCTCAAAGCTGCGTTGGAGGCACTTCGACTCGGCGACCCCGCAACCGCAGCCGCTATCGCGCTCAAATATTACGATAAAACCTACCAGTTCGGTTTGGAAAACAATTCGTCGCCGGAAATAAAGCTGCTGAATTTCTCCACGGAATCGCCGGAAGAAATTGCCTTGGTGTGCCGTCAAACCGCCGATGCGCGGGAGACGTCAGTTGGAAATCCCGTACCTTTGTAACCAGTTTTATTCTATCCTGACCATTCTCAACTCCGCACAATTATGCATTACCATAGCCTGGGCGACATCCCGCAAAAACGCCACACGCAATTCCGAAAACCCGATGGCAGCTTGTACCACGAAGAGCTGTTCAGCACGGAAGGTTTCAGCGACTTGTACTCCTTGTTGTACCACTGCAATGCGCCTACCCAAATTGTTCAGGTCGGTGAGCCGTACAGCGTTGCGCCGCGCACGGTGCACGATAAACAATTGAAACACCGCTGTTTAAAAGGATTTAACATAACCCCTGAAGATGACTACCTGAAGGCGCGCAAACCTGTACTGGTAAATGACGATTGTAAAATTCTGCTCGCCGCACCGCGAAAAAGCATGACCGAGTATTTTTTCAAAAATGCGGATGCGGATGAGGTAATTTTTATTCATGAAGGTACCGGGCGGTTGCGAACCATGTACGGGACACTAAATTTTGATTACGGAGACTACCTCGTTATTCCGCGCGGCACCACCTATCAGTTTGAATTTGACGGCGAAGCAAATCGCCTGCTCATTGTGGAAAGCAACGGCCCGATTACCACGCCCAAACGTTACCGAAACAATTTCGGTCAGCTGCTGGAGCATTCACCATTTTGTGAGCGGGACTTTCGTAAACCAACAGGCCTGGAAACCCACGACGAAAGCGGCGATTTTCTGTTTTATATCAAAAAACAAGACAACATTTACCCCTATCACTACCTGAATCATCCTTTCGACCTGATTGGCTGGGATGGATTTGTGTACCCATTCGCATTCTCGATCCACAATTTTGAGCCGATTACCGGACGCGTGCACATGCCGCCGCCGATCCATCAAACTTTTGACGGCCGGAATTTTGTGATCTGCTCTTTTGTGCCCCGCCTCTACGATTATCACCCGCAATCCATCCCGGCGCCGTATAACCATTCCAACATTGACTCTGATGAGGTGCTTTATTATGTTGACGGCGATTTTATGAGTCGAAAGCACGTCGAACGCGGTATGATCACGCTGCACCCGGGCGGCATACCCCATGGGCCGCATCCGGGCACTGTTGAAAAAAGTATCGGACAAAAGGAAACCCGCGAGTTAGCTGTGATGGTGGATACGTTCCGGCCACTCCTAATGACTGAGTTTGCAGCCGGAATTGAAGACCCGGACTATTACCAGTCCTGGCTTCCGGATACTGTTTCGACAAACGGACAACCTTAAATCATCCGGCAATTGCTATAGTTTCCGGACAACATCAAAACCACTCACATAGAGCTCTTCGCCCTGATAACGCACTTTGAAGACATGGGTTTGCAAAGTGCGTTTCTCATTGTAAAGAACCACGCCTGTTCGTTCCAGCAATTCAATGGGTTCGAAGTCCAGCACCTGTCTGGCTATATTTTCAGCAGAAATGTTTTCTGATGTGTACAGGTTGATAGCCTGCTTTGCACTGGATTTAACGACAAATTTGGGTTCAAGCCGCTCCTGTTCGGCAAGTAGTTTCGCGGCATACACCCGGACGGTGTCCTTCAGGTTTTCATCGTACACAAAAGCAATTGCCCGGAATTTTGTCCGGTTTACTTGCGGGATGTCGGAAAGGGAAGACTTTTCATAGCGCATATAATCTTCCCGGCTGAGTACGTAGATTCCATCTGCGCCAACATCCCGTGCCTGCCGGCGGGCTTCCTGCAGCAGATACGAGTCTGAAACATAGCTGTTATAATTTAAATCGATCAGGGCCAGCTCGGTAATTGGTTTTTTGTTTAAACTTTCCTGTAAATAAAACACATCCAGTGGCCGTTCATGAACGGGCATGACGATATCCTCACGAAGTACAGTGGCTTTTTCCGTTGATACCGGAAACGTTGTTCCACAAGATTGGAGAAAAATAGAAAGGGCGAGAAAACAGCGGAGCGTACATTTCATATTCGGCAGATTTTTAGAATTAATGTTGCTGCCAAATATAAATTCTGTTTACCCGGCTAAGATGCCTGGGATGGCACGCTAACTTCCGTTTAACATTCCGTGTGGAGTTAACATTTTATTTTGTTCGATTGGGAATTGAATTTTTACAAAAAAAAGCGCCCCGGCACGTTTGCCGGGGCTTGTAACCAAATCAAACTTTCTGTGAAGTTTATCTTACACACCCGTAGCACGACCCGCGTTACGGATTGTTTTTTTCAGCATTGCATAGGGAAAACGAAAGCGCTGGATAGGTGCCAAACCACGCATCAATAGTGGTTCGAAATTGGCCAATACGGATAGGAAAGTGTGGCCGAATAGGAACAAAAGTGTTCCACAGAGCGTGTACAGGAGTTTTTGTTTTCATAGCAAGACCGCATAATAAAAAAACGGCTTCCGGGAGAAGAGACCCCTGGAAGCCGTTAACGTTGCATTGAAATCGCAGACGACCTGTTTTAACGTCTGAAATAGTCCGTTTTATCGGCGAATGGCAATTGGCAATCTACCTATTGCGATATTGCATAAGCCTCAACCGGCGGGCAGGTACAAACCAAATGCCGGTCGCCAAATGCCTGATCAATACGGCCAACGGTCACCCAGAATTTCCAACCTTGCCGCAGATATGGTAACGGGAAGGCGGCTTTCTCACGGCTGTATGCATACGGCCAATTATCCGAACTGACGACGTCAACAGTGTGCGGGGCGTTGTGCAGCACACTTTCCTCCGCAGAGTAATCACCAGCAGCAATCTCATCAATTTCATTCCGGATAGCCAGCAAGGCATCACAGAAGCGATCCAGTTCCGCCTTGCTTTCGCTTTCCGTCGGTTCAATCATAATGGTCCCGGCCACAGGAAAAGACAACGTTGGCGCATGAAAGCCGTAATCCATCAGGCGCTTTGCGACATCCTCGGCACTTACCAGATTTTTAAAGGGCCGGAGATCGACAATCAATTCATGTGCAGAACGCCCTTGTTCACCAGCATACAGTACACTGTACGCACCCTCCAGGCGCGCCTTGATGTAATTTGCATTCAGGATGGCGTACCGGGTTGCATCCGTAACACCTTTGGCGCCCAACAATTTAATATAGGCATAGGAAATCAACAGAATACTGGCACTGCCCCAGGGCGCGGCGCTGATTGCGGAAGTACCCTCCGGACCGCCTGTTGCCGCAAAGACATGGTTGGGCAAGTACGGAGCAAGACTGGCATTGCAACATATTGGGCCCATGCCCGGGCCGCCGCCGCCGTGCGGAATAGCGAACGTTTTGTGCAGGTTCAGGTGGCATACGTCGGCGCCAATAATAGCCGGACTCGTCAGGCCGACCTGGGCATTCATGTTGGCGCCATCCATATAAACTTTCCCGCCGTAGCGGTGAATTATTTCACAAATTTCATGAATGGCAGTTTCAAAAACGCCGTGCGTCGACGGATAGGTTACCATCAAACAGGCAAGATTTTCTGCATATTGTTCAGCCTTAGTTTGAAGATCATCTAAATCAATATTACCCCGTTCATCGCAGGCAACCACCACTACATGCATTCCGGCCATAACGGCGCTCGCCGGGTTGGTACCATGCGCCGACGACGGAATCAGCGCCACATTCCGGTGGCTTTCCTTGCGGGCTTCGTGATAGGCACGGATGACCATCAGGCCGGCAAATTCACCCTGCGCGCCGGAGTTCGGTTGCAGTGAGCAGGCTTCAAAGCCGGTAATTTCACACAAATAAGCCTCCAGGTCGCGGATAATCTTCTGATAACCTGCCGTTTGCGAAGCCGGTGCAAACGGATGGATGTTCGCCCACAAATCCCAGCTAACCGGGATCATCTCCGTGGCAGCATTTAACTTCATTGTACAGGAGCCGAGCGAGATCATGGAATGCATCAGCGACAGATCGCGGTTTTCCAGCCGTTTGATATACCGCATCATTTCACTTTCGGTATGGTAACTATTAAAAACCGGATGCGTCAGATAATCCGAATCGCGAACCAGTTTTTCGGGCAAAATGCTGTCTGGCACGAATCGCACTACTCCGGCATCAAACAACCCTGAAATGTTGGCCAAATCCTGATCAGTCGTTGATTCATCGATGCTTATCTGGAGGCCAGAAGCGTCATAGAAAAAATTGATACCGGCCGCCTCTGCTTTTTGCCGGAATGTGGCAAGCACTCCTGACTGCATTTCAATTCGCAACGTGTCAAAAAAGTTGACATGTTGCACTTGGGCGCCTGCCTTGCGAAGGGAGTCGGCAAGGCTTTTGGCCATGTTATGCACCCTTAATGCAATACCCCGTATGCCCGCAGGGCCATGGTACACGGCATACATAGCCGCCATGTTGGCCAGCAATGCCTGCGCCGTGCAAATATTGGACGTAGCTTTTTCGCGGCGAATATGCTGTTCGCGGGTTTGCAGTGCCATACGGAGCGCCCGGTTGCCGTGACGGTCTACCGATACGCCAATGATGCGGCCGGGAATTTGCCGTTTAAAATATTCCGTTGTGGCAAAATAGGCGGCGTGCGGGCCGCCAAAACCCATTGGCACACCAAAGCGCTGCGTGTTGCCCACGGCACAATCAGCGCCCCACTCACCCGGCGGCTTGAGCAAGGCCAGGGAAAGCAGATCGGCTGCCACGCAAACATAAATTTCCTGCGCTTTTGCTTTTTCAACGAAAGCCCGGTAGTCTTCAATGGCGCCTTGGGCATTCGGATATTGCAGCAATACGCCGAATGTTTTTTCAGAAAATTTGTACGTACGCCAATCGCCAACAACCAGGCGAATATTTTGCGGCAGCGCGCGCGTGCGCAGCACGTCAATGGTTTGCTGAAAAACCGTGTCGGAAACAAAAAACTCCGCAGCCTCTTCCCCGGGTTTGGCCCGTTTGTTTTTTTCCGAATAAAACATATTCATTGCCTCGGCGGCAGCCGTGCCTTCATCCAAAAGGCTGGCATTGGCAATCGGGAGCCCGGTGAGATCGCTGACCATGGTCTGGAAATTGAGCAAACTCTCCAAACGCCCCTGCGAAATCTCCGCCTGGTAAGGCGTGTACTGCGTGTACCAACCCGGGTTTTGAAAAACGTTTCGCAGGATCACCGATGGCGTAATCGTCCCGTAGTAGCCCATGCCAATAAAGCTGCGGACTACCTGGTTGCGCTGTGCCGTGGACTTCAATTCCTGCAGGTAATCAAATTCGGACATGGCTTCCGGCAAATTGAGGGGTCTTTTCAACCGGATGGAGGCGGGAACGGTTTGTTGCATTAAGGTTTCGAGGGATTCAACTTTGAGGAAATCAAGCATTTCCTCCAGTTCATGTTGGCTAGGCCCGATATGCCGGTTTGAGAACCGGTCGGGGTGTGGAAATTGACTCATCGTGGAAAGTGAATATTGGTCACGAAATGTGGTGATCTGTTTACCGGTTCCAGGGATTTCCCTGCTGTGCAAGGCTGTGTTTTCCCGAGGTTTCTTGAACAGCGCGAAGGTAAAGATTGTTCGTTGCGCGCGCTATTTGCGGAGCAACTTTTATCGCAAGCCGGCGACGCCGA
The DNA here is from genome assembly GCA_964484205.1 of uncultured Saprospiraceae bacterium. GTDB lineage: Bacteria > Bacteroidota > Bacteroidia > Chitinophagales > Saprospiraceae > M3007. The sequence goes on along the minus strand of CAZAEZ010000005.1, from coordinate 79,029 downwards.
CTTTAACAGTTTTCAGGCGTTAAATTTTTTGACCCGGGGAAATAGGGGCTGGAGCCCGCCGTTTACCCTTCAATTTTATAATCAATTCCCCTAATCCTGTAATCCGCTTTTTTTCATCCTTAAATATCGATTTAGTATGATCTGCCTTCGGATTTGTGCCATGCTGGCCATTTGGCCGGCTATGGCTCCTGCCTTTCTCTCAGCCCAAACCACCACCACTCCCTCCACTGCCATTCAACATTTTCGCGAACAGGGCGGCCGGTTCGAACCGGTAAATTTGTTTTACCCAGTCGCACTCCGCAATGCAACCGTAACCGGTTTTGCACCAAAAGCGCAGCTGCTCACACTCGATCCGGACTACTTGAACAGCCCCGAAACCGTCAATGCTGAGGCAATCAGCTTGCGCCTGCCTCTCAACGGTGCGGTGATCATCGTCGATCTTTTGGAAATGCCCGTCGTTACGCCGGATTTTTTGGTAAAAACAAGCGGCGCAAACGGCGAACCGGTTCCTTACTCACCCGGGCGGCACTACCGCGGCGTTGTTCGCGGAGACGCCCAGTCTATTGCCGCCATCAGTTTTTTCCAGGGAGAAATCATGGGGCTGATTGCCAATGCGGCATACGGGAACCTCGTATTGGGAAGGCTGGACAGCCCGGAAAATGAAACGGAATATATCCTGTACGCCGATCGGGACCTGGCCGTAAAATCGCCGTTTTCGTGCACCATGCTGGAGCATGGGGCCGGCGGAACACACGAACCCGGCGCCGAAAATCCGGAAGCAGCCGGAGGTTGCGTGCGGGTTTACTTCGAGGCCGATTACGAATTATTTCAGAACAAAGGCTCCGTTCAGGCGACGGTGAACTACCTGACCGGCGCCTTTAATCAGGTGGCGGCTTTGTATGCAAACGAACAGATCAGCACCATGCTTTCCGAAGTTTACGTGTGGACCACGCCGGATAATTACAGCACGTCGAGCAGCAGTACGGCACTGAAACAATTCAGAAACCTGCGCACGAGTTTCAACGGCGATCTGGCACACCTCGTCGGCATTGGTGGAAACAACCTCGGCGGCATTGCCTACCTCGATGTGCTGTGCAGCCCCGGTTATGCCTATGCCTTCAGCGATATCAACACTTCGTATGCTACGGTTCCTACATTTTCATGGACGGTTGAAGTGCTCACGCATGAAATGGGGCATAACCTCGGCTCGCCGCACACCCAATCGTGCACCTGGCCGGGCGGCGCCATAGACAATTGTTTTTCGCCGGAAGGCAACTGCTCACCGGGGCCTGCGCCGCAAAATGGCGGGACGATCATGAGTTATTGCCACCTTACGAATTACGGCATCAACTTCAACAACGGCTTCGGCCCGTTGCCCGGCGACAAAATCCGCCTGGAGGTTTCCAAAGCAAATTGCCTGGCAAGCGCATGCGGTGGTTCCGGCACTTGCCTGCCCCCTTCCGGAGTAGCCGCCACAAATATTACCGCCGGTAGTGCCGTCATCAGCTGGACTGGCGCCGGCAATGCGGACAACTACAATTTGCAATGGCGGGTTAGCGGCAATGCTGCCTGGTCGACGGTGTCGAATGTCCCGAACCCGTATGCGCTCACCGGCCTGCCGGCAGCCACTACCATCGAGGTGCGCCTGCAAAGCCGCTGTGGCGCCAGTACTTCAGATTTCAGTCCGGTGAAAAGTTTTACGACTTCTGGAACTACCGGCACCACCTGTAACGCACCGGCGAATGCAAGTGTAAAAGTGCTTTCATCATCTTCTGCAATTGCAACCTGGAACAGTGTGCCCGGAGCGCTCGGCTACCAGATTGCCCTACAAAAAAACAACACCGGCAGTTGGACGGCCCCGGTTACCACAACAGGCACTTCGTATACGCTGAACAACCTGGATGCCGGAACAAAATATACGGTACGGGTTGCAACCACCTGTAGTTCCGGCAATTCGGCCTACGCTTACAGCACCTTCACCACGCCGGATTCCGGTGGAAATGCCGGTTGTGGATTGCCGGGCAATTTCGTGGCAACCGACCTGACTTCAAACAGCGCCGTGCTGCGTTGGGATGCCGTACCTGGCGCCGTTTTTTATCAAATCCGGTACAAACTGGCCAGTTCCTATGCTTATGGAAGCGCTATTTATGTAAGCGGCACCAGCTATAATCTGAACGGACTACAACCAAATACAAAATACCATGCGCTGATTCGCGCCTATTGCAATACCAGTGCATCCTCCTACTTGACAACGTTGTTTGCAACTACCTCATCCGGCGGCCCCGGGTCGGTATGCACAACGCCGGCGAATTTTGCCGTGCAAAATGTGAGCGCTTCAACTGCCGTGCTGCGCTGGGATGCCGTGCCGGCGGCAACCGGGTATGATTTGCAGATCAAATTGCCTAATTCCGGCTACTGGTTGACTTTCAGCAACTTGTCGTCCACCTTGATTCAACTGACTAATTTGCAGCCCAACAGCACCTACCAGGTCAAGGTGCGGGCGCGCTGTGCCGGCAACGACAATTTTTCGCCATACACCAATACTCTCGATGTGCACACATTGGGTAATCTCAATCCGGATGGTGCAGTTTTAGTATTTCAAAGCAATGACGGCGTTACCATTGACCTGGCCAAAACCCTTCGGGAAAAGACCGACATATCCATTTTTCCAAACCCAACGGACGGATTGCTCACCGTGGCCTTTCCCGAAACAACGTTTGGCGAATTTGACCTGGAAGTACTCGACCCGAATGGCCGGCGCCTGCAATATCTCCCCCGGGCCACCGGACAATTTGGCCAGGTACAACTTGACTTTCAACATGTGCCGCCCGGGGTGTATTTCCTGCGGCTGAGCGCGGCGGATTTACCGCCGGTGGTCAGGCGGATTGTGCGGAATTAATTCAACCTGAGTGGTATCCTTCACATGACAAACATGGGTCATCCCCAATTTTTGCGTAAAAAGGACCTCGAAGATAGCGGTCAAATATTTGTAGAAATGAATCGACTTCAAGTTACACGACCTTGGAGAGGTCGCATCTGATTGAATTGCGCGTTGGATATTCGACCTCTCCGAGGTCGGCGCACTTCGTTAAATATCTGATCTACAAATATTTGGCTCCTCCGAAGTCATTTTGAAAATTCGGGATGGCTCAACTTTGCCATGTATCGCCGACCTTTAACCCGCATATGCGGCACTATCCTTCCAAACTATTGTTGTTCGGCGAACACATTCTGCTCCTGGGCGCCAGGGCCTTGGCTGTCCCGGTGCCCAAATTTTGGGGAAAGTGGGCCGAAGCGGCACCCGCCACACCGGCCGATCAGGCCGGAGCATTAGCCGCTTTTGCCGGCAGCGCCACGCTGGCGGCGATCGGGGTATTGGACATCCCTCGTTTTCAGGCGGAAATTAGCCGGGGGGTGTACTTTCAGTCCTCCATTCCGCAGGGGTATGGGCTGGGAAGTTCCGGGGCGTTGTGTGCGGCAATTTATGACCGCTATGCCCTGCGCAAGACAAGCGACTTGTCTGGGCTGAAAGCCATTTTTTCGGCAATGGAAAGTTATTTTCACGGAAAAAGTTCAGGGATCGACCCGCTGACCAGCTACCTCAATCGGCCGTTATGGATAGACCGCGTCACAGAGGTGCGCATTTTTGAAGCGGCTGCCTGGGAGCAGGAGGAGCCCATCGTTTTTTTGCTTGACACAAAATTGCCGCGGCAAACCGGCCCATTGGTGGAGTGGTTTTTGGCGGAACAAAAAAAGCGACCTTTTGCCCGAAAATTGGAATCTGTGCTCCTGCCGGCACATCAGGCAATGCTGGAAGCCTGGGAATTTCGAAAGGCTTCCGCTTTTTGGACGGCGATTCAACAGGTTTCGGCTTTTCAACTGGAATATTTGCCGCCGATGATACCGGAAAACCTTCGGCCGATCTGGCGAGATTGCCTTACCGGTACGGATATCACGTTGAAAATTTGCGGCGCCGGCGGCGGTGGATTTATGCTGGGTTTTACAAAAAACAAGGAACTTGCCCTGGAACAACTCAAACCTTTCCAATTGATCTTTCCGTTCGAAACCTATGGAGTGGCTGAAGGATAAAAAATTGCGTCCGGCATTGTGGACGTTGGGCATTTTGCTTTTTGTCGCGCTCGCCAGGGACGTTCTTTCCAATGGGCGGCCGCTGTATTGCAAGATTCAGGGGGAACACTTTTTTCCGGGGCTGCGCAGTGTCTGGCAAGACGCCGCCCTACCCTACGGCCATCCGGTACTCGACTCCATTCAGCAGCGGTTCCTTTGGCGGCATTTTGACTACGACGCCGCCGTTTTTGCCCCAATTCCATTCTCTGCCGGAGAACTTCCGATGAGCCCGGACACTACAGTTTTGCAGGCGCCACCCGGCAGCGTCCATCCTACACACGCCGGTCGCAAGTTCAGGCACTGGCTCGGCACCGATGTAACGGGGTACGACGTGGCTGCCGGATTAGTGAGCGGCGCCCGGATTGCCGTAATGACCGGCGCCATGGCAATGGGTCTTGCGTTTGGTCTGGGCCTCGTGCTGGGTGCAATTGCCGGTTTTTGGGGCGATGACCGGTTGCGCATATCGCGTGGACGGCTTTGGATGACGCTAATCGGGATACCACTGGCCTGGTTTTATGGGCAGGCGCTGCCCTTGTATTTTTTTTCTGATGGAAACTTGTTGTTCAACTTGGGCAGTTTCACAGCAATTATTGGCCTCTTTTGGGGCCTGGGGACGCTGTTGCAACGCATCTCCATTTTCAGGCATCGCCTGGTAATTCCGGCTGATTTGATCATAATGCGAATGGCGGAGGTATTCACTTCGATACCGGGCTTGCTGGCAATCATCGCTTTTGCTGCCATGCTTCGGGGGCAGACCCAGACCATTTGGGCCATGATTGCGCTGATCGGCTTGTTCAGCTGGCCGGGGGTGGCGCTGTTTGTCCGGGCAGAGCTGTTGCGCGTCCGCGCGCTGGATTATGTGACGGCGGCCCGGGGAATCGGGCTTTCAGAATGGCAAATATTATTCAGGCATGCGCTTCCAAATGCCCTGCGCCCAGCATACACCATTTTTGCTTTTGGCGTAGCCAGTGCTATTTTGTTGGAGGCCTCCCTGTCATTCCTGGGCTACGGCGATCAAAATTTGCACGGTGCGAGTTGGGGGAGTTTACTTCAAAATGCCCGCAGGAGTCCACAACTTTGGTGGATCAGTTTACCGCCCGGGTTGGCAATTTGCCTGACCATATTGGCTTTGCACAGTATAGGCGAGGCATTGAGCGAACGCCGGTGAACCGCAGGCGGGGGTTTACTGTTGTCTGTTCGAAAAAAACAACCAACAGGCAGCTATGCGGTTAGACTACTTACGAATTGTGGGATTGGCTTTGCTTTTCTTTGTTCCCTTTCTCGGAGCGGTGCATTTATTTGACTGGAATGAAGTCCACGTGGCGGAATGCACCCGGGAAATGTTGGTGACCGGCAACTATTTCTGCCCCCAGTTGAATTTCCAGTTGTATTGGGAAACACCGCCGCTTTTTTTGTGGTTTCAGGCAATTTCCATGAAAATTTTTGGCATTGGGGAATTTGCCGCGCGTTTTCCCAATGCGATTTGCGGCCTGGTCACGATGCTGGTAGTGTACCGCATCGGGTATCGCTTGCACGACCGGGGTTTTGGTTGGCTTTGGGTATTGGCCTGGCTGGGCAGTTTCCTTCCGCATTTGTATTTCCGGAGCGGGATTGTCGATCCCTGGTATAACCTCCTGATTTTTATCAGTCTGTACAGTTTTATCGAGTTTCGCTGGTTGTTTTTCACCCGTTTTGAAGGCCGGAATTTTTGGCACCGGTATCGCTACCTGATACTCGGCGGCGGTGTGTTGGGGCTTGCTGTGCTGACAAAAGGACCGATTGCCTACCTGATCATTTTACTGACCTTGCTGGGGTACTTCGCCCGGTATGGTTTCCGAAACAAGGGTTTTTTAAAACATTTGGGCTATTACACCGCCGCAGCCGTGGTGGTTTCCCTGGTTTGGTTCGGGGTTGAAATGACATTGCATGGGACCAGTTTTGTGCAGGCTTTTCTGGCGCACCAGTTTGAATTGTTTTTCACCGCAGTCGAAGGCGGCAGTGGTTTTTTGGGGTTTCATGTGCTGGTTTTATTGCTGGGCTGTTTCCCAATCTCTGCATTTGCCCTGGCGAATTTGTGGGGAGATCATCAGTCTGAAGACGAAATGCTGGAATCCGAACCGCTGGCAAGCTGCAAGCGCTCCGATATGACGACCTGGATGCAAATATTGTTTTGGGTAGTTCTGATTGTGTTTAGCCTGATGCAAACCAAAATGGCCCACTTGTCTTCGCTGGCGTATTTCCCGCTCACCTATCTGGGTACACTTACCATTTGGCGGGCGTTGCGCTGGAAGGTTCGGCCCCGGGTTGTGGGGTATGTTTTGCCCGCTCTTGGCATTTTGATCGGTGTGGCGGGCATGGCACTTCCGCTTATTGGTCAGAATATCCATTGGCTAAAGCCAGTGGTTGCGGGGAACAGTTTTGCTGAGGCACGGTTGGCCATTGAAATGGACTGGTATTGGTGGCAGGGCTTGCCCGGCTTTGCCCTGGTGTTGGCTACCGTAGTTTCGTGGTGGTATTGGCAGAAAAAACAAGCTTGGCGGTCGGCGCAAACCATATTTACCGGAGGCGCCATCTTTGTTGCATTCACCCTGGTTTTTGTTATCGGCAACATTGAAAAATATTTCCAGTATTCCACGATAGAATTTTATGAGAGCAAGGCCGGTGAAAACTGTTCCATTCAACCGGTAGGTTTTAAGAGTTACGCCCATTTGTTCTACTCCCAAATGTGCCCTGCAAAGGGGTCGCCGGCAATGGGGTCGGACAGTATTCTGGTTCAAACGCCGGCTGGAAAAAAAATCTATTTTGTTGCTAAACTCAGTGATCTAAAGCACCTGTCCGGATTGTCGGGCTGCAAGGAACTCTTTCGAAAAGATGGTTTGGTTTATTACGAGAAAGTAGTGGATACCGGCAGATAGCCAGGGCCATCAAACCCTGGCAACGCAGGCCCGGATGAGCCGTGTTAATCATTTGCAAACAAAATTTCGGACATGTCCTTGCGTTTACAGAAGGTGTAATTTTGCCCCCATCTTCAATATTCATGCAATTTCTCACTAAAATAATCGGACAAGCAATGGAAAAAAGTAAACAAATACAAATTGGCCTTCTGGCCATACTGGCACTGCTCCTGATCGCCAACCTGTTTGGCGGCGGCTTTCAAAACTGGTTTGGGCAATCCGAAGGCGATCAAATTCGCCAGTCAGCCGCTTCAATGACCGGCTCGAATTCTGTGGAGCCTCAAAACCAGGCAACAACCGGTACGGGGAACATCCCCGGCACAAATGTCAATGCTACTTCGACGCCCATAGGCCCGTTAACGACCATCAAATATGATGACGCCAGCTATGATTTTGGCGTTGCAGACGAGGGTACGGTGGTTAAGCATGTGTATAAATTCACGAATACAGGCGATGAGCCGCTGGTGATCTCCAATGCCCGAGGTTCCTGCGGTTGCACCGTACCGACATGGCCCAAGCAGCCTATTCCGCCGGGCGGCAAAGGTGAAATTAACGTTGAATTCAATACGAAAGGCAAACCCGGCCGCCAGAGCAAACAGGTAACGGTTACTGCCAATACAAATCCGTCAGATACCCATCTGGAGATTCATGGCGAAGTGCGCGGCAAAGATCAGCCCGTTTCAAAGGGGCATTAATTTGCCAGGCACCTGTGATAAAAAATCCCGGTTTCACGCGTCTCGTGAAACCGGGATTTTTTTTTGATTTTGGGCTAAAACCCTCTGTTTTGTAGTCCCGACAGGAATCGAACCTGTATCAAAGGTTTAGGAAACCTCTATTCTATCCATTGAACTACGGGACCAAAATTGTTGCGCAAAAATAGGGCTTCCAATTTAATTATCGGTATTTCCTGCCCCGCTGCCCCAGTTCGATAATTTGCAATTCCCGAATCGATCCGGCCGCCAGTTCAAACCGCATCAGTGTTTTTACCTGGTGCCAGCCTTCGTCGCCGCAAGCACCCGGATTCAGGTGCAGGAAGCCCAGTTTCTTGTCGGGAATAACCTTCAGAATATGGGAATGCCCGCAAATGAACAAGCCCCCTTTCGGAGGGTCTTCCTGCAATATTTTTCGCACCCGTGGGTTGTACCGCCCCGGATAACCGCCAATATGCGTCATGAAAACAGGCACGCCTTCGCAGGAAAACCGCAAGTCCAAGGGCATCTCCGCCTGTATCTGCGCATTGTCAATATTGCCGTAAACCCCGCGCAAGGGCTTGAATGCCTGCAATTGCAACACCACATCCATACTGCCGAAATCCCCGGCATGCCAGATTTCATCGCACCCGGAGAAGTGTTCAAAAATTCGGTCATCCAGTACCGAATGGGTGTCGGACAGCAGTCCAATTTTTTTCATAAATTTTCTTTCAAATTTATTCCACCATCAAATTGCAGCCCCGCAATTCCGCCGCATCCAGGCGCCCCAAAATTTCAAATGTACCATCGGGATATACCCTGCCGATATCTTCTGTGGCTAAAAAACTACAGGTATCCAGATTCGCCAGATCGATAAATTGCAACACGCCCGGCCGCCCAACAGCCACTGGGGCAAGGGGATCATTTATCTCACAGGCAACCGCCCGCAGCAACGGCCCGGGCACAAACCGGCTATCCATTCCAACGCGAGGCTGACTGTAGGCCTGTGAAAACAATTCGGTCATTCCGTATTCCGAATGAATGCCCTGCACGTTAAAAGCGGCGCAAAGCATCCGGTGCAGCTCGCTGCGCGTTAGCTCTGCCCGCCGGCCTTTCATGCCCCCGGTTTCCATGATCGTGACCCCGGAAAGATCCATTGGATATTGCGCCGCGAAATCCAGCAAAGCGAAACTCACACCGAGCAGCAGCGTTGGAATTTCCTTTTCAATACATTCGAGTAGTGTTGCTTGCAGTGCATGCAGGTCATTTAAAAAAAAACCGCTTTGCGCATAGGGCGACAGCCGGATGAAATAGTCCGCCATGGCAACCAGCGACGACCCGGAACGCTCCAAATAAGACGGCAGCAAGGCCAGGGTACACCATTCCGACGGATCGCCATACGCTAAGCCAAATCCGCGCCGTGTATTTTCCAAATAAGCCGGCAGGTCGCGTACCAGGTGCTCCGACGGCGTTTGGCCCGTTGTTGAACTGCTTGTAAAAACAGTTTGCGGTTCCCACGCACCCGTTTGAATGGCAAAACGCTTAAAAAGTGACACCGGTAAAAACGGGATATCCTGCGTATGCTGAACTGCAGCAGGGCCTTTGCCCAGCAATTTTAAAAACCGGGCATACACTTCGTTTTCAGCAGCCTGGAAACGGAAAACTTCCAGCGCAACAACCTCGAAATGTTCCGGGGCCAAATCCGCTAATTCTGACAATAAATCCTGTCGGTCTGCTGTTTGCATTGCACTGAAAAGCCGCTAATTTGGGCACAAATTACAACTGTATGAAAAAAATAACCCGTACACTAGGCACCCTGGGGCTGGCCGTTTTCGCCATGCTCCAATTTTGTGTAAAACCACCGGACTACCCGAACGAGCCTGTCATCACCTTCGAACGGTTATCCAAAACAACCATGTTTCAGTCTTCCTTCGGGCAGGATAGCGTGGTTATCACCTTTTCGTTTACCGACGGCGACGGCGACTTGGGATTCAAAGATGACGCAGAGGAAAGCATATTCATTGTCGATGGGCGCGATTCTTTTCAAAAACCATCTTACCGGATTCCGCTGATCGAGCAGCAAGGCGCCGGCAACGGCATTTCAGGCGAAATCTCCATCGTCGTGCCGACCACCTGCTGTATTTATCCCCCGCCCTTATTGCTGCCTTGCGATACCCTCAATGCGCCGCAGCAGTTGGACACGGTTTTTTATTTGATCAAGATAAAAGACCGCGCCGGGCATTTCAGCAATGAAATCCAAACGGCGCCGATCACGCTGATTTGCAAGCGGCAATGACTCTTCCCCGTTTTGCAAAACTGCGAACAGCAACCCATCACGGCGCCGATGCTTCTTGCGCCAGGTTTGTAAAAAAACTAAAATACGTTTGTCCGTAATTGCGGACCTCCCGAAGGTTCGGATGGCCGGTGAAATCGTGGTGCGGATTGTGTTCCAGCACAAACAGCCCCTCCGGGCTCAACAGTTTTTTTTCAAAAATCAAGTCCGGAATGCTGTCGATCGTTGGGAGCGCATAAGGCGGCCCGGCAAAAATATAATCGTACTGATCGCCGGCGGCGGCAATAAACCGGAAGACATCCATCTGGAAAATATGGAGGGATTCTTCAATGCCCAGGAGCGCCGCTGTTTTTCGCACAAATTGCACGCAAGCCGGAAATTTGTCGACGTACGTTGCGTCTGAGCATCCCCTGGAGATGAATTCATAGCAGTGATTTCCGGTTCCGCCAAACAAATCGAGCATTTTGACCGCTTCAAAGTCCAAGCGGTTGTTCAGCACATTAAAAAGCGCCTCTTTCGCAAAATCGGTTGTCGGCCGGGTTGGCCACTTGTCTGCCGGCGGGTTAAACCGGCGTCCTTTAAATTTTCCTCCAATGATGCGCACGGGCGGTCAGGAATTTTTCAAACAAAGTAAATCGGTAACGCAGTGCGCCGGCAGCGTTTCAACTTCCGGTGAACGTTGAATATTGGCAGGCGGCGGCGCAAAACGCACTTCCCGGACAAAACGGTAAACCATGCGGAACAGTTCGGAATCTTTCAGAATATTTCCGGCTACCGTCAGGGGCGTTTGCTTTGGGTCGAGGCGGAATTGATCGTACGCCAGCAGCACGTAGTACAACAAATCAGACGCCGTTGAGAATTGGTAGGTATTAAAAAACAGCAGATTTTGGCGCTCCAGCACAACAATTTGGGCCACTTTGGCGCGCAGATTCACAAAAACGGTATGTTCCGAAACGGCTGCCAGTTTCCGGATGTAGCGCAAAATTGGTGCGGCCAGGTGCCGGATACGGGCATCCGGGAAAAACTCCGAGATCAGCCCGGCTTGTCCTTTTTCTGTAGCGCAAACCAGATAGGCGTCAAACTCGGGCAACTCTTCGTAGGTATACTGGTATTCGCCGGGCTTGATAACCAATTGGAAATATTCCGGCAATTTGCCGTGCTGAAACAAGCGGCGGGGAATCAGGGTGACATTCGGGTGGGATAAAGCAACAAACTTTTGCCCGAACGGCATTTGGAAGATTACTTCCTGCTTTAAAATACTCCGCACTTCCCGTTCAACCTGTTCAAATGACTTTGGCTGCTGATGGTATTCCCAGCGTTCAAACGCCATTAATTTATCTGCATCATCCACCGCTATTGCCGATAAACTTTCGGTACCCAGAATACCAAAAAAGGTGCAATGCGGCGCATTGGCAGCATTCAACTGGCTATCCTTAATTTCGAGGCTGTGCAATGCCATTACGGGAAGGTCTGATAATTCTGCCCCGTAAAGATGCAAAATCAATTTTTAGTCGGGGTAGCGGATCCGCCGATTTTACAAGAACCGTTGTAGCGCGCACCCTCCTCGACGATCATCGAGCGGGCCGAAATATTGCCTTCAATCTCCGCAGTTTCCATCAGGTGGAGCACTTCTGAAATAAAAACATCGCCTTTAACCTTGCCGCGCACCGCAGCATCCCGGGCGTGAATATTTCCTTGCACATAGCTGCCTTCGCCCAGCACCAGCCGCTTGTCTACCGATACCTCCCCGTGCACAGCACCATCCAGGCGCACATTTTCCGCGCATGCAAATTTCCCTTCAATAAGGGTGCCCTTGGCAATTACGGTCGTTTGGCCGCCCTCTTTATCGGCGCCGTTGCCTGGTGAAAATGCAGCACCTGCTGGTTTTTTTTCTTTTGTTGTGGATGAAAACATAGGTAACAGGAGGATTTAAAAATGACGAGTGCTCAAAATGTTCGTGCCAAAATAGGACAAAGACTTAAACAAAGAATCGTGCCAAAATACGCTTGTTGCGTGTATTCCGAGGTTTTCCCTGTGCGCAAAAATGTAAATTTGCGCTTAGAATATTTGCATAATTATACCCACCGTAAAATGGCTGTTACGATCCTTGCCATCGAATCTTCCTGCGACGACACTTCGGCGGCAGTTATCCGTGATGGCCGGGTATTGTCCAACTGCGTATCGACCCAGGAAATGCACCGGCTTTACGGGGGGGTGGTACCGGAAGTTGCCTCCAGAGCGCACCAGGTGAACATAATTCCGGTGGTGGAACTGGCGCTGAAAAATGCCGGGGTGGGCAAACAAGAAATTAATGCTGTGGCATTTACCCGCGGACCGGGCCTGCTGGGTTCACTGTTGGTGGGCACTGCTTTTGCAAAAGCGTTTGCCTTGAGTTTTGGCATTCCGCTGATCGAAGTGAATCACATGCAGGCGCACGTTTTGGCGCATTTTGCGGAGGCGCCTTTTCCGGATTTCCCGTTCCTGTGTTTGACGGTAAGCGGCGGGCACACCCAGATCATCCGGGTTGATGATCATCTGGAAATGGCAATCATTGGGGAGACGCTGGATGATGCCGCGGGTGAAGCCTTTGACAAAGCCGGAAAGATGCTGGGCCTGGGTTATCCGGCAGGCGCCCAAATCGACAACCTGGCGCAAACCGGCACTGCGCGATTTTCGTTTCCGGAACCTGCCGTGCCCGGGCTTAATTTTAGTTTTAGCGGGCTCAAAACAGCAATCCTGTACTTCCTGCGCGACCAAGTGGCTCAAAATCCGGAATTTATTGCCGCCAACCTGCCCGACATCTGCGCTTCGATCCAACAAACGATAGTCACCATTTTGCTGAAAAAACTACGCAAAGCTACCCGCCAGACGGGGATTCGGACGGTAGCATTGGCCGGGGGAGTCAGCGCAAATTCCGGACTGCGCAAGGCACTTGAAGCATACGGAGCAAAGGAAGGGTGGCAAACCTTTGTGCCCCGGTTTGAGTTTTGTACGGATAATGCCGCCATGATTGGGATCACCGGATATTACAAGTATTTGCGCAATGATTTTTGTGGGCAGGACGCAGCGCCTTATGCCCGCGGATTTACTTCATAGCGACCTGGCCGTACACTAGCCCGGAAAGTGTCGTTACGGGTACATCGGAGTTGTTTTATCAAAATTTTAACGGTTGTCCTTTCCCCTTCGACCTACCTTTGCGTGTCGTTTTCTTTAAACAGAAGTTATATTAAATGAAAAAGTCTACTGCGCTCCTACTGCTTCTCAGCCTGAGTTTCCCCCTGTTTACCGCTTTTCAAAAAACGGAAAAAATGCCTCCCGGCGCCATGAAATGGTACAGTTGGGAAGAAGCAGCAATGCTGCAAAAGAAGCATCCGAAAAAGATTTTTGTTGATGTTTACACCGAATGGTGTGGCTGGTGCAAACGAATGGATCGGTCTACATTTTCGGATGCGGCAGTTGCCAAGTATTTAAGTGAAAATTTTTACCCGGTTAAACTCGATGCGGAGCAAAAAGCCGACATTCAGTTTAATGGCGAAACTTTTAAGTATGTGGCCGGAAGCAATGGTCGTGGAGGTGTGCATACCCTTGCTTATGCGCTGCTGGATGGGAAGATGGGTTACCCTTCGATGGTTTATTTGAATGAAAAATATGAGCGCATCATGATCTCGCCGGGTTATAAGGAGGTAACGGACATGTTGAAAGAACTGAAGTTTGCTGCCGAGGACAAATACCTGGATACCTCCTGGGAAGATTACCGCAACCAATAATTATCGCTTGGAGCGTACCTTAACCTGTGCCTGATTTTGTACAATGGAATTGGGTGGGACGCTTTCGGTGATCCAGGTATTCCCGCCAATTATTGAATCGTGCCCGATCACGGTTTGGCCGCCCAAAATGGTGCTGTTTGCATAAATGATGCAATTGTCTTCGATTGTTGGGTGCCGTTTTACTTTTGCCATCGATTTTTCAACCTGCAAGGCTCCAAGCGTTACACCCTGGTAAAGTTTGACGTTGTTACCGATGATTGTTGTTGCTCCAATAACAACACCCGTCCCATGGTCAATGAAAAAGGAGTGGCCGATTTTGGCCGCCGGGTGAATATCAATGCCCGTTTTGCCATGAATATATTCTGTAAAAATACGGGGGAGTAATGGCGTTCCCAGTTGATGCAAAATATGGGCGATGCGGTAGGTGGCAATAGATAAAAAACCCGGATAGGTGGTAATTACCTCTTCCAGACAGGTTGCCGCCGGATCAAATTCCAAAATAGCCTTGGCGTCATCCATCAGATCCTGGTATGTTTTGGGCAAGGCGCCGAAAAAATCATCCACAATCTTTTCAACCTCGACCGTCCCGTTACCGACCAACAAGGGGCGCAGCAAATGGTCGAGATTGTTGCATAATACGGCATACTGGACCTTAGCGGGTCTGAAGGATTGGCCGTGGACCGGAAAAAGAAAGTTCACCAAATCGTCGGCCAGCTGATGTGCCTCGTCTTTTGGAGGAACTACAGCTGTTAGCCGGACCCGGTCCTGATCGAGCTGCCTGAACAATTTTGCCAGTTCGGTATTCATCTACAGATAAATAAAATGAACGCGTTTTTGTTTATAACCAGGAAATCGGCAGAAATTCACCTTTATAAATTTTAGGCACTAAAAACTCAGGTCCTTGATAAAAGAAGCATTTATTGTAGACGGGATTCGCACGCCAATTGGCAATTTTGGCGGATGCCTCGCATCCATTCGTACCGATGATCTCGCCGCACACGTTCTGCAAAATTTATTAAAGCGGCACCCGGAACTCGACCCCGCAGCAATTTCGGATGTCTTTTTGGGCTGCGCAAATCAGGCAGGAGAAGACAATCGCAATGTGGCCCGTATGGCACTTTTGCTGGCTGGAATACCTTACACTGTTCCCGGAGAAACCATTAACCGGTTATGTGCCAGTGGCATGGCCGCCACAGTGCATGCATTCAGGGCCATTCGAAACGAAGATGGCGCCATTTATATCGCCGGTGGGGTTGAAAGCATGACCCGGGGCCCGTATGTCCTGAGTAAAGCATCCAAGGCATTTGGTACTGATTCCAAAATGTATGACTCCAGTTTTGGCTGGCGGTTTGTCAACCCACGAATGGAAGCGCTTTTCGGAACCGAAGCAATGGGACAAACTGCGGAGAATCTAGCCGATATGTTCAAAATTAGCCGGGCGGATCAGGATACATTTGCCGTTTGGAGCCAACAAAAAGCCTCGAAGGCAAGTAAAGAAGGCAGACTGGCGCAGGAAATTGCTCCGGTCCCGATTCCACAACGGAAAGGGGAACCTGTTCTGATAGGGGCAGACGAATTTATTAAACCAGAAACCAGCCTTGACGTCTTGTCAAAATTACGTCCTGCCTTCAGGGAAAATGGCACCGTAACTGCCGGGAATGCCTCCGGATTGAATGACGGAGCAGCCGCCCTGCTAATTGCTTCAGAAGCAGGTATGAAGCAGTACAGTTTACATCCGCTTGCGCGCATTGTCAGTTCGGCGGTCGTCGGTGTTGAGCCCAGAATTATGGGAATAGGGCCGGTTGGAGCATCCAAGCAGGCGCTCCGAAAAGCCGGGCTTTCTTTGGATGACATGGATATCATCGAATTGAATGAGGCCTTTGCGGCACAGGTTTTAGCATGCACCCGGGAATTGGGTTTAGCCGACAATGATCCGAGGATCAATCCCAATGGTGGGGCAATTGCCTTGGGGCATCCACTTGGAATGTCAGGGGCTCGGATTTTATTAGCCGCCGCGCTCGAATTGAACCGCAGTAAAAAACGGTACGCACTGTGTGCAATGTGCGTCGGTGTTGGACAGGGCTATGCTGTTATACTTGAAAGGCGCTGATGTCGTGCCGAGGCGCTTTATGCCGCCATAAAATTGAACAAGGTTGTTCAATATGACGATGAATCGGTGGGAGAAGGGATTGAATCTTGTTGATTATGGGGCCATGTGTTCATCGGCTCGGAAGGTGGTTGCTCCTGCATGGCTCGCCGAAAATGCATTTCGAATTGCATACCTCTGAGTTCCAAACCAAGCGTCAGGCTTGTGTCTGTAAGTTCCAGGATTTGATATTCGACTACCGGGCTGCTTTTTTGATGTATTTTGTCTTTTGCAAATTCAAAATCGGTTAACACTTCGGGGCCTACCGGAAGGTTGGTCATCATTTTCCCGTTTTTTTCAAATAAAAAATAGGTCCCCGACAAGGTTTCCGTTTCTCTTTGGTTTCGTAAGCCTTTGACAATTTCCCAACGCCCCTCCAAAGAGCGCTTATCAATTTTAGACTCCTCCTCACATGCGGTTAAAAGTGCAAATACTGAAATACCTACAAATGTCCATGTGGAAATATGTCCTGACATCGCATTGAATTTTAATACACCAAATTATTTATTTGATTTCAACAAACCCAAAGCCCAGATATGGGTATTCGCCAAAACCTGAATAATAACAAAATTCGAGCAAAGGTACCGGCATACTTACTTCAAATTCGAATGCGAAACCCCGCAATTGGGATATGCCGTCAGGATTGGGTTTTAAATGAATCAGGCGGGACTTGGCCTGGCCGATAAGCCTGTAATTCATGGGGAAAGAAGGATCAATCAACTTTAAAGCGGCTAATGACTTATATTGCATAGCGGCTTTAAATCGCCTTACTGCATGGTTAAAAAAGCTAACATCGTAGTTCTCATGATCAGGTAGCAAATAAAGATTCGCAGCCTTTCCTTCTTCAACAGTAGTGATGGAAATTGGTGAAATTGCTTTGAGTTGCATGGTTTCTTTAAAGGCCGGGCGCGGCATAATTTGCCAGTGCTTTACCTCAAAATATGCGGGCGAACCATCGACAGTCCCAAGAGTCAAGGGCATCTGGCGGAACAAATGAACGATCTGTTGTTCGAATGAAGCGTCGAGGTAAAACGATACACTCAATTTTACCTGGTTCCCCAAAAGTTTGAACTCCTGCTTTACCTGATCCATTTCGTAGGGGTAGATCGCAAGCGGGCTGAACGTGAAAAGCTTAAAATTCCTGGAACTTAATTCAAACCCACGCTGCTGAAGCCAGGTGGTGAGCTCGGCACCGGCATTGGAGAGCACCGAGAAAATCCAATTGGAAATCTCCGATTGGTAGTTAATTGGAATGATAACGCCTTTCTGGCAAGAAAGACTGAACTGGATGCGCATAATCAAACATTATGATTAAAGAAAAGATTACGAACTCATCTGGTGAAGAGCGCTTAAAGCCAGAAACATACTTCTGGTCCTCTTTTCAAAGCCGAAAAGTACGGAAAAGTTACTACTGGCAAGAAAAAAATAATAAGCGGCATCACTGAACAGTAAACGGCAATGATGCTGTACACCGGTTGGCGTGGAGAAATGCCTTTGGAAAAAAATAAAAAGGCTCTCCCGGCTCAGATGAGAAGTTTAAACTGCGCTACCATGTGTGCCGCTCGATCTTTGCAGACCGCTTGGCACGAACATCCCTCTGTATAGTAGGTGCTGACGCGCAATATCAGCGTGCAGTTCAACTTCTCCTTAAGCGCGGGAAAGCCCGGCAAGAATTAAGCGTGTTACGAGTCTAGCGTTCAGGAGATTATATACGCCGACTACTTAATGATTAAAAGCACACCTCAGGCGGAGGCCGATGTTAGCGTGTATATTTTTTTTGATTTAGGGGGCTTCTTCATCCATTATGATATATTCAGGGCAATCGATCGTTGATTTATCTTTTGTTGGGTTACGTTCAACACGAGCATCAAAATCAGATACAGCAAAAAAAAGACTAATTAACAGCGTAAGAATCGGCATGGCACGAATGTTTTGATTGTCAACGAATATGAATCAAAAATCCGGCGATACCCGCCCAAAAAAAAGGACACAAAAGCAATTTTCAACCCATGCAGATTTAGGATTGATACACTTACCCTCCCCACGCCTATTCGCAGGAACGGCAAATGACACTGGATAATATCCAACTGTCAAAAAGCCTTTTATGATAAAAATCTGACTACTGCATGGTTAAATATTTAGCACATCTGCCATATCTGATTTCCAAATCAAAAAAAGAATCGAGGTCATACAATGACAACAACATAATTTATACCTTAGAAAACAGTTAGGCTCCTTATCAAGTTTAGAAATGTATTGGTACGGTCTTTATGTGTTTTTTTTTAATCACCGATTAGTTTCTTACTAAGCTTTGATACAAAGGTCTGGGCTTTTAACATTGGAAAACAGGACAGATATGCGGGATTCAACCCACGCAGATTGCCGTTTTTCTCACTTTTTATTCAGTTTTGAAAAAAACGCAGCATGGAATTTGATGTGCTCAAAGACTTAGTCCGTACCATCACACGCAACAAAGTAAAACAGATTGAAGTGCTCGGAAATCCCGGGCAGGAAGGGAGCCGTTCAGAAGAATTGTTCGATGGTATTTTCAAGGATCGATTTCAATCTGATGATGAAGCGGCAAAATATTTTTTCGACTCCGATGAGAAAGACCCGAAGTATCGGAAATTAAGGAACCGGCTGATCCGCCAGTTAATCAATACCTCCTTTTTCATTGATGTGCAACAGCCCATGTTCAATGAACGTGGCAGGGCATTGTATAACTGCTATCGCGATTATGCTGCCGCTTACATCCTGCGCAGCCGCGACGCGTATAAGGCAAGTGTTTATTTGCTGCAACAGCTCATGGAGCAAACCATAAAATTTGAATTCACAGATATTACAGCGGACGTTTGCCGCCAGCTGCGGCAACAATTTGCGTTGAGCCCGGGCGATCAGGCAAACCACGAAAAATATAGCGCCTTGCATCGAACTTATGAAGAAAAAAGGCACTGGGAGGCCAAAGCGTACGATTACTCCGAGAATCTGATCCACCATTATATTACCGGCAGATCGCCAAGCAATGACGTCCATTTGATGGCCACAGGTTACTTTGATGAACTTTTAGCCAAAGCGGATGAAATTGACACCATGCAATTTTACATATACACCTATAAGGTAGGTGTGATCAAATATTCAGCAATCAATGACTGTAAAAAAACCATCGAGGTGTGCGACAAGGCATTAGCCATTCTTCAAGGCAGAAAATTCACCAATCGTGGATCACTGGCATCCTTTGCCACACAAAAACTGGCTTGCCTGACGCAACTCCGCGTTTTTGACGACGGGGATAAAACTGCCGAATATTGCCTTACCCTTGTGGATGAGGGAAGTTTCAACTGGTTTCGTTTACTGGAAACGCAGTTTTACTATTACATGTACACGCATCGCTATGAAACGGCCCTGGATGTTTTTCAAAAAGTCACCCAACACAACAGGTATCGACAGCTCAGCGGAAGTACGCGAGATATGTGGACGCTTTTGGGCGGATACCTTCATCTCCTCGCTGCTTTGGGCAAATTGGATGCGCAGGAAGTAGAGAAAATTGCCGGTTATTACAGCCCTGGCAGCTCGCGTTTCATCAACGATTTTGAAGTGCTGGATAAAGAGAAGGACGGCATGAATATTCCGTTGGTGTTACTCCCTGTCCTTTTTAACATTGCCAAAGGAAATTTTGATGAAGATGATTTTGGGCGGTCGCTTGAAGCTTTAGACAAATACAGGCAACGCTATTTGGAAAACGACACCAACAGGCGTAGTGCGATTTTTCTGAAAATGATTCTTGCACTTGCCAAAAAAGAATTCAATGGTGCACGGGCTGAACGCAAAATGGAAAAAGAATGGGCACTACTGCAACAAGTTTCACCAAAAGTAGCCGGACAGTCTTTTGCCGTCGAGGTGATCCCATATGAGGATTTATGGGACATGCTCACCATAAAATAAAAGCAAAAGGCATTACCACTTGATTGCAGTAATGCCTTTTGCTTTTATCCGGGTAGAAAAATCTTCCGCTATGATTCAAAAAAAGAATCATACTGGTTGCCCCCACGCTCTTTTTGTGTCGGAATTTTTACCGGAGTATCCAGGTTGAGTACCTCAGACGGGTTGTCTGCCTTGGCAATGATTGTTGCCTTTTCCTTTCCTAACAGGAAGGAAACGCCTTCTTTCTCCCACTTTTGCAGCATTTCCAGTCCCTCTTCTTCAAATACACCATTTTGCAAATCAATGGAATCCATGAAGTTTTTGGACATATCCATAAAGCGCTCCATTTCACCAACCTTCTGCCCTACATCTTCCGCCATAGCTTCAAGAGCCATATCGTACATATATTTCTTATCGCTGTTCCCGCTTAAAATATTCATAGCCGAGCGGATTGCCGAGTGACTTGCCTTAATTGCCTTGTACTCCTGCTCTTTCACCACTACCTGATCCTGAAGGTCCTCCAGCATAATCTCCGAATTCTCATACATCTTGGTCAATACGCGGTACAACACTTCCATGCGCTTGTAAAGATCCTCGAGCTTCAGGTTAGACTCCTGCAGGCGGCCTGCTTTTCTTGCTTTCAACACCATGATCGCATCCTTGCCCGTTTCTTTTGCCTTGCTGGCCATCCCGAGGTTTGTCTGGATTTCGCGCTGGTTTTGGCGAATCATTTCAGCCATTTTGTACATCTGCCCTTTTAATTTACTGATCTGGGTATTCATGGCGCCCAAATTATCCTTCAAATCCTCGATATAGCTCTTTAAAATACCAATAGGGTCCAGTTGGACAAACAAGCCGGTCACCCAGCGCATTACCGATTTGTACATGTACCAAACCAGGTTGCGCATTTTAGGGTCCAGCACCACATAAATGAGCCCTGCGAGCGCGGCCAATATCCCAGCCAAATACAGGGTGTTTTCAGCAAGGCTGATCAACGTTGGCAGCGCCTTGTATAATAAAAAGCCGCCACCTAAAACGATAGCCGCCATAAAAAGACCGCCGGTCACTCCTTCCGGGCGCTCCCAGAATCCTTTGGGTTTAATTGGTTGCAATTCAGTACTCATCTGCTTTGTTATTAATTGTTTAGAGGTTGCGCGTTTCAAAATTTACCGGCGAAAAATACTCCCGAGAAAAATCCGGATAGCCCGGCGAAAACGATCATTCACAAAATACAAGATTATAAAGGCAAGGGCGAATATCCAAAACATACCCACAACGACCTTTAAAACTTTAAAGGCCAGCCATAAAATTATCAAGCCGGCTAAAAAAGCAAAGATCGGATTCTTAAGTAAATCATTCATTGTTGATTGTTTTTGTTTACAGCGTAAAGATGTTCTAAAATCACACGCAGTAAGTCGGCGTGCATGCGGCCAAAATTAGTTGTAAAAAGGCCGCCAATCCCAAATTCGTCGGCAATAAGGGCAGTTTTTCGGACAAAATAAGGTAAAACCACCGATAAAATCCAATATGACGGTTCGAGACCCCGGCTACACTCGAAAACGCTCCCTGCGCAGTACCTTTGCGCTTTAGCGCCGTAAACATTTATGAATTCCTTTGACGTTACCATCCCTGTATTGAATGAAGCGGAGACACTGGAAAAGCAAATTCGAATCCTGCACCGATTTCTGAAATCCACCTTTCCCGAACCCCACCAGTGGTCGATTATCATTGCGGATAATGGAAGCACCGACAACACCCCCTTCCTGGCAGCAGCGTTGGGCGATGAACTGCCGGAAGTGCGCCTTGTCCAGGTGCCGGAAAAAGGCGTCGGCCTGGCATTGAAAACATCCTGGAGTCAAAGTAACGCAGAAATCGTCGGCTACATGGACCTCGACATGGCCACCGGACTCGAACATTTCATCCAGGCCTACAACGCCCTGGCAACGGAAGGTTACGACCTCGTGTACGGAAGCCGCTTGCATAAAAAATCGAAGGTTATCGGCAGGAGCCTCAAGCGGGAGATCACCTCGCGGGTTTTTAACTTTATCGTTCAACGGTATCTGGGAACCCACTTTTCTGACGGAATGTGCGGTTTTAAATGGCTAAAACGCAGTTGCGTACAACCCCTCCTCGATGGGGGCGCCACCAGTAACGGCTGGTTTTTCAGCACGGAACTGCTGGCCGTTGCCGAGTGGCAAAACCTTGCGATTTGCGAACTGCCGGTAAAATGGACCGATGATACCTCCTCCAGCAAAGTCAATATTCCCAAACTGGCTAAACAATACCTGATCGCCATGCACGCTTTGAAAAAACGTAAACCTGCCAACAGACAAACATGACGCCTTCCAGCAACAAATCCCTCGCACTTGGCACTGCCCAATGGGGCTGGACGGTCGACCGGGAATCTGCATTTCGACAAGTAGATGCTTGGTTGGCTGCCGGACATATATGCCTCGATCTGGCGACAAATTATCCGATCAATAAAATCCCGGGCGACTTCCGAAAATCCGAAAAGATTGTCCAGGAGTACATCCAGGCACACGGATTGACGAACCTGGATATCACCATGAAAATTGGCAGCCAGGACAATTTGCGGTCACCGGACAATAACCTGGAACCGTCTTTTATCCTCATGATGGCCATGGAGTACCGCCGCCTGTTTGGCGACAACCTGAAGGGTATCATGATTCATTGGGACAACCGCGCGGATAAACAAGCCATCGCGAAATCGCTGGGCGCGTTGGCAAGTCTGCAGGAAACTGAAGGCATCCGGCCGGGACTTTCCGGAATCAGGCACCCTGATTTATACCTCGAAGCCAACCGGGAATTCGGGCTCTTGTTCGACATCCAATGCAAGCACAACATTCTCCAGTCCGATTTGAAACGCTATGCCCCTTTTTTTTCAAAAGAAAAACACGAAGCGGCTCCGCACCGTTTTTTTGCCTACGGACTAAATGCCGGCGGAATAAAACTCGAAGGCCCCTACCCTGCCGGCAGCACCTTTTTGGCGCGAGCCGGTGACCCGGACGCGGTAGCGCCATTCCTCAACCAGATCCGCGAACTGTTGCCAAAATGGAATACTGCCTTTGTACGCCCGCCCATCCGAACCATGAACCACATTGGTTTATTACATGCCGGCCTGAATCCAGCCGTTAACGGGCTGGTGCTGGGGTTTTCCACGGTTGCCCAGTTGCAGGAAACACTGGATTTTTGGCGCAACCTCAGTACATTCGACTACGACGATGTGTTTGCCGACTTACAAAAACGAACGCAATAATGCAGCCTGAAAAATTTGACGCGGTGGTGCTTGGAGGCGGCATATTTGGCTGCTACGCGGCCCTGTACCTCGCCGGGAAAGGGGCGCGGGTAGCATTGATCGAAAAAGAACGTCAATTGTTTCAAAAAGCATCCCTGGCGAATCAGGCGCGGCTGCATGGCGGCTACCATTACCCGCGAAGTATAGCCACCGCAGCGCTCAGTGATGCCCACAAGGTGCGTTTTACGCTGGAGCACCGGCAATTTGTCAATTCAAGTTTTGAAAAATACTACGCCATTGACCGGTTCGGGTCATTTACCGATGCGGGGCAATTCGAGCGCTTTTGTCAATATTTGAAAATTCCCTGCACGCGCATTCCCGAACATCCGCTTTTCAATTTTCAGCGGCTCGAAGCCTTGTACCTGACCACCGAGTTTTCGTTTGACCCGGTATTGCTGCGCAATTTTTATGTGCACAAGGTGGAGACAACCCCGGAAATCACGGTCCGGAAATCGGTCCGGCTGGAATCGGTCACCAAAACAGCGGATTCCTGGCTTATGGCATTTCAGAACGCTGAACCACTGCAACCCGATCCGGCGATCCACTACGAAAGCCCCATCGTAATAAATGCCACCTATGCCGCCACCAATGCCGTAAACCGCTTGTTTGGCGTACGCGACCTGGATTTGACGCATGAAATTTCTGAAATTGCCTTTCTCACATCGGAGCAATTTAAAAACAAAGGGCTCACGGTAATGGACGGCCCCTTCAGTTCGATCATGCCCTTTGGGTTAAGCGGGTTTTTATCCCTGTCTTCGGTCGCCTACACCCACCATAAAATTTCTTACGACAATTTACCGCAATTCGATTGTCAGGTGCCCGAAGACCCCAGCTGTGTGCCGGATGCGCCCGGTATTTGCACCACCTGCCCGAGAAGGCCCAAAAGCAACGCCTACAAAATGATGCGGCAAATGCAGCAATATTTTACCGATGCCGCGCAATTCACCCACTGGTTTTCCTACTTCACCATAAAATCCAAGTTGAAAACCAGTTATATCGACGACGGGCGGCCTACCGACATTTCAGTCCTGTCGGAAAAACCCAGGTTGATTTGCCTGTTTGCCGGGAAGGTAAATTCCATTTACGAGATTGAGAAGATTGTTTAACTCCCCATATTTTTGGTGATCAGCCAGGTAAGGTAGGCAGCATAAAAAGCCAGTAAAAACCCGCCTTCCTTCCGATAAAATGTTTTTGGCGTAGCAATAAAACTGCCGATAAACATAAATAACGTGGCGAGAATGCACATACCAAAATCAATCAGGGAAATATTTCCCACCGGCAATGGCGCCACCGTTGCACTCACCCCGAGGATAAAAAAGATGTTGAAAATGTTTGAACCCACAACATTTCCGACTGCCATGTCCGCCTTACCCCGCAAAGCCGCCACCACCGATGTGGCCAATTCCGGTATGGAAGTCCCAATGGAAACCAGCGTCAGTCCGATCAATGCCTCGCTCACCTGAAACGCCCGGGCAACTGCCACTGCGGCATCTACGATCAACTGCCCACCCCACACCAAACCCACCAACCCCAATGCCGCAAGCCCACCCGCCAGCCACCAGGGTTTATGCTGAAAATCGGGTGCAACATTCTCGAAATCAGGGTTTTCCCGAGCCACCGCAAACATGTAGTACAGGTAAATTAAAAAGAAACAAAGCAGCACCAATCCATCGGAACGCGAGATATAGGCTACAGGCGCCTTATCCAAAAAAATATCGCTCGCAAGAAAAAAGGCCACGACCACGCCCAGCAAACTAAGTGGAATCTCTTTCCAAACGGTATTACTCTGCAAACGCAACGGTTGCAACATGGCGGCAAGCCCCAGAATGAGGCAGATGTTCATGATGTTGCTGCCGATCACATTCCCCAATGCCAGTTCCGCAGTCCCTTCTTTTGCAGCAACAACCGAAACCACCAGCTCGGGCATTGACGTGCCAAACGACACAACCGTCAACCCAACCACGAGGTCGGAAATATTAAACCGTTTGGCCAATGACGAGGAGCCCTCGACAAGCAATCGGGCGCCATAAGAAACCAGGACAATACCCAGGGCAATGAAGAAAAACTGAATAAGCATCCGCTCTTTTTTTAGGGCTGCACCCAAATGAATTCAGGGGGCCGAAAATCCGGCACTTCGGCTGGCTTTCCAAGAGACTTGCAAAAAATCATAAATTCTTGATGCCGTTAGCCGCAAAAAATCCGCGCTGGTTTTCCTTCTGCGCTCCTGAAAAAAAAGAGGACCTTTGCTTTTTTTGAAGCTGTCGCCATGACCACATTACTGACCGGGAGTCTTTTGCTTAGCCTTTTCCACGCCCTTATCCCCAGCCATTGGCTACCGGTGTTGGCCATAGGCCGGCAAGAAAACTGGTCGGACCGGCAAGTTTTGTGGATCACGTTCATCACCGGTTGGGCACACGTGTTAAGCACCGTTTTGGTCGGGTTGCTGGTTGCTTTTCTCGGCAAGTTTTTAGCCAATCAGGTGCCGGCTTTCACCCACTGGCTGGCGCCGGGATTGTTGTGCTTACTCGGCGTTTTTTATTTATACCAGCATTACCGGCACCACCATTTCCACCTGCACCGGCAGCCGGCGCGCTGGGGTGTGGTTGGCACCCTGGCACTGGCCATGTTTCTTTCACCCTGCCTCGAAATTGAAGGTTTTTTCCTGGCAGCGGGCCAGTTTGGCTGGGGCTTCGTCGGGTTGTTGGCGCTCGTGTATGCCCTGGTTACCATTTCCGGAATGGTCCTTTGGGTTGGGCTGGCGCTCAAAGGGTTGAAGCGGCTCGACTGGCATGCCTGGGAGCACAACGCCGGTTTGATTACCGGCATAACGTTGCTCGTTTCCGGTCTGGCCATGTTTTGGTTTCATTAAAAACAAACCGGGCAGGGCATTTTCCTGTTCATCAATAAATCCAATCCGGCAAAATTGAAAAAACAGTTTACGGATGGCGCATCACCACCACCATCATCACCACCATCATCACCACCATCAGCCGTCCCCGGAAGGACGGCTTACCCGGGCTTTTGCCTGGGGAATCGGGCTTAACCTGGCATTTGTTGTACTCGAAGTGCTGGTTGGTTTTGCAACCGGTTCACTCGCCTTGCTTTCCGATGCCGGCCACAATATCAGTGATGTGGGAAGTTTGGCAATATCCTTTTTCGCACTCCGGCTCGCCAGGCGCCAGGCTACAAAAGTGTACTCCTACGGTTTTGGCAAGGTGACCATTTGGGCATCCGTTTTCAATGGGCTGGTACTCCTGCTGGCCATGGGCGGTATTGGTTATGAGGCAATCCGGCGACTGGCCGAACCGCCGCTAATACCCGGTTTTACCGTAGCCCTGGTGGCAGGCGTCGGCATTCTGGTCAATGCCTTCACGGCATGGTTGTTTCACCGGGACAAAGACAAAGACCTGAATGTGCGCGGCGCTTACCTGCACCTGGCTGCCGACGCCGCCGTATCGGCCGGGGTGGTTGTGGCGGGCTTGCTGATACACTGGACGGGCTGGGCATGGCTCGATCCGGCCATCAGCTTTATCATTCTGGGGGTAATTGTCTGGAGCACCTGGGGCTTGCTGCGGGAGAGTTTCCGCCTGGCATTAGACGGCGTTCCGCCAAAAATTACACCTGCTGACGTGCGGGAAGCAGCCCGGAATTTGCCGGGCATTGTGGATATTCACCACCTGCACATCTGGGCCATGAGTACGATGGGAAATGCGCTGACGGCACACCTTGTTTTGAAAGACGGGTTCCCGCCGGAGCAGGTCGGCGCCCTGAAGGTTCAATTGCGCCACGTGCTTGAGCACCTGGATATTCAGCATGCCACCCTGGAAACGGAATACGAATCGGATGACTGTTTGAACCGCGAATGTGGGTGAGTAATTGGTTGATCAGAGCTTTTCCAAAGCCTCCCGTTCGGCTTTTTTCAGCGATTTTGCCACCAGGTCATACGATTGGTCGATGAGCCCGCAAAGAAGTTGGAAGCTTAAGCTGCCTTCAAAATCGACGGTATTCCAGTGCGTTTTATTCATGTGCCAGCCGGGTTGCACCTCGGGAAATTGTTCGCGGAGCTCGACCGCGTAATCCGGATCACATTTCAGATTTACCTGAAAACGCTCGCGATCCAGCCCGGTAATGGCAAAAATTTTTCCCATCACCCGCATGCAAAGCGTCACCTCGTCGAACGGAAAGTCTTCGGAAACACCTTTTTTGGAAAAGCAGTAGGCCCGGAACTCCTCGATATCCATAGCGTAAGCGTTGTGAATTTTGATCAAAAAAGGCCGTGCAGTTCGGCCTGTACCATTTCGAGCACTTTCCCTGAATCCTCCTGGCGGCTTTGAAAATCGAGGTGGTCCACATTGATAATCAGGAGCCGGCCATCGCCGTAATTGTTAATCCAGTTTTCATACCGCTCGTTCAGGCGTTTGAGATACTCGATGCTGATACTGCCTTCATAGTCGCGGCCACGCATTTGAATATGTTCCACGAGGGTCGGAATACTGGCGCGCAGGTAGATCATCAGGTCGGGCGGCTTGATTTGGGAAATAATGGACTGAAACAAGGTGGTGTAATTTTCAAAATCCCGGCGTTCCATGAGCCCCATGTCGGCCAGATTGGGCGCAAAAATGTAAGCGTCCTCGTAAATCGTCCGGTCCTGAATAACCGTCCGGTTGCCCTGCTGAATCCGCAACATCTGCTGATACCGGCTGGAGAGGAAAAACACCTGCAGGTTGAACGACCAGCGTTTCATATCGAGGTAAAAATCTGCCAGGTAGGGGTTGTTTTCCGTATCCTCGTAATGGACATCCCAACCAAAGTGCCGGGCGAGCATTTCACTCATGGTGGTTTTTCCCGCGCCGATGTTTCCGGCAATGGCCACATGCTTAATCAGTGTTTTGTCTGAGGGCAAGGTTCCGTTCATTCTTTTACATTTGTGCAGCGCGAAGGTAGAAAATTCGTTTCACGTTGTTCGTCCATTGGGGGGCGTTTGCCGAACTTCTATCAGCGATCATCTATCCTTTTTTTATGCAGCTGGACAATTCACTTATTTCACACCTGGAAAAATTAGCCCGTTTACAACTCAACGATGCCGAAAGCGGGCGTTTTGCAAATGACCTGAACAACATCCTGAAAATGGTTGATAAACTTTCGGACCTCGACACTTCCGGCATTGCCCCCCTGACCTACCCTGTTGA
This sequence comes from uncultured Saprospiraceae bacterium, assembly GCA_964484205.1. GTDB lineage: Bacteria > Bacteroidota > Bacteroidia > Chitinophagales > Saprospiraceae > M3007. The sequence continues at coordinate 50,626 of CAZAEZ010000005.1, read as the reverse complement.
ACTGGATACCAATGCCCGCGCCGATGAAGCCGGCAACCATTTCAGCCAGGATGAAGCAATGCAAAACGCACCCAGGCACAACGGCTCTTTTTTTCAGGTACCAAAAATCATTGACTAAGCACCCGCATTATGGCTACAAACAATTCGTCAAACCGCTGGACCTGGCTCTTTATCGTTGTTGGTATCGTTGCACTGTTGCTGGCAGCCACCTATTTTATTTTCCCCGAACTTATCAAAAAAGCAGTCGGCTTGCTGACCGGGCTCCTTTTAGTCGTGACCGGGATGATCTTCCGCCGAAAAAAATAAATACACCAAACACAACTCCTGACAGATGCTTATTTCCATTGAACACCTCAACAAGACGTATATAATGGGCGCCGAAAAAGTGGAAGCGCTCAAAGATGTTACACTGACCATAAATAAAAACGAATACGTGGCCCTCATGGGACCTTCAGGCAGTGGAAAATCCACGCTTATGAACTTGTTGGGTTGTCTCGACTCGCCGAGCAGCGGCCAATACTGGCTCAACGGTATCGAGGTAAGCACCATGGATGACGGCGAACTCGCCGAAGTGCGCAACAAACAAATCGGCTTTGTTTTTCAAACATTCAACCTGCTACCGCGCTTATCGGCGTTGGAAAACGTTGCATTGCCGCTCGTATATGCCGGCTATTCGAAAGATGAACGTTTGGAAAAAGCGCGAATCACGCTGGAATCTGTCGGCCTGGGCGACCGGGTGATGCATAAACCCAATGAGCTCTCCGGCGGGCAGCGTCAACGCGTTGCCGTAGCGCGCGCCCTCGTCAACGACCCGGCCATTATCCTCGCCGATGAGCCTACCGGCAACCTGGACACCAAAACCTCCTACGAAATAATGACCCTGTTCGAGCAGATCCACCAGGCCGGCAATACCGTCATTCTGGTCACCCACGAACAGGATATCGCCCAGCATGCGCACCGCATCGTGCGCCTCCGCGACGGTCTGGTTGAGTCAGACGAAACCAATGATGATATCAAAACCTTTGCCGACGCTCCGATCCTTACTCCAGGATAATTTGGCGCTTCTGAGGATTTGCCCACAGTAGATTTCAAAACACATAGGCACAGAGGGCACAGAGAAATAATCTCTGTGCCCTCTGTGCCTATGTGTTTTGAAAATTTGAAAATACTCCTGTACGCATTGCCATAGGAGACAGCCTGGTTGATTGCCCCTTGGAACAAAAAAAATCAAAGCACTTTCAGTAATTGCTGTTCCAGATCGGCACGCGGGTTGAGGGCTACAATTTTGCCCTCGCGATCAATCAAAAAGGTTCTCGGAATGGAATTCACCCCGTAAACAGCAACCGGAGCACTGCTCCAGAATTTCAGGTCGCTCACGTGGTTGTCCCAAACCAGGCCGTCCTGCTTGATGGCTGTAGTCCAGGCGTCTTTTTGTCCGGGCCGGTCCAGCGAAACACTGAAAACATCAAATCCGCGGTCCTTGTACTTGTTGTACACCTCCACGACGTGCGGGTTGGCCATACGGCAAGGGCGGCACCAGCTGGCCCAAAAATCGAGCAAAACCACCTTGCCTTTCATGGAAGACAGCGAACGAATTTTCCCGTCGGGGCCCGGCAGGCTGATATCCGGCGCAGGCTGGCCGACCTGGATCGGGCCGGTGGCCTGTTGTTGCTGCTGGAGCATTTGCGTTTCCAGCGTATTGACCATTTTGGAAAATTCAGTGGCGTATTTAGATTGAGGCATTGCCGCGCTGAGGGCAGTACTGGCATTTTTAAAATCGTCCAGATGGTCTCCGGCGTTCCGGCCAAACAACTGGGTTGTGAAAAACGCGCGCATCAGCGGGTTGCAGGCTTTATCGACAAATCCCTTAGCCGATTCCGGCGTAATCTGGCCGGCATTGATCATTTCCTTGACCACGTTGGCGTAACAGGAAAATGTCTCGGAGCCCGTCACGGTAAGTTCCATGCGGTCAATGGTATTCAGGTCGGCTTCAAAGGACACTGCCTTCTCGTCGCCGCCCAACATGAAAAACAGGCGTTTGGCGCCGATCGTCAGGCGATACAAGCCGGCAGGAAAGGGTTCTTTTTGTTCAATCGTAAAATTGCCGGAAGCATCGCAGGTGACGCGGCCGATCGCAGTCGGCGCCGTGTTCTGGTCAAAATAAAGTTGCTCCAGCAGCACTTGCAAATCGGAAGCATTTTTGACGGTACCCTTGAGTGTATACATTTCCGGTCCGGTTTGGCAGGAAGGTACTGCCACTATGGCGGGCAGCAGGAAAAAGAGCAGAAACTTAATTTTTTTCATAAAAATTCCAGTTGTTAAACGCAAGTTTGCCATGCGTTTTCAAATGGCAAACTTGCGCTTGTGGTTATTGCATGATTGTGGCAAGTAAATTGTCGAAGGTGTTTTTCCAGTCGGTAAGCGGTCCCCAGTTCGCGCCATCAATGTGCAGTTGGTCGCCTTCTACAACACCTAAAATTTCGAAGTTTTGATGGTGATCCTGAAGGAAACGTTCAAAAGCCACCGCTTGTTCAGGTTTTACGGTGACGACCACCCGGCTTTGTGCCTCTCCGAACAACCAGGCATCTTTCCGGATGCCCGGTGCTGTTTTTACAGAAAAACCAAGTCCGTTGGGCATGGCACTTTCCACAAGGCTGACAAACAACCCGCCGTCGGAAACATCGTGCGCCGATTCGATCATCCGCCCGGCAATTAACTTTGCCAGTACACCCTGCAGGCGGGACTCCTCCTCCAGATCAAAATACGGACAGGCACTGAATTCCACCCGGTGGACTTCGCGCAGATACTCGCTGCTCCCCAAGTCGTCCCGACTGGTTCCCAGCATATAAATCCGGTCGCCCGCCTGTTTGAAATCCAGGGTCATCATTTGATCATAATCGTCCAGCATGCCCAACATGCCGATGGTCGGTGTGGGATAAACGGGCTTCACCTTGCCGTTTTCGGTGTATTGGTTGTAAAAACTGACATTGCCGCCCGTAACCGGCGTTTCAAATTTCCGGCAGGCTTCGCCCATGCCTTTGATTGCCTGGGCAAACTGAAAATACACCTCCGGGTTATACGGATTTCCAAAGTTCAAACAGTTGGTAATCGCGACAGGTTGCCCGCCTGCACACACGATATTCCGGGCGGCTTCGCTAACGGCGATCATCCCCCCCCTGTACGGGTCGGCATACACGTAGGCCGAGTTGCAATCGGTGGTGACGGCCAGGGCCTTGCGCGTGCCTTTGACGTACACCACGGCGGCATCGGCGTGCCGGTTGGTGGTCATGGTGCCGGTGCGCACCATGGAATCGTACTGCCGGGTAATCCAGTTTTTGGAAACAATATTGGGCGAGGCCCAAACCGTTTTTGCCGCAGCCGGCAAGTTTTCCGGGACCGGAATTTGAGCCGGGTCGTATTTGGCAATTTCCTTGAAATATTCAGGTTCTTTTTGCTCCCGCACATACACCGGCGCGCCACCGCCCAGCACCAGTGGTTCCGCCGGCACATCGGCCACTTTTTCGCCATGCCAGAAGTATTCCAGGCGCCCCCTGGCAGTTGTTTCTCCAATTAATTCACAGGGCAGATCCCATTTTTCAAAAACTGTTTTTATTTCCTCCTCCCGGCCGGGTTTGCACACGATCAGCATGCGCTCCTGGCTTTCCGAAAGCAGAATTTCCCAGGCCTTCATATTTGCCTGCCGTTGAGGCGCTTTGTCGAGGTCGATGCGCATGCCTACACCTGATTTGGCGCTCATTTCGGAAGTGGAGCAAGTAATCCCTGCCGCGCCCATATCCTGCATGCCGACCACAGCGCCGGTTTTAATTACCTCAAGCGAAGCCTCCAGGAGCAGTTTTTCCTGGAAAGGGTCGCCAACCTGCACGGCCGGCAGGTCTTCGTGGCTGTCTTCGCTCAGATCGGCCGAGGCAAAGGTGGCGCCGTGGATCCCGTCTTTTCCGGTAGCCGAACCGACAATGAATACCGGGTTGCCCGGATCGCCGGCCGTGGCGCTCGCTGTTTCGCCAATTTTTACGATGCCTACCGACATGGCGTTCACCAGAATATCGTGGTGGTAGCAATCATAAAAATAAACCTCGCCGCCCACGGTTGGCACGCCAAAACAGTTGCCATAGTCGCCAATGCCTTTCACCACACCGGCGATCAGCCGTTTCATGCGCGGGTTGTCGGGTTTGCCGAAACGCAGGGAATTGAGCGATGCGATCGGGCGTGCGCCCATAGTGAAAATATCGCGGTGAATCCCGCCGACACCTGTGGCTGCACCCTGGTAAGGTTCGATGGCCGACGGGTGGTTGTGGCTTTCAATTTTAAAGGCGCAGGCCAGGCCGTCGCCGATGTCCACCAATCCGGCATTTTCTTCGCCGGCGCCTACAAGCAGGCGGTTGCCTTCGCGGGGCAGGGTTTTTAATTGAAGGATGGAATTCTTGTAGGAGCAGTGCTCGCTCCACATAACCGAGAAGATGGATAATTCGGTGAAATTAGGCGACCGGCCAAGGATGGCGTTGATTTTTTCAAACTCATCGGCCGTGAGGCCGAGGCTTTGGGCCGTTTCGAGGGTAGGCAGCGGTTCCGCTGTGACCATGCAGTATCTGGTGAATTAGTTGTGGGAGTAGGTTAGCGCCGCAAAGATAGGCAGGCAAAAGTGCTGAAAAAAGAAAAATGAACGGCCAGGGACCAAATCCCGTCAATTTTCCGAAAATTTGCCCTAAACGCAGCGCCATGCCCGAAGCAGACAAAATCCGGATTTATATTTCCTTTGATCCAAATGCGGATGTGGAGACGGCAGAAGGTATTTACCAATTTTTGAACAAGCAGTTGGAGGGTAAAAATCTGGAATTTTGGAATCCCACGGAGGTAGCCGAAGAAAATTACCGCACCGAAGCGCTGGCTTTTTTGGAACAAACGCAACTCTTCCTCGCCTGTTTTTCGCCCAACTACCTCGATACTGCCAATGCGCGCTGGGAACTTGACCTGGCCATTTCGGAACAAAAACGGCGATCGGAGTTGCAAATCCTGGTGGCGGTAGCCCGGGCAGCCCCCCTGCCGGCCGTGCTGGAAGGTTTTCCGCTTGCACCGGCTACCGACCAGCCCGTCGAGGGGTTTTCATTGAGCCGGGAAATTCAGTTGCAACGGGTTGTTCAGCGCGCCCAGGATTTGTTGTTCCAGGTCGAACGAAACCAGAACCTCTACGAAGAGCCTGCCGGGCCGGAGTTTGTCCTGCATTTTGAAGATGTCCGGGAACGCCTGGTCGTGTGGTCGGAACATTGCGACCTGGCGCCGTCATTTTTATTCCTGAAAAGACTCCTGCATCCGGAGAAAACGCCCGACGCCTTGTTTCAACTGGAGGATGCCTTCGCGGAATGGCGGCAGCAATCGCAGCGCAATAAGTTGAGCTTTGAGATTTTTCAAAAAACGGTGGCCGCCATCCGGCTGGATTTGCGCCACCTCATCGAACAACTGGAGGTGGAGCAGTTCCGAAAAACATGGGCCGGGATTTTTGCAAACACGTATTACGGCCTGAAACCGGTGGAAGCGCCCGCCGACAAACTGGCCGGCTTGTTTTTGCCCATCAGCGAAATCCTGATCCCGAAAACGCTGAACCTCCCGGACCACAACACCGCCGACGAAGCCTGGGAAGGGGTCGGCACACTTTCCATCCGGCAACAACAGGAATTTCGCCGCAACCTGCTGCTGGCCCAGGATGCCATCGGGATCGGCAACTTCAACCGGGCGCATGCGCATTGCGAACATGTGCGCAGCCACATCGACCCGCAATCGGCCCAACTGTACGAACTGCTGCTGATCAGTTATCTGAAAAAAGAAACCCCGGACCGGATCATCCACGATGCCGTGTACGGCAAGGGCAGCAAACTCAACCACGTTGTGGTGTATGCCGGCCGCTTTTTCGAATACCAGCAACAGGGAAAATGCCCCTCGGAAGCCGGACGGTACAACTTGCGCGCGACGGCCGAAGCGCTTTCGGATGCCCTGTTGCGCCTGTACAGTACCTACCAGAACGACTACATTTTGCACACCGGGCGGTACAGCTCGGAAGTGCCCGACAACCGGGCCGCCATCGCCCACTGCGTGCAGGTTGCCATGGAAATTTACCGTACGGTACACCCCTATCGCGGTTTTTTGGAACTGGCAGCCAATGAATTGTGCAACGGCGGGAAATACGATTATATCCGGCAGGTGGAAATTATCGGGGATGAATTCCGGTTTGCTTCCCACGAAGATTTTGGCATCGAAAGTGAGATTCGCGAACTGATCGGCATGTTGGAGGCGATTTCCGACGACGACGACGATGCGCTCATGAACAAGCAGCTGCGCGAAAACCTGTTTTTTAACCTCAAGGCAAAACGGCATCGCCTTCAGGCCCAGATTGCCGAGGAACAACGCCGGTACATCCAGTTCACCGACCTGCGCGACTCCGTGATTGAATTGGTGCAGGCATGTTTGCTGGGCTATAAAATTTACGGCGACAAATTTTACCCCGATCACGAGTCGTTCCTGCGGCTCGCCATCGAGCAACTATTGCCCGGCCTGCTGTTGCCCACCGCTTCCGGTACTGTGGCCAATGCCGTCGGCAATTTGCGTTGGTTTATCCTGGATGCCTCCGGCGCCGTTCAATCCCACCCGGATTGCGCCAAATACCGGTTTGAGGTGTTAAAAGTGGTTGAAAAAATTGTGAAAGATCACGCCGGACATGCCGGTTGGCTACAGGTGCAGCCGAATATCAAATCGGAGGTGTACAAACAATTTGCCGCCGATGCCGCCGCCAAATACCAGGATATCCGGGAGCAGTTGGAATGGACCGATATCCGGCGACCGAACGAAACCGATGCCCGGCGGATAATTGTCCAGGTGCTGCAGGCCTGGGAAAGTGCGTACCACGCCTATCCGGAACGCGGACAGGCGTTTTTGCAACAAATTCTTTACGAACTCGTCGGAGAACGGCTGCTGCTTTGGATGCACTTCAATCCTGCACAACTGGAAACGCTACCGGAGAGTTTTGGGCTTGGTTATGATGCCCGAAAAATCTTTAAAAAAATGTTGGAATTGCCCGGCGGGCTTGAAGCAGACGCGGCGTACAAATTGCTGGCAACCAATATTTTCAATCGAAAAATCCGGCCGGAATACGAAAAGGTAACCGCAGGAGACGAAACACAGCAGGCAAAGGTCGAGTCGCTGTTGTTGCAAGCCCTGCATTTGTACCGCGATTTGTATCCGGCCCCTGAATTTCCGGATTTTGTATTTGACGAACTGACCAACGAACGCAAATTCCGCTGGATTCAAATTTCAGCCGAAGGCAATCCGGAGCCCATGCCCTGCGAACCGCCGCTCAGCTTGGACCCGCCGGATATTCTTCGGCAACTGGCCACTACCCTGCCCCGGCGTTTTCGGCTGCTGGAAGCCCGGACCCGAATTGCCGAACGGCGGTTCAAGGATCTGAGCACCCAATACCTGCGGGAAGTCAGTGAATACACCTATGAAAACAGGTTGGTCGAGCGGCGCCTGACCATTGAAATTATCCGGAAACTCAAAGGGCTTTTTCTGTATTACCCGGAGGCCCGGTACCTTGAACTGCCGATCCGGGAACTGGAGGGGCATGGCCGTATTCGCTGGACGGAAAAATTTCTGGGCATCTTCCCAACCGGTACCAACCACTACGAAAACCGCTATTTCGGCTTTGATTACAGCCAGGAGCTGAGCGAATTCCGGATGTTCCGCGATACCCGCCAGCAGTGGATGGAGCATGTGCTGCGCCAAACCGGCGATCTCAACTGATTTTCTAAAAAACTTACTCCGGCGCACGCCGCCGCATCAGTATCAACCGATCGTACTCGATGTTGAGCACCGGCGTGTAGCGGTCGGCAATTTGGACAATTTCATCCCAGTTTTCGGTGTAATAAAAATCGGTGTCGGCGCGGGGCGGTTCGTTGCCGTGATAATGATTGGGCATCCGGACATAGCGGGAATACATTGCCGGATCAAATTCCAGGTGAAAATGCAGGGAGTTTTGGTGCAGCCAATGGCAATCCAGGGTGAAGGGCTCGGTACGGTTTTCGGCAACATAAGCGGCTTTTATAAAATCCAACACCCTGGTCGTTCCCCGGTCATAGGACCATTCGTAGGTTTGTTTCAGGTTCCGGTTGTTGTCGAAATTTACCAGGGTGAACAGGCCCAACGGGATCAGGAACCAATAGGCGCGTTTGCCATACTTTTCCCAAAAGGCAATTCCGGTTCCCAGCAGCAACAATGCAAAGGGCGGGTAATAAAAAATGGCCGTTCGGGGATTTAAAAACGGAATGCCAAGCAAGTACACGATCAAAAAATTAGCCGTTACGGTACCCGCAACCAAAAAAGCAGCAAAAAACCAGAGGTCGTCCCCAAGTCGGCCCTTGTTTTTGAACCAGCGCCAAAGCGCCAAAGCAGATGCAACAAGGGTAAAAACAGTGATCAACCCGATAAATACCTCCAGCGTGTAATTATCGAAATACGGGTGCGCCATGATCGACGAACGGATCAGTGGCAGCAGCGTTTCCGGAATAAAACCCGCCATGCCCCAGAAGTGCAACTGGTCGTCCGAATGCATGCGGGATACGGGCAAGATGCAAATAACGGCGAGCAAAACAGCGCCGCCGGCAAGTATGGCAAGCTGGGATTTCCATTGACCCGAATCTTTCGATTGTTGAAGGATGTACAGGCACATGAGCAATGCCCACGGCAGATAAAAATACAGCACCGTAAAACTGGCCCAAACGGCCAGCCCTGCTGAAAAAACCGCCAGCATCAAATGTGTCGAGCGCTTGTTTTCAACAAACCGCCAACTGAAATACAAAGCCGCCATCTGCAAGCCGATGGACATCCCGTAGCCCCGGGCCAGGGAAAAAAACTCGGCCATGAACGGATTTCCCAGGAGCACAACCAGGGAAAGGACTTTCAGAAAACCGGTGGAGCCGATTCGCCGGGCCAAGGCAAGCGCGCACAGCGTGTACAACAAACCGCCAACAAAAAATACCGGAAGCCGGGCGGTCACCAGGCTCATGCCGAACAGTCCGGTGACAAATTTGGTGGAAAGCGTATTCAGAATATGGTTGTTCGGGACCGCATCTTTGGCATAGGTCAAAATATCCCAAACCCCACGCGGCACATGGTTGTAACAGGTGGCCACCTCATCCTGCGTCATCGGAATTTTGAACAAGCGCAGTGCCAGGTAACCTAAATACGCCAGGGCAATAAGCCAAAGCAGAGCATTCAGCCGGGTGATTTTTTTATTCATGGTTTTTGCTGCGCCATCTTTAGCGGAACAGGAACGGCAGCGAAAATAAGGGCGCATTCCAATTTGCAAAGCATGTTTTTCGGGGAAAAGGATGTTTAAATTTTCCAAACAAAACCGGCCTGCCAGCTCCGCCCGGGCATTGGCCGGTAAGCAATAATTTGGTAAGCCCGGTTCCAGCAGTTTTCCATCCGGGCGTTCAACACCAGCCGGCGCCGGAACAGTGGAAGACTGTATTGAAAAAAAACATTCCCGGTGTGAAAACCGGAAAGGCGCATGGCGTTATCCGAAGTCGTATACCGGGCGCCGGTCCATTGGTGCAGGTAACTGACCAACCAGGCGCCCCGGCTCCAATGCATGGAGGCACTTGCATTGTGTTGCGGCGTGTAGGGAAGTAATTTGTGCAAAGCGATCGTGTTCGCGTCATACACGGCAGTATTCGTTGCCCGCACAAACTGGTAACGCGCGCTTAGCTTCCATTGGCTTCGCCAAAAATTAAGGTTCAGGTGGCTGGACAAACTGGCGCCGCGCGACCAAACCTGCCGAAGATTATCCGGGCGAAAAAGTCCGTCGGCGCCGGGTTGCCACAAAATCCAATCGTCCAGGAGCAGTTGAAAAACGGTTGCTTCTACGCCAAACCTGTCTCGAAGCCAGCGCAGGCCAATTTCCGAGCTGTAACCGGACTCCGGCTGTAAATCCGGGTTTCCCAGGTTGCGCCAGAAGCGGTCGTTGAAGGTCGGCAAATTGAAGTTTCGGGAAAAATGCAGGTTCAGGGAAAGGCGCCGGGGCAGGCTCCAGCGTGCGCCCACCGAAAAGGTGAACGGCGCGCCCTGCCCTTCGGCCCACTCCTGCCGCAGCTGGGCGTGGGTTTCCAGATGCCGCCGGCGATACGTAGCCCCAAAGGCTGCCGCCACCCGAAATTGCCGGAACCACCGGCTGCTGTCGGCATACCCGTCGGCCTGCGCCCGTTGCCACCAGCCGGTCAGGTTGGCCCGTATGGAAAACCGGTCGTTGCATGCGTTGAAAAATTCGTTGGAAAGCTGGATCGTTTGCGAACGGCTGGTATCCGTATCGCCCCTGAGGTCAAAGGCGATCGTTTCGTCGAGCCATGCCAGATTATGCCGCCATTGCGTCCGCGGCCCATCTCGATGGTTCCAACCGGCCACTGCACGCAGCGCCCGGTCTTTCTGCCGGCTGGCATCCGGCGCCTCCGTCATGCTGGGTGGAATTTCCCGGAAGGCATCCTGGTACCAGATGGCGGTATGCACGGTTTGGTCCGGGTTGGGTTCGGCTTGAAAATAGTGCTGAACATCCGCGCGTTTCACAAAATTGTTTTGCTGCGAAACTACCGGTTGTCCGAGCAAGGCCGTGTTTTGAAATGGGAAATCATTTTCCGCCTGTTGCCAGGCAGCGCGCAGCTGCGTTTTTAACCGGTTTGCCGAAAAGCCCAGCGACGCCTGTCCGGTTTTTTTACCAAAACTACCCACACCGGCGCCGGCGTGGCCCGTCCAACCCGCTGAATCCTGCATTGTTGCCGGAACAAGGTGAACTGCGCCACCCATGGCGCCCCCGCTTTTTGCTGCGCTTTGGCCGCCGTATTGCATTTCGATGGCATCGCCTGCCCAGAGCGGCAGCAGGGAAATATCGACTACGCCGTGCATGGGATTTTGCAGATTAACCCCTTCCCAGAAAACAGCCGTGCGGGAAGGGCCGGCGCCGCGCGCTGAAACGGTAGCCAGGGCGCCCGGCGCATTGGCGCGCACATCCAAACCAGATTCCCAAAGCAGGCGTTCGGCGAGGGTAACAACCTGGGCAAGCGGGAGGCTGTCAGCCGTCCAGGTTGAATAGCCGGTGCGATTTTCGGCAGGTCCTTTGATGGTGACCATCGGCAGGGTCTGTCCGGAACCGGGCTGGGCAACAACCGTCTGCCCTGCCGAAATACCGGCAAGCAGCAGCGTTAGGGTGTACCATCGTCGGTTCATGTGCGCTAAAATTTAAAATTAAACTGCCCGGAAGAGTACGCTTCCAGGCAGTTTATGTTGGATTCAAATCGGCATCCGTTCGGATCAAAACGAACAACACCGGACAATTTCTTCATAATCCGGACGGTCCCAGGCATGTTGGTGCACAAAGGAATGTTTGATCTTGCCTTTGTGGAGTACAAAAACGCCGGGCATCTGAAAACCGTCGCCGATATCCTCGTTATGATAGGCAAAGCCGTGGCCTTCAACAATGCCGGCTTCAAATCCACGTATCCAGTTCATCAGGCCAAAAAGTTGGGCGGGTGTTCCTCTACCCAGGCCAAAAGCCAGGTAAAGTTGTTTCCCCGGATCAGGTATGTGATCGATTGGGTACAGTTTGTATTTGCGAAAAAATTTATCCGCAATACTGGCTTTTGCCGCCATGTGTACAAACACGATCCGCACCCCCAGGTCTTCCAGTTCGGCGCGTTTTTTTGCAACGTCGGCTAAGGCCTCCCGGCAAAAAGTGCAGCCAAAATGCCGCAGAAAAATCAGTAAAACGGGTGATTCCTGAGACAATTTTTCCAACGAATCCCCGGATGGTTGGGAACTAACCCGTTCCCAACCTGCAGGTGTTGCGGAGACTGACGGCACTTTTTCCATAGGCAAGCTTAAACCAGTTTCATTTTATCAAGAACCTCCACGACTTCCACAACTGCGGCAGCCGATTTGTGCAGCAGTGCCATTTCATCTTTGCGCAAGCGCAATTTGATAATTTGTTGAACGCCGCGTTTGCTCAATTTTACCGGTGCTCCGACAAAAACATCTTTCAATTTGTACTGCCCATTCAACCGAACACAGCAGGGGTATATCCGGTTTTCATTTTTCAAAATAGAAATTGCCATTTGCGCAGCAGCCGCGCCGGGAGCATACCAGGCGGAGGTGCCCATCAGGTTCACCAATTCGCCACCGCCCATTTTGGTGCGTTGGATAATGGCCTCCAGCGTGTCTTTTTTCACCAATTCGGTTACAGGTATGCCGCTGACTGTGGTGTAGCGGGGCAAGGGAACCATCGTGTCGCCATGTCCGCCCATCAAAATTGCCTGGATATCTTTGGGGGAGCAACCGATTTCTTCGGCCAGGAAAGCCCGGTAACGGGCCGTATCCAGCACGCCTGCCATGCCGATCACGCGCTTGTCGCTCAGGCCGGATGCTTTCCAACAGGCATAGGTCATTACATCGAGCGGGTTGGAAACGACGATAAGGATCGGATTTTTGGAATATTTCAAAATATTTTCGGTGACAGACACCACAATCTTGGCATTTGTGCTGATCAGGTCGTCCCGGCTCATCCCGGGCTTCCGCGGAATACCGGCCGTTATGATCACAATATCCGAGTTGGCGGTCAGGGCATAATCATCGCCTCCGGTGACGCGGGTCGAATACCCGTCAACCGGGGCCTGCTGCCACATATCGAGGGCTTTCCCTTTGGCCATATTTCCCTGAATGTCAATAAGAACAACCTCATTACAGATGTCTTCGTGGGCAAGTACATTGGCACAGGTTGCACCGACATTACCGGCGCCAACGATGGTTACTTTACTCATTTGTTTAGGCTATTTGATATGATGAAAAAATGGGTCAACAAAGTTGACAAATACGGTGCAAAAGTAGATAAAAATACCGCGAATGGAAGGGTAAAACAGCAGCAAGGCACAACATTGTGCCTGCTATTTCCGGCAAGGCGCTATTAATTAAAATCCGGAATGGCAATGGTGTCGTTGCTGACCGAGTACCCGGAAAAATTGCCGTATCCGCCCGTAATATTGTTGTACAGGGCATCCGGGTCATTCAAAGGAATATTGCTTCCCTGCCGGGCAAGTGAAAGGTGATAGCGGTAAAAATCTTCGGAAAGGGTCCGCCATTCGATGAACATCCGGCGTGGCCGTTCATAGTCCGGGTCGAACGGGATCAGGGCATCCAGCCAGATGGTTTTACTTTCATTACTCCAAAAATTCTGGTCGACTAAAACCACCTTTTCCGGGGTGTCGTAAACCAGGGCCAGCGTGCGGCCGTCCGCCAGAAATTTTGTCGAGGCTTCGTAGTATTCGTCCGGCACCGGCTCGCCGTCGATGAGCTCAAAAATCTCAATTTCATGGCGCAGGCCAAAGGCAAAAAAGCGGTCCTGCAGCGGCAAATTAGCCATCGAAATTTCCAACGGTACCTGGAGGGCGAGTTTGCCGTCGGCGAGTTCAATAATCCGCATGTCCAGGGTATCGATCCGGGTATTGGAGAGGCGGACAGGCTCAGGAGCCGCGCTGTGCGATTCGATCAGATCCAGCCCGGCTATTCGCACCGCAAGCGTGTATTCTGTATTGGTTTCGACCAAATCCCGGCTTTCCCAATAAATGCGTCCGCCGTCGTCTGTTACCCGGAAAAGCTTGTCCAGGAACTTTCCGTCAACGGCGATAGACACATCGGCATTGAAAGGAATAACCGGATCGCCGGCATCGGTGATCGACTGACTCAAAGAAACTTCAACCTGAATTGGATTGCCCGGGGAGAAATGACTTATTGCCACGATTTTAGTGGGTTGCTCCGGCAACTTAATGTCGGCCTCACGCACGCAACGCCAGCCAAGCAGCAATACGATACAGGTAAGCAGGGTGTGGTACTTAGAAAACATGGGACGAAGGTTTGGGCTCCATTCGGCGTTCGGGCAATAAAGTTAGGTATTAAAATTTCAATTCGTATCGAAACGAAGGCAATAATGGCAGTAATGTATACTGAATGGCCTTTGCGTTGGAACCACTTCCGCTATCCACGTAAAGAAAAAATGGATTTGCCCGGTTATACACATTATAGGCGCCCAACTGAATGGCGTGTATCAGCCGCTTCTTCCCGAATTGTGCATTAAATGCAATATCGAGCCGGTGATAAGCCGGAAGCCTGTACCCGTTTACTTCGGTATACACATAAACATTGCGTTCGATATCGCCATTCGGCGTATGATGCTGGTATTTCACACCCGACAGGGTAATTGGATTACCTGTTGCAAAGGCCCAAACCAGGTTCAAGTTTAGCCAATTGGCCATCCGCTGTTGCACATTGATGGTCAGGTCGTGCCGCCGGTCAAAGCGAAAGGGAAAGGCGCGCCCGGAATTAATATCCGGAAATTGCCGGATTGCCTTCGACAAGGAATACGATAAAATTACCGTCGCCGGACGCATGCGCTTTTCCACGTTTATTTCAATGCCATAACCTGTGCCGGTGCCTGCCGAAACGCGGTCTTCCCAGCCACTGGCATCTTCGGCCCCACCGGCAAACAGGGCTGTGTTGGAAGACAAAAATGTGAGCACCCGTTCGAATCGTTTATAGTAGCCTTCCAGGCTGACATTCCATCCGGCGCGTGAAAAAGCCGTGCCGGTAGAAATCTGCCAAACCAACTCCGGTGGGACTTTCGTTGTCGTTGGAACCCAAAGCTCAAAGGGCAAGCTGATGTTGAAAGAGCCAATTTGGTGCAAATACTGGGCAGACCGGTGAAAACCCGCCCAATGTTGCCAACCACCCGGGCCGCTGCGCTGAACCCGCAGCCGGGGTTGAATAGCACTGAATGTGTTGTTCCGTATTTGAAAAAGCGAGTAGTTCAGGCCGGCATCCAAGCGCCAGTTTTTAAAAAACTGCCACTCGGCGTCCAGGTAAACCTCTGCCTCATCGGCGCCCAACCGCTCGTTGTTCAGCAACACCTTGGAAAGTGAATCAATGGTGATCGGCGATTGCCCCGGGACAAGGAAATTTATGGATAAAGCACCGGGTTGAAACGTATGGAACGTATAGGCAAGCCCCCAGCGCAGGGTTAGTCTGTTGGTCGGGAAATAACTAAAATCTGTTTTACCCGACCAATCCCGGATCACCGTTTGGTAAATCTGGCCGTAATTGGCCAACAGGTTTTCCTTGCCGGATGCCGATAAAAAATTGGACAATAATCCCAGCTTGCTTTGATAATAAAAACGACTGAAGCGCAAGGTTGTATTCGTGAAAAGATTTTTGCGCAATAAATGGTTCCAGCGCAAGGCGGCAATTGCATTGCCCCATTCAGAGTCGAGCGTATATTCGTCCGTAAACAGGCCCTCCGGGTCATTCGTGCGCTGTTCAAACATATTTTTGAAAATATCACCGCCCTGGTAAAAGGAAAAATACAGCCTGTTTTTTGCTGAAAAAATGTAATTCAGTTTAAAGTTGACATCGTGAAAACGGTAATTGATGTTTTCTCCGGAAAAAGTTAAAAGGTTATCCCGTTTGCTGAAAAGATCGATCCAGGGTCCGAAATAAGTCGTGCGCCCACTCAACAGGAACGAACAGGTATCCCGCACCAGTGGGCCTTCCGCTGTTGCCGATACCGCGAACAACCCGGCAGAAATATCGGTATGGAATTCCCTGAAATGCCCGTCGCGGGTCCGAACATCTAAGACAGAAGACGCCCGGCCACTGTAGCGGGCCGGAAAATCGCCTTTCCACAACCGGGCATTACTGACTGTAGCCGGATTGAACACAGAAAAAAGGCCTAACGCATGATGCGGATTGTACACCGGCACATCATCCAACAAAATGAGGTTTTGGTCGGCATTGCCACCGCGCACATGTAATCCGCCAAGGCCATCCACGCCGGTTTGCACGCCGGACTGCAGCGCCGCCAAACGCAGCAGGTCTGCTTCTCCACCGGGAACCGGTATCTGCTTCATGGCAGCAGCCGGCAGATTTTGACGATTTCCCGCGCCACTTTCCACGATGTCTTCTACCGGAAGGGCCGTAATCAAAACTTCCGGCAGGGCGCTGTTTGGCGATAGCCGGATCGTTAACAAGCGGTCAGCATTCATCTCCAGCGTACGCTGATCTTGTTGATAGCCAATGTAGTTGACGGAAATGCGGTACCCTCCCTGTTCAAGTGGCAGGCTGAAAAAACCATATTCATTGCTGGTAGTACCGGTTGCCACATTCGAATGGATGCGGACGCTTGCGCCAATCAGACGTTCACCGGTCTCGGCATCCTGAACATACCCGCTCAGCGTGAATTTTTGAATTTTCCGGTAAAACACAACCTGATCGCCCACCCACCGGTAAGACAGATTTGTACAGGCAGTAATGGTTTCCAAAAGTTTGGAAAAAGGAACATTTTCGACAGCTATGGAAACCGGAGGGCAACCCTGGAAAAAACGATCGTTAAAAACGATGTTAATCCCGGTTTGGCGGCTGAGCTGCACCAATGCGTCCGTAGGCAGGCAATTTAAACAAGTAAAATCCACTGCACGGTTCTGCAGTGGATTTTGCCCTTTCACAGAGTTGGAACTCCATAAAATTAAGCCCAGGGAAAGCACAAGTACACGTATCGCCATATCCATTCAAAGAGATTGGCTGCAAGTTAAGGCGATCCTTTAATAATGTGGGCGTAAAGTAGGTTTCGCTGCTTCCTACCGGCAGCTACCCTTTGATAAAATATAGTGGCCCGGGGCCGGGTTGATGAGTTGGAATTGGTAGGTCAGCGCCAGTGAATTGAGCACCTCGTCGATGGGTTGATTCGTCAGCGGCGCAGTGTGCAGGCATTGCCCCATTTCCGTATTTTGGAGTTTGATTGCTACATCATAGAAAACTTCGAGATCGGAAATGACATCATTCAGCGGGGTGCGCACAAATTCGAGGCCGCCGGTCTGCCAGGCTAATTCATTAAACGTGCGCACTTTCGAGAGCCGGATTTCAGCCTGTTCGGGTTGAAAGACCGCTTTGTCGCCGCCGGTCAGCAGCACACCTTTTGATTTTTGGTCGGGGGTATAGCGTACTTTGCCGTCGCGCACCAGAATACTGGTGGCTTCATTGTTTGCCCGGACATTAAAGCGGGTCCCCAGCACTTCCACGTTTCCTTTTCCGGGGAGTTCAATTCGAAAGGGCTGACGCTCCCGGTGTGCCACTTCGAAATAGGCTTCACCGTCCAACTTCACCAGGCGTTGCGCATCGTCGAATTTGGCCGGGAATTCAAGTTTTGCATTTTGGCGAAGCCAAACCGTCGTCCCGTCGGGCAGGGTAATTTGCCGTTTAGCCTGGTCTGAAACGCGTTCAACCAGCATGGGCGCCGCCGCCGGCATCAACTGCTGAAACCCCCAAACGGAAACAAGGATGGCTGCAATGGCCGCAGCGGCCCGGAACGCCCGGCTGCGCATAGATACGACGCGGACCGGTGGTGCTTCGTCTGCCTGCTGAATACGGGATTGGACCTGACGAAACTCCGCATCCAGATCGAGGGAGAATACCGGACGGGATTCCGTGCTTTTCTCCCAGAGCAGTTGGAACTGCTGCGCAAGCCGGGCATTTTCCTCCGACTGGTTGATCCAGTCCTTCAGGATTTCCAATTCACCGGTGTTGATCTCGCCGGTGAAACGCTTTTGAAGCAGAAGTACAAAGTCAAAATCTTGCATGATGTTCCGTTTTCAGCTTGGGGAATGTTTTCGGATGATTTTTAAAAAATTGGAATACGTGAAGAAGACAACCCTCCAGTGGAAATCCCCTACCCTAAATGCAACCAATATAGCACCCAAATGACAACCGACGACAAATCGGGATGATTCAGCAATGCCTCCCGCAGCAACTTCATGGCTTTTGTGATCTGATTTTCAATGGTTTTTACAGAAATCCCCAGTTGCTGCGCGATTTCCTTGTGCGACAGTTGTTCAAACCGGCTGAGTGAAAAAACCAGTCGGCATCTTTCGGGGAGTTGCCGGATTGCTTCCTGCAGCGCAGCCTCGAGTGCATCCTGTTCATTTTTCCGGTTGACATCCTGCTGCGTGGAATCCTCCAAATCCGCCCAAAAATCCGAGGTATCCTCCAGAAGCGTGCGGCGGTTTGCTTTTATGAAATTCAGTGCCTTGTTTATACCTGCCCGCCGCAGGTAGGCCCGTAAAGATGTGTGAACCTCCAGCGTTTCGCGCTTGCGCCACAATTCAACAATGACCTCCTGTGCCAGGTCCTTGCAGGTGTCCAGGTCCGGGATGTACCGGTAAACATCGCCTATGATCAAGGGATAGTGCTGATCAAAAATACTTCGAAGGGCAGATTCGTCGCCCTTGCGAAGGTCTGCCAACCATTGAAGTTCCGTTTTTCCAGCGTCTGTCGACATGATTTAGAAGGCTGAAATTAGAAAAAATTGCCCGAACCGTCGATTATTAATATTTGGAATGCCGGCATTATTTCCACTTTCAAAAAAACAAAGACGACCCTAAGCCGGAGTTCTTGAAATATAGTTTCAAAAACCCGGGGTTTTTAAATCTTCTGCTTCAATTAGCGAAAAGACTCCGAAAAAAAATTTGCGGATTGCCGTAGGGGATTTGCCGGTAAGGGCTGTCTTTACTTCGAACATGAACATTACTGCATAAATTACTCTGCTCTACAATGGACACAAAAACTACTTTACCCGTTTTCGACAGTAATCCGCTTTTTGCGGTGTTAGCCCCGGACGAACTCGCCGTGTTGCAACAAACGGCAACGATGCATTTCTACACCAAGCATCAGGTGTTGTACAAGCCGGGGCAAAGTGCCACAAAAGTCTATTTTCTGATGAAGGGCACGGTGAAAGTAGCCGTTCACGCAGAAAAGAAAGATATCATAAAATACGTCGTGCGTCCCGGCAATTTGTTTGGCGAATCCTGTCTGACAGGAGAACCGCAACGGCGCGATTTTGCCTATGCCATGGAAGACACCGCCCAGGTAATTGAACTGGATGCTCAGGCGCTAATTACCATAATGCGTAAAAACTTTGCTTTTGCACAGTCGCTGTTGCACTTCCTTGGTGAGCGGCTCCGGTATACGGAAACACAGCTCGAAAAAGTCGTGCTGAAGGATTCTAAAAGCAGAATTCTGGAGTTTTTGCACCAAATGGGAATCGAACACGGCAAACAAATCGGGTACGAAACACTGGTCAAACACAACATGACACACCAGGACATCGCTGATCTGACCGGTACAAGCCGGCAAATGGTTACCGCAGTTTTAAACCAGTTGAAGCGCTCCAACGTGTTGTATTTCAATCGCAAAAAGTTCCTTTTCCGGGACTTGAATGCGTTGCCACTGGCTGGATAGCCAACAAAAGGAAGTTAACAGTTTTGCTTCATACGATAGAATGGGTTTTCTGCGGCGGCGTGCAATGGCACGCCGCTTGCTTTTTACAGGAGGGCCTATTTTAAAAAAAAGACGCCATCTGGCGCAATCTTCCCTGCAAAAGCGAGCTAAAACCCTGAAATTTGGCCAAAACAAATAACGATTCGCATGAAACAATTTTTGACCCTTTCCCTGCTGCTGCTTTCTTGCCCGAAATTATTTAGTCAGTTTGAACAAGACCTTCCACGCGGATACTCCCCGGCTGAAAAGGCGCTGCTGCTATCCAAAAAATTTGAACCTTTTCTGCCGGAGGGTATTTCCAGCCCCCCCCCGGTGCCGGTCCGGGCAATGGGTGAATGGGAAGAATTGCAGGCGCTGCTGATTACCTGGCAAGCCGGCGACAATGGGCGCCGGGATATTTTGACCGAAATTGTACGGGCTGCCCGGCAAGAATGCAAGGTGGTGGTTTGTTGCGACAACCAATTTGTGCTTACCTCCGCTCAAAATTACCTGCTCAATAAAAATGTCGACATCAGCTCCAATGTTGAGTTCCTGCTTGTGCCGAATAATTCAATCTGGATTCGCGACTACGGCCCAAATTGTGTGTACGCAAATGATACCGATTCGCTGTATTTTATTGATTGGCGGTACAACCGCTTAACCCGGCCAAAAGACGACACCCTGGCCAACACCGTGGCCCGGCATCTGAATATCCCGCTGTATTCCACCTCGTCGGCGCCGACAGACCTGGTTCATACCGGCGGCAATTTTATGTCGGACGGCTGGGGCACCGCCTTTTCTTCCAGGCTGATCCTGAATGAAAATTCCCCGGGGAATCCGTACGGGGTAAGTGTAAAAACGGAAGCTCAGATTGATGGAATAATGCAGGAATTCATGGGGATCAGCAAGTATATTAAAATGGCGCCGTTGCCGTATGACGGCATCCACCATATTGATATGCATATGAAATTGCTGGATGAAGAGACCTTGCTTGTCGGCAAATACCCGGATGGCGTTGCCGACGGCCCTCAAATTGAAGCCAATATTCAATACGTCTTGAGCAACTTCAAATCAGTCTTCGGCACCCCTTACCGGATCATCCGGATTCCCATGCCGCCCGAAAACGGTTTTTACCCCGATTCGGACGGTGATTACAGGACGTATTCCAACGCCGTTTTTGTGAATAAAACCGTCCTGGTTCCATTTTATGAAGAACAATTTGACACTACTGCCCAGCGAATCTGGGAAGAAAGTCTGCCCGGGTACAATATCGTCGGGATCAATAGCAATGCCATCATTCCTTCGCTTGGCGCCATTCATTGCATCACCAAGGAGGTTGGCGTACCGGACCCGGTGCACATCGTACACCAGCAACTGCCCTGCCTGGACAATGCCCAATACCTGGAATATCCCGTCTGGGCAACCCTATCCCACCGGAGTGGTATTGCATCGGCAAAGATTTATTACACGACCGACCTGAATCAACCCTGGCAGTCCGTTGACCTGCCGTATTACCCCTTAGACGACACGATTTGGAATTATCGCGGGTTTATCCCGCAGCAAAGCGCCGGCCAAACGGTGTATTATTACATTGAAGCCACCGCCAACAACGGCAAAACCATCACCCGGCCTTTGGTAGCCCCCCAGGGTTACTGGCGGTTTTGCGTTACGGAATCCGTTGGCGCTCCCGAAATTTCGACCGTGGAGTTGGCCTTGGTTTACCCAAATCCGGCGTCTGCGATTACGGTTGTGCCGGTTCACGCCACAGCTTCCACACCCGGGCAATTAAATTTATTTAACGCCTTGGGGCAGTTGGTGCAGCGGGTATTTGAAGGAACGTTCAACACCGGGGATAGCAATTATTTTATTGATGCATCCGGATTTCCATCCGGCACATACTGGGTGGAATTGCGCAGCGGGAACCAGGCTTCCGTCCAAAAACTGATCATTCGTTAATATTCGTGACCGGCCGGCCGCAACGCACGTCTAAAGCCCCGGATTGAAATTATATTTTTAACCCGGAATGATTCCTGCTATCGAACAAAATTTAATTACAGGCGTTTCGACAAGCGCCGGGATTAAATTTTTTAAAAAAAACAGGTCAACTCCGGGTTTTCACATCAAATTTTATTGACATCGGCGCTTTTGAAGTTGTACCTTTGCGCCGAAATTTTCACATACGAACTGCACATGAGGCAATTAAAGATTACGAAGTCCATCACCAATCGCGAAAGCCAGTCGCTGGAAAAATATCTCCAGGAAATTGGCAAGGTGGACCTCCTTACCCCCGAAGAAGAAGTAGATTTAGCAAAACGAATCAAACAAGGTGACCAAATCGCCCTCGAAAAACTGACCAAAGCCAACCTTCGTTTTGTGGTTTCTGTTGCCAAACAGTACCAAAATCAGGGCCTCAGCCTTTCAGACCTGATCAATGAAGGTAACCTTGGTCTGATCAAGGCGGCCCAACGGTTTGATGAAACCCGTGGTTTCAAATTCATTTCCTATGCAGTCTGGTGGATTCGCCAATCCATACTCCAGGCATTGGCAGAGCAAAGCCGTATCGTTCGATTGCCCCTGAACAAAGTGGGTTCGCTCAATAAAATCAACAAGGCCTTTTCAGAACTGGAGCAAACCTACGAACGCGAACCCAGCCCGGAGGAATTGGCCGAATTGCTTGAAATCACCTCCGATGAGGTAGAAACTACCTTGGGCGTAGCTGCCCGGCACGTATCGATGGACGCACCCTTTGTGGAAGGTGAGGATAATTCACTGCTCGACGTCTTGGAAAACACTGCCATGCCCGGCACCGACCAGCACCTGGATTATGCCGACTCCCTGCGCCGCGAAATTGAGCGGTCGCTGAGCACCCTGACCGACCGCCAGTGCGATGTGATCAAGCTGTACTTCGGCATTGGTGTGGAACACCCGATGTCTTTGGAGGATATTGGAGAAAAATTTGGATTGACCCGCGAACGGGTCCGCCAGATCAAGGATAAAGCCATTAACAAATTGCGCGCGACAAGCCGCAGCAAACTGCTGAAAACCTACCTGGGTTCCTGATCCGGGTTCTCAGGAATTACTAAAAAGAGAACGTGGCCTGCGTAGCAAATTGCTACGCAGGCCACGTTGTTTTAAGCAAAATCCGGTGCAAATCCGGATTAAAGTTTGATGAATTTTATCCGGCGTGACTTTGCAAACACATTGACAGGATCGTCAATAGTGACCTTCAAATCCAAAACATCAGATGACTGTTCGATAAGCTCCCAGGTTCCCTGCAGATAAACCACGGGCAGAACCGGCTTGGCCACAACGATTTCATAAACGGTACTTGAGGGATTTTCCCATTTGCCTTCCTGCGCAATTCCACCGGGATTGATGATGGCTATGGTATTGTCGGCATTGAATTCAAACGTATAGCCCGTAAAAAGAGCGGTGCTATCCGTCAAATCTTTATCCACATTTTCAAATTCCAAGAGGGAAACCACCCAGGTATCGGCATTTTCCGGTTGATCATCATTCGATTTTCCGCAGCCGAAGGCAAGCAGAAGACAAATAAAAAGTGCGGGGATAAGCGGTTTTTGCATAACAATAAAATTAAAAGGTGAGTGAATGTGCATGGAACAAAGTGCTACTCGATTATTTGGTGAAAGCGCTCTACATCATTGTCAATTTTACTAACCATAGCTGTACAAGCAGCCAGATAACCACGCTGGGCTGCTTCGATTTTACCCTGTTCGCCGGCAATTTCCTGATTCAGGGATTCGATTTGTTGGATGGCATCTTCGATTTCCTTTTTGAGTTGCTCGATTTGCTGGGTTTTAGCCTCGCTTTCCTGCTGCAATTTCTGGATCAAATCTTTCCGGCCGGCAATTTCCGCTTCCGACTTTTTTTGAACAACAGATTCAAAATTTGCCTTATCCTGGAGGATGGTTTCTTTGTATTTGCCCGCCGAATCAATCAGGGTTTGTTTGCTCAAGCCCTGGATTTTCAACGAAGCAAACACGGCTTTCATTCGCGCCTCTTCGTTTGAAATATGCGCTTCCAGCGTATCCATCGTTTTCCAGAATTCAAAATAATCGGGGCCTGGAAGGTTCGCTTGTTCAAATAAGCGCTCGAAATGCTTTTCAAACTTGGAAAGGTCGGCATCAGACATCGGCGCGGGCTGAGGCACGGCCTTGGGTGTACTTGCCGGTTGTGCGGCAGCAGGCTCAGACACCCTTTCCTGCGTATTTTTTGACGTAGAATCTTTTTCGTCGAGTATTACAAAAAGACTGATTGCCTTGCGGAAAAAACTGGACATAAAATGCGGATCAATTAGGCTGCGTAAATAAATGCCGGCACTAAGATACCGGAACTATCCGATACAGGCGCGCACAAATTCCACGAAAAGCGGGTGCGGTTTTTCCACGGTACTCTTCAATTCCGGGTGAAATTGCACGCCTACAAACCACTTGTGTGCCTTCAATTCCATGATCTCCACCAGGTTGGATTCCGGGTTTACACCGGAGGGAAGCATACCGGCTTCAGTGAATTGCTCCAGATATTGATTGTTGAATTCCCAGCGGTGCCGATGCCGTTCTTCGATGCCCGTCCGGTGGTAGGCGGCATAAGCTTGTGTCTTTTTTTGAATAGTGCAGGGATATTTACCCAGGCGCATGGTGCCGCCTTTTTTGGTCACTTTCTTTTGATCTGCCATCAGATCAATCACCGGGTGGGGTGTTTTTTTATCCACTTCCGTAGAAGCAGCCCCGGCCAAGCCGAGGACATTGCGGGCAAATTCAACGCATGCCGTCTGCATGCCCAGGCAGATTCCAAAAAACGGCACATCGTTTTCGCGGGCATACCGGATTGCCAGCAACTTGCCTTCAATACCCCGTTCACCAAACCCGGGGGCCACCAAAATTCCGTGCAACGACTCAAGCGCTTTGCTCACATCTTTAAAATTCCCTTCGAGATCTTCCGCATGTATCGGTACAACTTTCACCTTGCATTCATTGACGGCGCCTGCATGCACAAATGCTTCGTAAATTGACTTGTAGGCATCGGGCAGCTCATTGTATTTTCCGATGAGGCCAATGGATATTTCATGAAGCGGGTTTTTCAACTTGCCCAAAAATGCTTTCCAGGAGCTCAGGTTGGGCTCCCGGCGATCGCTGAGATGCAGTTTGGATATCACCACGGCATCCAGCCGTTCCTTGAGCAGTAAAAGCGGCACGTCATAAATGCTGTCGGCATCCAAAGCCTCAATGACCGACGACATTTCCACATTGCAAAACAAGGCAAGCTTGCGCCGGATTTCCGGTCCGAGGTGGTGTTCTGTCCGGCAGGCAAGGATATCCGGTTGCACGCCCAAGCTGAGCAATTCTTTTACAGAGTGCTGCGTAGGCTTGGTTTTGAGCTCCTTGGCCGCCCGCAGGTAAGGCACCAGGGTCAGGTGGATGACGAGGCAATTGTCGCGCCCGAGTTCCCAGCGTAGTTGGCGAACCGATTCGACGTAGGGCAGCGACTCGATATCGCCAACCGTACCGCCCAGTTCCGTGATAACAATTTCATAGTTGCCGGTTTGTCCCAGGAGCAGCATCCGGCGTTTTATTTCGTCGGTAATGTGCGGGATTACCTGGACCGTTTTGCCGAGATAGTCGCCTGCGCGCTCCTTGTTGATCACCGTTTGGTAGACTGCGCCGGTGGTTACGTTATTCGCCTTCGACATCGGCGTGTTCAGGAACCGCTCGTAGTGGCCGAGGTCGAGATCCGTTTCGGCGCCATCATCCGTGACGTAGCACTCCCCGTGTTCATAGGGATTTAGCGTGCCGGGATCGACATTGATGTAGGGATCAAACTTTTGTATAGTTACTGAAAATCCGCGTGCCTGGAGTAATTTGGCCAGTGAAGCACAAAGGATACCTTTTCCGAGCGAAGAGGTAACGCCGCCCGTAACAAAGATGTATTTCGTCATTGTAGGTTCGATTTGTTACGGGATACAAAGGTAGGTACGCCAGTTTAGAAGCTTGGTATGCTTGCCGGAGTTTTTATAAAAACAAGTTCACGCCACTGCTGTTTTACTGCCATGCAAACTGTCCGGTTTGAGGATTTAGGACACCTTCCATTTCAGAAAGCCTGGGATTACCAGACTAGTCTGCACCGCATGCTGATTGATAACAAGTTGAAAAACAGGCAACAACCGGCAGGATCGTACACGCAGGATCACGCCCTGCTGTTCGTGGAGCATCCGCACGTGTACACCTTGGGCAAAAGCGGGTCGCTGGATAATTTACTGCTCACGGAGCAGGAATTGCAAACCCGGCGAATCGACTATTTCCCGATCAACCGCGGTGGTGATATCACCTATCACGGCCCGGGGCAAGTAGTCGGTTATCCAATTCTGGACCTGGAGTGCTTTTTTACCGATGTCCACCGGTATGTGCGGAATATTGAAGAAGTAATTATTCGAACCCTGGCAGATTTTGACGTGGAAGCCATCCGGATAAAAGATTACACCGGGGTGTGGTGCCCACCCAAAACCAGGGAAAATGTTCCAATCAACGAGGCAGATTTTTGGAATAAATACCGCAAAATTTGTGCGATTGGTGTACACTTGAGCCGTTGGGTGACCCTGCATGGATTTGCGCTGAATGTGCATACCGACCTGGCCTATTTTAATTATATTGTGCCTTGCGGCATCGTTGATGCAGATAAAACGGTCAGTTCTCTGGTGCGCGAAGTTGGGCGCCAGGTGCCGATGCGCACCGTACAGCAAAAGTTAAAAACCCATTTTTGCGATATTTTTCAATGCAAACTTTTTGAGTGATGATTAAAGACATTCCAGTTTTAAAGGTAGAGAACCTGGCTGTCGCCATAGCCCCCCGCTTATCGCATGAAACGGACCATGAACTGTTTTGGGATAGTTACTTGCTGAATTTAAAGGATAAGGCCATTTTTTCCGTGCTGGTAAATGCCAATGGCTACGGCATGCTGGATGGCGAGCAACGCCGCACCTCCACCCTGCGCTATTTTTGGGAACAGATCGGGCCGATGAGTGCCGTAAAAATTGAACCGGTTCAGAAGTCCGTCCTGGGTTTGGCAAACGAATACTGGGTCAGCTTTTCCTTTAACAATTATTTGTACGACAAAAAATACGTGTTTGTAGCGGGCAGCCTGGAGGAAATGCATTTTACGGACATCCCGCTAATCAACCGGCGCGGTGTTTTGATCCGGTAGTGCCAGGCACTTTCACCACAGAAAACGCCGGTAACGTACGTTCTATTCAAACCAAAACTATGGCACTTTCGCTATTTGAACGCAAAGTGGATCCGGTCCGGCAGGCAGTGCCGTTCTTTGGGGCCGCACTCATCATAATGTTGCTCACCCTGCTTTTTGACCAAACAGGTTGGTACGAAAGAGACCGGCTTTTCCCCTGGTCTGTCGCCACCGCATTTTTATTGTTATTTGCTGTTTTCAACAGCCTGATGAGTCTCAATGCGGACAGTTTCATGCAATACTGGGGACGCTCCGTGTATAGTTTTATGGGTTTGGCGTTAGCTAATGGCCTGATTGCGTGGCTTTTTTCGGGTCTCACCATCGGTCAGGCACAATCGTACCGGTGGATTTACATCGTGGTAACCATTGGATTTGTGGTGTTTCTGACGATGGTCAACCTGATGCGAAAAATCATACAATTTGCTGAAAAGGAAGAATGGAACCAGCCGCGCCGGCGGCGGTAATTTTAACGTGAAGTTGTTTCGATTAAAAACAAAAACATGAAGTACTTTTTGATTTTCTTGAGCCTTTCGGCTTGTCAGTTTTCCTCTAAAAACGAAACTCCCGCTGCCGAAAGCCGTGTTTCTACGGCAATTGAACTGCCGGCAGATACCATCGTTCCGGCAAAATACGATGCCAATAAACGCCTGATACGTCTGACAAAACCGGATGCGGATTGGAAACAGGCACTGTCAAAAATGGAATACTACGTGCTGCGCGAAGAAGGCACGGAGCGCGCTTTTACCGGCGATTTATTGAAAAACAAGGAGGCGGGAACCTACACCTGTCGGGGCTGTGGATTGCCGTTGTTTGCCTCCGGCACAAAATTCGACTCCGGTACCGGCTGGCCTTCGTTTTGGAAGCCGATCAACCCGGACTTTGTGGCCGAGGTTAAGGACAAGAGCCACGGCATGGTGCGTACGGAGGTGGAATGCGCACGTTGCGGCGGCCACCTGGGGCACGTTTTCGACGACGGGCCAAAGCCTACCGGGTTGCGGTATTGCCTGAATTCTGTGTCTTTGGATTTTGTGAAGGAGAAATAGCCACTGGAATTCCACATTCCGCGACCTAAAGACGAAAATAAAGGGGCGCACCCAAACCGGTGCGCCCCTTCCTATTTCTAAAAAAATCGTCGGCAACAGCAATTACATCATGTCCATGCCGCCCATGCCCGGGTGGCCATGTCCGGCGCCGTTCATGCCGGCTTTCGGTTCCGGTTTGTCGTTGATCACGCATTCCGTCATCAGGATCATACCGGCAATGGAACCTGCATTTTCAAGAGCAACCCGCGTAACTTTGGTCGGGTCGATGATACCGGCTTTTTTCAAATCCTGGTATTCATCGGTGCGGGCGTTGTAGCCAAAAGCATCTTTGTTATCCAATACTTTATGGAAAACAATGGAACCGTCGACCCCGGCATTCTCGGCAATAACGCGAATCGGCGCTTCGAGGGCTTTGCGCACAATGCCGATCCCGATTTTCTCGTCGTCGTTGACAGCCTTAGCCTTGTCCAGGCTGCTGATGGCGCGCACCAGTGCAACACCGCCGCCCGCTACGATGCCTTCTTCAATGGCAGCACGGGTAGCGTGCAGGGCGTCGTCTACGCGATCTTTCTTTTCTTTCATCTCCACTTCCGTGGCGGCGCCTACATACAAAACGGCTACACCACCTGCCAGTTTGGCAAGGCGCTCCTGCAGTTTCTCCTTATCGTAGTCGCTCGTCGTCGTTTCAATTTGTTGTTTGATCTGGTTGATACGGGCCTGGATCGCGTCGTTCTTGCCTTTGCCGCCAACGATCGTGGTGTTGTCTTTGTCAACGGTGACTCGCTCGCAGGAACCCAATTGGCTCAGCTCCACGTTTTCGAGTTTGTAACCCTGTTCTTCGCTGATCACGGTACCGCCGGTCAGGATGGCGATATCTTCCAGCATGGCTTTGCGGCGATCGCCAAAGCCCGGTGCTTTAACCGCAATCACTTTCAGGCCGGCACGCAGACGGTTAACCACCAGTACGCCCAGCGCCTGGCTTTCAACGTCTTCAGCAATCATGAGCAAGGGGCGGCTGGTTTGCATGGTTTTTTCCAGCACCGGTACCAGGTCCTGCATATTGCTGATCTTTTTGTCGGTGATCAGCAGGTACGGGTTTTCGTACTCGGAGATCATTTTATCGGCATCGGTAATAAAGTAAGGGCTGAGGTAGCCGCGGTCGAATTGCATCCCGATCACCTCCTCGACATAGGTGTCGGTACCTTTGGCCTCTTCCACGGTGATTACGCCGTCTTTCGACACGCGCTTCATGGCGTCGGCGATCAGTTTGCCGATCGTATCATCGTTGTTGGCGGAGATAGCGGCCACTTGTTCGATTTTGCTGAAATCGTCGCCAATTTCTTCGGTTTGTTTTTTCAGGGCATCCACAACCACCTTAACTGCTTTGTCGATACCGCGTTTCAGATCCATCGGATTGGAACCTGCGGCCACGCTTTTCAGGCCGGCTGTTACCATGGCCTGGGCCAAAACAGTTGCCGTGGTTGTGCCGTCGCCGGCAATATCAGCCGTTTTACTGGCTACTTCTTTGACCATTTGAGCGCCCATGTTGGACACCGGATCGGAAAGTTCGATTTCTTTGGCAACAGTGACGCCGTCTTTTGTGATAGCCGGTGCGCCAAAGGATTTCTGGATGACCACATTGCGGCCTTTCGGGCCAAGGGTAACTTTTACGGCATTGGATAGCGCGTCTATGCCTTCTTTGAGTTTTTCGCGCGCTTCCGTATCGAAGCTAATCTGTTTTACAGACATATTTCTCAGTTTTGAGTTTTAAAATTAGAAAAATGGAATTGGGAATGGGGGTTGGTGCATGGGGTTAAACAACGCAAAGAATATCTTCTTCGCGCATGATCAGGTAATCGTCGCCCTCGTAATGGATTTCCTGCCCGGAGTATTTGCCATAGAGCACCATGTCTCCGACCTGCACGGTCATCAGATTGCCATCTTTACCCGGGCCGACAGCGATCACCTCGCCACGCTGAGGTTTTTCTTTGGCTGTGTCCGGAATGATCAAGCCGCCCTTGGTCTTCTCGTCGGCAGGTGCCGGTTTAATAATCACACGGTCTGCGATTGGTTTCATACGTCTGACTTATTTTTATTTTGGTTAACAACGTTATAGCGAATAGTACAAAATAATATTCGGATGCCATGAGGGTATCAGACTTCGTGCCAAGCCCTATTAACTGCCATTTTTGCAGCCGGTACTGAAAATTCACCGTCAGGCTGTCATTACCTGACAGTTCTGGCAGCAGAACCATTATTTGCTGAAACCGGACCATTTTCTAAATAAGCCATTTGCTTTTTGGAAGTACGCTGTTTGATCGGTTTAAAATGTAGTAATATTGCGGCCTGATTACTGACCTTGTGTGCTTACTTTTACCACATAAAATTCATCCGATTCATAAACGCCATTTTTCCACAACGAGCTTCAGCTGACCAACTTTTCGCATGGGGAGACCGATAGATATTATTTGTGCCGGGGAATTACTGGTGGATTTTGCCACCGCTGAGTTTGCACAAACGCCCGACGAAGCCACGCTGTTCCGGCGTATTCCGGGCGGAAGCCCCGCCAATCTGAGCATGAACATGGCCCGCCTGGGTGGCAAAGCCATGCTGGCAGCCACCGTAGGCACCGACGACATGGGTACTGTGCTGAAAAATTATGTAGCGCGCCTGGGCGTCGACGTGTCCTGCGTCGCGCAGGTAGACGAGCCGACCACGCTTTTTCTTGAAATGCGCACCGCCACCGGCACCAGTTTGCAGACCTACCGGACAGCGGACTACACCATGTCGATCCGGCAGTTTCCCTACAACCAGTTCGAGAATATTTCCCTGTTTTACACCACGTGTTTTGCCCTGAGTAAAAACCCGGCGCAACATGTCATTCTGGAAGCTGCGGAAAAAGCCCACCGCGCAGGTGTTCAACTGAGCCTGGATGCCAATTTTTCAGAAAAAATCTGGCCCGAGCGGCGGGAAGCTCAGCGCGTTGTTGCCGAATACTGCCGCATGGGCGCCGTGCTCAAAATCAGCGATACGGATTGCTTCAGCTTGTATGGTGAAGACAAATCGGCGCCGGAAGCCATTTTAGAGCAATTTCTGAAAATGGGCGCCAGCGAAATTTGCTATACCCTGGGCGCCAACGGCTGTTGGGTCGCTGATCCTAAAAATCAACATTTTGTACCTGCCCGCCCGGTGGAAATGAAGGACCCGATCGGTGCCGGCGATGCTTTCTGGGCGGGATATCTGACGGCCTACCTGGATGGTAAATCGCTGGAAGAACGTGCCATGGCAGGCCGGAGGCTGGCTGAAATAAAAATCGGTAACTTTGGCCCATTGGCCGATAAAATTGATCGGAACCTCCTCTATTCCGATATGCATGATTGACACCTACCAATTTGATGCTGTAATTGAAAAATTTAATTCCCGGCTTTGGACCTACCATTTGAAAGTGCCGGGTGCAATTGCCGCTATTTTCAAGGAAAACAATGCCGGCCGCGTAGTTTGCACGCTTAATGGCCAGGAGACTTTTCAGTGCGCAATCATGCCCTGGAGCGAAGGCACCTTTTTCATAAATGTCAATAAAAAACTGCGCGACAAACTTGGCTTAGGTATTGGCAGCCCGGTACAGGTGGAACTCCGGAAAGACGACAGCCAATACGGCTTGCCGATGCCGGAGGAACTTGAAGAACTGCTGAGGCAAGATGAACCGGGCAATGCCGTTTTCCAGGCGCTTACACCCGGGAAAAAGCGTACCCTGCTGCACTTTATCGGGGCGATAAAAAACCCCGATCTACGCCTGCATCGGGCAATTTTGGTGGTTGAGCATCTCAAAGAAAACAAGGGCAAGATCGATTACAAGTACCTGTATGCCAACCTGAAGCCCTAAGTCTGTCGGCTTAAAAAGTCGACCGCTGTTGGCGCACCATTTCTTGCAAGTCAGGGAAAAACACCTTGAAATCCATTGAAAAATGTTCCAGGTTGTCAAAAAAGTAGCCTAGCAACGCCGCAGTATCGATTTTTCCCAGCAAACGGCGTTCGAATTGTTGCATTACCCACTCCAGTCCTTCCCGGGTTTGATAACCGTGTAAAAAGCGCCCGGCAAGCATATGCGGCAGGCGGCGTTGTAATTTTTCCGGCATTTCGGCTTTCCGCTTCTCCAGGTTGGCATAGGTCCAATCTGCAAACGCATCAAAGTCGACTTCCGTTACAGTATTCCAGGATTTGCAAAGCAAATGATCGTACAAAATATCCATTACCGGCGGAGCATACCGACCGGCAAACGGGCGGATGCGGGCCACACTTTGGTGCGTGGCATCGTGATTATCGGTAAAACTATCAATCGACCGGTGTAACAGAATGCCGTGTTGGACCGGCACCGGATATTTTTCCCAGGTTCGGCCTTTTACAAAATCACCGATAAAATTGCCCAACAGCAAATCCGAATTGGAAAAGGAAAGAAAGCAATGGGCGGTGTGATTCATGCGGGCGTTTTTCTTTTGAGGAGAATGATGTATGCACGGGACGGCAAACAGCGCCGGAAGGTCCAATTGATTGATTTGGTGAAATCCATACACACAAACTTCTGAATTGTTCGCTTACCTTTGCGCCCGCTTTAGCCAAAGCTAGTGTTTTTTCAGGCAAACTAGTGCATCTGCATGACTACCCGAGTAAAAATTTGCTGTATCCGGACACGGGAAGAAGCCCGCGCAGCCGTTGCTCTCGGTGCGGCAGCTCTTGGGCTTGTGGGGAATATGCCCAGCGGCCCGGGCGTGATTGCCGATGAACAGATCGCCGATATTGCCCGGAACATACCGCCGGGAGTTGCCAGTTTTCTGTTAACGAGCGAAACCGAAGCGCCGGCTATCATTGCGCACCAGCAACGGGTGCATACGAATACCCTGCAATTGGTTGACCGGGTGGCCCCTGAAGCCTATGCGGCAATCCGCCGGCAATTGCCTGCGGTAAAAATTGTCCAGGTCATTCATGTGTTGGGCGAACAATCGGTCGACGAAGCATTGGCCGCGGCTGCCTTTGCCGACGCATTGCTTTTGGACAGTGGCAACCCCAATCTGGCAGTAAAAGTGTTGGGCGGAACCGGGCAAACCCACGATTGGCGCTTGAGCAGAAAAATTCGCACACAAGTGTCAATACCCGTCTTTTTGGCCGGCGGCCTGACCCCTGAAAATGCCCGGGCCGCGATTGAATCGGTTGAACCCTTTGGACTTGACTTATGCAGCGGCGTGCGAACGAATGGAAATCTTGATCTGATCAAACTGGAAAAGTTCTTTGCGGCTATCCGCGCCTGATATTCACCTTGTTAACCCTTTTTATTCGAAAATTCCATGGCTTTACAATGTGGCATCGTCGGCTTACCCAATGTTGGAAAATCGACGCTTTTTAATGCACTTACCAGTGGGAAGGCACTGGCAGCCAACTACCCCTTCGCTACAAAAGACCCCAACGTCGGTGTAATCACGGTGCCGGACCCCCGGCTGGACAAACTGGCCGAGTTGGTCAACCCGCAGCGCACCATTCCCACTACGGTGGAAATTGTGGACATTGCCGGACTGATCAAAGGCGCCAGCAAAGGCGAGGGGCTGGGCAACCAGTTTCTGGCAAATATCCGGGAGGTGGATGCCATCGTTCATGTGATCCGTTGTTTCGACGACGACAATGTGGTGCATGTGGACGGGTCCGTGAATCCGGTGCGCGATAAAGAAATTATCGACCTGGAATTGGGTTTAAAAGACCTGGAAACCATTGAAAAACGGATCGACAAAGTTGCCCGTGCCGCAAAGGCCGGCATAAAAAGCGAGGTGCAACTCCTGGAATCGCTCAACCAGATCAAAGCCCACCTGGAAAGCGGAAAAGCGGCGCGGCTGTTGCTGCCGTCGCTGGACCCGGACGGGGTGAAACTCCTGACCAAAGACCTGTCGCTCCTGACCGCCAAGCCCACGCTTTATGTTTGCAACGTGGATGAAGCCGGTATGCAGGGCGGCAATGCCCATTCTGAAGCGTTAAAAACAGCAGTGGCAAATGAAAATGCCGAAGTTATCCTGATTTGCGCGGGCATTGAAGCCCAGATTGCGGAGATGGAATCGGAAGCGGAGCAACTGGAGTTTCTCGAAATGATGGGCCTGGAAGTGCCCGGTAAAAACATTTTGATCCATGCGAGCTATTCCCTGCTCGACCTGATCACCTATTTTACCGCAGGGGAAAAAGAAGTGCGGGCCTGGACGGTCCGACGGGGCGCAAAAGCCCCGGAGGCAGCCGGGGTAATCCACTCCGATTTTGAAAAAGGGTTCATCCGGGCCGAAGTGATAAAATACAACGACTTTTTGCAGTACAAGTCGGAAGCGAAAGTCAAAGAAGCGGGCAAAATGGCCGTGGAAGGCAAGGAATATGTCGTTGTAGACGGAGACATCATGCACTTCCGTTTCAACGTCTGATCTGTTTTTCCAGAAAAAAGCAAGGTAAAAGAGGCGGTCGCATAGGTCCTTGCATGCGCAGACGATTCCACGTTTTCACCACGGAGACACGGAGAGCACGGAGGCATTTTACTCGTCCTACGACTTTGAGTCGTAGGACGAGTACCTGCTTAGCCTGACAAACATGCGAGACACGGAGGCCACGGAGTTTAATTCTCCGTGGCCTCCGTGTCTTGTGGTAAAAAAAATATTCTACGGGGGGTATTTCAGATTTCTCTCTTATGATACAGCCTCGCTTTTGCAAAAATGCCGAGCAGGTCGCCGAGCGTTTCCCGTAAATCTTTGCGGTTGACAACCAGGTCAAGGAAACCGCTTTCCAAAAGAAATTCGGCAGTTTGGAAGCCTTCAGGCAAATCGCGTTTGATCGTTTCTCGGATAACACGTGGTCCGGCAAAGCCGATAAGTGCTTGCGGCTCGGCCATATTTATGTCGCCAAGCATGGCGTAGGAAGCCGTAACGCCACCGGTGGTCGGGTCGGTCATCAACGAAATGTAGGGAAGTTGGGCTTTGGCCAGCAAGGTTAATTTAGCGCTGGTTTTGGCCATTTGCATGAGGGAAAATGCGCTTTCCATCATCCGGGCGCCGCCTGACTTGGAAATAATGAGCAGGGCGGACTTCGTTTTGATCGCCCGGTCGATAGCCAGGGAAATTTTTTCGCCAACCACAGAGCCCATAGACCCGCCGATAAACCGAAAGTCCATGCAGGCCACCACTAATTTATGTCCATGAACTTTACCTTCGGCAACGGCCATGGCGTCGTTGAGGCCGGTTTTGGTCATGGTGTCGGTGATCCGTTGGGAATACTGCTTCAGGTCGGTGAAATTCAAAAAATCCACTGAAGCCAAATCATCGAACAGCCGTTTGTGTGCATTTTCATCAAACAAAATTTCAAAATACTCCAGCGAACCGATCTGGCTGTGGTAATCGCATTTAGGGCATTTGTACCAATTTTCCTGTAATTCTTTGGCCGTACTGGCTTCCTTACAGGATTTGCATTGAAACCAAATTCCCTGGGGGACATCTTTTTTGGATTTCGTTGCGGTTGTAACCCCTTCTTTAAGTCGTTTGAACCAACTCATATGGACTGGTTTGTTAAACAGGAACGCGGTCAGACAGGTTGCGTTTCCGGTTATTTTCCTTGGCGCGTATCAGCACCGAGGGCCAAAGATAGGCAGAGTTCCAAAATTAGGTAAGCATCCTACCCATCCTGTTTCAAAGATACTGAAATGGCAGGGAGCTTGCCAATGACCGTTATTTTTTTTCCGGCCAATTGCCGTTTGAATAGTGCGCTAACCTACCTTTGCCGGCACTGGTTATGAACTGGAAAAACCTGTTTCCACTCCTTCGAAAAGAGTTCGTTCTTGAATTCCGGCAGCGCTACGCGATCAGCGGAATTGTGCTGTATGTTTTCAGCATGGTGTTCGTGGTGTATATTGCTTCCATCCGGGTTTCGCCGCCGGTGTGGAATGTGTTGTTTTGGCTGATCGTGTTGTTTGCGTCCATCAATGCCGTGGTAAAAAGTTTTGTCCAGGAAAGCGGCGCCCGCCAGCTCTACTATTATCAGCTGGCCGACCCGGTGCAGTTGGTGCTCGCCAAAATTTTGTACAACACCTTGTTGTTGCTGGTGCTGAGTACGCTGGCATTCGGGGCCTATAGTTTGGTAGCCGGCAACCCCGTAAAAGATCATTTTTTATTTGCCCTGGTGGTTTTGCTGGGCAGCATGGGATTTTCCATTGCATTCACATTTATTGCTTCCATTGCCGCCAAAGCCAACAATAGCGCCACTTTGATGGCCATTCTTAGTTTTCCGGTCATTCTCCCCATTTTGCTGACCTTGGTGCGGCTTTCGTCCATCGCTTTGGGTTTGATCCAGGATACGGCTTACATGCGTGACATCATTAATTTACTGGCTATTGATACCATTTTGATTGCACTGACATTTGTCTTATTCCCGTACATTTGGAAGGATTGAAACAAAACGTGTGCGTTTTTGCTAAAAAGATCATGACGCCAAACCGAATTTGAATACAACTATGTGGTGGAAAGCGCTTTCAATAATTCTGATTACTTATACCATCCTTGCCGGCATGCTCGTCCCGCTCAAATCGGGTATTCAACGGGCGGAACCTGCTTTTGCAAAAGCGGGAGAAAATGTAACATTTCGGTTCTACGGATACAACACCTCCTTTCAGAAAGCCGCCGATGCGCCCCTCCGGGTTTGGCTGTATTACGATGACCGGTTTGCCCTGGCAGCGTCGGATTTTCAGGTGTTGAACGACACCGTGCTGGAAGCCCGTTTTCATTTTCCACAGCAGCTGCCGGAAAAGAAAGCATCGACGAGCCTTAATGCCCTGATTGATCACCCTGCTGCCGGGGCTGCGCTGTTGCCGGCAGCAGTTTACCTCAGTTCAAATCCGGATTCCACAGGCAGCACCGGCTTGGACAGCGCCTGGACGGCCAACCCTGTTGAGCAATTGCATGTACAATCCGGCTTCTCTTTTCCGTACCAAAATGTTATTTACGAGAGCATCCGGAACACCTACTTTCATGTGCCCATGTGGTTTGTTTTGTTATTCCTTTTCGCGGCGTCGGTTTGGTACAGTATCCAATACTTACGAAACCCCGAACCTGAAAACGATCGCCGGGCGGCAGCTTTTGCCGAAACCGGATTGCTGTTTGGCGCCCTGGGTTTAACGACCGGCATGATTTGGGCAAAATACACGTGGGGGCAGCCCTGGAGCAACGATATCAAGCAGCTGATGACCGCCGTTGCCCTGCTTATTTACCTGGCCTATTTTATACTCCGGCGCTCCTTCGACGAGTATGAAAAAGGCGCGCGTCTGGCTGCCGTTTATAATATATTTTCGTTTGCCTCCCTGATTCCATTGCTGTACATTGTACCCCGAATGTTTGCCAGCCTGCATCCGGGAGCCACCGGTAATCCGGCCTTTGGCAGCCAGGATCTGGACAACACCATGCGCGCCGTTTTTTATCCGGCGATTATCGGCTGGACATTGCTGGGTTTTTGGATTGCACAGTTGCGGATTCGATACCAGCGGCTCTACGATAAAGCGCTGGGGCTTGACTAGTTTTTTCCAAAAAACGTGAATGTTCAACATTGTTATGACGACCGAAACATGAAAATTTATCACAGCCGAATAATTATTACATTCATTTTGATGCTGGCAATATCTTTGCCCGCCGTTTATGCTGAAGGCAACCGCGATTTCATGCGAGAAACCGGAAAAATCAATGTGGTGGTAGCCGTCATTTTATTGATTTTTCTGGGAATTGTCTGGTATCTCATTCGCCTTGAGCGAAAGCTAACCAAATTAGAGCACCAAACAAAAGACGATTAATGAGTGCAAAAATCAGTTTCTTCAAAAGCGTAGAACAATACGTTGACAAAGCCGCCAGCTATACCGATATACCGCGTGGGTTGGTCGAGCAAATCCGGGTGTGCAACCTTGTACTCCAAATCCGCTTCCCGATACGGGTAGGCGACGACTACCAGGTCATTGAAGCATACCGCGTTCAGCATAGCCACCACCGGCTTCCAACGAAAGGCGGAATCCGCTATGCCGAATCTGTTGATCAGGATGAAGTGATGGCCCTGGCCTCCCTCATGACCTACAAATGCGCCCTGGTGGACGTCCCGTTTGGCGGCGCGAAAGGGGGTATTCGGATCAACCCCGCCAATTATACCGTGGAGCAATTGCAAAATATTACCCGGCGGTACACCACGGAGTTGATCAAGAAAAACTTCATCGGCCCAGGCATCGACGTGCCGGCTCCGGATTATGGCACCGGCCCCCGCGAAATGGCCTGGATACTCGATACTTACCAGGCTTTCCGGCACGGTGAAATCGACTCCATTGGCTGTGTCACCGGCAAACCGGTCACGCAAAATGGTATTCGTGGGCGCGCTGAAGCTACCGGCAGAGGAGTCTTTTACGGCATCCGGGAATGCATGTCGAATGCCGAAGACATGAAAAAACTCGGGCTTTCACCGGGTATCGCAGGCAAAACCATCGTGGTGCAGGGGCTCGGAAATGTAGGTTATAATGCCGCCATTATCAGCCAACTGGAAGGCGATGCCAAAATTATCGGTGTTGCCGAGCGCGAAGGTTCGATCCATGATCCCAAGGGAATTGACGTAGATAAACTGATGGCTTTCCGGAAAGAAACAGGCTCCATCATTGGTTATCCGGGCTCAACGCATATCGGTGGCCCGTCTGCAGCACTGGAGTTGGAATGCGATATTTTGATCCCCGCCGCTTTGGAAAATCAAATCACGATCGACAATGCCGAACGGATCAAAGCAAAAATCATAGCCGAAGCAGCAAACGGCCCGATCACAGCTTACGCCGACCCGATTCTGTTAAAGAAAGGTATTCTGATCCTTCCCGATTTTTACATTAATGCCGGCGGTGTGACCGTATCGTATTTTGAATGGTTGAAAAACCTGTCGCACCACCGTTTTGGCCGTTTGCAAAACCGGTTCCAACACAATGCTTTCGAAGGCATTCTCAACAAGGTGGAGGAAATGACAGGCAAGCAAATTACCAAGCGCGACCGCGATTTTCTGACACGGGGCGGAACAGAACTTGAACTGGTTAACTCCGGCCTGGAAGACACGATGATCACGTCGTACCAGCAAATCCGGGAGACCTTCCTTCAAAATGAAAAAATCCCGGATATCCGGACTGCGGCATTCGTGAGTTCCATGAATAAAATCGCCAGCGACTATATCTCCATGGGCATTTTCCCCTAGAGAAAAGAAGAAATACAGGCGTTAAGGTTGAATCAACAGA
Source organism: uncultured Saprospiraceae bacterium (assembly GCA_964484205.1). GTDB lineage: Bacteria > Bacteroidota > Bacteroidia > Chitinophagales > Saprospiraceae > M3007. The sequence goes on along the minus strand of CAZAEZ010000005.1, from coordinate 11,623 downwards.
ATATGTTTGGCCGTTTTATGGGCCAGCACTGTTGATTCAACCTTTTTTTATTTCCACGCACAGGTAAGCGGTTTTCAGCAAATATATTTTTGCCGGAGGCGCAAAAAAGAGTCGGGCAAACAAACATTAGCACAGTTGTTCGATAAAATCGCCGCATTTTCAAAATTTACAAAGGCTTTTTTAAAAAATTCTTGCACATAATTTTTTGCTACACTACCTTTGTGGAACATTTAAGAAACAAAATAAAATTTCATAACGCCTTAGCATTATGTCGGAGAAATTAGATAAAATAGACTTGAAAATCCTGAAAATCCTACAGGAAAACAGCAAGATTACCAACCTCGATCTTTCGAAAAAAATCGGCCTCTCCCCTGCCCCAACGCTGGAACGGGTAAAAAAACTGGAACAAAGCGATATAATTCAAAGCTACCATGCCCAGGTCAATCCGCAAATGATGGGTCTGAATGTAAAAACATTCGTATTGGTATCGCTCGCCTGGAAACGGGAAAATGCGCTCAATAACTTCCTGGAAAAGATCACTCAAATTGACGAAATCACCGAATGTTACATCATTACGGGCGAGGCCGACTTTTTGATGAAAATTGTGTGCCGGGATATTCCGACGTATGAGCAGTTGCTGTTCAAAACCCTCAGCCAGATCGAAGAAATTGAACGCCTGAAAACGCTTATGACTTTGTCGACGGTAAAGGATTCCAAAATCCTGCCGTTTAACTACGACGAAAAATAAGCCCGTTCATCTGGTGCTTTTACACGGCGAGCCCCTGGAATTTGCATGATTCCAGGGGCTCGCACATTTTTGCACCATGGTTTATTGTGCAAGGATATGCGCCATGCGCAACAAGTCCTTGTTGAAAGGTTTGTTTTTCGAAATGGCCTCTTTAAAAGTCGTGTAGTGGGTATTATTGTTTTTTATTCCGACCATAATTCCCCTGTTTCCCTGAAGCAGGGCCTCCACGGCACTAAAGCCAAGAATGCTGGACAAAACGCGGTCGAAGGACGAAGGCGAGCCGCCGCGTTGGAGGTGCCCGATAACCGTAACTTTTATATCGTCGAATACATCCACCTGGTCTTCCACATGCTTGGCGATATCGTACACGGTTCCCATGCGATTGCCCTCTGCGACAATGACGATGCTAAACAACTTTGCCCGTCTGGCGCCACGCTTGAGCAATTTGATCAAATCACTGATGTCAGATTCTTCTTCCGGGATAAGTACGCCGCCCGCGCCGCCGGAAATAGCCGTGTGCAAGGCAATATAGCCGGAATTTCGGCCCATAACTTCAACAAAAAACAGTCGGTTGTGGGAGTCGGCAGTATCCCGAATTTTGTCGACGGCCTGGACTGCCGTGTTCACCGCAGTATCAAAACCAATGGTAAAATCCGTACCGAACAAATCATTATCAATTGTACCGGGAATGCCAACAATCGGTATTTCCGGAAATTCTTTTGAAAACTGGAGCGCCCCGGTAAAGGTCCCGTTCCCGCCGATGGCAACCAGGGCATCGATATCGTTGTAAATCAAATTTTCGTGGGCTTGCCTGCGCCCTTCCGCCGTTAGAAAACGTTGGCTCCGGGCTGTTTTCAGGATCGTACCGCCGCGATGAATAATATTGCTGACATCGGTGGTTTCCAGGCGTTTGATATTTCCATCAATCATGCCCTCGTACCCACGGAGAATACCGTATACATGTAAATCGTTATTCAGCGCGTTGCGTACTACGGCGCGAATGGCGGCATTCATGCCCGGCGCATCGCCGCCAGATGTAAATACTGCTATGCGTTTTATTTCTTTCATATGTCTTTCAAAAATAGTATGTAAATACTTATTCCGACACGCCCATTGGCCCAACATGAAATTCTGCTAAAGCGTAAATCGGTTTACGCAAAATCTCGCCTGCATGCAGGTTGCGCGCCTTGAGACAGGCCAATAAGATTTCCTGGAAATGATAGGCAATTGAACCGACAAAATGCACCGGTACTTGCTGATAACCAGTGTATTTGACTACATGGCGGTCCAAAAATTCATTAAACGAATTCGTCACCATTTTTTGAATCAGCGGATGCTGCAAATGTTTGCCTAAAAACTGGGTAAACGACGCCAGATAGGCGTTGGCGCCTTTTTCGTATATCCGGTTTTTAATGGCCGAAGCACCCTCCGGATAATCGGCAATGAACGCCGCATTCAGATCAGCCGGGAGTTCACGGTAATACCAGGCCCGCAGCAGTGCTTTTCCCAAATGCGTGCCGCTTCCTTCATCGCCAACCAACCAGCCCAAAGAAGGGACATTGTCCAGGATTTCACTCCCGTCGTAATAACAGCTGTTCGATCCGGTGCCCAAAATGCAGGCGATTCCGGCACTGTGTTTGCAGGTTGCGCGCGCTGCAGCAAGCAAATCATGCTCTACCTCCAAAGCTGCCTGCGGAAAAACCCGGCGCAACGCAGCGGCAACAATTTCAGCCCGGCTGCTATCGTGAATTCCTGTACCATAAAACCAAACCTGCTCAACGGCACTGGTTTTTACCTTCGGAACAAGCTGGGTTTTGAGTATTTTTTCAATGTCCTCACTGGATTGAAAAAACGGGTTAAAGCCCAAGGTGTTTTCCAATTGCTGGTCCCGGCCGCCATGAATTAAAAGCCAGTCACTTTTAGTTGATCCACAATCTGCAATTATGACCATGTGCGGAATTTGCTATTACTGTAGATAGTACACGAAGTTTGAATTGGTGCAAAAATAGAGTTTTCCATGACATACAGATCGCACCAGAAGAAAACTTTTAAACACATAAGTTTTTATAAAACATTTTTTCTTGCATTTAAAAAACATTTTGTTTTACTTTGTGGCTCATTACTGTACTTCAGTCCCTCACTAAAATTTTATGCCATGGCACGTAATTATTACCACCATTCGGCAATGAACAGCAAATTCAATGTATCACCCCCCAAAGCCGATGTACTGCAAGAGCCCGTCTTGTGGAAGTGTATTATTCTGGCCGCACTTACGTATATGGTGTGGAGCGATAAATTGTCCATTGTGCTCGACTTCAACGCGCCCGTTTCACAGGATAAAACCGTTGTTCAGGGCGGGGAGAAGGTCAGAGCATCGTTGTTCACTCAGCCACCACCTGTACGGCCGGAGAAGAAGCCGGTAGTTTATTCAGGCCTTGTTTTGCCGCCAAAAACCAAAGGGCACAGTGTTTTTGTTATGGACCCCGGTTTTGCCGACCGCAATGCAATCGATCCGGCGGTACGTATGGCCGCAATAAGTCAATGCCGGGATTATGTCGCGCGTTTTGCCCCGGTAGCAGTTGCTGAAATGCATAAGTTTGGGATTCCGGCCAGCATCATTTTAGCGCAGGGCCTCCTGGAAAGCAATGCCGGCGGCAGCAACCTTGCCCAAACCACAAACAATCATTTCGGGATCAAATGCTTTTCAAATCGTTGTAAAAAAGGACACTGTGTCAATTTTGCCGACGAGTCGCATAAGGACTTCTTTGTGCGGTATGAAAATGTGTGGAGCAGTTACCGCAGTCACAGTAAATTTTTGAAAAATAGCAGGCGGTACGCACACTTGTTCAAACTTGACCCTGCTGATTGCAGGGGCTGGGCAACCGGCTTGGCAAAAGCCGGTTATGCGACTGATAAAAATTATGCCGACAAGTTGCTTGCCCTCATCCAAAACCTCCACCTGTACAAATATGACACGCAATAGCGCTTACTCAAATCCGGAATAGCCTGAACAAAAAAAGCCCTTCTCCCTAGATATCTACGGAGAAGGGCTTTTTAAACGGGTATAGTTAGCCGGCTGATTCCAGGGGAGGAAGTTCGGTGGCGGCACCACCTGTCCCTACCATAAGGACAGCAACAATGCAAAGCACCAACAAAGCTGCTGCAAGCACCCAGGTGGCCTTTTCAATAAAATCAGTTGAACGGGCAGCGCCGAAAAGTTGTTGCGCCTGTCCACCAAAAGTCGGATCGATACCGCCGCCTTTGGGATTCTGGACCAAAATCGCTGCCATGAGTAGTACACTGACCAAGGCAATAAAAACCGCTAAAGTGGGTAACATTGTGTCTATTTTTTTAATTTGTCAATTTCGGCGGCAAAGTACGCGCTTTTATCTGGAAACGCCAAACTAAGCCGTTCGTACATATCAATGGCTTTCTCGGTGTACCCCTGGTCAACGTACAATTTTGCCAGGGTTTCAGAAATAATCGATTTACTCTCGGTTACACTTTTTTCAGCTAGCATTTGGGGGGTCAGGGCTTCGACTGTATCCTGGCCCTGGGTTTCCGAACCATCTGCACCGTTTTCCTGCACCGGTACACTTTCCGGGTCAGGGTTTGGGTTTTCAGAAGAAGTTATAGCCTCAGAAACCAAAGCCGGAGGGTTAAACCGACTAATCCAGGCATTAAAACTGGGCATTTGTTCAACAGGTAATTTAATATGGAGAGAACCCGAATCTGCCTCAGGTTGACTTTCAGGCCGGGAAAAATCCAATGCTGGCTTTCGTACCGTGGTGTCGGCATCTGCCAACCTTGTAGAAAAATCAACTGTCATCGCGTTGCTGGCCTCGGCAGTCTTTTGTGTCGGTTTGGGAACAGGACCCAGAAATTCCAGTTGTTGTTGAACATCCGCAATTGGCTTCAATTCTAAAACTTCTTCCTTTTCAGCCACTAATACAGCTTGAGGCGCCAGTTTCAACGGGGCTACCAAGGCAAAAAGACAAGTCCGATCCAGACTATATGCCGATGCGGTGGCAAGATTCCGGGTAAAATCAGGGTGTTGGTCCTGGCCGGCTTTCACAGCGAGCAGGTAGCGCAAATTGTGTGCATACGGATAGGTCAGGGCAAGCGTCTTCAGCTCTTCGTAAGAGATCGTTGCCAGCAATTCCGGATTGTTCAACAATTTTATAAACCGCTCCTGAGTCATTGTTTCTTTACATCACTTGTCAGAAAATTACCAGTTGTTAAAAGCCGCATTAAAAACATCCTCCAGCAATTGAACTCTGATTTGTTCAATCAGTCCATCCTGCACAGAAAGCAAATCTGCTTCATTCGAAAATTCAGCAAAATGGCTGAAACTGCGCTCGCTTACCCATCCGCCCTCGGCACCTTCCTTATTCACGGTATAGTTTATTTGAAACCGGATCTCCAATCGATTCAGGGCTACTGTTTCGCCTGGTTTAGGCGCCACCGGAACAACCCGGTAATCCACCACCCGTCCGGTAAATTCGGCGTCAGGTGCATCTGAATTCAAAACTAACGGCGTTTCGGTACGCACCTTATCTTTCAATCTTTCCGTGAAATCCACGGCTAAAGTTGGCGGCGCATTCGATGCGGCATTGTCAAAGTTACGAACAAAAAATGTCTTGATATTGGGATCAATTGAAATGCCCTTGAAGGAATAGCAGCTGTTAAAAAGCAGTGTAATTGCGAATAATTTGACAATTGAGCGAATCCCAAACTGCATAACGTAGATTTTTTTTGGAAACGAAAATTCTCGTGAAGTTGATGCCTCGAAGCTTCAGTTCCTTTTATTCTGATTAGGGCATCAATGCGAAAACCGTCACCTATTCCCATTCAATTGTAGCCGGTGGTTTGGTACTGATATCGTACACCACCCGATTTATGCCCCTGACCTGGTTGATAATTTCGCTGGAAACATCGGCCAGAAAATCATAGGGCAACCGGCTCCACTCCGCCGTCATTCCGTCGGTGCTGTTCACGGCACGCAACGCAACCGTTTGCTCGTAGGTGCGTTCATCACCCATGACACCTACGGATTGAATGGGCAACAGAATGGTACCGGCTTGCCAAACCTGGTCATACAGCCCGGCTTGCCGCAGTTTTTTTACATAAATGGCGTCCGCTTCCTGCAGCATGTGCACTTTCTCCGGCGAAATTTCACCTAAAATCCGAATACCCAACCCGGGCCCGGGAAAAGGATGGCGTTTTAAAATGGAGTCTGAAATCCCCAATTCTTTGCCCACCCGGCGCACCTCATCTTTGAACAGCATTCGAAGTGGCTCGATCAGTTTCAGTTTTAACTTGTCCGGTAAGCCGCCAACGTTGTGGTGGCTTTTTATCGTAACCGAAGGGCCGTGCACACTCACCGATTCGATCACATCCGGATAAATCGTGCCCTGCCCAAGCCAGTGGCATTCCGGATGCGCATGGGATTCCTCCTCAAAAACTTCAATGAACATCCGCCCAATCACCTTTCTTTTTTCTTCGGGGTTGCTAATGCCTTTCAATGCATCGTAAAAGCGTTGTTTGGCATCCACGCCTTCAATGTTCAGCCCCATGTGCTGGTAGGAATCCAACACGTCGGAAAATTCATTTTTACGCAACAAGCCGTTATCTACAAAAAAACAAAACAGCTGTTCCCCAATTGCCCGGTGCAGCAACATCGCCGCTACCGTCGAATCGACGCCCCCGGAAAGTGCCATGATTACTTTTTCCGATCCGATTTGCCGGCGTAGCGCCTGAATTGTTTCTTCGACAAAATGCGCCGGCGTCCAATCGCCGGAGCAATTGCAAATTTCCAGCACAAAGTTTTTCAGAAATTGAAAGCCTTCCAGCGTATGGTACACTTCCGGATGAAATTGGATGCCATACACCGGAGTTGAAAACCGTTCATTCGCAGCCCGAAAAGCCGCAATCGGGATACTTTCCGTACTGGCTAGCAACTCAAAATCATCAGGAAGTCGCAAGATCGTGTCTCCATGGCTCATCCACACCTGGGAATTCACCGACGCATCAGCGAAAAAAGGATCGGTATTCGATTGTTGCAATAAAGTCGCCTTCCCATATTCCCGTTTTTCCGAACGGGCCACCTCCCCGCCATAATAATCGGCCAACAGCTGGGCCCCATAGCAAATACCCAACAACGGCACTTTCCCGGCAAGTAAGTCCAGGTTGAGGCGTAAGGCATCCGGCTGTTTAACGGAGAACGGGCTGCCGGAAAGAATCACCCCCTTTACGTCGGGGCTCATCGGCGGCACTTTGTTAAAGGGGATGATTTCACAATAAACATTCATCTCCCGAACCCGCCTGGCAATTAATTGCGTGTACTGAGAGCCAAAATCAAGAATAAGTATCTTTTCCATGCCAAATTTTGAAGGGCCCAAAGGTAGGAAATTAAGTAGTCCCCGATTAAAATTTAAAGTTGTTTGGTTAGATCATTCCTATTGGCGTACCTTTGCGCGCTCGAAAAGCCCGGCGTTATTTTCTAATAAGAAACCGGGCGAGATACTATCTCTTAACTAAATTTTCGCTTACCCATGGCAGTTAAACTGCGTCTCCAACGGAAAGGCCGTAAAAAGGCCCCGTTTTACCACATTGTCGCCGCGGATGCGCGCGCACCACGCGATGGCCGTTACATCGAAAAAATCGGCACTTACAACCCCCTCACCATTCCCGCCACCATCATGCTTGAGCGCGAACGGGCTTACGATTGGCTGATGAAAGGCGCGCAACCAACCGACACTGTTCGGGCTATCTTGCGCTTCAAGGGCATTATGTACCAAAAACACCTGGCCCAAGGCGTCCAAAAAGGCGCTCTTACCGAAGAACAGGCAGAAGCTAAACTCAATGCCTGGATCGAAGCCAAAGAAAGCCGGATCGAAAAACGCCGGGAAGCTACCGCAGAAGAAAAACGTCAGTTCCTTGCTGCCGTTGATGGCACACCCAAGTCGAAAGCGAAACCGGTAGAAGAAAAAGCAGCACCGGCCCCGGCCGCAGACAGCGCACCCGCCGCTGAGGAAGAAGTAAAAGCCGAAACCGCCGATGCGCCTGTTGATGTAGCCGCTGAAGCACCCGCCGCTGAAGTTGAAGCAACTACGGAACCGGTAGAAGCAGAGGCAACTCCGGTTGCCGAAGCAGAAACGCCTGCTGCGGAAGAAGCAACAGCCGAAGTCGAAACACCTGCTGCAGAGGAGACACCGGCCGCCGAGGAAGCGCCCGCAGCCGAGGAAGAAAAAACAAAAGAATAAGTTGAACTACGGCGAGAGTTTTTACTTTTGCCATCCAAATACGGGTTTCAATAAGACCTGGTAAAGCCTCTGGTTGCTTTACCAGGTCTTTTTTCAAGTTTAAACCCTCCAAACTACTATTTGCACATTTTTTCATTCAAGTACTGACAAGCCATGCAACCCTTAGACAAAAAATATCAGGAACGGTTGGAAGCCATTAGCAAGGCCATCCAGGAATCCCCAGCCCTTGCACAATATCTGGAAGAGGAAGAAGAAGAGTTTTACAACGAACTCCGGCAGGAATTTGAGCCGATGCTCTCCGAAATCCACCATGAAATTGCTGCCGACGCGCCCCTCCAGTTGATTTCCATTGAAAAACAACTGCTCGACCCGGTTTTTGAAGGGCTGTACCTTCCCAGAGTGCTGGGCTACTCGGTATTGCGTGGAGAAATCAACGACCAGTACCGGTACGTGCGCCCAAACGACCATTTCAAAGAGATTTTGCTGGCTATTTGCCAAAGCGTACACTTTGACCAGTTAAAAAAACGCATCGGCCAGAGTATCCAGGTTGGCTTTGCCCTGAGCAGCGACATCTGGATCACCAACCTGATGAGCCAGGTGGAAAACAAACGCATCCGTTATTTTCTGCTGCAACAAAAAAATGATCGCTTCCGCGACCTGAAGGATCGGGTTGAACTTTACCAACGCTATTCCAACCAGTTCCGGAACGAGTTGTATTATGCTGCCGACTTCCCCAAATCCCTCGGTGAAATGAAGGCGAATTTTTCAGCCTTGCGGCAGTTTCTCCTGAAACGCTTCGAAGTTGGCGGCGATAACACCAGTTTGAAAGAACAGATCAAAGCATTTCTCGATACCAAAGATTTTCAGAATACCGACGAATACTGCGAACTGCTTTGCCTTTTTGGGAATTTTATGATGCTCGATGAGAAAGAACAAGCATCGTTTCGGACACATTTTGCGCGGGAGCGCAAGTCGTTTAAAGATTTTGGCAGCAAATACCTCAATTTTCTGGTTTCGCTCTACCGTGCAAACCCGCAAATGGGCGCAGAAAATGACAGCAGGATAATCGGGATGATCGATCTTGGCATTGCCGACCGGATTTCCGATTATTACCGCATTGCGGAAAAAGTCCACAGCCTGGGCTATGTGCACCCGGATGCGATCGAGGCGGTCCAGGACTTTTACAACAACCACAAAGGCCTTTCCATCGAAAGCAAATGCCTGCGTCAGCTGATCCTGAATTATTTCGGACGACTGATCAACGGGCTTTCCGAACAGGAGTACGCTGATTACTTCGAACTCACCAAAATTTTCAGTGTGTACATGAAAATATTTGGAAATCAACAGTTTAACCAATCAGTGAAGAAATTTTCAATGGCCTACGTCCGGAAATTACTCCGGGTGTACATCGACAAACGAGCCAAGGATTACCAGGATATCAAAAAATTCGTTTCCACGCAATTTGTTGATATGGGTTTCCTTAAAGAGAAGGAAATCGTGGAGTTATTCAAAACCAAGCGCAAAAAGCGGAAACCCACCGAAGGCTAGAAAATCCGGCCGGCTTCAGTGGCGCTAACCACCGAAGGCCCGACGGCGTCAATCGAGATTTTTTGTTCAATGGTCGATGCGGCGGAAATTCGATAAGATCGGCAGGTATCTTCGCCCCCGGCCTGCTAAAAACGGCAGAAATCCAGTTTCCAAAATTCAAATTTCATTATCCATATGTCGGTACTCTTGTTTCTGATTGTGCTTTACGTTTTGCTCAGCCTGAGCATGATGAAATTGTTTGAAAAAGCCGGCATTCCTGGTTGGAAAGCACTGGTACCCGGGTTGGCTGCTGTAGAATGGGCGAAAATGGTTGGACACCGTTCGCCATGGTATGCCTTGTGGCTTTTGTTTCCAATTGTGAATTTTTTCATTTATGCGGGGCTGTGCATCGACATGGTCCGGTCTTTTGGCAAGCATAGCTTCTGGCAGGCCGCGCGTTCCGTGATTTTTGCTCCTGTTCCTTTCTTCCTGATTGGTCGAAATCCCGACGATAAATACGAAGGCCCGATTTTGCAGGAAGAGCGGGAGTACCACCGGCAATATCACGAAGCACAGGAGAAAAAAGACAAGGCGGCATTGCGCAAACTGGAGGCGAACAACCCGTTTCGCAAATCCCAATTTCGTGAGTGGAGCGAAGCCATCATTTTTGCCGTTTTCGCCGCCGCGTTTATCCGGATGTTCCTGATTGAAGCCTATGTCATTCCAACTTCCTCCATGGAAGGCACATTAAAGGTGGGTGACTACCTGTTTGTCAGTAAGGCGCATTACGGCATCCGGACGCCGATGACGGTGCTCCAGTTTCCGCTCATTCACAACCGGTTCAGCAGTGGCGACGGCATTTTGGCACGCGAGTCCTATTTTTCCGAGCCTTCCCTACCCTACTACCGCTTGCCGGCGCTGGAAGAAGTTGACCATAACGAGCCGGTGGTTTTCAACTTTCCGGCCGGCGACAGCGTCATCATCACGCCCACCCGCACCTGGGATGTTTACCAATGGCGGCGGGAAATTGAAAATCTGCGCAGGGCCAACCGGCCGACGCCTCCAATGCCGGAAATTGTGGTGCGCCCGCTTGATAAAAAAGACCACTACATCAAACGCTGTATCGGCCTGCCCGGCGACAGCCTCAAAATTATTGACGGCCAGGTCCACCTCAACAACAAAGCCATCCCCAACCCCACAAATCAGCAATTTGCCTACTACATCAACAACAATTCAGGGAGTTTGAACCTGAAGGGCCTGGAAGATATCGGGGTGAGCCTGAATGATGCCATTGCCCTCGAAATGCCCACCGGAGAAATCCGCCGCTACTACAACCTGGACGCCACCCAGGTGGAAAAAGTAAAATCCTGGGGCGACGGCATTACGCTCGAACGTTATAAACCCGGTGCACGTCCAGGCTACGTTTTCCCAAACGATTTGACGCAATACACCAATTGGACGGTCGACGACTTTGGTCCTATTTACATTCCCAAAAAAGGCACTTCGGTAGAGTTGACTCCGGCAAGCCTGCCGTTTTATGAACGGATAATCCGGGTATACGAGAAAAATGATCTGGTCGTCAAAAACGGCAAATACACCATCAATGGCCAGGAAACAACTTCCTACACTTTCAAACAGGACTACTTCTGGATGATGGGAGACAACCGCCACAATTCGGAAGATTCCCGCATTTGGGGCTTTGTGCCGGAAGATCACATTGTGGGCAAACCTTTGTTCATCTGGTTCTCCACGAAAAACGGCAACATCCGCGAAGGCATCAACTGGGACCGGATTTTCCGCTCGGCCAGCCGGATGTGAGCGCGAAGGGCGTAGGGCGAAGGGCGTAGGGCTACTTCGCCACGAAAATTCCTTGTGCCGAATATTGTATTCAGATGGCTATGCCCTGCAGGGCATAGCCATCAACTTAACGAACCAGAGGGGGTGTACACTTTTGACTTTTCAAATTGAACTTTTCAAATTTGACTTTAAAGAAACTTCTCAACCCGGAATCTTGCCTTTTTAACGTGAGTTTTGGATAGTTAAAGAACATTCGACCTCTCCGAGGTCGTCCAACTGCCTAAAA
>CAZAEZ010000004.1:199185-228050 GCA_964484205.1 uncultured Saprospiraceae bacterium | reverse complement strand
TCTATTACTACTTAAAATCCCTTAAGTTGATGGCTATGCCCCCATCCCCTCCCCCTGAGGGGAAGGGGGCTTGCCCTCATTCAAATTGTTGATTCCGTTAACGCAATTGAAAAGTAAAACGAAATCAAGCCCCCTCCCCTCGGGGGGAGGGGATGGGGGTGGGGTTGACACGGCGGAGCTCAAAAACCCAAAAAAAAGCCTGCCATGCCTAGTTGCACACATTCTAAAAAAATCCCTACCCCCTTTCGAGTAAGCGTATGCAAAACAGTAAAGCACCAATCAGCCGCCGCTAAATACCATAAAATCTGTGAGTTAGCAGAATTTTGGTACAAACATATCGCGCTTTTGCAGCAGTTGTAAACGGGTGGAACAAACGCGTGTGCATCCGTTTTTGTTAAAACTGGCCCGGTTTATGTTATGTTTTTTACCACGATTAGGGTATTTATGTCTGATGTGGCGGAAACGCGGGTTTTTACGGCTTCGAAATGGTGGGAAACGGGAATGAAGATTCGAATTAGTTGCTATCTTTGTTCGTCCGTTTCCAAACAGAAGGGAAAACAATTTCGGAAACGCTTTAATCCGCATCCAATACCGGTTTTCAGGGAGTCTGGCCGATTTTCAGCGCCGGCTGCCTGATCCAAAACATACAACAAGAGTAATCCTATGACAAAACGTTACACTGCCCGTTCATGGGCAGCCCAAGCCGGTTGCGTACGGAATTCCATTCCGGTATACGCCTTTCTTCAAGCCTTTCCCGGGCTGCCCGGCTGCTTATTTTTCTCCGGAGCCTTTCCTGTTTTTCAAATACTGTTCGTAATCCCGTCAAGGGTCTGTCTGCCAGGCTGTTGACCGCTTTGCATTTTATTCTAAATCCACATTCCATGCGCCGATTTTACTTCAAGCAAGACATCTCAACCTCCTCACCCCCTGCTAAATCAACTTCTACTATGCGAAACGATCTACCAACTTGTACCGGCACACCTGAAACCGGAACCAACTGCACCCACGAACTGGAAAATCCACTCAATACGATCGCCCTGCCGGTGAGCGATGTGCACGGGCCGGCTGTGGTGTTTGCGTGGGGTGGGGGAGCGATTACCCGATTTTTTGCACTGGTTTGCTGTATGCTGGTGGCTGGGGCCGCTTGGGGGCAGACGACATATACCTGGTTGCCTGCCGGCGGCGGTGTCTGGAGCACGTCCACCAACTGGACGCCTACTCGCACCACTCCTGCGGCCAATGATATTTTGGTTATCAATAATGGCGGCGTTAAAGCTATTACCGGTGTGCCGACACAAACGATCGGTCGGCTAGAGATATCCGGAAATTCCGATGTGACACTGTCGGCAGGCGGCGGTACCCAAACACTTACCATTGGAAATGGAACCGGTGTTGACCTTGAAGTGGCTGGTGGTTCAGCATTGACAATTGCAACCACTTTGGAAAATGTAAATCTCGCTGCAAATGCGTCGGCGGATATTAGCGGCACATACACCAACAATACCGACTTTGGATTGACGGCTGCTGGTGTGTCGGCTACGGTCAGCGGAACCTTTATCAATACCGGGACCAGTGGCTTAATCCCCGGCGCCTCTGCAGCAAAGCTCAGTTTTGCCGCAGGCAGCACGTATGAGCACGCCCGAACTGGAGGAACTATTCCCACTGCTACATGGGCAACAACCTCGACGTGCCTATTAACAGGTTTAGCAAATGGCGATCCGGGCGGAGATGGTCAGGCCTTTGGCAACCTTACTTATAACTGCCCAAGCATGAGTGGCAACAGGAATATGGCAGGCTCCGGGCTTTCCATTGCGGGTAATTTTCAAATTCTAAATATTGGAACGGCGCAATTGCGCATGGTCCAGACTACGGTCTCGGTTGGAGGAAATTTTATCTATTCCAGCACCTCGGGAAACCTTAGAGTTGGAAATGCAGATAATACCCGCACAATAGCGGTTAGCGGTGACGTAACCATTACAGGAGGTACTATCAACCTGGCAGATGGCGGCGCCGGCGCTGACGGAAATGGAGTCGTTCAGGTTGGTGGTAATTTTTTCCATAGTGCCGGTGCGCTCGTCGATAACAGTACTGGCGCCGGTGCCGGCATCATCGAATTCAACGGCGGCGGTGCGCAAAACATGACATCAGGAGGGACCGTAACGAACACGGTGAATCTGGTGATCAACAAAGCCGGCGGCGCCGTAACGCTACTCAACGATGCTACGGTGAACGGTTCGAGTACACTAACCCTAACCAGCGGCATCGTCAACACCGGCGTAAATTCCCTGATTGTGGACAATTCCGCCCCCGGAGCGATCAATGGCGGCGATTTAACTTCTTACATAAACGGCAACCTCCGCCGGGCAATCCTCGCCGGCGCCAACAACTACGTTTACCCGATTGGTTCGTCCACAGCCTACGCCCCGGTAAGCCTGGCCTTTACCGCCGGCACCCTTGCCGGTACGCTAACAGGCTCCACCACCGACGGCGATCATCCCAGCATAGCCTCGTCAACGATCAACCCCTCCAGTTCGGTGAACCGGTACTGGAGTTTCACGATCAATTCCGGCCTGGCAACTGCCAACTACGACGCCACCTTTAACTGGGTGGGCGCCGATGACGACGGACCGTTCGATTTTAACACGGCCATTGTCGGAAAATTCGACGCACCCTCCACCTGGACTTTTCCGACTGTCGGAACGGTAACGGCTACCAGCGCGCAGGTTACCGGGGAGTCCGGGTTCAGCGATTTTCAGGTGGGCAATGCCTGCCCGGAAATTGAGGCGGATATCGCAGGCGATGTGACCATCTGCGCAGGCGGCAGCGCCAATTTTTCAGTAACTATAACCGGCGGTACGGGACCTTACACCGTTGTTTATTATGACGGGACAACGGAGTTTACCGTTGAAAACTATACCAGCGGCGACGATATTGAGGTAAGCCCCGGCACTACAACCACCTATGAATTGGTGTCTGTAACGGATGCCGACGGCTGCCCGGCAGCCACCTTAACAGGGGCAGCGACTGTTAGCATTGCTCCCAATCCCACTTGTGAAATCACAGGCCCCGACCCAACTTGCGCCAATGCAAGTGCCATTTATACGGCCACAAACCCCGGTGGTACGCCCACTTATGCCTGGGGTATTACCGGTAGCGGCACCATCAATGGCGATGTAGATATGCAGTCGGCGACCATCGATGCAGGCGACCCGGGTGCTTTCGAACTGACTTTGACGGTTTCCGACGGTGCCTGTACGGCTACTTGCACCAGGGAAGTCACGGTATATAAACCCGTGCTGACGCTTGCCACGTCGAGTTCTTCCACTGCCGCAGTTTGTGGCGACGAAGTAACGGTAACTGTTGGGGCCACCAGCGGGTTCACCAATCTGCTCGGTGTCCAATACTCCGTAAATTGGGACGAGAACCAGTTGGAATACCAAGGCCATGTGGCAAACAACGCCGTAGGCGATGTGCTGTTCATCGGACCGGTAGCCCCTGTCAACAACATGCAATACACCTGGGCAGCCGGCGGCGCTTCGGTTAGCCTGCCCGATGGTACGGTGCTACTGACATTCACATTCAAGGTAGTTGGCAGCAGCGGCAATGCAGCCGTAAGTGTGACCGGGACTCCCTTCGCGCTTGAGGTTTCTGACGAAAACCTTTGCGAAGGCATGATTATGGCACAAAATAATGTCAGCATTGCATTGAGCCCGATAAGCCTGACCTTCGATCCATTGGAATCGGTTTGCCCCGGCACCACATCGGTTGATTTGATCTATACAGCAACAACCGGCGCCCCGGATGAATACAGCATTGATTTTGATACCGATGCCGGGGATGTGGGTTTTGTTGACGTTCCTGCAACGGCGCTCCCGGCCAGCCCAATAAGCATAGCCATTCCCGTCGATGCTCCTTGCGGTGCATACAATGCTATTCTAACGGTTCTGAACACGTTGACCGGTTGTGAAAATACTTATGCTTTAGTGGTATTGGTTGGCAATGTACAGGCTCCTACACTGGTAGGTATGGATGATTGCAGCAGCCTGAATTCGACGGGTCAGGTATTGTGCCTGGATGCAGCAGCATCTTTCGACCCGACCTCGCTTATTGGCCAGGTCGAGGCTTTGTACGAAGATGATTGCGGCGATGTGATCGTCACACATTCGGGTACTACGCCAGGCATTGACAATGACGATTGCTCCTGGAGTTTCACCTACGAGTTTACTATTGCTGATGAGTGTGGCAACTCGACGACTTGTGAAATTATCTACAGCGGGGGCGATAATCAGGCGCCCGAATTAATAGACTTGGACGAAAATTGCAGCATGCTTGATATGTCGGCCCTGGATCAATGCCTGAGTGTGGCTGCTGCTTTTGACGCAACAACATTAGAAGCTGCTGTGGCAGCACTTTATGAAGATAATTGCGGTGGCGTTTCAGCCAGTTTGACGGAAACCATTGCCGGGCAAGATAACTCGAATTGTTCCTGGACATTTACCTATGAATTTACAATTTCTGACGCCTGCGACAATACAATTACCTGCACGGTTAACTATTCCGGTGGCGATATGCAGGCGCCAACGCTGATCGATTCCGGGGTGGACTGCACTAGCCTGGATGAAACGGATATCGACCAATGCCTGAGCGAAGCGGCCGCTTTCGAACCCGAATCTTTGGAAACCGCTGTGGCTGCTTTGTACGCCGACAATTGCCTGGGCACTGTGACGGCCACCTACAGCACCACCGATGAAGGCTCATCCAACACCGACTGCGCCTGGAGTTTTACCTACAACTTTACTATCTCAGACGCTTGTGACCGAACGACTACCTGTTCGGTAACCTATACTGGCGGAGATGGTTCGGCGCCTGAACTCACCGGAACATTGCCCAATGGCGCCACCGAACTGGATTTGTGCTTTAGCCAAATACCCGCAGGACCGACCGAACAGGAAATTGCCGACCAGTACACCGACTGCAGTGGGGTCAACGTCGTAAAAAGCGGCACGCCTGTCGGAGACGATTGCGACTGGAGTGTAACGTACACCTACACGGTCACTGATAACTGTTCCAACACGGCAACTACAGTTGAAATCAGCTACAGCGGCGGCGACGGAAGCGCGCCGACACTGGCCGACATCAGCGTGGATTGTAGTAGTTTGGATATGGACGGCCTAAACCAATGTCTGGATGTAGCGGATGCCTTTGACCCGGAAACATTGGAAACGGCTGTGGCGGCATTGTATGAAGATAATTGTGCGGCAGCCGTGACTGTAACATATACGACCACCGATGCCGGGCCGGGCAACTCCAATTGTGCCTGGACGTTCACTTATAATTTTACCATAGAAGATAATTGTGAAAACAGCACCACTTGTTCGGTGACCTACAGTGGCGGCGATGACGAAGACCCCATGCTGGTTAGCCCAACAGCGACCTGTAGCACCCTGGACAGGGGTGCCTTGGTACAATGCCTGGCTGAGGCAACGGCTTTTGATGCAACAACGCTCATTGGCGACGTGGAAGCCCTGTACGACGATAATTGCGGCTCGGTGACGGCTACGCTGACTAATACAACGCCTGGTTCCAATAGCGACTGTGCCTGGAGCTTCACCTATGAATTTGTAATCGAAGATGCTTGTGGTAATTCAACAATTTGTGAAGTAACGTACAGTGGCGGCGACACAGAAGCACCAATGCTACTTGATGCCGGCGAGGGTTGCAGCAGCCTGGATCAATCGGATATTGATCAATGCCTGAGCGAAGCGAGTGACTTCAACCCGGAATCCCTCGAAGGCGCAGTGGCGGCACTGTACGAGGATAACTGCCTCGGAATGGTGACTGCTGACTACACCACAACCGATGCAGGCTCATCCAATTCCGATTGCGACTGGACGTTTACGTACAATTTTGAAATTTCTGACGCCTGCGGCCAAACAACCACCTGCTCAGTGACCTACAGCGGCGGGGATGGTACGGCTCCTGTGCTTACCGGCACATTACCGTCGGGCGCAACCGAACAGGATTTGTGCTTCAGCGAAATCCCGCTTGGGCCTACAGAACAGGAAATAGCGGACCAGTACTCCGATTGCAGCGGTGTAAACGTCGTAAAAAGCGGTACACCTGCTGGAGATGATTGCAGCTGGGAGGTAACCTACACGTATACCGTTACGGATAACTGTTCCAATGCCTTAACGGCTGTCGAAATAACGTACAACGGTGGCGACGGCAGCGCCCCCACCTTCACCACCCCCGCCGACATCATCGGCAACGACGGCGTACAGTGCGAAAACGACAACAACCTCACCGTCACCGGCTTCCCCACCAACCTGACCGACAACTGCCTGGCCGACGAAGCCGACGCCTCCTCGAACTATACGCCGGGTACAACCAGCTGGACCACAGCTGCCGGTTACACCGTTTCCTACTCCGACGCAATTGAAGACCCACATCCAAGTAACGAATGTAGTTTGACCACCAACAGCCTCTACCGTCGCAAATACCGCATCACCCGCACCTTCCGCGTGGAAGATGCCTGCGGCAATTTCACCACGGCCACCCAAGTGGTTAACATCGTCGACAACACCCCGCCGGTGCTCGCCGGCTGCCCGGGCGATATCACCGTGGAATGCGACATGGTACCCGCCCCGCCCGTGATCGGCACGGATATCACGGCTACCGACAACTGCGACGACCCAGGGGAAATCGTTATCGAACTGGACGAAACCATCACGCCGGGTATTTGCTCGACGGCTTATTTGCTTACCCGCACCTGGACGGCAACCGACATTTGCGGATATGCATCGACCTGCACCCAGGAAATTACCGTGCAGGATACACAAGCGCCGACCCTCGTCGATGCCGGCGTGGAATGCAGCAGCCTGAACATGATCGATTTGAACCTCTGCCTGGCTGATGCGGAGGCTTTTGACCCAAATACACTGGAGAGTACAGTTGCTGCTCTTTATGAAGATAATTGCCCGGGAACGATCACGGCAACCTACATCGGCACCGACGCTCCGACCAGCAACACCGACTGCAACTGGACGCTCACCTACAACTTCGAAATCGAAGACGACTGTGAAAACACCGCCACCTGCTCGGTGACCTACAGCGGCGGCGAAACAGAACCGCCAACCATCATTTGCCCGCCCGCCCTCACCGCAAGCTGCGATATTGACGAGCAACAACCGTACGCCGACCTTGCCGCATTCCAGAATGCCGGCGGCTCGGCATCCGACAATTGCGCCCTAAACACAGCCAGCCTGACGTTTGGTGGCGACGTATCCGACGGCAATTCCTGCCCGGAAACCGTAACGCGCTTTTACAACATCAGCGATTTCTGCGGACGCGTTTCCACCTGCACCCAAACCATTGCGATTGATGATGAAGTAGCGCCGACACTGAACTGCCCGCCAACAATTATCAATGTATGTTCGATCGACGATGTGCCGCCGTACATCAATTTCAATGCGTTCGAAACCGCCGGCGGCACCGCCGATGATAACTGCGCCATTGATGAAGGCAGTTTTGACCTTTTTGATGAAGGTACAGACGAAGGATCGTGCCCGGAAACTATTACACGGACTTATATCATTGAAGACCTGTGCAGCAATCCGGCAACGTGTACGCAAGTAATTGTTGTAAACGATATTATCGACCCAACCCTGACTTGCCCGCCCGCCCTCACCGCCGTTTGCAATATCAGCGAAATGCCGCCGTATGCGGATTACGCTGCGTTTGAAACGGCCGGCGGCGAAGCCACGGACAATTGCGGCATTGATGAAAGTTCATTTACCATGTCGGGTGAAATTTCGAACAACCAATCCTGCCCGGAAACGATCACTCGCACGTACTACATCGAAGACGACTGCGGCAACTCCGCCCTTTGCACCCAAACGATCGTCGTGGACGACGAAGTGGAACCCACGCTCACCTGCCCGCAAGCGCTGACTGCCGTTTGCAACAGCGATGAACAAGCCGTGTACAGCAATTTCAACGACTTTGAAACTGCCGGCGGCAGCGCCGGGGACAATTGCAGTGTGGATGAAGGGAGTTTCCAATTCCTGTCTGAAGTTTCGGACGGCGAAACTTGTCCGGAAACGGTCACCCGCACCTACCAGATCGCCGATCAATGCGGAAACCTGGCCACCTGCGAACAGCGCATCGTGGTAAACGACACGGAACTGCCCGAGTTGACCTGTCCGGCCAACCTGACCGCCACCTGTTCCATCACCGAACAAGCCGCGTATGCCGACCTGGCTGCTTTTGAAACAGCAGGCGGCACGGCCGATGATAATTGCGCCATCGACGCCCTTTCGTTTACGCTGTTTTCAGAAATTTCAGACAACAATACCTGTCCGGAAGTGGTAACCCGCACCTACCGGATCGCCGATTTGTGTGGAAATACCGCTGTTTGCGAACAAACGATCACGATCGACGACGAGGTCTTTCCGGAATTGGTTTGTCCGGCCAACCTGACGGCTACCTGTTCGATTACCGAACAGCCCGCTTACACCAGCCTGGCCGGTTTTGAAGCGGCCAACGGCACGGCCGATGACAACTGCGGCATCAATGAAAATTCATTTGAACTGCTGTCGGAAGTATCGGATGGCGAAACTTGTCCGGAAGTGGTCACCCGCACCTACCAGGTGGCCGACTTGTGCGGCAATGTTTCGAGCTGTGTGCAAACGGTAACGATTGATGACGAGATCGACCCAACCCTGACTTGCCCGCCCGCCCTCACTGCCGTTTGCAATATCAGCGAGATACCGCCGTATGCGGATTACGCTGCGTTCGAAACGGCCGGCGGCGAAGCCACGGATAATTGTGGCATTGATGAAACGGCATTCACAATGTCGGGTCAAACATCAAACAGCCTGAGCTGCCCGGAAACCATTATCCGCACGTACTACATCGAAGACGACTGTGGCAATTTTGCAATCTGCACGCAAACGATCGTGGTGGACGACGAGGTGGAACCCACCCTGACTTGCCCGGCCGAACTGACAGCAGTTTGTGACAGCGATGAACAACCTGCCTACGCCAATTTCGATGCCTTTGAAACGGCAGGCGGCAGCGCCGGCGACAATTGCACCATAGACGAAGGCAGTTTCCAATTCCTGTCGGAAGTTTCGGACGGCGAAACCTGTCCGGAAACGGTCACCCGTACCTACCAGATTGCCGACCAATGCGGAAACCTGGCCACCTGCGAGCAACGCATCGTGGTAAACGACACGGAACTGCCCGAGTTGACCTGTCCGGCCAACCTGACCGCCACCTGTTCCATCACCGAACAAGCCGCGTATGCCGACCTGGCTGCTTTTGAAACAGCAGGCGGCACGGCCGATGATAATTGCGCCATCGACGCCCTTTCGTTTACGCTGTTTTCAGAAATTTCAGACAACAATACCTGTCCGGAAGTGGTAACCCGCACCTACCGGATCGCCGATTTGTGTGGAAATACCGCTGTTTGCGAACAAACGATCACGATCGACGACGAGGTCTTTCCGGAATTGGTTTGTCCGGCCAACCTGACGGCTACCTGTTCGATTACCGAACAGCCCGCTTACACCAGCCTGGCCGGTTTTGAAGCGGCCAACGGCACGGCCGATGACAACTGCGGCATCAATGAAAATTCATTTGAACTGCTGTCGGAAGTATCGGATGGCGAAACTTGTCCGGAAGTGGTCACCCGCACCTACCAGGTAGCCGACTTGTGCGGCAATGTTTCGAGCTGCGTGCAAACGGTAACCATCAACGACGAAACACCCCCCACCGCCATCTGCCAAAACATCACGGTAGAATTGGACGAAAACACCGGTACCGTCACCGTCCCCGCCGAAGATGTAAACAACGGCTCCTCCGACAACTGCAACGGCCAACTGACCTTCAGCCTGTCGCCAAACACCTTCGATTGCTCGAACCTCGGCGATAACGCGGTTGAACTTACCGTCACCGACGCCTGCGACAACGCAAGCACCTGCTCGGCAACGGTAACCGTCACACTCGAAAACGGCGTAACGGAGTTGCCGACAGTCGACCTCGACCAAAGCGCTGCCGTTATTTGCTCCGGCGACGAATACACGCTCGAATTCGGTGGCGCCGGCAATCCCGCCGGTACCGTGTACATGGTCACCTGGACGATTGCGCCGACCTTTACCAGCTCGATGCCCATTGATGAAAACGTAACGCTGGGCGATGACTTCGGCCCGACTACCGGCGAAGGCATGGTCACCACCGGCGACCCCGACCTCACCGGCATCATCGACAACATCAACGTCAACTCCGTCGATATCACCTTCACCGTCACGCCGAAGTACGGCCCCTGCGCCGGTACGCCGGCCATGATCACCGTCACCGTGCGCCCGCTCCCGCAAGTGCTTGGCATCGACCCGACGCCGCCCACGGCGGTCTGCTCGGGCGCTGAAGTGGGCCCCTTCACGGTGGATCACAACATTGTTGCCGGACTCAACAACAACCAGATCATGTGGATGTGGAGCGGTACCGACATCACGGCTGCTCCGGCCAGTGGTTCGGATACCGATGGCAGCAACGACCTTATCGTCACTGCCACTACACTGACGAATACCGGCGCTACCGCGCAAACGGCCACTTTGACGATCATTCCCAAACGCCTCAACGCCAACAACCTGCTTTGCGAAGGCCCGGCGTATACCATCGAAATTCTGGTGGAACCGCAACCGGCAATCAGTTGCCCCGACGATATCGCAGCCACCACCGACGGCGATAACTGCGATACCACCATCACCCTGACGCACCCGGCGCTGAACTACGACACGGATAATTGTCCCGGCGGCAGCCTGGAAATCAGTTTTGCCGCCGGCACGCCTGCCCCGGCAGGATTGCCCACCGGCGGCGGCGTTTCGCCCGGCGGAGCGGATGCCTTTAATTTTGAAAACGGCCAAACACTGGTCACCTACACCGTTACAGACGGGCAAGGCAATACCGCCAACTGCACCTTCACCGTCGATGTGACCGACAACGACAAACCGGTCGTTACCTGCCCCGATCCGATCACAGTGGAATGTGACGAAGACCTGACGCCCGGCCCGATGGCGCCGACCGGCGAAGCCACAGCAACCGACAACTGTCCGCCGGTGGCCATGCTGACTTACCTGGATGAGAACTCCCCCGGCCCGGGTTGCACACAGGAATACGTGATTTTCCGCACCTGGACGGCCAAAGACGCCGCCGGCAACGAGAGCAGCTGCGTGCAGGTGATCACGGTAAACGATTCCACGCCGCCGGTCATTTCTTGTCCGGCCGATGTGACGGTCGACTGCAATACCAGCACGCTGCCTGCCGCCACCGGTAATGCCGGGGCGACCGACAATTGTTCGACGCCGGACGTCGCTTATGACGACGAAATTGTGGATGGCGATTGCCCGCAGGAGTTTACCATCGAGCGCACCTGGCTTGCCCTGGATGCGTGCGGCAACCAGACCACCTGCGTGCAAACCATCGCGGTGCAAGACATTATTTTGCCAACTATAGCCTGCCCTGCGGCGGTGACGGTGGAATGCGACGACGATCTGACGCCGGGCGACCCCGGCCAGGGTTTCCCGACGGGTTTTGCCACGGCAAGCGATAACTGCGATACCGCTCCGGCGCTCACGCACGAAGATTCGGATCCGTTTATTATTCCCAACGGCTGTCCGGAAGATTACATCATCCAGCGCACCTGGACCGTCAGGGATGCCTGCGGCAACGAAACAAGTTGTGTGCAGGCCATCCGTGTTCAGGATACCACGCCGCCGGTAATCGATGTGGAAGCGGAAGACAAAACGGTGGAGTGCGACGGATCGGGCAATACAGCCGATCTGAACGACTGGCTGGCTAACTATGGCGGCGCATCGGCCACCGATGCCTGCGGCGACGTGACCTGGACCAACGATTTTGTTGCGCTCAGCGACGACTGCGGCGCCACGGGCAGCGTAACGGTGACATTCACCGCCACAGACGAATGCGACAACGCATCGGTGACCACCGCCACGTTCACCATCGAAGACACCACCGCACCCACCATTGATGTGGAAGCTTCCGACAAAACGGTGGAATGCGACGGATCGGGCAATACAACCGACCTGAATGACTGGCTGACTTCCAACGGCGGCGCTGAAGCCTCCGATATTTGCGGCGGCGTTACCTGGACTAGCGATTTTGTGGAACTCAGCGACGATTGCGGCGCTACGGGCAGCGTAACGGTGACATTTATAGCCACCGACGATTGCAGCAATGCCGCTGTAACCACCGCCACCTTTACCATCGAAGATACCACCCCGCCAACCATCGACACCGAAGCCGCCGACCTGGTGGTGGAATGCGATGGCAGCGGCAACATGACGGAACTGGCGGATTGGCTGGCCGACAACGGCGGCGCCGAAGCCAGCGATGCCTGCGGCAACGTGACCTGGAGCAACGACTTTGGCGGTGTAAACGGCGATTGCGGCGCTACCGGCAGTGTGACGGTAACCTTCACCGCGAAGGACGACTGCGGCAACGAATCGGTGACCACCGCCACCCTGACCATCGAAGATGAGACCCCGCCGACCATCGATGTCGAAGCCTCCGATGAAACGGTTGAATGCGATGGCAACGGCAATATGACGGAACTCGCCAATTGGCTGGCCGATAACGGCGGCGCTGAGGCCAGCGACGATTGCGGCGCTGTGAGCTGGAGCAATGATTTTGAAGAACTCAGCGACGATTGCGGCGCTACCGGTTCGGTAGAAGTGACCTTCGCGGCCACCGATGCCTGCGGCAACACCGCCTACACGACCGCTACGTTCACCATTGAGGATACGACCGACCCGAGTATCGACGTGCCGGCTGCCGACCGTACGGTTGAATGCGACGGCGCCGGCAACACCGACGCACTCAATGCCTGGCTGGCTGCCAACGGCGGTGCTGAGGCCAGCGATGCTTGTGGCGGCGTAAGCTGGTCGAACGACTTTGCCGGCCTGAGCGACGCTTGCGGCGCTACCGGCAGCGTTACCGTGACCTTCACCGCCACCGACGAATGCGACAACGCATCGGTGACGACGGCCACCTTTACCATTGAAGATACCACCGATCCGAGTTTGGACACCCCTGCATCGGATTTGACCGTCGAATGTGACGGCGCCGGCAATACGACTGCGCTGGATGCCTGGCTGGCTTCCAACGGCGGCGCTGTAGCTACCGATGCTTGCAGCGACGTTACCTGGACTTATGCGCCGAACCCGGCTGAACTGAGCGACGACTGTGGCGAAACCGGCAGCGTTACCGTGACCTTCACCGCTGAAGACGACTGCGGCAACACCGTACAAACTACGGCAACCTTCACCATCGAGGATACCACGTTCCCGGCTCTCGTTTGTCCGAAGGACACAGTCATCAACTGCGAAGTAGACCCGATCCCGGCGAATACCGGCTCGGCCACGGTTACGGATGCCTGCGACCCGGGCGTGATGGCTACCTTCTCCGATGCCGGAGACCCGGCGGGTAACTGTCCCGAACGGACGATTACCCGTACCTGGTTGGCCATCGACGCTTGCCAAAATACCACGGCCTGCGAGCAGATCATCACCGTACAGGATACCACCCGGCCGGTGATCGTTTGCCCGGCAAACATCACCGTCAGCTGCGAGCAAGGAACGGATGTGACTGTGACCGGAGAAGCCACGGCTACAGATAACTGCGACACCGATCCGGTTATCCTGTCCACTGATACAAGGACCGACGGCAACTGCCCGAACAACTACACGATTGCCCGGCGCTGGGTGGCTGTGGACAATTGCCAAAACCTGCGAGTTTGTGTGCAAAATATTACGGTTCAGGACATCACGCCGCCGACAATCACCCTATGCCCCGACCCGATTACCGTGGAATGCAACACGTCCACCGATCCATCGGTAACCGGCATGGCGGAAGCCACGGATAACTGCAGCCCGCCGCCGGTGGTTGAGTCGGATGACGAGATTGTTCCGAGTATGGATTGCCCACAGGAATTCCAGATCATTCGTACCTGGACGGCAACCGACGCTTGTGAAAATACCGCTACATGCGTCCAAACCATCACGGTTGACGATTCCACACCGCCGGTGATTACCTGCGCGCCGAATGTGACGGTGGAATGCGATGAAGATTTGACACCGGGCGCAGGGAACCCGACCGGAATAGCCACGGCTACCGATATTTGTGATACGGCGCCGGTGGTGCTGCTGGACGACGAGGTGATCATTTCGGGCGATTGCCCGCAGGAAAAAACGATCATCCGTACCTGGGTGGCGTTGGATGCTTGCTCGAACGGTACGGTTTGTATTCAAACGATCACCGTGGAAGATACCACGCCGCCGGTGCTGACCTGCCCGACTGATTTTACGGTGGAATGTGATGAAACGCCCGACCCGGTGCTGACCGGCGAGCTGGAGCAATCGATGATCGAAGACAACTGCGATGAAGGACCCTTTGCGATTGACTATGAAGATAATACCAGTCAGGGCAACTGCGCCAACGGCGCACTCATCACCCGGACCTGGATGGCGACGGATGCCTGCGGAAACACCGGCACCTGTATCCAGCAGATCAATGTGGAGGATAGCGAGCTGCCGGTAATTACCTGCCCGGCCGATGCCACCGTCGAATGCGACGAAAGCACCCACCCGGATGCCCTCGGTTCGGCTTCGGCAATGGATAACTGCGACATGAACCCGGTTATCACCTACGAGGATGAAAGCACGCAAACAGACGACGGCTCCTGCACCGATTACAGTTACACGATTACGCGTACCTGGACGGCTACCGACGCCTGCGGCAATGTTTCGACCTGCATGCAAACAATTATAGTTGAAGACACGACCGTCCCGACAATCACCTTCTGCCCGGAAAGCACCACTGTGGAATGTGATCAGCCCACCGACCCGCAGGCGCTCGGTTTTGCGCAAGCAACCGACAACTGCGACAACAACCTGACGATCGACTTTGACGATGAAAGCACGCAAACGGACGAAGGCGCCTGCACGGATTTCAGCTACACCATCACCCGTACCTGGACGGCAACCGACGCCTGCGACAATGCCACGTCCTGTATTCAAACCATTACGGTAGTAGACACGACTGATCCGATCATCCTGTGTCCGGAACCCACAACGGTACAATGCGACCAGCCGACCGATCCGAGTGCAACCGGCGAAGCCACCGCAACCGATAACTGCGACGGCAACCCGGCGATTACTTACGACGACGCCAGCACGCAAACGGACGACGGCTCCTGTACCGATTTCAGCTACAGCATCACGCGTACCTGGACGGCTGTAGATGCTTGTGGAAACGACGCGACCTGTATTCAACCGATCATCGTGGTCGATACGCAGGCGCCGGTGTTTACCGTCTGTCCGCCGACGATCACTGTGGAATGCGATCTTAACGCAAGCAATACGAATACCGATCCGGCAAATACCGGCGTTCCGACTGCCGAAGACAACTGCGATCCGGATCCGACGATCACGTCCTCCGATGTGGAAGTTACCACCGGCCTGCAATGCCCGGTCGTGAAGCAGATCACCCGCACCTGGACGGTGGAAGATGCCTGCGGCAATTCGACTTCCGACTGCGTGCAACTGATTTTAGTATTGGACAACACCGCGCCGCTCATCGAGTGCCCGGCCGATATTACGCTGGATTGCGCTACCGCCACCGACCCGGTCAATACCGGCGGCATGGC
This sequence comes from uncultured Saprospiraceae bacterium, assembly GCA_964484205.1. GTDB lineage: Bacteria > Bacteroidota > Bacteroidia > Chitinophagales > Saprospiraceae > M3007. The sequence continues at coordinate 212,326 of CAZAEZ010000004.1, read as the reverse complement.
CATTGCCATCGACGCCTGCGATGCCACCCCGACGATTGTTTGGGAGGACGAGCAGACCACCGGCCCCTGTATAAATGATTCGCTGGCCGTGATCACCCGCACCTGGTTTGCTTTTGACAACTGCGGAAATGTGGAAGTGTGCGACCAGTTTATTGCGCTGATTGATGAAACGGCGCCGGAGTTTATACTCTGTCCGGTACGGGATACCATCAACTGCGAAGTCGATCCGGACCCGCAGGTAACCGGTATACCTGAAGTTGTGGACAATTGCGATGCAGCGCCCGGAGTCGATTACTCGGATGTTTCCGTCATTGACCCGGATTGCCCGCAGGGCAAAACCATTACGCGTACCTGGACGGCCGTTGATCACTGTGGCAACATGACTACCTGCGAACAAATTATCGTAGTACAGGATACCACGCGCCCGGTTTTGATTTGTCCGAACGATATCACCGTCCAGTGCGACGAAAGTACCGACCCGGCCGATACCGGCGAGCCGCTGGCCGAGGACAACTGCGACCCGAACGTATTGATCGCCAATCCGGTTGACATGATCACCCCGGGCGCTTGTCCCGGCAGCTTTACGATCAAACGCACCTGGCTGGCAGCCGACGACTGCGACAACGGGACCCTTTGCATGCAAACGATCACCGTGCGCGATACCGAACCGCCCACCTGGGTGACCCAACCGGGCGACCTGGATAAAACGGTGGATTGCGATGATCCCGATGCACTTACGGCCGCCCAGGAACTGTTCCCGGTTGCCGAAGACAACTGCGATGACGATGTTACCAATATCGAAAAAGAGGAAGGCGACTTCGTGCCCGGCCAATGCCCGCATACCGGCACCTACACCAATACCTGGACGGTGACGGATGAATGCGGCAATGTGAGCGAAGTGTTCACGCAAGTGATCACCGTGCAGGATATCGTGCCGCCAACGTTCACAGTACCGGTTGATGCCACCGTCTATTCCGACGGCAACTGTGAATACGACGCGAGCACAGCCGTGACAGGCGATGTGGACGACGAGGACGACAACTGCGCGACCGGCCTGGAAGCCACCTTCAGCGATGACATTGCCGACGGCGACTGTGCCGGCGACAAGATCATCACCCGGACCTGGACGCTTGCCGACGGCTGCGGAAACGTGCTGACGCAAACACAGGTCATTGCGGTGCAGGATACGCTGATTCCGACCTTCCCGCGGCCCGACGATATGACGCTGACCACGGAAGACGGCGCTACCTGTCCGGAAATCGCTTCGATCAGTCTGACCATTGACCAGACGAATCCGGTGGCTACCGGCAATACGGCGTTCAACTACACGGTGCACGGCATCAGCATCGACGGCCCGACGGTGTACAGCGACAACTGTTCCGAAGGCGACGACCTGAAACTCTTCGTCTGGAATATTTTTGAAGACTGGGGCGGCACGGCCGACGACTGCCAGCGCCAGATACGTATACTCTGGCGGGTATATGACGACTGCGGCAACTTCCGCCAGCGGCAGCAAATTTTCACGATAGTGGACAACACCGCGCCGGAATTTACCGTGCCCGCAGACCTGTCCATCTACTGTGAAGACAACCCGGCCGACCTGAGCCTGACCGGCGATGTGACCGACGAATTTGACAACTGCCATACCGGCCTGGAAGCGACCTACAGCGATGCGAGCACCCAAACGGACGACGGCAGCTGTACGGATTACAGCTACACCATCACGCGGACCTGGACGCTCGACGACGGCTGCGGCAATTCGCTGGTGCAAACGCAAACCATCGTTGTGGAGGATATCACCTCGCCGACGCTGACTTGCCCGGACAACATCACCATCAGTTGCGAAGAATCGATCCTGCCGGATAACACCGGCATGGCAACCGCCGAAGACAACTGCGACGGCGATCCGACGATCGACTACAGCGATACCGACAACCAGACGAACAACGGCACCTGCACCGACCAGGCTTACCTGATCACCCGGGTGTGGACTTCGGTGGATGCCTGCGGAAATCAAGCACAGCCCTGTACGCAAACCATCCAGCTGATCGATGAAACGGCGCCGGAAATTACCTGTCCGGACGACGTGACGGTGAACTGCGGCGACGACATCAGCCCGGCCGAACTGGGCGAAGCCGAAGCGACCGACAACTGCGATCCGGAACCGGGCGTGACGTTCACCGACTTCACCCAAACGGCGCCAACCATGTGTCCGGAAGTCAACGTGATCATCCGCACCTGGCTGACCGTGGACAACTGCAACAACCCGGCCGCCTGTACGCAGCGCATTGCCGTGGTGGATTTGATCGCGCCGGATATCGTTTGTCCGAAGGACACTGTGATCAACTGCGACGAAGACTATTCCCTGGAAGCACTGGGCTCCGCCACCGCTACGGATAACTGCGATGCCGAACCGACGGTGGAATACCTGGGCCAGACTGCCGGTCCGATACCTTGCCCGCAAGGACAAAGCATCCTACGCACCTGGCAGGCCGAGGATGCCTGCGGCAACACCGCAATTTGTGTGCAAACCATTACCGTGCAGGATACCACCCGTCCGAAAATCGTTTGTCCGGCCGATGTGACCGTCCAGTGCGACGAAAGCACCGACCCGGATGAAAATCCGAACATGGGCGTTCCGACGGTATCCGATAACTGCGACATGGATTTGGCGACCAGCTACACCGAAACGAATTTGGGTGGCGACGACTGCACCCAAACCGTGCTTCGCAACTGGATCACTTCCGACGATTGCAACATTGCGGCGGCCTGTATCCAGGTGATTACGATCACCGACTCGGAGCCACCCGTTTGGACCTTCGTGCCGGAAAGTGTGCAACTGGAATGCGACGGCGTAGCGCCGCCTTACGAAGCGGCTACTGCGGCAGACGATTGCGACGAGGATATTACCGTCACCTACGAAGGCGAGGTTTCCGAACCCGGCGCATGCCCGGGCAGCACGGTGATCACGCGCACCTGGTCGACCGAAGACGACTGCGGCAACCAAACATCGATCCAGCAGGTAATCACCATCCAGGATTCGCAACCACCGACCTGGACGACCGATCCGTTGCCTGCGGATTTGACGCTGGAATGCGGTGAAACGATTCCGGACCCGGCAACGCTCGAAGCGGAAGATTTCTGCGATGCTGAAATTTCCGTGGAATACGCAGAAGAGCGCACCGACGGGCCTTGCCCGCAAGCGTACAAGCTGACCCGCACCTGGACGGCTGAAGACGACTGCGGCAACGCTACCAGCCACGTTCAGGTGATTACCATTGAGGATACGGCTGCGCCGGAACTGACTTGCCCGCCGAATGACCTGACACTCGAATGCGGCAACCCGGAAAACGCCGACCTGATCGCCACCTGGCTGGCTTCGGCATCGGCTGAGGATGATTGTGGAGACGCCACCGTGAGCAACAATTACGATTTGGCAAACTTCAGCGACGGCTGCGGCGAAACCGGCGAACTAGCCGTGGTTTTCTTCGCTGTCGATGACTGCCAGAACCAGAGCGAACCTTGCACGCGCACCATCCGCATCGAGGATAACACGGCGCCGGTACTTAGCTGTCCCGACGACCTGACGCTCGAATGCGGCAATCCGGATAATGCCGGCCGCATCGACACCTGGCTGGCTCTGGCTACGGCCGAAGATGCCTGCGGTGACGCTACGGTTTCGCACAACTTCAGCCCGACTGCCTTCAGCGACGGCTGCGGCGAAACCGGCGAACAAACGGTGACCTTCACAGCGACCGACGCCTGCGACAACGAAAGCACGCCTTGTGCGCGCACGATCACGATCGTGGATACCACGCCGCCGACCCTGACTTGTCCACAGACCGACCTGACGCTCGAATGCGGTAGCACGGCAAATGGCGGTCTGATCGACGCCTGGCTGGCACAGGCGACGGCTGAAGATGCCTGCGGCGACGCGACCGTGACCACCGACTTTGACCTGGATCAACTCAGCGACGGCTGCGGCAACACGGGCGAACTGACCGTGACCTTCCAGGCCTTTGATGAATGCCAAAACAGCGCAGAACCATGCACGGCTAAAATTGTGATTGAAGACAACACGCCGCCGGCACTGACTTGTCCGCAGGCCGACCTGACACTGGAATGCGGGGATGCGCAAAATGCAGACTTGATCGCCGCCTGGCTGGCTGAGGCAACGGCCGAAGATGCCTGCGGCGACGCCACGGTGAACAATACCTACAACCCGGATAACTTCAGCGATGGCTGCGGCAACACGGGCGAGCAGGCTGTGGTTTTCTCGGCGGTCGACGACTGCCAAAACCAAAGCCAGCCTTGCACCAGGGTGATTGTCATCGAGGACAACACGCCGCCGGTGCTCGAATGCCCGCAAGCCGATCTGACGCTCGAGTGCGGTGACCCGCAAAATGGCGACCTGATCGCTGCCTGGCTGGCGGCTGTGACGGCTACCGATGCTTGCGGCGACGCTGCCGTTTCGCACACCTACAGCCCGACTGCATTCAGCGACGGCTGCGGTGAAACCGGCGAACAAACCGTGACGTTCCAGGCCTTCGACGGATGCCAGAACAGCAGCACGGTTTGCACGGCTAAAATTGTGATCGTGGACAACACACCGCCCACCTTCACCGTGCCCGACGATATCACCCTGTACGCGGATGCCGACTGCGAGGTGGATTACAGCCTGGTAGGCGATGTGACCGACGAAGCCGACAATTGTTCCACTGATCTGGACGCCACGTTTGAAGACGAAGCCGAACCCGGACCTGGTGGCACCGAACGCACCGTATTCCGCACCTGGAAGCTGACCGACGATTGCGGCAACATGACCGTGCTGACGCAGACGATCGCCATCCGCGATACGACGCCGCCCACGTTCGTTTGCCCGCAAGACGCCGTGCTCGCGCCGAACACCGATACCTGTACGCATGTAATCGCCAACCAGGATTTCGATCCGACCTTCCCGGCCGACAACTGCGGTATCGAGGGCGTTGGCTACGAGCTGTCCGGTGCTACCTTTGGCAGCGGCAGCGGCAGCCTGCAAGGTGTGGCGTTTGAAGTCGGAAAAACGACGGTAACCTGGACGGTTAAAGATGTGAACGGAAACGCGGCTACCTGTACCGCGATTATCCAGGTGAGCGTTTGCGCGACCATTACCGGCACCATCATCTGGGAAGGCAACAATGCCGACACCGTTGGGGTGGCCCAGGCAACCGTTACCCTGAGCGGCGATGACAACCAGGCCGTCGGACCTACTCCGGCCAATGGCGATTATTCCATCACGCCGGCGGGTGGTACCAACTTCGTGCTCACACCGAGCAAACCGGGTTCGATGACCACCATCCCGATCGATCCGCTCAACGGCGTCGACGGCACGGATGCCACGCTGATTCGTCTGCACATAATGGGCTTCTTACTGATCACCGATCCGTACAAGCTCATAGCAGCCGACGTGGATATGGACAACAAGATCACGGCAAACGACGAAGTACAGATCCGACGCGCCCTGTTGGGCAGCGAACCGGCGCTGGAACTCTTCGAGCTCATGCCCTGGCGTTTTGTGCCCGACACGACGGATACGCCCTGGTCGCTGGGTTATCACCCGGCTCCGAACCCGTTCCTGTTGCCCATCCCGTCGACCCGTGTGCTGACCGGTGCAGGCAGTGGCGCGAACGAGCAGAATTTCTACGGGATCAAGAAAGGCGACGTCAATGCAACTGCCGACCCGCTGTTGAAGCCGGCGCCGGTCGATCCGCTTGTTTACCGTGTGCAGGATGAACATCTCCTGACCGGAAAAACAATAACCGTGGTCTTCCGGGCCGCCAATTTTGCGGATTTGATCACTTTCCAGCATGCCCTGTTTGCCGACCCGGCATACCTGCAACTGGAAGCCGTGGAAACGTCCGGCTCGCCGCTGGCGCTCAACCCTGCCGAACACTTCGGTCTGAGCCAGGCAAAAGCCGGCGACATCCGTACCCTCTGGCTCGACACCGATGGCCATACCCTCGCCGACGGCACACCGCTGTTTGCCTTGCGCTTCCGCGTATTGCAGGGCGGCCGCCTGCTCAGCGAGGTGTTGCGCCTGCACGCCCCGTCGCTCGAACCGAAGGCGTACACTGCCGACTTTGCCCGGACGAGTGTGGAACTGGAATTTACCGAAGCGGCCAATATTGCAGTAGACGATCCGGCGACCGCCGAAAAACAGATCGAACTGCTGCAAAACCGGCCCAACCCGTTCACGCACCATACCGTCATCGGCTTTATGCTGCCGGAGGCCTGCACGGCGCAATTGCGCATCCTCGACGCGAGCGGCCGCGAACTGCTGCGCATCGACGGCGACTACCCGGCCGGCTACAACGAGGAGACGATTCAACTCCGCGACATCGGTGCGATTGGCATACTGTACTACGAACTGACGACGCCGTACGGCAAACAAACCCGTACGATGAAGGCCGTTGGTCCGTAAGCGATACATTTCGTTTTTCAAGAATGGGCCCTTCCGGATTCGCCGGAGGGGCCTTTTTTAGTGCGCCTTGCATGGGCGCTAATTTGGCGGTGAGAAAATCCTGCTCCATGGAGTGTCGGGGGCCCACTGCGAGGTGGAATCTGAAGGAAGCCGGCGGTAACATACCGACCGGGAGGTAAAGCCGATGGTATGGCGGGTGCGCGACCCGGAATTGAAAAAAGTCCAGTCGGTCGACCTGGACTTTTTGGTGGAAAACTTCACGACATTGCGGCTGTCCAGTACAAGCGGACCTTCGGCCCGGCCAATTGCGCGTTGACCTAAAAAATCTACAATTTGGCTTTTTACCTATCCTAACGTGAGTTTTGGATAGATTTGATCATTCAATTAACGATTACGTGATTTAACATGCTATCAATCAGATGTCTCCCTCCGGTCGACATGACAACATACGTTCTGCAAACTTCTTTATCAGGTTTTTCGCTACGCTCAAAACTTCCTCAAGCGGTGTGCAAGTTTTGAGCGTAGCGAAAAACCTGATAGATCACCTTAAATGGCAGCGACTTGTCATGTCGACCGGAGGGAGACATCTGCTGAAACCTATCCCAAACTCACGTTATCCTAAAAAAAACAACCAACTTTTGGGTGATCGGGAGCCCCGACAGGGTGGGGGTTGCCCCGGCGGCTGAAAAGTGAATTTAATTCGCAAAAATCCATTTTAGCCAACCTGGATGTAATGGACAGGTTTCAAGCCGTAGGGCGAGTATCGGGGATATTAAAAATCACTGCACGTGTTCCTGATAGGCCGCGGCGTTCATCAGGCTGTTCACATCGGCGGGATTGGCCATTTCAATTTTGATGATCCAGCCGTCGCCGTAAGGGTCTTCGTTGATGAGTGCGGGATTGCCGCCCTGGCTGTCGTCGAGCTTTGGATTGAATTCCAGTACTTTACCTGCCACGGGCATAAACAGGTCGGAGGTGGTTTTAACCGCTTCAACGGTACCAAAAACATCGTGGGCGTTTACCGTTTGGCCGACCGTTTCCACTTCGATATACACGAGTTCGCCCAGTTCGCTTTGAGCAAAATCAGTAATGCCGATGTAGGCGATGTTATTGCTGTCGACGCGTACCCATTCGTGGTCATCGGTGTATCTGCAATTGTCCGGAAAGTTCATGTTGCGTTGGATATTTAAAATTGAAAATTTTAGAAAGGGCCAAAAATACAAGATTTGCTTCGGCGGCAAATTTTGAGATAAAAAAATATTAGGTATTGCCTGCGCCTACTGGAAATCCACCAGTTCAATTTCAAAAGCCATAACGGCATTTTTCCGCACACCCTGGGGCGGATTGGAGCCGTACGCCAGCCCGGAAGGGATGATAAACAGGCCTTTCCCGTCTTTTTTCAGCAGGGGAATGCAAATTTGCCAGCCTTCAATGAGCAGCGAAAGCGGCCAGGTGCGGGTTTCGGAACCGGGTGTTTCATCAAAAACCTGTCCGTCGAGGTAGTAGCCTTTGTACCGCACCGTCACTTCGGCGTTGAGGGTGGGATTGCCGCCCTGGCCCGGGGTGTCGATGATGTAAAAAATGCCGGACTCGTGTTCGGTGGCATCGAGGTTGCTGGTGGCCAGGTAATCCAGGATAATATCCCGGTCGATCACGGCCTGATCTTCTTTGCTGCAGCTGCCGAAGAAAAGGGCAGCAACGGCCAAAACGAATAATTTTTTCATAAAAAACAACGTGTTTATGTTTGGAAGAGGCCCAAAGGTAAACATGGTGTTAAATTCAGCGGCCGGTATTGGCCGGGAATGTCAATAATTCCCAAAAGCATTTTCCCTACCCGTACGGCGGCGCTATTTTTGCGGCTGTTTGAACTAAAAAAAGCAAAATTGATGCGTCTACTGATCCTGTGTTTTTTCGCTTTGACCCAAAATTTATTGTTTGCCAATGGAGCGCCCGTTATCGCCGACAGCACCCTGATTGATGTGTACGTTGAGGGTATGCAAGCTGGTAAAGTGCGGCTGGTCGGTACCTATGGCGACCAAAATTACCTCGCCGATTCTGCTGTCGCCGACGCCAAAGGGCACTTCCTGCTGCGCCGGGAAAAACCGCTGTTGCCCGGGTTTTACTATTTCCTGTTGCCGGGCCAAAAGAATTTTTCCATCCTGATCGACAAGGATCAGCACATGACCCTGCGCACCAGGGTGAACGACATTCCGGGAAGCATGCAGGTGGAAGGTTCGATCAATACGGAGTTGCTGTACCGGAATTTCCGGTTTCAGCTCGCCCAGGAACCGGAACTGAACCAGGTGTCCCAACTTATGCGCAACAATCCGCCGGGTTCGGACGCCTACAATCAGGCCAAAGCCCGCCAAACCCAATTGCTGGCCGAACGGGAAGCGCACTTGCAGGAAATCTACACGGCCTTCCCGGATGCTTTTTTTACCAAATTCAAAACCGCCGGCGCTAATCCGGAATGGCCGGACAGGCGCAAGCCCAACGGCGACGTGGACACCCTGGGCAACCTGCTGTACTACCGCACACACTTCTGGGATGGGGTTGACTTTTCAGATGCCCGCCTGCTCAGCACGCCGGTAATTGTCAACAAATTGCGCCGCTACATCACTGAACTCACGCCGCAGCGCCCCGACTCGATCATCGCGGTGGCCGACCCCCTCGTGCAGCGCGTGTTGCCCTACCCGGAGTACTTCAAGTTTTTCGTCAACTGGATCGGGTTAAATTATGAAAACGGAAAAACGAAAGTGATGGACGGCGAGGCGGTGTACGTGCATATGATCGACAAGTACATCACGCCTGAAAACGCCTTTTGGGATTCCCCGGAAAACGTGAACAAACTGCGCGCCAAGGTCGATGAGATGAAAGCCAGCCTGATGGGGCGCAAAGGCCCGGATGTGCGCGCGCAGGATATCAACGGCGAATACAAAAGTATTTATGAAATGACGGCGCCCCTGATTGTGGTGTTTATGTTCAGCCCCGATTGCGAGCACTGCCAGGAGCAGGCGCCGGAAATTCAAAAAATCTATGAGCGCTGGAAAGACCGCGGCGTCGATTTTTACGGTATTGCCGTGAATACCACCGACGACGAATGGCGCAAGTTTATCAGGAAAAACGGCTTTACGTTTACCAACGTATTCGACCCGACCAACCGGGCGATTTACGCCAAATACTACGTCGACATCACACCGGAGCTGTATTTGCTGAACAAAGACCGGATCATCATTGCGAAGAACCTGGTGGCGGGGCAGTTGGAAACGATGTTCGAACGGGAGCTGAAGTAACCCGAACCTCCGGTTCGGGCGATCTGTAACCCGAACCTCCGGTTCGGGCGATCTGTAATCCGAACCGGTACCGGCGTGCATTGATTAGTTATAATTAACAGCAACCTCGCTCTTTTCGCTTGTACAGGTTCCTCCCCCGCAAAGCGGGGTCGGAATGACAAAACCTCGTTTTAAGAATTTGGGGGGCGAAAGATTTGGAATAACGGAACATTACGGCGCCCCCCAATTTTGGCCTCAGGAGCACCCGCAGCAGTTGGGCCAAAGGGGAGGGGCGCCGCAATGTTGCCTTACCAGGATTTACCGCCCCTCCATGTTTTACGCAATGAGCCTTGTCATTCCGACCCCGCTTTGCGGGGGAGGAACCTGTACAAGCGAAAGGGAGAAATGCTAAAAGCCAGATGGTTACCACAAATATTACCAATCAACGCACGCCGGTAGAGGTTCGGATTAATTCAAATCCCAGTCGTAATTTTTATACGTTATCACAGCCCCGGGCTTCAGTTTTTTTGCGGCATACTTGTTCAAAAACACCCGCAGATCGCCAAAATCGGCGGCATACCATTCAAAAATTTTGCTGACCGATGCGGCCTTTCCAGACAGGCTGTTGTACTTCCCGTCATTGATAAATTGCCGGGTGCGTTGCTCCAGGGTGCGTTCGAGGTTGCCAGCCGTGTAGGCTTTGTTTAGCAGGGGCGGGCAGGATTTGGCCGCGCAGTTGATGGCAAAGTGAATGCGGGCATCGTTGAACTGGGGCCGCAGTATCTCGTTTTCGATCTGGTTCAGGCTATATTTTTTTCCGCCAAGGGTAATGCGTTTGACGTCCCAGGTTTTGCCGCCGTCCAGTTTTAAAATACTCGACACGGGATAATTATCTGCGATCAGATCAATCGTAAACGCGTTGTAGGCATTGATCCAGTAGGCCATTTTTTCGGCCCGGCTCCAGGTATCGGCGGGCGGGTTGCCGGCCAGCGTTTTCAGGTAGGCGTCGAGCGCGGCCTTGTCGGTTTGGAAACCCTTGTAATCTACTTTTCCGTCGGCGCCGACGTGTTTGCGCAGCAATTTATCCCAGCTGTCGTGCAAGCCCGCAGTTTTACTTTGCGCCGGGCTGCGTTCGGGGGAGAATAAAAAAAGCAAAAGGAGCAAGCCGCTCAGGCGAAGGATTGGCCGGTGCGAATTTGTGTTGTGGAACATGGATGGCTTTTTTTTGGATAAATTTATTTAAACCTACGTTTTGCCTTCATCTGGAAATTGCCTTAACCGGCATCAATATCTGCGTTTCGCCGGAGGCGAATCCGCGGTATCCGCGTTCAAATCGCTCTACGTTGGGGAAGTGCGATTTTACTACCGAGCGCGTATCAAAAGAACGCGGATGAAACGGATTCGCCTCCGGCGAAACGCGGATTTTCGCGGATTTGATCCCGGTTTGGCATTCAAAGCGGTTAACGTTTTAACTACCTCAATGCGGGGAAATAACGTTCAAAACCCCGCCGGAGTTTAAAAATACGGCCCAAGGATAGGCAAATGTTGGCGTGCCGACAATCTTCCGGCCTGTTTGGGCATTTTACCTACTTTTGCGGCACCCGAACCAGCAACCATTTAACAAAAACAACGTGTCGGTAAACGTTCAACATCTGACTAAAATATACGGTGCGCAACACGCCGTGGACGATATCTCCTTCGAGACCAAACAAGGCGAAGTGCTCGGTTTTCTGGGCCCGAACGGCGCCGGTAAAACCACCACGATGAAAATCATCACCGGGTACCTGCCGCCAAGTGGAGGCACGGTGGCGGTGTGCGATTTCGATGTGCTCAGGCAACCGATGGAGGCGCGTGCCTGTATCGGCTACCTACCGGAAAACAACCCCCTGTACAAAGACATGTACGTGCGCGAATACCTGGAGTTTACGGCCAAACTGCACCAGGTGCCCAAGGTCCGCCGGCGTGTCGATGCCATGGTGGAGCGCACAGGCCTGGTCAGCCACCGCCACAAACAGATCGGCGAATTGTCGAAAGGGTACCGCCAGCGTGTCGGCCTGGCGCAGGCCATGCTGCACGACCCGCAGGTGCTGATCCTGGATGAGCCGACCTCCGGGCTCGACCCGAACCAGATCGTGGAGATCCGGCAGCTGATCCGGGATTTGGGCAAAGAAAAAACGGTCATCCTGTCGACCCACATTTTGGGCGAGGTGGAGGCCGTTTGCGACCGGGCGATCATTATCAATCTTGGAAAAATTGTGGCGGATGCCTCCATCGGCGCGCTCAAGCAGCAGTTCAGCGGGCAGAGTATCGTCACTGTTGAATTTGGCGAACCGGTAGATGCCAACTTGTTGAAAGCGCTGCCAAAAGTTCAACAGGTGACGGCCGTGGGCCCCAACCGCTGGCAACTGCGCGCCGCCGCCGGCGACGACCTGCGCCCGGCCGTTTCCGCGTTTGCCGCCGAAAAGAAACTTACCCTGCTTGAGCTGCACAAAGCGGTGTTCAGCGTGGAGGATGTGTTTCAGCAACTCACCAAATAAGCCCGTATCCGATTATGCTCGCCATATTTAACAAAGAAATCAACGCCTTTTTTTCGTCCCTGATCGGGTACATCGTCATCGGGATTTTCCTCGTGCTGATGGGCCTGGTCATGTGGGTGTTTCCGGACTACAGCGTGCTCGACGGCAACTACGCCTCCATGGACACCCTGTTTTCCATGGCACCGCTGATCTTTTTGTTCCTGATCCCGGCGGTGACCATGCGCACATTTGCGGAGGAAACCCAGGCCGGCACGATCGAGTTGCTGGTCACCCGTCCGGTATCGGATTGGCAGATCGTCGGCGGAAAATTTCTGGCCTGCCTGACGCTCGTGGTGTTTGCCCTGTTGCCCACGGTGCTGTATTACATTACGGTGTATCAGCTCGGCGCCACGCCCGGCAACCTGGATTCGGGCGGTATTTGGGGCTCCTACATCGGCCTGGTCTTCCTGGCTGCGGCATTTGTTTCGATCGGTATTTTCGCCTCTTCGCTCACCAACAACCAGATCGTGGCCTTCCTGCTGGCGGCATTTCTCTGCTTCTTTATTTTCATGGCCTTTGACTACCTGAGCCGCTTGCCGATATTTTTTGGCAAAACAGACGATCTCGTGCAGGCTTTCGGCATCCAGTACCACTACAATTCCATGAGCCGCGGCGTGCTGGATACCCGCGACCTGGTGTATTTCCTGTCGTTGTCGGCGGTTTTCCTGGCGGCCACGGTGCTGTCGCTTGGGCGGCGGCGCTGGTAGGGGGCTTTTGCCGGGCCACTTTTTCAAGGCGACTGTGGGCTGGAGTGTCGGGGGGGGGGGGAGGCGCCCCCCCACAATGATTTTAAAAAAAAAAAAATTTTGAAACCATGGAAGGTTTTATTTGGG
>CAZAEZ010000004.1:0-199175 GCA_964484205.1 uncultured Saprospiraceae bacterium | reverse complement strand
GGGGGGGGGGGGGCGGTGGTGGGGGGTTTTGGCGGGGCAATTTTTTCCCGGCGTGGGTGGGGTGGTGTGGGGGGGTCCCCCCCCCCCCCCCCGACACTTGCTTTTAACAAACCACATTTTTGTCCACCTGTCCGTGTTTTCATTGGCGTCATTGGCGTCTTTTAGATTATTATTTTTTAAAATATCCAGGCCATATTTTTAAACATGGCGCCTTTGTGTTACCTTGGCTTACCCATTAATTTTTTCAAATGAAAACGCAGGCCAGGTCAATTTCCAACACACTTCTGTATTTGCCCCCAAATGAACTGCACCTGAGGTAATCCCAGGCTGGCTTGGCTATCCCAAAAGATGATTTTTGCGGCAGCGCTGCGCATTCAAATCGATACCAACACCTTGAAAACATATCTCGCTATAAAATTTTGTTATGCAAAAAGTTATCGGAAGAGGAGTGTTGCTCCTCCAGCGTTCAGGTACTGGACCGGGTTTTAAATTTGGCTTCGAACTGCATTCAAACGGCATTCGGTGTTACCGCCTGGGAGGAGATGCCACGCTGCTTAGCCTAAGCGCGGCCCTGGCCCAAAGCCCGTTGAATGGCGCCGCAACGGTGACAGGTACCGGTCATCTCCTGCTGAATGACCTTCCGGCGGCACCCAACGATGCGTTCTACGAAATTCAGTTTAAAACCGGCAAAACCGGCGACTTTACCCTGCAAGTGAAGGAACCCGGGGCCTTTGCGCACGGGCCGCAATTCCACTTTTCCGGTTTGGACCTGACGTTTCAATACAGCGCGAAGGACGGTCTCACCATGGCGCCGGGCGGGAAGGTGCAGCTCCACCTGTACAATTCAGTATTTAAAAAAGAGGAAAAACTCGCCCTGGTCCCTGAATGGCGCGGCGAAAGCCTGGTTTTTGCCTCCGATTCAGCCGGCATTCAGCTCGACGCTATCGGAACGCTCGGCAAATTCGAAGTGGCGCTCGGGTCGGATTATGACCGCTGGACCCAGGCGCAGGCATTGTATACCTTCGACGGGGCACTCGGCGCCCAACCGGATGCACCGCGGGAATTTTCGGTACATGATATTTCCGGCAAGGGTGCACCCAGCCTGTATTTTGATGGCAAGGATAACTTCACCGAGAAAAAAAACGCCCCCTATCCGGCAACCTGGACCGAGCGGGGCATCGCTTTTGCCGGAAAAAGCATGCTGGCTAGCCTGGCTGGTGATAAGCCGAATTTGGTGGTTGATGCTATCCAGGAGAGCGAGGCTTTTTCTGTTGAACTATGGATAAAACCGACTGCACGCCTGCAGGAAGGTCCATCCCGGATATTTACCATTGAAGGGCCCGGACACAATGACAACTTTATCATCGGGCAAGGCCCGTGGAAAGTCGGGGATTTTAAAAAAGCGCACCATGGCCCCGGGGCTTACCTGAATGTAAGTTTCCATTACTTGCCGGGTGGGCTGGCTAAAATGCCCAACGATTGGGAAAAACCCTTCAAAAGCCCCCCGGATTCGCTGAGTACCGCCGGCCCCACGCATGTGGTGTATTCCTGCAACCAGGACGGAGTACAGCGCATTTTTATCAATGGCGCTCAGGTAGCCGAACGCACCGACCGGGACTACTACAATGCCTGGTTGGGCGCGCTTCGAATTGCCCTGGGCAATGATCTGGTCAGCGATAACCCTTGGAAAGGAGAAATCCATCAACTGGCAATCTTCAACCGCGCCCTGACTGCCGAAGATGTCGCGCGGCATTACCACCCGGCGCTCACGATCACCGGCGATTTTAGCCTGGACAATATGATCCCGCCGCTGAAAGACGAGGTTTTCCCATTTCATTTATCCATTCGCGAAGACGCCGCGGCACTTATTGCAACCCGTGCGGTAGACTTCGATATCAACCCGCGGATCGGGTTCCGGCACGTGCATTTGGAGTGCCAGAAGTCGGCGGAGCCTAAAAGTAAATGGTCCTTCAACGGTATTTTTCAGACCCGTTTTTGGGACGATCCGGTGCTGCTGTACGCTACCCTGGATACGGGTGGCGCCCGTTTGCAACTGACCAGCCCCAACCCATCCACCGAGCCGGTGAACCATTCGCCGCTCAATGCCGTGCAGCTCTCGTTTAAAAAAGATAAAAACTGGGAACTGGCTTTTGGAAAAAACAAGGAACTGGCGGTGCTCCCGCTGGTCCTGGAAAATGCCATGCCCGGATATGGGGAGTTTCGGCTGGGCGATCCGCAGCTGAGCCTGGGAGACCCCGTCAGCATGAAAGGCAACTGGCTGGGCGAGTCCATGACCTTCACTTCCGACGGCGCCGGCGCAGCCCGCGTGTTGAAAGGAAGCACCAAGTTTGCGCTTCCCTTTTATCTTGTTTTGCCACCCAGGGTAGACCCGGATACCGGCGATACCTTTGGCGAAGCGATTGAGTTGGACACGGTTATGCAAATTTCGCTTGATGTGGAATTGAGCAAGGAAGGTTTTATGGGGGCGTTAAAAGGCATTTCCTTTACCCATGAAAACAAGAAAATAACCCTTCCCGACCGCCGCATTTATGTGCCCCCGGTTTCAAAAATGGCCTTGCTCGGCGATTTGCTGGAAACAATAAAAGCGCAGGATGAAACCCTGTTTGGCGGAACACGGAAGCACAAGGAGGACTATTACCTGAAAACAAAAACCAACAGCCCGTATATATTCCTCAGTGCATCGGACAAACCGGAAGACCCGGTAGTTTCCGAGCTGCCCAAAATCTTTAAGGCCGATTACCAGTCGCCCGCGGGCAACGCCATTTTTTCACTAAAACAAACCGGCTCGGCGTGTACGCTTACCCTGACCCCGGGCAGCGCCAATTCCGCCGGCATCCGCGCGGCTTATGCCGGTCTGATGGCCGATGTGGAAACCCGCGGCGGTCTGGATGCGGGTGGTTTGCGTGTGCTCCAAAACCGGATTGCCGAGTGTCTTCCGCTCGAATACGGCGACTTGTTGTACTACCATTACGGCTGGAATATGTCCGAAAATTACATCGACCTGCACCCCGGGATGCGGCTGCGCGTCGACTTCCAGCAGTATCAGTTTGTGCATATCACGGAACAAAAGGCAGCAAATGGTTTTGCCGGCGCCGGAAGCATTTATGTCCCCATCCATAGCTACACGCACAACGAGGGTAGCGGCGCCCAATATTTGGGCTTTGGGCCTTTCCTCTCGCGCCTGCTTTCCAGCGCGCGGGGCAAACTGAGCACCGACGGTGCAGGCGGACTCTTCGACCTGGTAAAAACGGGCAGCCGGAAACCGTTTTTCCGTCTGATTTTTCCAAACGAAACCATTCCCGCAGCGGCGCCGGAGCGCGCCGTTACGATAGTGGGTGCAGACCGCTGGCAGGATTTGCCGACAGCCATACCGATGGCGGCGGACGATACCGGGAGCATAATCAGTTTCTTTTTCCGGGACAGGGCCACGATCATACCCGAAATACAGGTTTTTGTTGGCAACCGGGAACTGTACGTGCCGGTGGGTACCACCCTGCGCCAGCTGCTTGAAAAATATGCCGGCATACCGGCGGCTTCGGCATCCAAGCCCGAGCTCGCAGCATTTCTCGGAAAAACCCGGCCAAGGCGGCTGCTGCACACCGGCCCGGACAGCATACCGTCGTACCGCTTTTTGAATCCGGGCACAACCAATGTGGTGAAAAACCAGGATGTTTTTGACCTTCCCTTGATCAAAGGGGATAAGTTTTACTTCTAAACATTATCCCTATGACGAATTGGGTATATAAAAGTGCGCCATTCCCGGCCACGGCGCTGAAGCGTCTGGATTTACCCCAAGGGTACATACCGGCCTGGTTTGGCGCGGCCAACGCTTCCACGTTGGAAGACCAGTGGGCGGCGGCCGGCGTTTTTCTTTTTTTAAAACTGAAAAAGGAAGAGGAAACGGCGGTAAAAACGGTATTGCAGGACCGGCTGCGCGAGTTTCTGCAGGATCCGCTTTACCTGGAAACGCGTTTTCTTTGGATTGAAAACCCTGCCGATCCTCTGATCCTGTGGCGGACCCATTCGATCGCCGTGTATGCCAAAGGCGGAAAAAACCGGGTGCGCCGGCGGGCATTTCTGAATTTCCGGAATTATGCGTTTTCGATTGCCGAAGATGTCGAAATCAAGTTGACGACCGGCGGTTTTTCCCTGACGGGAAGCGCCCCTTCCGCATTTACCTGGAGCGCCGCGTATGGGCGGCATGCGTTTTTGGAAAATATTGCCGCGGTGCAAATTCCCATGGCCGGCGATGCCGCAGGGTGCCTGGAATTTACCTTCCGAATTCCCAAAAAACAATGGAAAATAAAAGACCAGGCAGTTTTTGGCTACCCCGGACTTGAGCAACTGGATATCGGCCTGCGCATCTTTTTTCGCGACCCGGAGTTTCCGACTTCGGGCGATGCGTTTTATCTGGCCTCGCACCGCTATCCTTTTTTGCAAGAGCATTACGCGGATACCAAAGCGGATGCCTTTTTTCCAGCCACCATTGATTGGAAGGTTCGGCTGGACTTGCTCTATCCCCTGAGCCGGCAGCGGAGTTATTTCGAATTCGTGCCGGGCCAATCCCCGGGCCTGCCATCCGCTTACCGCACCAACCGGGGCTACACCGTGCACCTGTTGCCACAGGCGGGCGAGAGCCGCTTGGTATTTGCGCACCGTCCGGCGACATTGCAGGTGGAAGCCCTGCCGGACGCGCCGTTGTACCTGGTTCCGTCGGGGAAGTTTGAACTAAAAGTGCCCAACTACACCACCGGCAAAATGATCCCGGAGGCGAATGTGATTTGCGGCATTTCGGGCCTGGAGTATGTAAAGGTGCTGGATTCGGCGCCTTCCTACCTCAACCTGGTGCCCGACCAGGCGGCATTTGCCCCGGCTTTTGTTTCGGCTTATGCCCTGCTGCGCGACCTAGCCGGGATCATCGAATCCAAGGCAAAAGACGGCCGCACGCTCCCGAAGGATACCATCGACCTCGACATGCCCATTGAAGAAAGCTATAGTGGCGGGATGGGGATCAACGACGCGGACCGGGAGGAAATCCTCCAATGGGTCCGGCAGGTTTATTTCCCTCCGGGTTTTACATTCAGCGCAGCCGACCGTTCAAAATTCATGGCCCTGAAAATCGTGGAAGACCTGGTCAATTGGCTGCGCGAAATGCTGCAAGCGGCAGTTCGGATCGGCGGAAACCAGGCAGCCCTGGTGCGCTACCCGGCCTCCGGAGCGCCTGGCTTGGGCGAGCAGTATTTCCCCACGTCCTCCTGGGCCTACGTGCACGAAGGCAACGGCGCGACGTATTACGGCCAACCCGACCAGGCGGTGTTGTACAAAGCCGAATCGTCCAGTTCCGAATTCCTCGATTACCTGGAAGTGCCGGCAATCGGGCTGCCGGATAGCCTCAATGCGACGCAGGAAAGCGCTTTGGAGGCAGCCACCACCCACGCCGCCCTTGCCTTCCCGATGTTGCCCTACGGGCATGTCGATCCGGAACGGCTGACCGACATGCTTCAACTGGAGAAACTGTTGGTAAATAATTTCCGGTACAGCCGTATCCGGGAGATCAGCAAAGCAACCGGCTACCTGACCCCGCTCCGGAACCCGGGCCGCAGCGCCTTCACCGGAACAACGCCGCAGGGCTTGCTGGCCACGTTTTCGCCGGACCCCGTGTTTAAAAAAGCCTTGCAGATCGAGCGCCTGCAACTGGCGATGAACCAGAACGGCAAGCAGGTTCAAATGGTCAACATCCGCCACGATGCCCCGCTCAAAGCGGTGCTCCAGTCCAACCAACTGTTCATGGTGATCACCGACCCGGATGCGCTCAAGGCCTATTTTTCAGGCGATGCCTTGAAAAACCTCACCGGGGTGACCAACCAAATCGACATTGAAACCTGGTTGTTCGAACTGGGCACGGAGCATTGGGATAAAAACGGCACCATCCTGGTTTTTAAGTTTCACGACAAACCCCTGGTGGAACTGGCCGCCAAACCGGAACTGTGGTCGCTTCCAAACGATTTTAACCGGAACAAGGAAATGGCCGGCCTGGGCTTGCAGGAACTGGTGCATACCGCCATCGAAAACGGAAACAGCACCGATCCGAAACAACGAAAGAAATATGCCGCCATTCTGCCCGCGCTAACACAGGCCAACTGGACCGGCATTCTGGCTTTTAATGTCGCCGTTCCGCTCGGCAACCTGCCGGAAGCATTATTGGCCCTGGCAGGCGGCATGGACCCGAATTTGTTTTACGCGCAATACCTGGGCATTGAAGTTACCCCCGTCGAATCGTCCGGAACCAGCTTGTTGCCCAAGCCGTCTTCCATGTTTGCCCTGATCGATTATGACAACAGCATCGTGCCCGAGGCGGACCTTTCCGGCTACAATTTCCATGTACCCTACCTGACGGTGGTGTTCCGGAATTCCCTGGTCACCGATTTTGCCGCCGAAGTCCAGCTTTTCCTGGAATTCCTGTTCCACGAAGAAGCCCGGCTCGCGGGCAGTACCGACGACCGGAATATGATCAGCCTCAAAGGCGTGGCGGAAAAGCACAACGGCAAAACGACCTATTCCTTTGGCTTCAGCGGGGCCAACCGCTTTGAATTGTCCGGGAAAGTGCTTCAGGAAGTGGAGATCGTCAAAGCCCAGTTTGCGACCGACCCCTTGCCCAATCCCCTGCCGAACCCCCTGCCGGTCACCGGGCGTTTCTTTTTCTGGGGGCGCATCCGTTTTGCCTACCTCGAAGCTTTCGATGCGCTCTCCTTCGGCGCCGAGCCTGCGGCGCCCGATCCGGACAAACCCGACTACCTGAGCATGAGCAACCTGCAGATCACGATGTCGTTCAGGTTGCACAAAGAAACGGCTACGGAACGCAGCAAGGTTACCGACAAGGCATTTGCCTTTAAATCCCAGCAAATGGCCTTCGACCTCAACCGCAGCGGCTGGCGCAGCCAAAGCTTGTACGAAAAATTCCCCCTGAAATTCAAAACCTTCAAAACCGTGATCGGCGATGCCAACGCCCTGAGCAGCAGCGGCTATATGCCCGTCAATTCCCCGCTGCCAAGCGTCGAGTTGGGCGATATCTGGTACGGCATCGAGTACGACCTGAACCTGGGAAGCGCCGGCGCACTGGCCGGCAGCACGGGCCTCGTGGCCGGCATCCTCGTTGCCTGGAAACCCGAAGCCGAAGGGCTTTACCTGGGCCTGAAACTACCGGGGTCCACCGGCGGGAAAAAGGAGATCACGATCCAGGGTTTGCTCAAGATTGTGTTCAAGAGCATCCGCTTTGAGTCCTACAAAGACCCGAAACCCGGGGTTGCCGACAATGTGGGCTACTTGCTCAAACTGAAAAATATCGTGATTAAATTCATGGTGGTATCCTTTCCGCCCAGCGGCAAAACCGAGATCATCCTGTTCGGCGACCCGCGGACAGCCAATGAAGTGCCGCTGCGCAAAGACAAATTGCTGGGTTGGTATGCCTCCTATGTGAACGACGAACCGGATTTCACACCAACTAATCCACCTAAAAAAACGTAACGCATGAGTACGCAAAAAGGAATCGGGCTGCTGTTAAGCGAGTCGGACCGGGAGTTTTCGTTTACTACCGGCTCTACCGGCACCGCAAGCTCCATAGTGGTCCGGTATTCCAATAAATCGGGAGAAAAGATCGACCTGGTGACCGGCCTGATCAACCTGGTGGTGGAGGAGGAGGACAAACTGAAGCCGAATGCGTTGAAAGGCTGGACTACTATTGACTTGCACGAGCTGCAAATACGCTACGACCGCTTTCTGGATAACACCAAACAATTTGGATTTAGCGGGCGCATCAGCTGGCATCCGGATATCAATTTTTGGTCCGACGATACGACTCCCCTGAACATAACTGCCAGCCTGGACCTGGCCAAGCTGAGCGGCCAGCGGATCACCGGTGAAATCCGCGGCATGATACAGGCGCCTATCGAAGGGCTGGAATTTCTCTCCCTCGGCGCCTGCCTGCGGATGTACCGGAAAATAGAAAATGGCAAGGAAATAAAAGATGGGGAAGGAATAACCATCGTTGAAAAAAAACTCTTCTTCCAGGTACAAATCGGGAAAGTCATCTTCGAGGCAGCCTATGACAAGCCCAACAAAAATGAACTGGAACTTGAATTCGGGATCAAAGTTGATAAGAACAATAAACTGACCCTCGGCGATGTCATCACCTTTTTCGCCTCCCTGGTCGATCCATCCATTGATGAATACGAGTTTGACCCGCCCTGGGATTTTATTTCCCGGTTTGTGTTTGACCTCGACAAACTATCGGACAGCATACGGCTGAAATTTAAATCCAACAAGGCGACAAAGGAAAAATCGTTCACGTTTATCCTGCAAACCCCGCCCGGCCTGATCCCGACAGAGCTCAATTTGCTCAAATTCACTTCCCTGGAGATCAAGTTTACCACAAAGCCCAAACGGAAAACCTCCATCTTTTTTTACGGCGATTTTCTCGGGTTTGATAAAAACAAACCCCTGAACTGGGACCTGGTAGACGGCAAACCCCTGCAGGTGCCGGGCAAGGAAGGGGCGCTCTTCAAACTGCGCTACCTCGGCCTGGGCCAGCATATCGCCTTCACTCAGGCTGCCAATGTCAATTCCATCGGGGAGGTAATGGGCGCCTTGCGCGGCACCCTGAAGCAGAACCACGACCTGGTGAAAGCCAACCGCGGCCTCAGCATGGGCAGTCCGCAAAAATCCTTCCTCGGGGATAAAAGCCCCATCGCCTTCAGCGCCGAAAGCGAATGGCTGATCGGCCTGGATGTTTCGCTGCTGCACATGCTGAACCTCAGCCTCATTTTCAACGACCCGCTCATTTATGGCTTGCGGATCGAATTGTACGGTGCGGCGGCCAAGAATTTCAAGGGTTTCGTTTTTGAAATCCTCTACACCAAAATCAGCGATACCATCGGCAAATACCACGGCGAGCTGGTGCTGCCCGATTTGTTCCGGCGCATGGAGCTCGGGGCCGTAACCCTCATCCTGCCGGGCATCATCGTCGACGTGTACACCAACGGCGATTTTGGCGTAGACCTCGGTTTTCCCCGGAATTTTGATTACACCCGTTCTTTCGGCATAGAGATCTTCCCCTTCACCGGCGCCGGCGGGTTTTATTTCCGGAAACTTTCGGCAGCCACTTCCACCAACATCCCCAAAGTAAAAGATGAAAAATTAGGGGTGTTCACGACGGTGTACGAGTTTGGCCTGGGCTTGCGGGTGGGGCTGGGCAAGTCCTTCAATAAAGGCCCGCTGAGAGCCGAGATCAGCATCACCCTTCAAGCCGTCATTGAAGGCGTCATCTCCTGGTACCGGCCGGTCGGCGGCGATGAAATCCTGTACTACAAGCTGCGCGGCGGCCTTCAGATCGTGGGGCGGCTCTATGGGGCGGTGGACTTCGTGGTCATTTCCATCGAAATCGAAGTCGTCGCCAAAGCGACCATCCTGTTTGTGGTGGAGGTTTACAAAGACATTCAAATCCTGCTTTCGGCCGAAGTATCCGTTTCGGCCACGGTGAAAATTTTGATGATTGAAGTGAAAAAGAAATTTGAAATGCGGGTGGAACAGGAATTCATCATCGATTCGCCGACCGGCACGGATCATCCCAAAAACTGGTTGATAAATTAAGCCTTGCACATGATTAGCTTCGATTTCAATAAAACAATCAGTGGTTTGCCCGATTCCGGGAAAAAGAATCTGGATATTTATTTCCAGCCGGCGCTCACCTGGGCGCCGGAGGCGGTTGCCCTGACGGCCGGGCAGTTGAAGGCCTTAAAACCGGAGGAACTGGATGCCTTAAAAGCGAAACGGGTGAAAGGGGTGGCGATGCTTTTTCTGGAAAACAAGGAAAACTCGGACAAAATTGCGGAGCAGGATTTTCAGGAAATGGTCAAAATACTGGTCCGCTGGGTGTGGGCGGCATCCGGGAAAACAGAGCAAGATGCGCCCACGACAGCCTACCTGACCGAACTATTTGAAGCGTTTGCCGCAAAACCGCTGCCTTATTCCGAGCTGAATACCTTCCTGGGTAATACGTTTAATTTCCGCATTCAGGAATACAGCGGTGGCGCCGGTGGCAGCACCGAACTGGAAGCCACGGTCTTCCCCATGTTCCCTCACCTGCACCTGAAGGTTGGCGCAAAAGGCCAAGGCAGTTTTTCTCCGGAAACTAAAAAACTCGGTGCGGCTGAAATTGGCCTGCTCAAAGATTTCAGCCAACAATTCAAATCGCGCTTCGATCCGGAAGCCCAAATCACCAACACTATTGAAGCCGAATACCTGCCGGAGTTCATTTTTACCGGCTATTTCAGGATGCTGATCCGGAGCGGCTTGCAGGAACTCATCAACTTGGCCCCGTTAGGCACGCTACCGGACATGCTCAACGCGGTTTCCAAAGCCCAATACCAGAACATCGCCGGCATGGCCTCCACTTTTCTGCTAAACGGCTTCCGGATTCCAGCCCAGATTTTTGGCGCCGCCCAGGGCCTGTATGAAGCGACCGGGCAACAATTTGGCTTTGCAGACGCCCGCGTAGTGGACCTGTTGTTTAAAACCGAGACCGGCCCGGATGGAAAGAAAGTAACGATCCAGGTTCCGGATACCTACTACCGGATCGAGCTTAAAAATCCGGCGAAGATTCCCTACCTGAAAACCCAATCCGGGGGCGCTTTTACTGCGATTACCTACCGGATCGACACGGAAGCCAAAAACAGCCGGACCTACCCGCTTTTTGATCTTGCGCAAAAACTGAAAACGGTGGAAGCCGCCGGCTTTCCGGCCAGCCTGCCGGAGCAGATTCCATTTTACACCCCGCAAAACATGAATTTTGCCCTGCGGCAGGTAATCGAATGGAAAAAAAGTAAAACCGACACCGATCAACTGCTGCCCCTTTCCAGCAGCCTCCGAACGCACGTCCGGGCTGCCGATCCAGCGCCAAAAGTTGATTTATTTAACTGGCCGGGAGGCGATCACAAGCAGGAAAAAGCGGTTGGGAATGCGGGTTTTAGCTGGGTGAGCATGATTAAATTCAACGTCCGGCGCATTCCAAATATACAAAACGAGGGTTTCCTGGCGCATACCTACGAGATCACCGAAGCCGGCGACGACGATCTGAATATCCTGGAGGAAATCTTCAATTTTTTGAGCAAAAACGCCGAAAGCGACCCGGTCGACCTGTACCTGGCGTATACGCCGGGCGGCGAAGCAGGTGGTGGCGGTCTGGTCAGCCTGGAGCCGGCAAGCGGCGCGCCGCCCATTCAGATTTTTCGCTCCAACCTGTCGACCAATACCGCCGATTCGGTCCGTTCCGCCTTTGCTGCCGAGCTAAGGCAGGGCACGCCCAACAAAACGCCCGACACCCGGTTTTTGCAATTTATCTGGGAAGGTTGCACGATCGCTACCGGCGGCTATTTCCTGTACATCCAACACAAGGACCCCGCCGTGGATGAAAACTGGTTCAAGCAGGCAACATCGGCTTCCGTGCACCTGATCATTGAATTTAGGAATACCGCCGACCCCATCCACAAGTTCAACAACGCCGTTATGCTGGCCAACCCGGTTGAGGCGGAAAAAGACCTGGTGCTGGCCCGCAGTTCGGCCACGGTACCGGTTTTGGTCATCCCGCCCGGTCATATCGGGTTCCGGCTGAGCCGGGAAATTCCGGCTACCCCGGCAAAAGACGCCAAAGCCGAAGCAGCCGGCTTGTACCACATGCTGGGTTTTGGCCTTGTCGGCGGCTCCGGATTCATATCCACCCAGCCGGGCATCCCCATCGGGCCTACCCTGTGGAATGATCCCCACCAAAAATGGCTCTACGAGCGCCTGATCCCGGCCTACAGTCTGCGGGAAAACCCGCCAACGACGACCATTCCGCAACTGCTGCCGGGAAAAGACAATCCCTACCTGGGTATTCAGGAGCAAGCAAGCCTGCCGGTGGAATGCTGGTGGCAGGATATTTACGGCAACAAACTCAGCACGGCTACCCCCAAACCAGGAGGTTTTCCGCTCCGGTACACCGACCCGGTCATCGGGCTTAACCAATGGCCTTCCGTGAGCGAACATTTTCGCTTTGTAAAAAAGGACGCATCGACCATTGCCCTGGAACTGGTATTTGCCTTCGATACCAATCCTTATTCGGCGCCCGGAGGAACATCCGAAGAGCAGGCGGCTGCAAAAAAACGGGCCGATCAGCGCCGGAAAGCCGATCTGCTTACCTATCAAAAGGTGTACTTCCAACTGGCACAGGCAGATGTCACGCTATCGGCCTCAACGACCTTGGATAACGGTTGGGCCATCGGGGCTGCCGACGGTCTGGACAAGGCCGGCTTGCTCCGCTTTGTGGCAGAAATCTATACCTACCTGTCCGATTCGAAAAAAGCGCCGACGGCTTATGAACGATCGTTTTCCCGGAAAAGCAGTTTGGTGAAGGTGCCCGACCAATTCATTTTTGAAATAGGCGTCCGCTTTACGATCAGCCGGCAAGCAACCTTTGTCCACGAAGACCTGCGCATCAAGGATGCGAACAAAAAAGCGACGCTAAATGTCCTGGATGCGCACCAGGAAGTGCTTTCCAACACGGCCTTCCTGACGCCGAAAATTATCCCCGGAACAACCACCGTCCGGGATTTTGCCGGTGACTTTGAGCAAGCTTTCCCCGACTTGCGCCTGGCGGTTGGCGAGGATCGCCTGAAAAAGAAGCACGCGGTGGACATAGGGCGCCCCTACTATGCCGTGCAATTGGGAACCGCCAGGGGCATCAGTTATGATATTTCGGAAGAAAACCCGGCCTACTTTGCCATTCCGCCTTTAGCCAACACCTTGCATGCCGGCAAAGTGCCGTTGAACAATTATGAAGGCTGGAAAAAGAATGCAGGGGATAATCCGCAAACGTTTGACCTTTTTGCAACCGAAGAAAAACAATTTGATGCGATCGACATCAATGTGCTGGCGCGGGAGTTCCTGGTTGCCGTGGAGGATTTCCTGGAACCCGAAAGCCTGGTGCAGGCGATGCAACTGGATCAGGCCAAAACGGAGGCTATCCTGACGGCCAAATCCAGCCTGGCGCAGTCGATCAGCAATTCCCTGGATGTGATCCTGCTCGAAGACCGGAACACCGGCACGCTGCAAGAGGCCAAAGACGCGCTGAAACGGGAATTGCTGGTACACCTCGTCAAAGGCTACGACATTGAAACGGCCGTGCAGTTTGCGGTAGCGATCAAGGTCGGAAACACTGCCCTGACGAAAGATTGGGTGTCGCCCAAGGCATTACCGCGCATACGCGGCGCTGCTGTTGTGAAAAACGTCTGGCTGGGTGAAGACCCGCAAAACCTGACGCTGGCCAATCAGGAAAATCTTGATTTCAACCTGTCTGCCGGTCGGATTGATCTGCAAAAAAGCACCGGCGCCTCCACCTTTACCTACCTGTTCGATACCAAAACGCCGGAAAAATTTGCTTCCATACATCTGGAACTGGAGTTTCGGGTCACCGAGATCGAGCATACGATCGAAACCGTGCCGGGTATTCCCGAGGAGTTTCAGGCGTCGAACTGGTTGAGCCTGGTGTTGCCCGAAAACCTGAATACCTATAAGATTACGGATGCCCTGCTCGCAGATGCGGATAAGCGGGTGGATGCCGAATCAAAAAACCTGGCAGGTTTTCGGCAGGCCCTGGACAAATTAAACGCCAGCGACCGGAAAAACAGCCAATACGCAAAACAAGCCGATTTTGAAGCCTCCCTGAAAACCATCCTCGGGGCAACGGAATACGCCAAATTCAAGGATACCTTACGGGCCTTTTCCAAACCGGTTTATGCCGTCACGCCGGCAGGGATCAACCGATTAACCCCGGCGCTGAATACGGCCATTCGCAACCATACAGATTTTAAAACCACCCTGAAAACCGTACGCAAATCGACACTCCCCGGTACAGAATTTCCTTCCCTGCCGGAACTGGAAACGGCGCTGAAAACGGCAACCGGCGCCTCCGGATTTGACCGGTTTAAAGACCGGCTCCTGAAATACACAAACCCGTTTTACCGGATTGAAGGGGCCATGTTACAAAATCTCAATGCGCTGATTGATGCCGGCAATACCGAACTGGGCCCCGTCCGCGATATTTTAGTTTCCAGCAAAATCAAGGACTTCGAATTTTTATCCCTCAGCGGCCTCGAAACCGGCTTGCGGAAAGAACTGCCGGCAGCAGACTACGATGCGTTCAAAGACCAATTGCTCGAACTTGCCCGTCCGGTTTTCAAGATCGGGACTACCGCGCTCGACCGGCTCGAACTGGAAGCGGAAGCGGCGCTGACCAGCCTCCGGCTGTTGCAAAAAGCCTTGAAGGAAATTCAAACCGGCGGTCTGCTGTTCGATAAGGATTTTTTCGCCCGGCAGGAATTGGAAACGGCGCTGAAAAAAGAACTGGGCAGGCTGAGTTACGAGAAATTCAAGGCGCTGATCCTAAAATACGCGCAGCCCTTTTTCCAGATCACCGACGCCCGGCTCGATGCGCTGGATGCGCATTTCAGGGGCAAAACAGATGCCGCCGAATTCCGGGCAGTTGGCAATGCGCTGCGGGCCGGCGCCCTGAAAGGCGCGAAATTTTTTAAACCTGCGGATTTTAAAACGGCTGTTGTCGACGTAATCGGGCAGCAGCAGTTCGATCGGTTTGGTGTAAGCTTGCTCGCTTTTTTTAACCCCTTCCGGATCACGGATGGCCTGTTGGCCGGCTTGCAAGATGAAACCAATGTGCCGGACCGGGATCAGTTTGACATTGTGCTGCAAGCGCTCGGCGCCGGCAAGCTGAAAAATATCGACTTCGTTGGGCTTCCGGATTTTGAGTACGCGCTGACCGACAGTTTGGGAACCAAATTCTACGGGCTGTTCTACGAGCAGCTGACGCTTTTCAGCGCGGCATTTTACCGGATTGCGGGGACGATGCTCCAGGGCCTGGAGAAAAAATACGCAGTCGAAATGGCGGACAATTCCAGTATCAAAGCCGTCTTGCAGAAAATCAAGGCCAGCCCCCTGAAAGACCGGCTTTACATCGGGCTTGAAAATCTGGAACGCGACCTGCAAACCCTGCTCGGAGCGGAAGATTTCCAGCTGTTCCACAACCGGGCGCCCTTGTTTACCAATTCCAATTACATGGGCAAAAGCCCCGTGCCCATCCCGCTGTGCGATTACCCGAGTCCGCCATCCCTGATCTACCAGGGCGCCGAAGTGGACGAAAGCAGCCGCACCGACCTGGAGGATATCCGGCAATGGGAATACACGATTATTTACGAACACGAGGATATCGCGCAGGACAGCATCGATTGCATCATCCAGCTCAACACCTTGCCGGCCTTGATGGAAGGCTCGCTGGCCCGGGCTGCGAAGGTCCCTGCCCGCGACCTGTTCCAGGCCCTTGTGAACTTCAACGAGCTTTATCCCGACCTGGCCAAAGACCTGGCTTTGCTTCGCAAAGAAACCCTGTTCGATGCCGGAAAAGGAGAAGATCAAAAACTGGCAAAAAAAGCCCTGCTGGCGTTTCAGACCCTCGCCGGTGAGATCGCCGATGCCTGGAAAATCTGGAAACCGGTGGTGTCCGTCTACAAGCCCGAAACGGGGGACATGCATTTTGAGATCAGCGAAGAGCCGCTCCCCGATGTGACGGGCGCCAACGGCGAACCGCTGAAACGCAAGCAGGGCTTTATTTATCCGCGGGGAACGATCCTGCGCTCGCGGCTTGGCGCCGATGACCCCGAGCCCCTGCTGGCTTTGCCCGGATACCAGCAGGAGGGCGATGGGGTCTGGGACGACGCTTCCGTCAAAAAAACCTTTACCTTCCTGGAAGACCCCCTGGACCAGACGTTTTTTGGCGACTCGCTCATCCCCGACCGGAAGTTTACGGTAGAAAACCTGGATGTGGTCGAGCACCAAAACGCCTGGGCCTCCATTTGGCTGAGCCGCAATAAAATCTTGCTGGCGGGGCACGAAACCAATCCGAAATTTATTTTCCAAACGCCTGCCGTGCGCTTCACCAACCTGGTCAGCCCTTTCATCACCAACGACGAGCCCTGGGACCTGGCCACCCTGCATTCGCCGGGCGATCAGGCGGAAGACAAACCCCTGCTCGAACACCTGCAGCGCCTGATGGAATTGGTTGCTCCGGATATTACGGGCCTCGACGTCGATTACGAGTTGCGACTCAGTTGCCGCTATGCTTTCGCCCTGGCCCTGGGTACGGGCCTGAATGTGGACCTGAAATCGACCCTGCCCCTCCTCATGGGCCTGCGGCTCAAACCCAAGGCAACGCTGGCCTCGGGCGAAAAACTCCTGGCCGCCTACCCGAAGATGCTGGCCGACGAGATCGATCTCTGGCTCCGCCTGAACGAGCCTTCCCCGCAAAACGCCTCGCTGCTGTTCAGCGTCGATCTGTTTTCAAAAGTTGATCCCGAAAGCCTGACCAGCCTGCCGATGCTGCGCATCAAGCAGATTGAGTTAAACCTGAAAAATATTTTGGCAAAAAACTAAGGCTATGCGCACAACCGGTACTACTGCCAGCTTCAAAATGGGTGACATCCTGGGTTCTTTAAAGGAGGTGCAAGGACATGGCAAGGATATTTTGACAACTGCCGCAGAAATTGAAAAACTGCTCAATGACGGACTTAACTGGATGTTTAAAGACGACCGGCTTTCGGGCATGAAAGACTCCGTCGTCGATCTCCTGGAAACCTTGCGCGCACAACCGGAATTCATCGACCTGGATTTTTTAAAAAATATCCTCGGAACATTGAAGGAAACCATCGAGGGAGCGCTCGGGGGTATTTCCATCCCCTCCTTCGACGCGGATTTAAGCACGGTGCTCCGGGAAATGAAAAAAGCCTTGCCGGACGATATACCAGGCGTCGACCTGTCCGATTTGAAGTCCAAGCTGGAATCGATCATCGACAAACTGACCGATTCCGGCATCAGCCACCGGGTACTGAAAGACAACCCGGCGCTTACGGCAGTACGAGACAGCCCGGTTGCTACCCAAACCGGCAAACCGCCGCTCGCGGAACGCGGCAAAAGCCAGCCGCCAGCGGCTGCGCAGGAAAGTCAATTCGACAAGGCCCTGAAAGACCTGCTCACGAAATCGGAGCTTTCCAGCTTGATGGATCCCATGCCCGGCAAGATTGAACAGGCGATGGCCGACTCGGGCATTATGCTGGAATTCGAAGAACAACTGACCGCGATCCAGAATGCGCTGACCAACACCAAGCCCCTGAACATGGATGTTGTCGTTACGGAATTGGCAAAGGTGGCTAAAGCGCTTGGCGCCGCGGTCATAGATTTGATCAAAAGCATAATCGAAATCATTGTTGAGCTGATTAAAAAAATCTACGATCAGATTCAATCGCTCGGGGAAGAACTCTCCGCACAAATTAAGAATACCCTGGCCCAGCTCAAACTTGGGGAAATCAAAAATGTCGGTCCTTTCACCCTCCCGGCCATCCTGTTGGCCATTCCAATTACCCTGGTGGCCAAGCTGACCAACTCGGACCCACTGGATTTTTCCGGGATGCTGCAAGATGCCTATGATGTCCGGCAACATCCGAAGTTTTACGGATCGACCCAATGGATTGATGGAGGCAGGGCTTTCGTTTTGGGCGGTATCCAGGCTTACGGACTTAAAGATGACAGCAAGTACACGTTTAAGTTTGAGCTGGCCAGCCGGTTTGCGGGGTTGGGCGCCGGCGTTGCGGCGCAAGTCTTCAGCACGCCGGAATATTTTCACTCCGAAAAAAAGGTGGATGAAAAGGATTTTCCCACTCAAATTTGGGAGTATCAACTTTTTCTGCTGGCGTGGGGACTTTTTGGCATTGTCATGTACGGCATTAATGAAAAAGTGGTTCCAAAGGAGCAACGGAAGATTTGGAATATTACGGAAGCCGTGTTAAACATTGCCTTTGAAATTGCGCATTTGGGGCTGTTCATCGAACAGTTCATAAGAGAGGAAGCGGAAGACGAGCGGGTGTCCAGTACAGACCGGCGCCTTGGTGCGGCTTCGATCATCGACCCGCTACCGGGAATCATCGGTTCTGTTTTTTCGCTTATTGCACTGTTCACGGCGTCGTTGCGGGACCCGAAATTTCATATTGATGCTGTTCGTTCTGCCGCCGGCGCCATTCAAAAAGCGGCTGCTGTTTCAGGGAAAAATTCGCTTGGAGAAAAATTAAATCTTCAAAGCAAAAAATTTCAGGCCACTGGAGCTATCCATAATGCTTTTGCTGCCGCAACAACCTTACTTGCTCCAAACGGCGCCATTAAAAATGCATTCGATCGCGCCGACCATTTATTGACCGGTCAAGGCGTGGGCACACTGCGCAATGCGCTGAACAATGTCAAAACCGGCCTGAATGATCCAAGGTTCCAAACCAATTTCAATACGGTGGCCAGTAGAGTAGATGCAATAAACCAGTTGATCGTCCCTACCCGGAATGCTTTTGATGCAATGGCTTTGGATATCGAAACCTTGAACAATGCCATTCAAAAACTACCGGAAAATGTTTTACTGATAATCGTTGAGCAGTGGAAGGTGGAGGACGAATTTGACGCTGCAGACAAAAGTCTTGCAACGGCGATTGGTTATTTGGATGACCCGAAGCCCTTTTTACAGGCCAGGCGGGTATTGGCGCCGGCGCAGCCGGGCCAGGGAGCTCCCGGAGCCGGATTTCGGGCCATAGACCCTTTTTACAATGAACTCAATAATGCCTTTACTTCGTTCAGGCAACCATTTAATCAAAAATTGCAAGGCGCAGCGCAGGCAGCCCAACAAAGCGCAGGCTTGATCGGCAACCTGGCGCAGGCGTTAAACCCGTTAAACAAACCGGTTGGATCGATTGGAGAGAACCTGGACGCGATCCGTACCAGTTCAATTTCCTTTGACAATGCCTTCACGGTCTTGCTGAATGACAAAAGTCCCAACGCAATTGTCAACAACATACAAAACATCAGGGCCCTGCGGGATCGATTCAAGACCGACCTGCAGAATACGGCGCCGCGCATGGACCATTTGATCAATGCCAACAATTCCGACCTCAGGGAATTGGAAAACCGCGCCGGTACCATGGCGGGCGCCTTGAACAAAAACGGACTTGACCAGCTCGCCGGCTACGCAAACCTGCTCAAATTAGTAAACCCCGGCCAGTCCGGGCCCTACCCCGGAGGGGTAAAGAATATTCGGGAAATCCGGGAGGAAATTGCCGATGCCAGGAAGCAATGCACGGCGTTTACTGCCGATCTTGAAGCAAAGGTGATGCAACAAATAGTTGCGGTGGACGAAAAGTTAGGATCGACTCAAACGGCCTGTGATAACTTTTTGACTTTTTTAAATACAAATGATGTTCTCCCGAATGCTGCACAAAAGAATGCCCTGGTTCAAAAAGTCCAGGCAATGCGCACGCACGTCCAAACCGCTAAAGCCAATCTAAATTTAGCGGGAATACAACAAAACAAACAGCAGGCCGACAATGCAATCACCCAAATTGAAGCGGCGCTGAACAGCCCGGCATTTTTGCTGGCGGAGCGTGAACTAGCGGAGAACCAGGCAGTCGGGCTGATCCTGCAAGAGGCCGCCGGCATTTTAGCGTTTAACCAGGCCGGAGATCGGAACACCCTGAACAAACCACTCGAACTTGTCAGAACAGCGAACCAGGATTTAGAAGAAATTAAAAGCGACAACACGTTAAACGCAGGCGCGCTGCCCAAAAATAAACTGAAATCAAAAGTCGCGGCAATTGACAAAGGCCTGCAAAATCTGGAGAAAAAAGGCAGCACCAAACAGGCTGTACGGCGTGGTTCAACCCATGCAATTAACGCAATACCGCTGACCCTCAACCTGTTATTAAAAGCGGCTTACGGCGGCCTGAACTGGTGGAAGGCCAATTATCCGCCGCCGGAAGTTGAATCATTTAATTTGGAGCCCGGTGCTTCCCCCAAACTGGTCGCCAAACTGGTGCAATCCAAGGACGGGACTACAGCGATGCTGGAAGTAACGGGTATCGCCTGGCACAAAAAAGACGGGGATGGGAATTGGCTGGCACTTCAAAACGACAGCGCCGATAAAAAAGAAATTACACTTAGCTGGGACGATC
The DNA here is from genome assembly GCA_964484205.1 of uncultured Saprospiraceae bacterium. Classification (GTDB taxonomy): domain Bacteria; phylum Bacteroidota; class Bacteroidia; order Chitinophagales; family Saprospiraceae; genus M3007. The sequence goes on along the minus strand of CAZAEZ010000004.1, from coordinate 179,019 downwards.
TGGCGTACCCCATTCGAGTAAAATTGTACTATGCGCATGGGTATACCACTTTTGAATACCGCCTCATAGCGCTCTCTTCCGACACGATCCGGGAAGATGCGGATACCAGCTCGGCCGTCTCAATCGGTATCATCCGTGTTGCCTACCCGGAAGGCACGATTTACAAGGCGGCCAATCTTGAATTGTTGGGCGCGGACAAAGACTTTTTTCAAATAGTCGATGTCGACAACAAGCCCGAACTTCAACTTAAAGCCGGCGTCGCAATTGATTTTGAAAAAAAGGCCTCCTGCCAAATCGCCATTAAGGCTACCGACCCGAATAAGCCCGCCTTTAGCTTCAAACAGGAATTCATCATCAAGATTCTCCAGGCTTGAAAAAAACCGTCCTCGTCGGCCACCTCGACACCGGCGTCAGCGCCGCGCACCCGGCGCTCCGGGGTAAAATCGCTCATCAGATCGTCATTGACGAAAACGGAATGCCCCTGCCCGAGGGCGCCGACCATACTACTGGACATTTTGTTTTTCGGACGCGCTCAGACCTTCCAGGTTTCGCAAACCTGGAAGGTCTGACGGAAATGTCCAGTAGTATGGGCGCCGATGCCATTTTCGCTTCCCACGGCACCCACACCGCCGGCATCATTTGCGGTGATCCGGCGCAAGGCGTTTCGGGTGTTGCCCCGGATGCGCGACTGTGCGTCGTTGCGGTATCAACCAGCGGCAAAAACCTGCTCAACCTGCTCGCCGGCATGGACGCCCTGCTCAACTTCGATATCCGCATAGCCTGCATGGCGGTCGGGGTCCGCAAGCAAACGCCGGTATTCGCCCCCTTCCTGGATGCTTTTCTGAAAAAAGGCGTGCTCCCCATCCTGCCGGTTGGCAATAGCGGGGAAGGCGCCGCGCATGCGCCGGCTTGTTATCCGGGTGCGCTGGCAGTGGGTGCGGTAAACGAGCACGGCAGGGTGGCTGATTTCTCCGGCAGCTTTGTCGAAGGCGCTTTCCGGAAACCCGAACTCCTGGCCCCCGGGGTCAACATATTTTCGGCATTGCCCAACGGCAAAACCAGCCACAAAAGCGGCACCTCCATGGCTTGTGCATACGTAGCGGGTGTGGCCGCCAGGCTCCTGCAAGTCCGGCCGGACGCCGGCGCTGCCGAACTAAAACATGTCCTGCTTGCAACCGCCCGGTCGCTTCCACAAGCCCGGCAGCACCGTTGCCACTACGGCATCGTCAATCCGGAAGCTGCACTGGAGGCAATCCAACAGCCGTTCGGCGATGTATCCCTGGGGGATGTGGCCGTACCGGTTCCCGAATTCCTGCAAACCAGGTATATCGATAATCGCTTTTTGGAAAACTTCCGGCGCGCCGGTGAATCGCAACTGCTGGAAGCGATTTTGCTGCCGCAAAAAAGTAAGCGCAATAGTGCGGAAATATCAGCAGCAAGCCGCCGCCTGGTCGATCAGGTGGAGAAAAAAAGCGGGCAAAAACCAGTGTACACCCGCTATTTTCAGCATGCCGATGCCGCGCATGTGCAGGCCGGCCGGAAATTTTTTGCAACGCTTTTGGAACACCCCGGCCTGTTTGCCTGCAGCGCGGTAGACCAGAGTATTTTTGACGATTAATCCCGTTGTTTTACTCCGGCGCTTCCCGCCATACCAGCACCACGCAGCGGTACAATTTCCGGATTTCCTCCAGCTCGCTTTGCTGTTCAATATCCTCTTCAATGTTTCCGGAAACAGCTTCGCCAAAAACGCGCAGCAGCATGCGTTCGGGCTCGATGCCCCGGTCGATCATATAGTTGCGGGCCACGCGGGCCCGGGCTGTGGCCAGTTCGAGGTTGGCCTTGCCGCTGCCCACGGCATCGGTGTAGCCCAGGATGCGCAGGTCGGATTTGGCCGTACTGTTCAGTTTTTTTAGCATGTATTCCAGGTCGGCTTTTTCCGACTCCGGCAGGATCGACTGGCCGAGGGTGAAGTAAATAAACCGGATGCTGTCGTTTTCGGTGATCGGGATTGGCCCGCCTTTGAAATAGTTGCAAAAACTGAGGTCGGTGAGCAAACGCTGAGCCTCCAGATCGATGATGGAAGCGTAGGTGAAGCCTTTGGCGATCAGTTGCTGCTGCACTTTTTCGGCATCGATGTAGGTAGGGTAGGAGCCGAAAATATACCGGTACATGCCGGTTTCGTCCACGCTGGCGATCACGCCGTTGACCCCCTTGTCGGTGAAATAGGAGGACGGCACCGAATCGGTAAACGCAGCAACCTGAACGCGGAAATTTTGGCTCAATCCTATAGTTGCCGCACAACACCAGACAGCGCAAATCAGCGGGACGATCGTTCGTAACATAGAGAGATGTCGTTAATGTTGAACAAATGCAGGGCGAAAGTAGGGATTTTTGCCTGCTCTAAACTTTTCATTTACCCGCAGGGAAAATTCAAAACCGGCATTATATTCGCGTTGAAGAGTCTGTAATACGGAAGTAATATGCGTTTGTTAATCGGAATAGGCGCCGGGCTGCTCGCGCTCGGTACGGTGGTTTCCCTGCATGGCCCGGCGGCCCTGACAGCCCCCAACCGTTTGGCCGCGCTCTCCGCTGCCGCCGCTATTTTTCCCGACCCGGACCCGCAGGACTATTCCATTTTTAATGAAAAAATTCCGCTCGCACAGGCCGAAACAACACTGCCGGCGCAAACCATGGCGGTAGCCAAATCCTTCCTCGGTACGCCCTACGCTACCGGTACCCTGGAAAGTTCCGGCGAAGAAACCCTGACGGTAAACCTGCGCCAGCTCGACTGCTGGACATTCATGGAAAACAGCCTTGCCCTCGCCCTGGCGGCCCGCACCTCCGCACCCAGCCTCGACTCCATGCAGTATTTTGTGCAGCAACTGCGCTACTGGGGTGGCGCCATCAACGGCTACGCCTCGCGCATGCACTACTTCTCCGGCTGGCTCCTGCAGGCGGAAAAATCCGGTTACCTGAAAAATATTACCCGGGATTTGGGCGGCATTCGGTACCAGACAAAAATCGGGTACATGAGCGCCCGGCCCCACAAATATCCCGAACTGAAAAATCCGGAGCAGCTGGAACAGATCCGGCAAGTGGAAAAGCGCCTGAACGCCCACGAATGGTTTTTTATCCCCCAGGAAAAAATCGCCGGTATCGAGCACCTCCTGCAAGACGGCGACCTCATCGCCCTCACGTCCTGGAAAAAGGACCTGGACATTTCTCACCAGGGATTTGCTATCCGTAAAAATGGCCGCATCCATTTGCTGCATGCCTCGTCGCTGGGCAAGCGCGTGTTGATCTCCGGACAGCCGCTGGCGCAGTATGTGCGCTCGCAGAAAGGGCAGACGGGGATTGTGGTAGCGCGGCTTTCGAGTGCGGAATTTCGAGTGCGGAGTGCGGAGTGATCGCCATTTCGAGTAGGAATGATCTAGTTTTTGGTCATGAAATATAATGCTAAAATAATTTCCGGTTATGGACCATGAAAAGTTGAAAAACCGCTTTAAAGCGTTTGCCTTGAGTGTCGTACAATTTGCAGAGCAATTGCCGGAAAATATAGTTTACAAAACGATCAAGGGGCAAATGATCCGGAGTAGTACATCCAGTGCTGCAAATTACAGGGCTGCTTGTCGGCGCAAGTCAGGTAAAGATTTTATCGCTAAAATGGGGATTGTGGAGGAAGAGTTGGACGAAACGATGTTTTGGCTTGAATTTGCCGTTTCTGTTTCTGAAAGTTGGCGGCCTCAAGTTTCACCAATCTGGAAAGAAGCAGATGAATTGTTAGCCATTACAGTGTCTTCTATTAAAACAGCGCGTGCAAATCAATCCAATAAAAAAGGAAACAAATAACCCCATCCGGGAAGGTGAACACTCCGCACTCGCAACTCCGCACTCCGCACTCACAAATATTCTCCCAGCATAGCCAGCTTAGCCGCCACCTCCACCTCTTCCCGAACCAGAGCCCCCTGGGCCAAGCGGTGCAACGCCTCCCGGGAGGCGCCGGCAGATTTAATTTCAGCAGCCAGATCAGTGGACAGGAGCGCCAGCGACTCTTCCCGGCCGGGCAAGGCCTGCAGGCTGGCAAAACGGGCCAGTTCGTTGCCGGTGAGTATTTTGCTGTGGCGCAGGCCTTCGGGCAGGGCATCAAAACCCACCCCGATTTCCGTCACTTTCTGAACAACCTCCATCACGGCATCGCCGCTGGCGCGGGCATAGTAAAAACGGCCCATGCGGCCCATCAGATCGATTTTTTGCGGGTCGATGCGCCCGGTTTCGCTCAGTACCTGTTCGTTGATGTGCATCAGCACGATCCGGCAAACAACCAGGTTGCCGGCGCCGCCCAACTCGCCGAGCGGGAGGACGCGCTCGACCACGCACTCCATGTGCACCGGACTTTCGGCCACCCGGAATGGCCTCACCCGTTCGGAGGGCAGGGGCGTCAATCCGGCTTTTTCAAACTCATTAACTTCGGCGCCGTATTCGATGCTGCACAGCGCCATTTGCCGAACAATCGCATGGGGCACGACGTTAATTACTACCTCCCCGGTATCTTCCACATTTTTGAGGGTATCCTTTGTGGTGTTGTTGGCCACCCGCCGGTTCGACGAGAAGATCAGAATGGGCGGATTGCTGCTGAAAGCGTTGAAAAAACTGTAGGGCGCAAGGTTGGGCACGCCGTCGGCACTCATCGTGCTGGCAAACGCAATGGGGCGGGGCGCCACGGCGCCGAGAATGTACTGGTGGAGGTCTTTGGTGGGTATTTGTGTTGGGTCGATGGTCAGCACGGTAGGTGGATTTTGTACCGCCGAACTCCGTTCGGCGTTTGTGTGTAGTACCGCCGAACCCTGTCCGGCGCACGCGTGTTGAATGAGGCTCAATACCACAAATCAACACGCAGGAACAAATAAACACTAAGCGGCTCGGAACGTTGAGCAGTTTATCTATAAAAAACTTGGAAATACGATGCAATCACGATTTTGGAAACTCGGCTTTGTCGTTTTAGGCCTGCTGGTGGCCTATGCCGTTTACCAGTACCGGCAGCCGCGGTTTATTGCAGGCGAAATGGCGCCCGATTTTACAACTACGCTCGCCAATGGCCAAACGGCCCGCCTGTCGGACCTGCGCGGCAAATATGTGCTGCTGCAATTCTGGGGGAGCTGGTGCGGCCCCTGCCGGGCTGAAAACCGGCATTTGGTACCGCTTTACGAGCAATATCACGACCAGGGTTTTGAAATTTTCAGCGTGGCCATCGAGTCCAGTGAGCGGTCCTGGAAACGGGCCGTCGAAATGGACGGGCTCTACTGGAAATACCATACGGTGGAGTACGACCAGTTCAAGGGACCTTTGGCCCGGCAGTTCAATATTCATTCGATCCCCACTACCTTTTTGATCAACCCGGAAGGCCAAATCATGGGGGTCAACCTGAAATCCGATCAATTGGAAAAAATGCTGCAAACAGGCCTGGCCGGCCGCTGACAAATTGGCACATATTCCCGGAGGGCATAATAATTGTACAAAAGCCTGACAACTAGATACTTTTACGAATAACAGATGTTGAAAAACAGTTCAACCATGGAAGATAAGCGCCCGGACACGAACGAACAGGAAATCGTGGAAAATGCCGCCGAGCAAGCCGAAAACCAAACCCAAGACCCGAAAACAATCCAGGATGCTGAAAATGACCCGGCTGAAAAAGACAGCGTGCAGCAACAACTGGAGGAGTCCAGAAAGAAATACCTCTACCTGCTTTCCGATTTTGAAAACTACAAGCGCAATGTAGCCAAAGAACGCCTCGAACTCAAACAAACGGCCGGACGTGACATCGTGACAGCATTACTGCCAGTTTTGGACGATTTTGACAGGGCCGCCAAAAACAAGGCCCTCGACGAAGGGATTGCCCTGATCCACCACAAACTCCGGCACACCCTGCAAAGCTTCGGCCTCTCGGAACTGAGCTACGACGCCGGCGATGCCTTCGATGCCGATACCCAGGAAGCGGTGGCGGAAATCCCCGCGCCTTCCAAAAAAGTACAGGGAAAAATTGTCGAAGTGATCGAGAAAGGCTACAAACTCGGCGAACGGATCATCCGCTACGCAAAAGTGGTGATCGGAAAATGATAACAACCACAGTCGATCAATGACCAACACAATGGCTAAACGAGACTATTACGAGGTGCTGGGCGTGGCCAAAAACGCCGCTGCGGACGAAATTAAAAAGGCCTATCGCAAGAAAGCCCTCGAATTTCACCCGGACAAAAATCCGGGGGATAAATCGGCGGAAGAGAAATTCAAGGAAGCTGCCGAGGCGTACGAGGTGCTGAGCGATGCCGACAAGCGCGCCCGATACGACCGCTATGGCCATGCCGGTGTAGACGGTATGAGCGGTGGGCATACCAGTTTTGAGGGAATGTCGATGGACGACATCCTGCGCCGGTTTGGCTTTGATACCGACGATATTTTCTCCGAATTTTTTGGCGGCGGCGGTGGCGGCCGGCGCGGCGGATTTCGTACTGCCCGCTCCAGAGGCGAACGCGGCGCCAACCTGCGTATAAAAGTGAAAATGACCCTCGAGGAAATCGCCACGGGGGTGAGCAAAAAAATCAAGGTCCGCAAACAAATCGCCTGCAAAACCTGCAACGGCAGCGGCGCCCGCGACAGCAGCTCGGTAGACACCTGCAATACTTGCCGCGGCTCGGGCATGGTAAGCCGGATCACGCAAACGCCCTTCGGCGCCATGCAAACTACCACCACCTGCCCCACCTGCAATGGCAGCGGCCAAACCATCCGTGCCGCCTGCAATGTCTGCAAAGGCGACGGCCGGGTGTTTGGCGAAGAAACCCTGGATGTGGATATTCCAGCCGGCGTACACGAAGGCATTCAGTTGTCTATGTCGGGCAAAGGCAATGCCGGCGCCAAAGGCGGCCAACCCGGCGACCTGATCATCACCATCGAAGAGCTGCCGCACGATGATTTCACCCGCGAGGGGAACAACATCATGTACGAGCTGTTCATCAATATCGCCGACGCGGCCCTTGGCGCCCAGGTGGAAGTGCCCACCCTCGACGGGCGGGCCCGTATCAAAATTCCGACGGGTACCCAATCGGGTAAAATTTTCCGCCTGCGCGAAAAAGGACTGCCGGCCCTGCAGAGCTACCACCGCGGCGACCAACTGGTGCACGTCAACGTGTGGACCCCCAAAAAGGTGTCGGATGAAGAGCGCCGCCTGTTGGAGCAACTGCGCAATTCGCCCGGCTTCCAGCCCGACCCCGGGAAAGACGACAAGAGTTTTATCGACCGGGTAAAGGATATTTTCGGGTGATGGGTGAAAAACCTGTCAGGTCATTTTTCCAAAAAAAGATTCGGCGTTATGCCGCACTTTTTTTGGAAAAATGACCTGACAGGTTACCTTTGCAGCCGCAATTTTTAAAGCGCATTTTTTACGGCCACGTGGCGGAATTGGTAGACGCGCTACTTTGAGGGGGTAGTGTCCCTACGGACGTGCTGGTTCGACTCCAGTCGTGGTCACCACAAGAAATCTGCTGACGCCTGATCGGATAACTTCGATCGGGCGTTTTTTGTTGGAGGTTGCCTACTTTTGTCGGGTATCCGTTCGCGATGTATTTCCCGCAGATTCGCGCAGAAAAAACGCTGATTTTCGCAGATCAATCTTTTTGGAAAAGGGTGTCAATTGTATTTACTAAAGTATTCTGCGGAAATCTGCGGCCTTTTCTGCGCGAATCTGCGGGAAATGTATCGCAAGCGGAAAACCGGAAAAGCGTTGCAATCCCGAAAAAAAACCGGTGCCAAACATGAAAAATCAAGACCAGAACCATCCTGAAACCCCGTTGGTAACCGCCGCCCGCGCGCATGTGCTCCAACTTTGGAATGCGCAGCACGATCCCCGGCTGGTGTACCACAATTTTGCACAGGCTGCCGCAGTGGCCGAACAGGCCAACACCATTGCCCAAGCGGAGGGGCTGTCGGAATCTGACCGCGAACTCGTGCAAATCGCCGCCTGGTTTCACAATATCGGCTACCTGTACGAACCCCGGCAGGCCGCTGAAACCAGCGCCATCCGCGCCGAGTTTTTTTTGGTCGAACAAAAATGCGCGCCGGAAAAAATTGAACGGCTGCGCCAAACCATCGCCGGCGCGTTTGCTTCAAAAAAAACGGAACTGGAAACCGCCCGTGTGCTGCACGACGCTATCCGCGCCTACGACTGGGCCGAAACCTACGATACCCGCAGCCCGCTCCTCCAACTCGAGCAGGAGCTGCTCGGCGGCCAGGCGCCCGACCCCGCGGCCTGGCTGGAATTTGTACGCAAGCAGTTGCAGGAGCCGTTTTTAACTGCTACAGCCAAGCAAATCTACGAGCCTGCGCTGGCTGCCCGCCTGCTGGACCTGCACCACCAATTGAACGTGCCCGCCATTCCGCCGGCCAAAAAGAAAAAAGCGGAACAAGCCGTCCCCGAGCGCTTCGAGCGCCTGGCCCGGCGCCCGCTGCGCTCCAGCATTCAGACCTACTTCCGCGCCAACTACGCCAACCACATCCGCCTGAGCGCCATCGCCGACAACAAGGCGCACATCATGATCAGCGTGAACTCCATACTGCTGTCGGTAGCGATCTCCCTGCTGACCTACCAGACGTTCACCAACCGCAACCCGCTGTTCATTCTGCCCATTATCCTGTTTTTAGTGACCAGCCTGAGCTCGCTGATCTACGCGGTGCTTTCTTCCAAACCACGGGTCACCAGTTTCATGCCGCACCCGCAACAGCCCGCCAGTCCGGTATTTTTCGGCAATTTCATCCACCTCAGCCTCGACCAGTACGAAGCCGCTGTGGATGAAATGCTCCGCGACGGCCGCCTGCTTTTCGGCAATATGGCCCGCGACCTGTATTTCCTCGGGCATGTGCTCGACAAAAAGTACAAGCTGCTGACGTACTCGTACACCATTTTTATGATGGGTTTTGTGGCTACGGTGGGCGCGTTTTTGGGGGCGTATTTTTTGGGCTGAGGTATGCGAATCAGGGGCAAATCCAGCACATTAACCTGCGTGTGTGATCTTTAGGTTGTCTTTACGCAGGTTATACCCCGTAGGCTTGTCTTGTCGCAGCGCAGCGGAGACATCTACAAAAGTTCAATTATTCGAAAACTTAAGGCACCAACATTTATTGGCAAATCCCGCGAATGCTATTCGTGTAGGTGTCTCCGCTGCGCTGCGACAGGACAAGAAAAGGGAAGACCGTACATACATTGAACCCCTGATTACTCAACTCGCCTTGTCATTCCGACCCCGCCCTGCGAGGGAGGAATCTGAATTTATTCTAATCGGGAAGTTGTTTTTCAGGCGTTTCTTAGAGGCAATTTTGACTGAAAATTGTCCCAACGCAACAACCGCCTCTTGCGTAGCAATTGCTGCAAATTTTTAGTTGAATCCCGGAAAATACGGAGTGGCTACAGGCAGCGAATGTCCTGGGTTTTCAGTTTCAAGGTTTTGTACATTACCTGAGACTGTCGCATCGCAGATATTAATTGATGCAAGGATAACTGTCGTAACTGCCTCTATTTTCGCTTAACAACTCTGCATGCAATACCGGAATTCCATGAAAAAAACACTGCGCATCGCCGCTAAAATCATGCTTGCCCTGTTGATCATTTTTCCGCTCATAGTGGTGCTGCTGGTCCGGTTTACCGATGGCAGGATCAGCAGCGGCGAAACCATCATTTTGAGCTACGATGAGGACAAGGGCCGGTTTCTGGTTTTTGAAAAGAAAGTGTACGAACTCGAAGGACTGGACGGCCCCTACCTGATCGGAGGCAAGCTAATCCGGGTGGATGAAAACAACCGGGTTTTTCAGCAACCCTTCTCCGGCGATTCCGTCCTGGTACGCGTAAACAACCCGGCGGCGGACCAGTTTCATGTGCGCCTTCGGCAAAAACACAGCATTCCGGAGTGGGAATACGAACAGCCGGAGCGGTTGATCGCCATTTCGGATATCGAGGGTAATTTCGATGGCTTCGCCGGTTTTTTACAAAAGAACGGGGTGATCGATGCCGCATTCAACTGGGTTTTCGCCGACGGCCACCTGGCTCTGCTGGGCGATTTTACCGACCGGGGCGCCAATGTGATCCCCACACTTTGGCTGGTCTACAAACTGGAGCAGGAGGCGGCGGCGCAAGGCGGAATGGTACACTACGTGCTCGGGAACCACGAGATCATGAACATTCAGGGCAATTTCCGGTACGCCCTGCCCAAATACAAAAAGATCGCCCAGGAAATCGGGAAACACAGCGATGCGAAATCGAATTACAAAATGTTGTTCGCCCCGCAATCCGAACTCGGTACATGGCTCCGGACAAAAAATGTGGCCGAAAAAATCGGGGAATATGTTTTCGTGCATGCAGGTCTCAGCCCTGAAATTCCGGACCACGCTGCCGGGTTCGCCGAAATCAATTCGGTCGTTCGCAAAAACATCGATCAGGGCCTGTACAACAATCCCGGCCCCGACGAAAAGGCCAACTTTCTCATGGGGCGCAAAGGGCCGTTCTGGTACCGGGGCATGGCTATGGAATACAAATACTACGATAAAATAAAAGAACCGGAATTTACACGTGTGCTAAGCCATTTCGGGGCCAAAAAGGTGGTGATCGGCCATACGGTTGTGGACGATATTGAAACCGATTTTGACGGCCGCCTGATAAAAATTGACCTAAAGCATGGCCGCGAAAAATTTACCGGAAAAACCAAAGGCATTCTTCTGGAAAATGATGTGGTGTATAAAATTGATGATTTGGGGCGCCGGGAAATGCTCTGATCACCCCTCCCGCAACACCCGCAAATACCCCGCTGCTTTCAGCAACTTCAGCACGGCCAGTTTGTAGGTAAACACCTGCTGCCAGTAGTGCGTTTCCGCTTCGGTAAGCGCTGTTTGGGCGTTGAGCAGGTCGGTAAGCGGCGCCACGCCTTCTTTGTATTGAAGCACGAGATTGTCGGTGATGTCGCGGGCGAGTGCCACGTTTTCCTCTTGCGTGCGCAGCATCTGGATGGCGCCGTCGAATTGCACCCGGGCCAGTTGGTATTCCAGTGTTTTGGCATCGGCCAGGTAGCGGCGGTCTTCCTCGATCTTCAGCCCTTCGATGGCAAGTTGGGCGGCTTTGCGGCGGTGCAAAAAGCCGTCGAAGATGGGCACGTCCAGTTTGAAGCCGACGGCGCCGAACCCGTACCAGCGGCGGTCGGTTTCAAAAAAGTTGGCGTCAGGGCGTTGGGCCTGGAATGCCGTGGCCGCGTAGGCGCTCAGGCTGGGCGCCATGGCGCCGCGCAGGCTGCGGGTTTGGATGTTGTTGAGTTCGATCTGGCGTTGCAGCAGCCGGAACTCGGTGGTGGACTCCAGCTCAAGTGCCAGGCTTTGCCAGCGCGACGAGTCGGCAGCCGGATTGCGCATTTCCGCTTTCAGGTCGAAGGCGGATTCGGTGGGGATGCCGCACAAAAACTGGAGTGTCTGGTGCAGCGCTTCGATGTTGTGCACCAGCGTATGGCGTTGGGTTTCGAGGTTGGTACGCGCCACGCGAATACGTTTCACATCCGTCGGGATGGCGTAGCCGTTGGCGAGCTGCAACTCGGCCATGCGTTCCAGCGCCGTCAGTTTGGCCAGGTTGGCGTTTACGGCATCGAGCAGTTTTTCCGTTTGCAGGGTTTGGTAAAACACCGTGGCCGTGTTGAACAGCACATCTTCTTCGGCCCGGGTAGTGAGCAGGTCGTAGATGCCGCGGCTCACGTTGGCTGCGGGCGCCATGCGGCGGGCCGCTTCGTTGTAGATGGGCTGGTCGAGCCGGGCGGTGCCCATAAGCTGCCAGGGCTGGCCGAGGGTGGCAGCCACGTAGCCGCCGTCGGGACCGCCGCCGTAGAGGCCGGACGGCAGGAAGGTCGTGGGCAGCACCGGCATATAATCGAGGCTGAGGCCGGCGTTTATTTTCGGCGCAAAGGCACTGCGCCCTTCTTTTAGTTTAAGTTCGAGCGCCTGCCGGTCCAGTTGGGCTTTTTTGACCTTGGCGCTGTTGGCAATGGCGAGCTCGAGCGTTTCACTGAGGGAAACAGTGTGGGTGGCGGGTTGTGCGACCGACATTACTGCCCAGGCGCAACAAAGCAGCGGGAGGAGGAGACCTTTCATCATAATTTGCAAAGGTAATGTATTGCCAACTTTACCCATAAATTCGGGCACAGGCTTTCCGGCTAATAGTTGCAAATCGAATGATCGGCGTGTGCTGTTTTCGCGGTGTTTTTCCAGTTGAAAATCGTAATTTGCAGCAAGACTTTCCCACCTTCAAAATCAAATTTTTACAACCATGAGAACACTGCGCATCTTTTCCCTGCTCCTCCTGACTTTTTCGGGCTTCGCCCAAAATCCGGACAATCCCGTAACTGCCGATCTGAGCAAACAAGCACCGGGCGCGCTGCCCGAACTGCAATTCGCCGCCCGCGGCACCGGCCGCACCACCGGACATATCATCACCCTCACCGTGCACAACCCCACCGGCAATGCCAGTGCGTTTGACCTGCCGGCCTGCTACATCCCGGCCACCGGAAAGTACCAGCCCTACGTGGTGCCCTACACCCCCACGATTACCGTTGGGCCGGGCGAAACCGCTGAAGTGCCGCTTCAGGGCTTTTGCACCGATATCCATACGCCGCCGGTACCTGCCGGCGAAGGCATGACACCGGTCGACACCTGGGTGTTTCCCGATCCCGGCGTGCCGGTGGAAACGTATTTTAACCCCGACGGTTCCGCCTGGGCGCCGATTCCGACGGAGCTGGCTTCAACGGTGGTGCCCGTCGTTCCCGGCACCAACACCCCCTGGCCGTACACCCTCGACACCGGAAAAGACCCCGACGCTACGGCCGGAATTTTTCTGAACGTCATCGATCGAATCCGGTATACCTACGACGAGTTGCGCGGGCAGGACCTGATCACCACCCCGTTTTCCGGCAACGATGACCGGGAAAAGGAATCGGTCGTCCAGCAAACGTTTTGGATCTACACGGCGGCCATCACCGGTACCGGCTACGACAAGGCCGATTTTGCCCAGCAAACCATCCGCCAGTACGAAAACTTCAGCGGCAAGCCCATCAGCGCTGCCCCGCCCGAAGCAAAGGAGAAAATGGAGGACGGTATCGACCAGTTCTGGGGCGCCTTCCAGGCGGTGGGCGTGGAAGCGAAGATCATCGCCGTACCGGAAAGCGGCAGCAGCCGGCCCGACCTCTTGGATAAAAAAGATGAAAAAAAAGAAAAACCCAAGGGCAAATGCGCCTGCACGTCGATGAAACTCGACCTGGCCTTGAATATTCAAAACAAGGTGGAAAACATGATCCCGGAAGCAAGCCGGACTCAAACGGCAAATTTTGCAAAGGGCAAAACGAAGGTTGAACTAAAAAAGATCAAAGCTTCAGCCTCCAATGTTGAAGTGGGCAAAAAAGTGGAACTGACCGTTACGCCAACACTGGAATGTAGCTGCTCAGAGGCCGGCGGTAAATGTCCGGCAACGGGAATTACAACGGTAACCATCAAACACAAAAAGGAGGAGTTGACAAATGAATTCTCACTTGATGCGGTACCTTATGAAATCGAAGTGACGGTTTCCAAAGCCTGTGGCAGCGACGATTGCAAGGAAGAAACCTGCATCGTGGAAATCCCGATTTTGATTGAAAAGGACAAGAAAAAGTGATTTTATTAATCCTTTCCAGCCAAATCCCGTTTAACCGATAGGAATTTTTGCGCAATGGCTACCTTTGCGCGCGCCTCAAAACCGTCTTCCGTCAACCATCCATTGTCAACCGCACCAACCATGATTTTTGATTTGAAAATGATCCGGGAGTTTTACAAAAACTACCCGGCCCGCGTGGATGCCGCCAAGGCCAAACTTAAACGCCCCCTCACCCTTTCCGAAAAAATTCTCTATTCGCACCTGCACGAAGACAGCCCGCTTCAGGAATACAAGCGCGGCTCCGACTACGTTTTTTTCCAGGTCGACCGGGTAGCCATGCAAGACGCCACCGCGCAGATGGCGCTGCTCCAGTTTATGACCTGCGGCCGAAAAAAAGTGGCTGTACCCAGCACCGTGCACTGCGACCACCTGATCACCGCCGAAGTGGGCGCTGAAAAAGATATGGTGGCTGCCCTGGATAAAAACCGCGAGGTGTTCGACTTCCTGTCCTCCGTCAGCCAGAAATACGGCATCGGCTTCTGGAGGCCCGGCGCCGGCATTATCCACCAGATCGTGCTCGAAAACTACGCCTTCCCCGGCGCCATGATGATCGGCACCGACTCGCACACGGTGAACGCCGGCGGCCTGGGCACCATCGCCATCGGGGTTGGTGGCGCCGATGCGGTCGACGCTATGGCCGGCATGGGCTGGGAACTGCAAATGCCCAAGCTCATCGGCGTGCACCTTACCGGCAAACTGCGCGGCTGGGCTTCGCCCAAAGACGTGATCCTGAAAGTTGCCGGCATCCTGACGGTGAAAGGCGGCACGGGCGCCATTGTGGAGTATTTCGGCAAAGGCGCGCAAAGCCTGAGCGCCACCGGCAAGGGCACCATCTGCAACATGGGCGCCGAGATCGGGGCAACCACCTCCACATTCGGCTACGACAAAAGCATGTTCCGTTACCTCAAAGCCACCGGCCGGAACAAGATCGCGCTGCAGTGCAACAAAATTGCCCCCTACCTCAACGGCGACCCCGAGTGCTACGAAAATCCGGAGAAATACTTCGACCAGGTAATCGAGATTGACCTGTCGAAACTGGAGCCGCACATCAACGGCCCGTTTACGCCCGATTTGGCCTGGCCGCTCTCCAAGTTTGCGGCAGCGGTTAAGAAAAACAACTACCCGGCAAAACTCGAAGTGGGCCTCATCGGCTCCTGCACCAACTCCTCCTACGAAGACCTGACGCGTGCCGCCTCGGTGGCGCGCCAGGCCAAAGAAAAAAACCTGGAGGTAAAATCCGAGTTCACCATCACGCCCGGCTCCGAACTCATTCGCTTCACCGCCCAGCGCGACGGCCTGCTCAACGAATTTGAGGATATCGGCGGCGTCGTGCTGGCCAACGCCTGCGGCCCCTGCATCGGGCAGTGGGCGCGCCACATCGACGATAAAAACCGCGCGAACTCCATCATGACCTCCTTCAACCGCAACTTCACCGGCCGCAACGACGGCAACCCGAATACGCACGCTTTCGTGGCTTCGCCGGAAATCGTGACGGCCTTCGCCATCGCCGGTGACCTGACCTTCAATCCCAAGCGCGGCACCCTCGTCAACCGCAAGGGCGAAACCGTGAAACTCGATCCGCCGAAAGGTATCGAACTGCCCAAAGCCGGCTTTGCCGTGGAAGATGCGGGCTACCAGGCCCCGGCCAAGGGAAGTGTGAAGGTGATCGTCGACAAAAAATCGGATCGCCTGCAACTGCTCAAGCCCTTCACGCCGATCACCAACGAAGAAGTGCAAAACATGCGCCTGCTGATCAAAGCAAAAGGCAAGTGCACCACCGACCATATTTCTATGGCAGGGCCCTGGCTCAAATACCGCGGCCACCTGGAGAATATTTCCAACAACTGCCTCATCGGGGCTACCAACGCCTACAACGACGAGCGCAACAAGGTGTACAACATCGAAAAAGGCGACTACATGGAAGTGCCGGCTTCGGCACGCTACTACCAGAAAAAAGGCATCGGCACGATCGTGTTCGGCGAAGAAAACTACGGCGAGGGTTCCAGCCGCGAACACGCTGCGATGGAACCGCGCTACCTCGGCGTTAAAGCCGTGGTGGTCAAATCCTTTGCCCGCATCCACCAGACCAACCTGAAAAAACAGGGTATGCTGGCGCTGACTTTTGCCAATACAGCCGACTACGACAAGATTCGGCAGGACGACAAGGTGTCGATCCTCGGGTTCGACAAGTTTGCCCCCGGCAAGGCGCTGCAAATCCGCCTGGATCATGCTGACGGCTCATCGGAAACGTTTGATGTAAATCACACTTACAACCAGGCGCAGATCGACTGGGTGAAGGCGGGTTCGGCCTTGAACAAGATCCGGGAAGAGTTGAAGTAACGCGAACCTCCGGTTCGCGGCAGATTGAAAATCTGCTTTTATATAAAAATTGCGAACCAGAGGTTCGCGGTACCGGCTGCCTGAGTTTCGTGCTCAGGCAGCCGTTTTTTCTATTCAAAAAGCCGTATTTTTGTAGACTGCAATTTAAAGTTTAAAACTATGTCCGACCTTGTTATTCCTGCGAAAGTGCTGGCTGAAACCGGGCTTTCCCGCAATGAATTTTTAATTGAATTGGCAGTTTATCTGTACGATAAAGAACGGCTTACAATGGGGCAGGCTCGCAAATTGGCCGGGTTGGATCAGTTGGCATTTCAAAAGGCACTAGCTGACCGGGGGGTGTATATTCATTACGAAGTGAAGGACCTTCATGAGGACTTGCGCAACCTTAATGAGGCCGGTGTATGATTGTGGTCAGCGATACTTCTCCGATTACCAACCTGATCAAAATTGGCCGCTTGGAGTTGTTGCGCGATTTATTCCATCAAGTCGTGATTCCAAAGGAGGTTTTTTGAAGAATTATGTGTTTTGCCCGCGCAAGCGGCTCTTCTTTCCCAGACCGAATGGTTGCGTGTGGAAGCCCCTCAAAATATCCCCTTACTTGAACAACTTTCCGAACAAATGGACATAGGAGAGGCTGCCTCCATTGTGATTTCGCTTCAGCTCCATGCCGATTTGTTGTTGATGGATGAGCGGAAAGGCCGCAGGTTCGCTACCGATATGGGCATTCGGGTTACCGGATTATTGGGAATATTTATTCAGGCAAAAGAAAGAGGTCTGGTTGAAAATGTTGGACAGCAGATAACAGAATTGGTCAATCAAACTAATTTCCGGGTATCGGATCGGTTGATCGAAGAGGTATTGCGGCTTGCAGGGGAGTAACGCGAACCTCCGGTTCGCGGCAGATTGAAAATCTGCTTTTATATAAAAATTGCGAACCAGAGGTTCGCGGTACCGGCTGCCTGAGTTTCGTGCTCAGGCAGCCGTTTTTTTAATTTTCTGTTTCCGTTATCTTTGGCAAATCATGCAAAGAATCCTACTCGGCTGCCTGCTCCTTGGCACAATCCTGTTCGCTTGCAACCGGCAAACGTCAACTCCTGCCAAAGAAAAACAACCCAACGACTACCTCTACCAACAACGCGCTTTCCCATACGGAACCGTACCTTCCGAAGGGTACTACGCCGCCGTCAATTGGGCCCAAAGCCAGGTCCAGCAACGCAACGACCAGCAGTGGGAACTTGCCGGCCCCGTCAACGTCGGCGGGCGCATTACCGACATCGCGATGCATCCCTCCGATATGCAAACGATTTACGTAGCCTCTGCCTCGGGCGGCGTCTGGAAATCCAATGATGCTGGTCAGAGTTGGTTCCCAATCACCGACGATCTGCCCAGCCTGTCCATCGGCGACATCGCCATCGACCCGTCCGACAAAAACACGCTGTACTGCGGTACCGGCGAACCCAACGGCGGCGGCGGCTCCGTGACGTACGATGGCCGGGGGGTGTTCAAAAGCTCGGATGGCGGCGCCAGTTGGACTTCCCTGGGACTTGAAAATACCGGCAGCATTGGCCGGATTGAGGTTGACCCGGAAAATCCGGAGCGCATTTTCGTAGCCGCCATGGGCCGTTTGTTTGAAAATAATCCCGAGCGCGGGCTCTTCCGCAGCGAAGACGGCGGCGCTACCTGGTTGCGGCAATTGTTCATCAACGATTCCACGGGGGTGATCGACCTGGCCGTGCATCCGTTGGACCCCGACACGCTTTTCGCAGTGGCCTGGGAGCGCGTGCGCCGGCCGGGTTTTCGGCGGTATGGCGGCCCGGGCTGCGGCATTTTCCGGAGTTTTGACGGTGGCGCCAGTTGGGCGAAACTCGCCGGCGGGTTTCCGCAAAACAACGTGGGCCGTATCGGTATCGCCCTGGCGCCCGGCAACCCTGAGGTGCTGTACGCCACCGTGGCCGATGAAACCGGTTTTTTCAAAAATAGTTACAAAAGCCAGAACCTCGGAACTACCTGGACGCCCATGTCCGGCCAGTCGAATCCCAACTATTCCAGCTATGGCTGGTGGTTCGGCCAAATTCGGGTGCACCCGGCGGATGCTAACCGGGTGTACAACTTCGGGATTGGCTTGCGGGCTTCCGACAACGGCGGCAATTCCTGGTACGACCTGGGCGGAACGATGCACGTGGACCATCATGCGTTGTACATCCACCCGGCCAACCCCAATTTTATGGTGGAAGGCAATGACGGCGGTGTGTACATTTCCCAAAACGGCGGCCTCAGCTGGACATTCCGGCCCATTCCGGTCACCCAGTTTTACACTTCCGAAATTGATTTTCAAAAGCCCGAACGCCTCTACGGCGGCACGCAGGACAACGGCACCTGGCGCGCCACCGATCCGAATCCCGATATCTGGGAGCATATCTACGGCGGCGACGGTTTTGTCACACTGGTCAACCCAACCAATTCAGCCATTTGGTACGCCGAATACCAGTACGGCGGCTTCGGCGGTTCAAACGGCGCTACCCGCCCGCCGTTTGTCCGGGCGAATTGGAACGCCCCATACGTGTTCGACCCGAACAATCCGGATATCCTGTATTTCGGTGGCGAAAGTTTGTTCAAATCGGTGGACCGCGGACTGAGTTGGGCGTATGTCAGCGGCGAAGTGACAACTTCATCCGGTTCGAACGGAGTGGTTTACGGCACGATCAGCGCTATTGCCGTGTCGCCGGTAGACGGCGGTGTGGTCTGGGTCGGCACCGACGACGGGAAAGTATGGATGACCCCGAACGGAGGGAATATTTGGAAAATAGTTTCCGCTGCTTTGCCCAAACGCTGGGTCACACGGGTGGTTGCGGATCCAAATGATCCGGCGGCGGCCTGGGTGTGCCTCTCGGGTTTCAAGCATGGCGATGCGATGGCGCATATTTACCGCACGGAGGATGCCGGCCAAAGTTGGACGCCTGTTTCGGGCAACCTGCCGGACATTCCGGTCAACGATCTTATCCTCGATCCGCTGGCGCCGGGCACGCTGATCGCCGCCACCGATGCCGGGGTTTTTGTTACGTACGATGCCGGTGCAAACTGGACGGTGCTGGGCGCGGGCCTGCCCAATGTGCCGGTGCTCGACCTGACCTTGCATGCGCCTGCCCGCGCCCTGGTGGCGGCCACCTATGGGCGTTCGATGTTCCGGACTTACCTGCCGTTGCCGGTGGGCACACAGAACCCGGATGTGGAGCCGGCGTTTGCCGTTTTCCCGAATCCGGTGCGGGCGGTATTGCGTTTGAGAGACGTTCCGGCCGGGCAGTTGACGGTTTGGGATTTGTCGGGGAAGCTGGTTTTTTCAAAAAAGATAAACGGGCAGGTAGATTTTTTAGAAATTAACGCTGCCGAATGGCCGGCCGGCGTCTATGTGCTTGCGTTGAACGGGCAGCGCGGGAAAGTGGTAAAGCAGTAAGCCGGGCAGCCGGATTCAACTTTCTCCGAATCCGGATTGTTTATTTTTACAAAAAACGTGGCTCATGTTGGTAGTGTAGTGAGGGGATGACTCCGAGTCATCCCCTCACTTGGCCCAGTCAAACGGGAACATGCGCCAAAATCACAATTCCACCTTGACCTGAAATTCAGCGGCGCGCGCACTACATTTGCCCGAATCAGCCAACAACCAACGGCTAACAACCAACAGCCAGATATGCCCATTCAACGCAACGAACAAGATATCATCCAGGAAGTCCTGAATATTTTTTCCACACATCTGGAAAAAAACAACCTGCGGAAAACACCGGAGCGCTTCGCCATTTTGGAGGAAATTTACAAACGCACCGACCACTTCGATGCCGAAGCGCTGTACATCCACATGAAAAACCGGAATTACCGTGTTAGCCGCGCCACGGTGTACAATACCCTGGAACTGCTCACCACTTGCGACCTGGTCAAAAAACACCAGTTTGGGAAAAACCTCGCCCAGTACGAAAAATCATACGGCTACAAACAGCACGACCACGCGATTTGCGTCAACTGCGGAAAAGTGGTGGAATTTTGCGACCCCCGGGTGCAGCAAATCAAGGACATGGTCGGGGAACTTCTGAACTTTCAAATCACGCACCACTCGCTCAACCTGTACGGCATTTGCGGCAGCTGCCAGAACGAAATCAAATTCGGGATTGTGCGCAAGCACCCGCCGAAGGCGGCGGAGGATGAGCCTGGGTGGGGTGATTGATTGCGGATTACGGAGTGCGGAGTGCGGAGTGCGGATTGGTTCACCATTCCGCAAAATGAAAAATCTGTTCCAATTCGAATATGTTGGCAAAAGTTACCATGCACCACCTCACGGAAAGGTGAACCACTCCGCACTCGCAACTCCGCACTCGCAACTCCGCACTCGAATCACTCGACGACAGTCACCTTCAACGTATTCGTCAAACTGCGTTTATGCATGGGCATGGAGGCCGTGTTGATCACGATGTCGCTTTCTTTTACAAACCCGCTGTTTTTCAGGATGTTCAGGCAGTCCTCCATGGTTTCGTCGGTGGAGGTGAAGCGGTCGTAAAAGAAGCATTGCACACCCCAGAGCAAGTTGAGTGTATTGAGAATGTGGTGTTTGTCGCTAAAGATGAAAATACGGGCGTGTGGGCGGAAACTACTCATTTTAAAGGCCGTGTAGCCCGAAACAGTGAGGCCGACGATGCCGCTGGCGCCGATTTCTTCGGCAACCCGGCAGGCATTGAAGCAGATCACGTCGTTCTGGAAGGTGCGGGCGCGGTTGACTGCTTTGGGGCGTTTTACTTCAATTTGCGGCCAGTAGTGCTTTTCCGCTTCTTCGATAATGCTGGTCATCGCTTTTACCACCAGGTGCGGGTGTTTGCCCACCGAAGTTTCACCGCTCAACATGACGGCGTCGGTGCCATCGAGCACGGCGTTGGCCACGTCGGTGATTTCGGCACGGGTAGGGGAGGGATTTTCGATCATGCTGTCCATCAGCTGTGTGGCTACGATCACCGGGCGAGAAAACTGCATGCACATCTGGATGATCTCCTTCTGGGTGATCGGGAGCCGTTCCATCGGCATTTCCACCCCGAGGTCGCCCCGGGCGATCATGATGCCGTTGGCTGCTTTCACGATCTTGCGAATATTTTTTACTGCTTCCGGTTTTTCAATCTTGGCCATGACCTTGGCGGTATGCCCGCTCGCTTCGATGCGTTTTTTGAGGTCATCGACATCCTCTTTGGAGCGCACGAAAGACAAGGCAATCCAGTTGACCGGTTGGGTAAGGATGAAATCCAGGTCTTCCAGGTCTTTTTCAGTCAGCGACGGTAATTTGATACGTGTGTCGGGCAGGTTTACCCCTTTATTGCTGGTAAGCAGGCCGCCGTGCATGCATTTTAGCTTGACCTGGTTCTTTTTATTTGTTTCAAGTACTTCAAAAACCAGTTTGCCATCGTCCATCAGGATGCGTTCGCCAACCTCACAATCCTGGGCAAACTGTTCATACGACATATAAATTTTTTCCCGGGTGCCCGGCACTTTCTCGTTGACCAGGGTAATGACGTCGCCGGTTTTGAGCGCCAGGCCGCCATCCTGGATTTTGCCAACGCGGAGTTTCGGGCCCTGCAAATCGGCCAGAATCCCGATATAGGTGTTGAATTCAGCATTGATTGACCGGATATGCTGGATGACTTCCAGGTGATCGGCATGTGTACCGTGGCTGAAATTGAGGCGAAAAACGTCGACGCCGGCTTCAACCAACTCGAGCAGTTTGTCGTACGAGCTGCAGGCAGGGCCTACGGTCGCTACAATTTTGGTGTTTTGACCGCCGTCTTTGCGCATGGTCGATCTGTTTTTTATGAGTAAGTTGTCCGTTTCAGTATATGTCATCGTTGGCCACTTTTTAAGTGTAATTGCTACAATAAGGAAGTGGTACAAAAGTACCATCATTCAGACGATGGAACAACGACAAAGTATCAGTTTTTTGGCAATCAGGCGAGAATTGTCCTTGGTTTTACATTATTTAAATACCGAGTAAAAAGCGACTAAGTGTACATTGTACAAAAAAACGAGCTGTGCCAGATGGAAGGTACGTTAAAATTTCAGGGATAAAAATTTTTTTAAAAACAGGGATAGCCGTTTCTTTGCCCCTCGAAAAAACATCTTTTTCACTTAAAGTTTAAAGAACATGGCAACTGTAGCCGAACGTGTCAAAAGAATTATTATTGACAAACTTGGTGTGGATGAAGGCGAAGTACATCCCGAATCCAACTTTATTCAGGATCTGGGCGCAGACTCGCTCGACACTGTAGAATTGATTATGGAATTTGAGAAAGAGTTTGATGTCTCCATTCCGGATGAACAGGCCGAAAAAATCCAAACTGTTGGACAGGCTGTAGACTATCTTGAAGCGCAAATAGCCGGCTAATACACATTGGCACACCTGATACCCGGTAATAGTTAATAAAAGGTTCAAAGCACTACCTGCTTTGAACCTTTTGTGTTCTGAATGAACCTTGTACCTTTGTTCAGAATTCAAACTGTTGTTTTAGTTTGTTTAAATCAAATCCAACTGAATCCGCTGCATGAGACGAGTTGTTGTTACCGGCCTCGGCGCCCTCACCCCGATTGGGAATACCCTCAATGCTTACCTTGATGGGCTGCAAAATGGTACGAACGGGTGCGATAAGATCACCCTGTTCGATGCCGGCCAGTTTAAAACCCAGTTTGCCTGCGAAGTCAAGGGTTTTGTCGCCGAAGACCACCTCGACCGGCGTGAAGCGCGCCGGATCGACCGCTTCACCCAGTTTGCCATGGTGACCAGTGCGGAGGCGCTGCAAAACTCCGGGCTTAATCTGGACGCAATCAACAAGGAACGTGTGGGCGTCATCTGGGCCTCCGGGATCGGTGGCCTGGCTACCCTCGAAAAAGAAATCGAGGAGCATGCGCTTGGCAGTGGCATCCCCAAACACAACCCCTTCCTCATTCCCAAAATGATCTCGGATATCGCAGCGGGTCAGATTTCCATTCAATATGGCTTCATGGGGGTGAATTATGCCACGGTTTCGGCCTGCGCCTCCTCTTCCCACGCCCTGATGAATGCCTTCGACTACATCCGGATGGGCCGTGCCGATATTATCGTTGCCGGCGGTTCGGAAGCTACGGTAACCAAAACCGCAATCGGCGGGTTCAACTCCATGAAGGCGCTCAGCGAGCGCAATGACGATTTCAAATCGGCTTCCCGGCCTTTCGACGCCGACCGCGACGGTTTTGTACTCGGGGAAGGCGCCGGCGCGCTGATTCTCGAAGAATACGAACACGCCAAAAAACGCGGCGCTACGATCTACGCCGAAGTAGTGGGCGCCGCTGCTACGGCCGATGCTTACCACATCACCGCGCCGCACCCGGAAGGCATCGGTGTAACCAATGTGATGAACCTGGCGCTGCAAGACGCCGGTATGCAACCCGGAGAGATCGATTATATCAACGTGCACGGCACGTCCACACCATTGGGCGACGTTGCCGAACTCAAAGCGATCCGGAAAGTGTTCGGCGAGCATGCTTTCGCGCTCAATATCTCGTCGACCAAAAGTATGACCGGCCACCTGTTGGGCGCGGCAGGCGCCATCGAGGCCATAGCCAGCATTCTGGCAATACAGCATAACTTTGTGCCGCCAACGATAAACCACTTCACCGATGACCCGGAAATTGATCCGAAATTCAATCTGACCTTCAATAAGGCGCAAAAACGCACCGTGAACGCAGCCATGAGCAACACCTTTGGCTTCGGCGGCCACAATGCTTCGATCGTTTTCCGGCGGATGTGATTCAACTGAGGTAATTGTTAGTGGTTAGCAGCCGGTAACAACTACCTGTTTTTATACGCTCCCAAAACCATGCGTACTGTTTGTCCACGATGGCAAACAGGCTTAGCTTATCACTACCATGCGTATCGTTTTACGATCTATCCGGCGCTTTTACAACTACTATTTCCATCCGGAAAAAGAATTTGCACGCCGTCTGACAACCATGCTGGGGTTTACCCCGGCCTACCTGACCCTGTTCAAACTGGCATTTTACCATAAAAGCACGTTTACCTCCCGCGATTATGCCATTGCCAACAACGAACGGCTGGAATTCCTCGGCGATGCCGTGCTCAGCACTATCGTCGCCGAATATCTGTTCAAAAAATACCCAAACAGCGACGAGGGTTTTCTGACCAAAATGCGCTCCAAAATTGTCAAGCGCAATTCGCTCGACGACATCGCCGACCGAATGGGGCTCGACCTGTTTCTGGCCAATTACAACCAGACACGGCTCTCCAAATCCATGCTGGGCAATGCCCTGGAAGCGCTGGTAGGCGCTTTGTACATCGAGGTCGGCTACGAAAAAACCAAACATTACGTCATTCGCCGCATCCTGCGCCGCTACCTGGACATCCACCAGCTCGAAGAGTTTGACGACAATTACAAAAGCCAGCTGCTCGAATGGTGCCAGAAAAACGGCCGCCAGATCGACTACAAAGTGCTCGCCAAATACAAAAGCGACAAGCGCGACAAATTCAAAGTCGCCGTGTTTGTCGATGGCAAAAAGCTCGGCACAGCAGACGATTTTAACAAAAAAAGCGCCGAACAAATGGCCAGCGAGCGCGCCATGATCTCCCTGCACATCATTGGCCCGAATGGCCAGGCAGAAGCGCCGGCGTCGGCCAAGGCAAAGAAAAAATCATCCAAGGAAGAAGTGGACGAATAAATTTTGACTTTACCCAGTATCCATGTTTTCGCGTGCCGAACGGCTGGCCGATCCGGCCTTTTTTTCTGAATGCCGGCGTTACCAGGATTGGGTATTCGCCCTGCTCCCGGTTTCGGCGGCATTAACCCACGCCCTGCTTTTCGACAAAATCACCCAACATGTTTTCTGCAGCTGCCCGTTCCAACCCAAGCCCTGTGTGCATGCCCTGGCTTTTGAACAACTGGTGCACCGGCAGCCGGACACCTTTTTTGCCAATGCGGAAAAAGTACCCGATTGGGTCGAGGAACTGCAAAAAAGCGGAGTGCCAACCCGGCTAAAAACCGGAACGGCGCCCCGGGAAGCCCAACAGCAAAAACGCCATCTCGAACGCCTGGAGCGCGCCGAACGCGGGTTTCAGGACCTGGAACTGTGGTTGCTCGACACTTTGCGCCGCGGTCTGGCCACAGCCATTTCCGAAGACCCGGATTTTTATAAAAATATTGCCTCCCGCCTGGCAGATGCTTCCATGCGGGGCTTGAGCCGAAATTTTCGCTTGCTGGAAACCATTCCGCCGGACCATCCCGATTGGGCCGGCCAAACGCTGGCGGTACTGGCCGATGCTGCCCTGGCACTTCAGGCATTCCGTGTGCGGGAACAATTGCCCGAAGCCTTGATCAACGACCTGGAGTCGGTCATCGGCATTGCCCTGAAAAAAGAAATCGTGCTGGCGGAAGGCGAGCAAATCACCGACCGTTGGGCGGTAACCGGCGCCCTGGAAGAACAGGTGGAGGCCCAACTGCGCATGCGCCGTACCTGGTTGTTGGGCGCCAAAAGCAACCGCTTTGCGCTGCATTTGGAGTATGTGCATGGCGCCGATACTGCATTTTTACCCGGTTTTGCGCCCGGCGCCATCCTGGAGGGCGCCCTGGCGTTTTACCCTTCGGCCTGGCCGCAGCGCGCCCTGGCGCCTGAATCCCTGGTCGTACTTCCCGACCGGATAAAAAAATTACCCGGCTTCGACTTGCTCGATGACATGACGCTGGCTTATGCGACTGCGCTGGGCAAACAACCCTGGCTGGCACAATTCCCGGTTGTGTTGAACGATGTGCTGGTTTACCGCGAAAACAAACAGTTTCGCCTGTGCGATCATGCCGAAAAAAGGGTGCCCCTGACTGCCACGGAGGCCTCCGGTTGGTCTTTGCTGGCCCTGGGGGGCGGACAACCGCTCACCGTTTTCGGCGAATGGACAGGTGAGGCGCTGCTGGTCATGAGCGCCATAGCCGACGGGCGTTTTGTCCGGTTTTAACCGAGATGTTTTTTGAAAAAGGCCAGCGTGCGCTCCCAGGCCAGTTTGGCGGCAGCCTCGTCGTACCGCGCGGCGGATGTGTCGTTGTGAAAGGCGTGGTTTACGCCTTCGTACACGTATTGCTCGAAAGTAATTCCGGCATTTTTAAGCGCTTCCGCATAAGCATCCATGCCGGCGTTTATGCGCTCGTCGAGTCCGGCGTAATGCAGCTGCAGGGCGGCTTTGATCTTCGGCACATCCGCAGCGGCAGCCTGCCGGCCGTAAAAAGCCACCGCCGCCTTGAGCTCGGGCGCCTGCACAGCCAGGGTATTTGCCACTGCGCCGCCCCAGCAAAATCCGACACAGCCAAACTTGCCGTTGCAGTCTTTGCGGGTCTGAAGTTGGGGGAACACCCGGATGAAGTTTTCCTCGCTGTCTTCCTGCTTAAGCGTTCGAAACAGCTGCCGCGCATCGTCTTCATTAGCCGGCGTGCCGCCGAGCGGCGCCAGGGCATTGGGCGCTACGGCCAGGTAGCCGGCCCGGGCCGCGCGGCGGGCTACATCCTCGATGTGCGCATTCAGGCCGCGGTTTTCGTGAATGACCACCACCGCTGCATAGGCTTTTTCCTGCGCCGGGCGCGCCACGTAGGCTTTCATTTCACCATTGGCGCCGGGCCAGCTGATGTACTCGCTGAAAAGCCCTTCCGTGCCTGAGGCGGCGCTTTTGGTGTAGCAGGATTCGAGCATGGGCAGGAGCGCCATGGCCGCTGCGGTGGTGCCGACGAGTTTCGTCAGGCGTTGCAGGAATTCCTTGCGGGTGAGCGGCTTGTGGGTATATTCGTCGTAGAGGTTGATGATGCGTTGGTCCATAGTAACGCCGTCTGGCAGACGGCCTGTTTTTTTTAATTAAAAAATACGTGTTTGGTTGGCTGGTTTTTCACCGGCTAAAAGCCGGGGTGTTGAAATAGACTGAAGTGGTAATTGGGCTATTTGGGGTTTTTCGCCGTCTGCCAGACGGCGTTACAGCAAAATATTGTTCACCGGTTTCAAACCCTCCGGAATGTCGGTTTCATCCAGCATTTCCCGCAGATCGATCTCAATCGTGCGGCTCAGCGCGGTGATCGGCACATCGTTGGCGCTGCCTTCGAAGGGGTTTTCCGTGGAGTCTCCGATTTTTTCCATGGTGGTAAACACCCAGGAAACCAAGACGCTGAACGGGATGGTCAGCCAAACAAAATGATCGCCCAGTTTTTCAAACTCACGCAGCATGCCGAAAGGCACTAAAAGTACAAATAATCGGATAAAATACAGATTGATGGTGGCAAACTGCCGCGGGTAGGGGAAGTTTTTGATGCGCTCCGAAACGCCCTGGTGGTCGTAAAAAGCCGTAAGCAAATTCATGAGTTCCATATGCCGGAAATCTTCGATCAGGCCTTTGTCGAGCAGGGTTTGCAAATGTGCCGATTGCAAGCCGATGATCTGCGTGGCGCGATTTTTTTTGGCGAGTACTGTGGCCAACTCTTCCGGAAGCAGAAAATTAGCCAGTTCCGATTCCAGGGTAGTTTCGTACTCGGGCACGGTGAATGTTTTTTTCCGGTATTCGATGTTGTGCGCCTGGCTCATGTTTTCCCAGGTCCGGGGTTCGCGCAGCTGGTGGCGCAGGGCCGCCAGCCAGGCCAGGTGCCGGTGGATCAATCGGCGGTGTTCTTCGCTTAGAGCCGGCTTCGTCAGTGGCGATGGAGCGTGTTTGTTCGTCACAAAGTCCTTCACCATGATGCCCAGGACCGGCTGTCGTTGACGATGGCGCCCCAGGCTTTGCGGGCCTCCCAGGTGCGGTCGTAGGAGGCATTGTTTTTAAAACCGACCAAAAAGGCCACTGCCGTACCTACCAGCGCGATGGGCAGCCAGGGGACGGCCAGCCAGCCGCAACCCAGCCAGGTGTAAAGCGCCGTAGCAATAAAGGCAATGAACAAATGCACGTAAATGTCGCGGCGGGTCCAGAGGAGGGCTTCTTTGAGGCTGTACGTTCTTCCTGAGTGCATGCTTGGCGGGTAGTTGAAAGGGTGAGATTGTCCGCCCAAATTTACACACAAGTTCCGGAGAATAAATCGGAGCATTCCTTGAAAACGTCCAATATGCCCCTAGTTGGCGCCCTGAAAAGTCAACGATTGAATTTCCAGTTTTAGCCAGTCAAACGTCCCTGTTTCCAATGCCCACGATACCGTTGAGCGCGCCGGGATGCGCACATCTTCAAATTCACGGAAACTTTTCGGATCAATGTCTACCTGCCATTTTTCCAGTGTAGCCCCGCCTTTCCGGTCGTAGTACCGCATGGCTTCGAAACGCAACGGATCGCCTTCAGGGCTAAACGTAAATACCCCCGAGGCTTCAACCCCGCCATAGCGCATCGTTGCCCGGGCTGACCGGTCGGCAATGGCTTCCCAATGGATGTAGTCGGCCACCACAGCGGCGGGGCACCAAACAAGTTCGCCCAGGTAACGCAGCAGAGCGCCCTGGTCGGTTTCGGGCCCCTGGGCGTCGGCTACCGGAACGAGCGACAGCAATTTGATCAGCATGTAGCCTTTGCCGTCCTGGTATTTGTCGCGCCCGACCAGTTGGACAAATGGCGCCGCCTCAACCTGCACCGTCCAGATAAACCCGGGTTGCCCGGTGCGTGTGATCTGCCTGGCTTCAAAGGGCATCCACTTGCCGTCGGGGCTGGTGCGCATGGCGCCTTGCTGTTGTAGTTTGAACGCCTGCGGTACGGGTTTGCCCAGGCAATTGGCCCGTTCCAGCCACTGCTGCACGATGGGCGGCAAAGTGGCCAGATCGGCAGCTGTCAGAACCACTTCCGATGCCGGCGTTTTTTCCGAAAAAAAAGTTTGCAGTTCCCGGTCGACCATGCCGTTAAAACGCCAGCTGCCCCAGGCCAGGAGTATGCCCACGGCTACCAGCATGTTTGCCAGGGTGCCAAATTTTGCATCCTGCCAAGCCATGAAAATCAGCACTTGCGACATTACCACTGCCAGGATGGCAACCATCCACCAAACATCATTTTTTACCAAAAACAACACCGTGGCGCCCAAAAAAAGCACAGCCGTCAAAAGCCACACTACACCCGTCGCCCGGGAAATGGGCAGGGTCAACTGGCTTATTTCAGCATATTTGAATGCCTTCACAAAACCCATCAGGTGAACCAATCCGTGGAGCAGGAGGACGGCGGCAAACAGGAAACGCAACATAAAACGGCAGTTTTTTTTCGCTGCAAAGTTGGCCTGCCAAACCGGTATCGGCGTTGAGCGGTGGCAGAGCCGGGGGTGATGTTGGTCAGGGCGCCGCCTGGTTCGCCCTTTTGCAGGACTACGGGCTTGCCCATTTGTAACTACCGCGCCGCGCTTGCTCCACAAAAAAAGCCCCCGGGCAAATTCCCCGGGGGCTACACCATATTACCAAAGTACGAATCAGCGGTTTACTACAAAACGCGCACTCATATTGCCTTTGTCTGAAACTAATTCCACTTGATACAGCCCGGCCGGCAAAAGACCATTGACAATGCGTTGGCTGAAAACGCCCGCAGGGAGTTGGTCAAAATCGCCTTCCGAAACCACCTTGCCGCTTGCATTTACGACACGGTAGCGGATTCGCGCTTCTTCCTCTAGTTTGAAACTCAGATTGAAATCACCGGCGTTCGGGTTGGGGAACAAACTGAAACCGGTGACCACTGTGGCCAGATCCTTCGTAGACGTAACCTGTTGCAACGGAACAGAACGGAAAGTTTGCGTGGCAAACAGGCCAAAAGCCGGTGTGCTTCCACCAATGTAACCCGTGGCAAAAACCGTGGTCGCCCGGCCTTTCCAGAGCAGCCCCTGACCCGGATCATCCACCAGGTTCAACTGGTAACTTTGAATAATCGTATTGTTATCATCGGCTGGTGTCAGCCGAATTTCATACACGTCCGATGGAACGGTTGCGTAATCGGTAAAGTTTCCGAAGGAAATATTGTCGAACAACACCGTGCCGTCGGGCAGTACTACATCCACCGCAGGGGCATCGGGCGAACCGTGGAATACCTGTACAGCGACATCATCAGTCGTCCCGGAAAGTTCTTCGGCATCGGCTTTTACAAACAGGTTGAAGGCTTTGGCGCCCACACTGTCCAAAACGCCGGCAGCTACAATGACATAGGTCCCGTCCGTATCCAGGGTATACTGGAAATTGGCAATGGCATCGGCAGCCGATGTACTGCTTCCGGGCGCAATGCCTACGTTTATTGATCTGTCGGCGGGGAAATCGATAAAACCGAGCACATCCGTAAACTGGACATCATCCGCCAGCAGCGTGTTGCCTGCATAAATATCTACAATCGGGTCCGGGGAGTTATGAATGACCTGCAAGCGTGCGGTCGGGGTAAGGCCGAGTTCGACCACCTGTCCGTCGGGCAGTGCGGCAAACAGTCCGAACGCCGGGGTGTTGCTCAAAAATCCGGAGGCGAACACCGTGGCAGCGCCGCCGGCCAGGCCGCTCAAATCGGCGCGGAAGGAAGCGACGGTCGTGTTGGTTCCGGCGGGTTGCACGGCCAGGTCGTACTTGCCGGCGGGAAGGCTGAGGTATCCGGTAAACTCGCCGAAAGCGAGGTTATCCACGACGTTGTCGGCAACAAAAACAGCGTCCACATCCACAGTCGGCGCATCGGGCGAACCGTGAAAAACAGCGACGTCGACATTGGCAGGGTCGGTTGCCGCTTCGCGGGCCATGGGGTTTACGAAGAGGTTGAAAGCGGTTGCGCCCATGTTTCCGACGACGCCGGCGGCCATGACGACGTAGGTTTCGTCGGTGGTGAGGTTGACGGGGAAGTTGGCGATGGCATCGGCTGCGGAAGCGCTGTTTTCACCGGCAATACCGATGTTCAGATCGCGGTCGGCAGGCACGTCGATAAACGGCGTGGCGGTGCGGAAAGCGAAGTTGTCGATGAGCCGGGTGTTACCGGCATACACGTCCACGACGGGATCGGGGGAGTTATGAATGACCTGCAAGCGTGCGGTCGGGGTAAGGCCGAGTTCGACTACCTGTCCGTCGGGCAGTGCGGCGAACAGTCCGAACGCCGGGGTGTTGCTCAAAAATCCGGAGGCGAACACCGTGGCAGCGCCGCCGGCCAGTGCGCTCAAATCGGCGCGGAAAGAAGCGACGGTCGTGTTGGTTCCGGCGGGCTGCACGGCCAGGTCGTACTTGCCGGCGGGCAGGCTGAGGTATCCGGTGAACTCGCCGAAAGCGAGGTTATCCACCACGTTGTCGGCAACAAACACGGCGTCCACATCCACAGCCGGCGCATCCGGCGAGCCATGGAAAACAGCGACGTCGACATTGGCGGGGTCGGAAGCCGCTTCGCGGGCCATGGGGTTTACGAAGAGGTTGAAGGCGGTTGCGCCCATGTTGCCGACGACACCGGCAGCCATGACGACGTAAGTTTCATCGGTGGTGAGGTTGACGGGGAAGTCGGCGATGGCATCCGCGGCGGAAGTGCTGTTTTCACCGGCAATGCCGATGTTCAGGTCGCGGTCGGCAGGCACGTCGATAAACGGCGTGGCGGTGCGGAACGTGAAATTGTCGATGAGCCGGGTGTTACCGGCATACACGTCCACGACGGGATCGGGGGAGTTATGAATGACCTGCAAGCGTGCGGTCGGGGTAAGGCCGAGTTCGACTACCTGTCCGTCGGGCAGTGCGGCGAACAGTCCGAACGCCGGGGTGTTGCTCAAAAATCCGGAGGCGAACACCGTGGCAGCGCCGCCGGCCAGTGCGCTCAAATCGGCGCGGAAAGAAGCGACGGTCGTGTTGGTTCCGGCGGGCTGCACGGCCAGGTCGTACTTGCCGGCGGGCAGGCTGAGGTATCCGGTGAACTCGCCGAAAGCGAGGTTATCCACCACGTTGTCGGCAACAAACACGGCGTCCACATCCACAGCCGGCGCATCCGGCGAGCCATGGAAAACAGCGACGTCGACATTGGCGGGGTCGGAAGCCGCTTCGCGGGCCATGGGGTTTACGAAGAGGTTGAAGGCGGTTGCGCCCATGTTTCCGACGACGCCGGCGGCCATGACGACGTAGGTTTCGCCGTCGTCAAACATCACTGGAAACGTAGCCAGTGCATCTGCCGAACTCGTCGAACTGGCCGGAGCCACGGCAACAGTCAACATTAGGCCGGCCGGTACGTCGATAAACGGCGTGGCGGTGCGGAAGGAAAAGTCGTCCAGTTCTTTCGAATCGTTGATGTAGATGTCTACAACCGGTTCGGGGGAATTGTGGATGATTTGAACACGGGCGGTTTGGCCAAACACAGCGACCACCGCCAATACCAGAATCAGGCAAGAAAGCAGGAAAGGTTTTAAATTGTTCATCGGTTATTGTTTAAGTTAATGATGGAATCGCCACTAAAAACCTAAACATTAGGGCCTTGTTCAGTAGAACTTGATTAAACCTTTGCCCAAGGATAGAATTAGCATTTATTAAAATATTTGTGTGAAATAGTTGAACCAGGGATAGCATCACTGGTTTTAGTCTGCTTGCTGTTTTATCGGTTGGGAAACTGTTGGTTTGGCTGGGAAGCCGATTTTGGCAAATTTTAAGACATACACCGCCCGCAACCCCGCCGGCACGGCAAACTGCCGCTGTTTGTATTGGTCAAACAATTCCTATGCAGCATCCTGTCCCTTTTCAGCTACCAACCGGGCAACTGCTGCACCGCCGGGAGGATCGCCGGTTTGGCGGAATTGATCGAACTCCCTGAATTTCATGCCTGTGTGTCGGTCTGTTTTTTACAAGCATACAAAAAAACATGCCGAGGAAAATGCCCGTTCAACCATCTTGGCTGTACAGCAGGAGGCGTTACCTTTGTGTTTTCCTTTTGATTCAAATGCTGTCAATGCCGCAAACTGAAGTACTCGTGCGAATGGATAATTACATCCGCCAATGGCAATCCGGTGCGGATGGTAAAGCCTTGTTTCTGGGCTGTTATCGGATGATGACTGAAAATATGTTGCAGGCGTTGGAAGCCGGGGCCTTCAAAAATTCAGACTGGACAAACCAGTTACTCCACCACTTTGCCGACTATTATTTTCGGGCGCTGGAAATTTACAATCGCCAGTTGTCCGGCTTACCTGCTGTTTGGCGGTACGCCTTTGATGCGGCGAACGAAGGCGAAAATGCCCCGATCCAAAAATTATTACTCGGCGTAAATGCCCACATCAATTACGATCTCGTGCTGACGCTCCACGACCTGCTGCATGTTGAATGGGCCGAATGCCCCGACACCCAGCGCCAGCAATATTTTGGGGATTACTGCTATGTAAATGAAATAATCGGCCAAACGGTAGACCGGGTACAAGACCAGATTCTGGAGCCTGCACAACCGTCCATGCGCTTGGTCGATGATTGGATGGGCCGCGTGGATGAATGGTTGTTGAGCCGGTTGATCACTCATTGGCGCGACAAGGTATGGGAGAACACGCTTGCCCTCCTGGCGGCACCATCCGCCGAAAAGGAACGGATGGTGCAGGCCATTGAAGCACGGGCCTTGCAACGCGCCGAAGCGATTGCCGGTAAAAACTGGCCCTTGGAAATTGGGAAAATTTTGTAACTCAAACCGCCTCTTCTGGAGCGGGCTCTTCTTTTACCAGCTGCTTAATCTTAATCTGCATAGCCGCAAAAAACAGCGTCATCAGCGGGCTCAGGTAGTTGAACACCGCATAAATAAAATAGTCGGTCACACTTACCCCCAACACTTTCGACTGGTAGGCGCCGCAGGTATTCCAGGGCACCAGCACCGAAGTGACCGTGCCGGAATCCTCCAGGGTGCGGCTCAGGTTTTCGGGCGCCAGCCCGCGTTTTTCATACGCTTTTGCAAACATTTTGCCGGGCACCACGATGGCCAGGTACTGGTCGGAGGCCGTCACGTTGAGCGCCAGGCAACTGGCCACCGTGCTGGCAAACAAACCGAACACGCTGTTGGCCAGGCTGAGCAACGCGCTGCTGATGCGCGCCAGGGCGCCGATGGCCTCCATCACACCGCCGAACACCATGGCGCACATGATGAGCCACACCGTGCCAAGCATGCCGGCCATGCCACCGGAGGAGAACAGGTCGTTCAGGGCCGGATCGCTGGTTTCCACGGCGGTACTGACGGTCATGGCGTTCATCACGCCCTGGTAGGCCGACTGGAAATTCAGCACGTCCGAACCGGCGAGTTTGGCCACGATGCCGGGTTGAAAAAGTACGGCAAACAGCCCGCCCAGCAAGGCCCCGATGAGCAGGGCAATGATCGGGCGGGTTTTTCGCACGATCAGCAAAATAACCGCCAGGGGTACCAGCATCAGCCAGCCGCTGATGGTAAACGTGCCCTCGATAGCCGAAAGCAGCGTGGCGGTATCGGCAACACCACGCGCGTCGTGCGTGAGCCCCAGGATGATAAAAACAAGCAGTGTGATGGAATAGGTTGGCACCGTAGTGATCGTCATGTACCGGATGTGCGAAAATAATTCGCCGCCGGCCATGGCAGGCGCCAGGTTGGTGGTGTCGGACAGGGGCGACATTTTATCGCCGAAATAAGCGCCCGAAAGCACCGCGCCGGCCACCATGCCGGCGGGAATGCCCAGTGCCTGTCCGATGCCGACGAGGGCAATGCCCACCGTTGCCGAAGTCGTCCAGGAACTACCGGTAGCCAGCGAGATCACCGAGCAAACAATGACCGTAACCGGCAAAAAAATCGTCGGATTCAGCAGTTTAATGCCGGCATAGATCAGCGTCGGGATCACCCCGCTCATCAGCCAGGTGCCGGAGAGCGCGCCGACGAGGAGCAGGATGAGAATGGCTTCGGTCGTCGATTTGAAATTGTTGGATACCTCCTCAATCATCTGCTGGTAACCGACCTTGTTCCGGAAACCCACGATGGCCGCCACTGCGCCGCCGAGCAACAGGATGAACTGGTTGGAACCGCTGAGGGCATCGTCGCCATAAACGATTACGTTGTAGGCCAACAGAATGATGAGTACAACCACGGGCGTAAGTGCCTCCCAGATGTTGAGCTCCTTATTTCGAATGATTTTGGTGTCTTTCATTGTTCGACGGGTAGTTTTTAGCGAAGCGCCAAATGTAGGATTTAGTACGGAGAGGGCTGTTTACTTTTCAAATCAGACTTTTAACTTTAGAAAATCTTCTCAGTTGGTACATTCCCTTTTAAGTAAAGCTTAAAAAATAAAGTCACGATTTGTTAAAGCCGGATTCCTCCCCCGCAGGGCGGGGTCGGAATGACAAGGTCTTTGGAAAGAATGTGGGGGGCGGTAGATTAAGGCATAGGCTGCCTGGTGGCGCCCCCCAAGCGGAATTCTTAAGTTTTGCTCGATCAGTTTGGCTTCAAAGGGAGGGGCTGGGAAATGTTTCGCTATCGGCGTCTGTCGCCCCCCCCTTTCATGTTCGCAACCGTTGTCATTCCGACCCTGCCCTGCGGGGGAGGAATCTGATTCATTCTAATCGGGAAGTTGTTTTTTTAGTGTTACTAAGTCAAAAGTTCAATTTGAAAAGTCTAATTTGAAGAGTGTAAAACCTGCCAGGGCATTTCACCACTCAGCCCTCCTTTAACACCAGGTTATCGATCAGCCGCACATCGCCGGCCCAGGCAGCCACGCATACGACGATAAAATCGCTGTCGCCGTAATGCTCCACAGGCAACAGCGTGCGGCCGTCCACAATGTCGAAATATTCGGGTTCGAGGCCGGCAGCGCGGAGCGTTTCAAGTCCCTGCACCTGCACCGTGGAAGCCGGTTCGCCGGGCAATGCCGATTTTGCCGCCTGCATACTTTGGTAAATCACGGGCGCCGCGGCGCGCATGGCCGGGCTTAGGCGGAGATTGCGGCTCGACATCGCCAGGCCGTCGGCTTCGCGGGTGGTAGGGCAGCGCACCAATTCGATGCCGGAGCCGAGCTGGCGCAGCATATCGCCCACGATGGTCAGTTGTTGGAAATCTTTTTGCCCCATGTACAGGCGGTGCGGCTGCACAATGTCGAGCAGGCGTTTGACTACCATGGCCATGCCGCCGAAATGTCCGGGGCGGAATTTGCCTTCCATCACCCGATCGAGCGCGCCGAAATCGAGTTGCAGGCTGAGGTCCAGTCCGGGCGGATACACCTCCTCCACCGGTGGCATAAACAGGGCATCGCAACCCACGCCAATGAGCAGGGCAATATCCTGTTCGGGCATGCGCGGATATTTCTCCAGGTCGGCGGGATCGTTGAATTGGGTGGGATTGACGAAGATGCTGACGACGGCGCGGGCACATTCGGATTTGGCCATTTCGACCAGGCTGAGGTGCCCCTGGTGCAGGGCGCCCATGGTGGGGGCAAAGCCAACCGTTTTCCCGTCCCGGCGTTCGGTGTCGAGCCAGGCTTGCAGGCCGGCTGCTTGTTTGAAAACCAACATAGCGAAAATTCAGGTTCGGGCGCAAAGGTTGGAAAAAAGTCGGGGATTTGAAGATTGAACTCCCGGATCATGTTTCAAGGGTGGCGCCCTGTGGCGATAATGCAGGGGATCAGCCGTTTAGCCCCGAAAACAGCCCGGTCCTGCCCGCCGCGCGCCACTTAATTTCAAAAAAACTTTTTCCCCTGCCGCATTCTTGCGAACTTTGGCCCGCTTTTTGAAAATGTATTTTTAATCCGTTTTTTCGTTGTAAAACGGCCTGAATTTAATCCGAACATCAGGAATTAGATCCGATTGACATCTTCTCTAATCCTTCACCAATTGTTATTCCCATGATTCAACGGTCGCTACTACTCTTGGTAGGCCTTTGGCTTTTCTCCTTTTACAGAATATTCGCCCAGGTAGGTTTTTCCCTGCCGGTGCTCAATGAAGTGAGCCCGGGTTCGATCGTTACTCTTCCGGTAAAAGTTTTCAATTTTGACAGCATTACAGGCGCCCAGTTTGTGATCCAGTGGGATCCGCAGGTGCTTAGCCTGGCTACAACCCTGGGGTACAACCTTCCCAACATGACGTTCGAAGATTTTGGCCTGGGCGATGCGCCGGAGGGCCTGTTGCGTTTTGCCTGGGAATCGCCTTCGGGTACGGTGGGCACTTCGGTTAACGACGGCACCACGATTTTTTTACTGAAATTCAGTGTGGTCGGCCAGAACAACCAGGGCACGTTTCTGACGTTTACGGAAGATGCGCCGCAAACGATTTTTGAAGTTACGCAGGCAACGTCCCAGGTGGACTCCTCCGTGTTTTATACGCTGAACGACTGTATTTTGAACAATGGATATGTGGCCGTCGGCTTTACGCTGAGTACCGACTGGCTGAGTGACCAGAACACATTGCCGGTAACTGTTTCACCCAATCCGTTTGCAATTTCCACTACCGCTACGTTTACGCTGGAAAGCCACTCCGAGGTACATATGGTGCTGACGGACGCTGCCGGACACCCGGTTTTTGAACGCAAAGCGACCTATCCGGCCGGCCAACATGGCATGGAAATTGCCTCTGACCGATTAAAAGAAAATGGCATTTATTATTTAATCCTTCGTACGGCTACCCAATCGTGCATTCGTCCTTTGGTTAAATTTTGATAAAAAAACATCATTCATTCATCATCCCTTTTTCCGCGTTAAAGATGAGACCGATTTCAACTTACCTCCTAGTGGCCGGCCTGTTTTTGTCAGCCCTCCAGGTTTCCAGTCAACCGCTGATCACTACCTTTTCGCCGGCGTCGGTGAACGCCAACGTTGGCGGTACCGTATCGCTTCAACTGAAGGTCCAGAATTTCTCCGCTATTCAGTCCTTCCAGGTGCCGATCACGTTCAACAGCTCAATACTGCAGTTTACATCGATCACCAATGCTGCACTGCCCGGCTTCGCTTCCTCCAATTATAATGCGACTACCGGCAAAGTAGTGGTATCCTGGTACCCGGACCTGGCACAGTATCCGAACGGTTTTTCGATCGCGGATAACAGTTCCATATTCACGATAAACTTCAATGTGATTGCCAATGGCGCCACCACGGTAAATATCGCCGCTGTGTCGCCTGGTATCGAAGTGGTGCGCAACAACGATGTCATCACCGTGCAGTTCGGCTCGGGCGGCACCAGCGTGACCGGCGGTTCGGGTGGGCCCGGCCCGCTGATGGGTTTCCATGTACTGGCCAACACCATTACCATTCCGCAGGGCCAAACCGGTTGTATGCCGGTGAAGGTGCACGACTTCGACAACATCGTGTCGCTGGCTTATGCCATGCACTGGGACCCCGCGGTGCTCCAGTATCAGAATACGCAGGCGTACAACCTGCCCGACCTGGCCGGCTCCAGTTTCAACCTGTTCCCTGCCGGTTCGAGCACCTTGCTGCTGAGCTGGTACGAGCAGGCGCTCACCGGTATCACGCGGGCCGACGGCGCTACGATCTACGACGTTTGTTTCAAAGCCGTGGGCGCCCCGGGCAGCCAGTCGATGGTTGTCATCGACGGCAACGGTTTCCCGCCGGGTGGCGGTGGCGCCGAAGTGATCAACCTTGGCGGCAGCAACGTTTGGATGAATGATTCGGGCGTTTCCGATACGATTTTTGTAGTCACGGCGCCCCCGCCGCCGGATGCCGTAACGTTCCATGCAGACACTATTGAAGTGCCGGAAAACGAGATCGGCTGCGTACAGGTCCGGGTAAAGAATTTTCAGGATGTGATTTCCATCCAGTTCGGCATGACCTACGATGCCAATATCATCAGTTTCGACCATTTTGAATTTGGCGGCAACCCGCTCACGCTGAGCAACGCCAACTTTAATGCAAATATCCCGGGCGAGATCAAATTCACCTGGTTTGACCAACAGGCCGTGGGTTTGGATCTTC
Organism: uncultured Saprospiraceae bacterium; assembly: GCA_964484205.1. GTDB lineage: Bacteria > Bacteroidota > Bacteroidia > Chitinophagales > Saprospiraceae > M3007. Next base: position 140,055 of record CAZAEZ010000004.1, on the reverse strand, counting down.
CGGACAGCAGCCTGATTTTCTCCGTATGCTTCGAAGCCATCGGCGATACAGGCACCATGTCGCCGCTTACCTTCACCAGCCTGCCCGGCTTTTCCGTGGAGGTGGTGAAAGAGCCGCAAGGCGAAGTGATCCCGGCATTGCTAAATGGCAAGGTGATTATCACCGGCTTTGTCGATCCGGGCTTGCAATTGCAGGCAACGCCGGCCAACTGCTTCGGTAGTTCAACCGGCTCCATTTCGGCGGTGCTGAACCCGGCATCTTTACCGATGACGTATACCTGGTCGGGCACCGGCATTAATCCGCCGGTAACCACGAACGACTCCACGATGACCGGCCTGGTTGCCGGCACCTACTCCGTAACGCTGACGGTAGCCAACGGCGCTACCTTTACCGCAACGGTTAATTTGCCACAACCCCCGCAGCTGTCCATCCAACAAGCGACACCCACCAATACGTCCTGCTTTAACGGCCAGGACGGCGCCATCACGATCGCTCCGACCGGAGGAACAACTCCGTACACGTCGTATGCCTGGGCCGGTCCGCAGTATACGAATACGACCACCACACCGAGCATTTCAGGCCTTAAAGCCGGAAACTATACCGTGACGGTCACCGATTCCAATGGCTGCACTTTCGTGTCCAACCCGCCGATCCAGGTGGGCCAGCCGGGCGATATCAACGTGGCGCCCAACCTGGTAACGGTCAGCCCCGTCACCTGTTTCGGCCTGACCAACGGCACCATCGCCCTGCCTACGCCGGGTGGCGGCACTTCGCCCTTCAGCTATGCCTGGGCAGGCCCGAATGGTTATACCGCTTCAACAAAAAGTATTACCGGCCTTGCCGGCGGACAATACACCGTGACGATCACGGACAACAATTCGTGTACGAAATCTTTCCAGTTCAATGTCACGGCGCCGACTGCACCGCTGGCTGTTTCGCAAAACGGCATAGTAACCGATGTCACCTGTTTTGGTTTCAACAATGGCCAGGCTTGTGTGCAGGTCAGCGGCGGTACGATGCCCTATGTTCCGTCCTGGCGTTTGAACAGTCCCGGCGGGCAGTTGATTGCTACGGGCCCTTGCCCCAACAACCTGGTGCCGGGTAGCTATGTAGTGGTGGTAACGGATAACAACAATTGCACCGCCGTGATTGCCACCCAGATCGTGGTAGATGGTCCGACGGAGCCTATCGAAATCAGCGAAGTCGTAGACCACGTGCTGTGTGCCGACGACGGCAACGGCGTCATCACCCTGAACCCGACAGGCGGCAACGGCGCGCCGTTTACCGTCAACTGGTCGGGCGGTCTGACCGGGGCGCAACTGACCAACCTCGACGGCGGCAGTTACACTCCGACGGTTACAGACGCAGCCGGATGTACCATTGAATTCAACCCGATCGCAGTAAACGAACCCAATGCCATTACCGTCGACACGGCTACGACGCCGCAGGACGGTATGATCGGCGGTTCGATTAACATAACTGTGGCCGGCGGCGTTTCTCCGTATACCTTTGATTGGGCCGGCCCCAATAACTTTGACTCAACGGTTGAAGACCCGCAGGATGTTTCGGCAGGTACGTATACCGTAACGGTGACCGACGCCAACGGTTGCACGTTTGTGCGGGAGGTAATCGTGGAAAGCACCAATATTTTAGTGCTGACAACGGCTGCCGCTACGCCTGCTTGCAATAATGACGGTACGATCACCTTTTACATACCGGCAGGCGCCGTGCCCGTCGTGAGTATCTTGATTGGTGGAAACACCTACATCGTGGATAACGATACGTTCACGGTGGACAACCTGCCCTCGGGCATTTACCAGCCGACGATCTCCGACGGCGCCGGGAATTCCCATACCATGAACCCGATCTCGGTCGGTCAACTGGCGCAGGCGCTGGTGGGCGATTCGCGTACGAATCCGTTCGACAATTTAATGAACGGTTCGATCACGCTGACGCCTATCCCGTCCAATGCAAACCTGACTTACCAGTGGGCGCATGGCCCGACGACCAACGCATTGATGAACCTGGATTCGGGCACTTACGTGGTAACGATTACCAACCTCGCTTCCGGCTGTACCAGCGTGAATCCATACACCCTGGTGCGCACCTACCAGCCCTTCGTTTGTCAGCAGGTCGATAACACCCCGGCCAGCTGCCCGAATACTGCCGACGGCGCGATCAAAATGTTTGTGACCGGCGCCGACGGTCCGACCTACATGTATCAGTGGAGCGGCCCGAACGGCTTCACAGGCACGGCCCGCGACCTGACCGGTTTGTTCCCCGGAACGTATACCCTGACGGTGATCGACGAAAGCCTGATCGAGCATGTGTGCCCGGTGGTCAATATCAACTCGCTATCAAACCTGACCATCACCAACGTCAACGAAACCTCGAACTACAACGGCTTCCAGGTTAGCGGCACTTCCGTTTGCAACGGTAAGGCTACCGTGGTGTACTCCGGCAACTCCGGCGCCGTAAGCGTGCTCTGGAGCAACGGCGGCACCGGGTTTACCGACGACAAACTCTGCGGCGGCACGTACTCCGTCACGCTGACCGATGCCCTGGGCTGCACGGCTGTTTGGGTGGATTCGCTGACGGTGCCGCAGTCGATCATCGGCTCGTATGAAATTGCAAGCGATTACAACGGCTACGACATCAGTTGTTTCGGCGAATGCGACGGCCGCGCCAATATTTCGGCGGTAGGCGGTGTGGCGCCGTATAAAATTACCTGGCCGAGCGGTCAGGTAGACCAGAATTTGCCGGTAGGCGGTATTTCGCAGGCAAATCAGCTTTGCGGCGGCGACTACAAGGTGACCATCACGGATGCCAACGGTGTGACGGCAGTTTCCACGGTAACCGTGGTTGAACCCGAACCGCTGGAAGTTGAATTTGAAGACACACCGCCGACCAGTTTCTCTGCCTGCAATGCCGAAGTGCTGGCCTTTGCGCCGGTAGGCGTCGGCAATATCAGCTACACCTGGTCGACCAGCAACGGTTTCACGGGTGACGGTCCGCTGGCAGAAAACCTCTGCGCAGGCAGCTACATCACGTATGTGATCGAAGACGAGAACGGCTGCACGGCTATCGGCCGCCACCTGGTGCCTTATCCGGAAGACGGTTGTTTGCAGGTGCGCCCTGTGATCACCCCGGCACAGGCCGACGGCAATAACGACTACACGCTCATCACCTGCATCGAATCGTTTCCGAACAACACCTTCGAAGTGTACAACCGCTGGGGCCAGTTGGTGTATCAAACCACCGGCTACAACAACGGCGACCGCCGCTGGGAGGGCCTCACCGCAAGCGGGCAACTGCTGCCCGACGGCGTGTATTTCTTCGTACTCAAGTACAAAGACGACAACAATAACGATCAGGTACTGAAAGGCTATATCAACCTGCTCCGCTGATTCGGCTGTTGACTTTTCGCTGTTGGCTATTGGCTGTCTTTCGCGTTCAATAGTTTGGTTTTTAAAATTTAAAACTGGCAAACTATTTGTAATGTGTAAAACAGCCAACGGCTAACGGCGAAAAGCCAATCGCCAACAGCCAACCACCATTTTCAAATCCATTCCCATCATATCGATTACTATGAAAAAGATATTCTCTACGCTCCTCTTTGCACTTTCTGTTCTGGCTGCCACCGCGCAGGAGCAGGCTGTGTACTCCCAATACCAGATTTTCCCCAACCTCATCAATCCCGGCGTAACGGGTTTTGACAACAACTACCTTTTCCTGATCAATGCCCGCAGCAGCTGGACCGGTTTCCCGGGCTCGCCGACGACCTATACGTTCATGTACAATGGCCCGGTTGGCGATAAACTTGGTTTGGGCGGTAGTTTGTTTGCCGAAAAAATCGGCTCGCAAACGGTCACGCGCGTTCAGGGTATTTACTCGTTCCGCTTTCAGGTGCAACGCGCCAAAATCGGCCTGGGCCTGACCACGGAATTTTTGCGTCGCCGCATTTCCGGCGATGTGCTCAGCAACCCGATCGTGGATCCAAACGACGGCGCCCTGGAAGGCTCGGTCGACGGGCAGCGCCTGTTTACCTCCTCTTTTGGCGCGCATCTGTTGTTCGACGAAAAGGTATTTGCCAGCCTGGTGCTGCCGACGGCTATTCGCGCCCGCCTGGATGAAATTCCGCTCGACGATCCCAGCCGCGAAAACGGCTCCGGCATCCAGTATTACATTTTCCAATTGGGCACGATTGTGGACATCCCCAGCCAAAATTTCAAAGTGGTGCCCTCCATTGCCATTCGCAACGTGCGCGATGTGCCGTTCCAGGTAGACCTGAACCTGCAAGGCCGCTTTATGGAAGACAAGCTCATCGCCGGCCTGACCTACCGCCCCAGCACCGGCGGTTCGATGGCATTCCTGCTCGGCACCCGTTACAACAATTTCAACCTGTTCTACTCCTACGATGTGTCGTTCGGACCCTTCCAGCAGTACAACAGCGGCTCGCATGAGTTTAGCGTAGCATACATGTTCGAACGCAAGAAACCGCGCGTTCCGCTCGAAAACACAAACATCTACCAGCAGAATTAATGCTGCTGCCGGTGTTTAAAGATAGATGTCTTTAACAATTGGTTTTTGGGATGGCCTCTCCGCGAAATGTCGCCGGGGGGGCTTTTTTTTACCCGCCGTAGCCTTGGCGATTGCGGATTGCGGATTGCGGAGTGGTTCACCATGGTGGGGAATGATGGTTTTAAACTTTTGTCAAATGCCGGGGTTGGCAAGGAAATAACCATATCGGAAACCAATTGTTACCCGTTTTTACCCATTCAAACAACACGGATGTCCTTAGAAATTACCCTGCTCGTGCTGCTGGCGGCCTTGCTGCACGCCAGTTGGAATTACATGGCCAAAACGATCCCCAGCGGCGCGCCCTTTGTGTGGCTTTTGGCGGTGGTGATGTGTATCGTATGGTTGCCCGTTGCCGTCGGCTATGTTTACCTGTACGGCTTCGACTGGTCGCTTCAAAACCTCGGTATTTTATTGGTCAGCGGGGTGTTGCACCTGGTGTATTTTTTGATTTTACAAATTGGCTATCAAAAAGCCGACTTGTCGGTCGTGTACCCCCTGGCGCGGGGCAGCGGGCCGGTGTTTGCCAGTGTGGCGGCGGTGATTTTCCTCGGCGAGCAGATTAGTCAAAACGCACTTTCCGGCCTTGTTTTGGTAGTTCTGGGCGTGTTTCTGGTGTCGGGTTTGTTTAGTTTACAAAAGAAAACAACCGAAGTGAAAACGGGCCTGTGGTATGGCCTGGTCATCGGGGTGTTGATCGCCAGTTACACCGTTTGGGATGGTTTTGCGGTGCGGGAAATGGCGATCGCGCCTATTTTGCTCGAATACAGCACCAACCCGTTGCGCATCGCAGCACTGAGCCCGGTGGCCTGGAAAAAATGGCCGGAGGTGCGCGCGCTCTGGGCCGGGCACCGCTGGAAGATCGTCGTGATCAGCATCATTGCGCCCCTGGGTTTCATTTTTGTGCTTTACGCCTTGCGGGTTGCGCCGGTGCACCTGGTTGCGCCAACGCGCGAACTGAGCATCGTGCTGGGCGTAATTTTCGGCGCAAAACTCCTGACCGAGGAAAATTTCCGGTCGCGGCTGGTGGGGTCCCTGTTGATTGTGGGCGGAATTGTATTTTTGTCGTTGTAACCCGGACTTTCAGTCCGGCTATTATCGGTAACCCGGACTTTTAGTCCGGGCAAAAAATTCACCCGCGTGTAATCCTTCCCAGCTCCGAAATCCGTTTTTTCAAATTTTTAAAATTAAAAACACACCACAACCATGGCCATAGCAAAACCATTCAACCTCCAAAAATGGATCGACGAAAACCGCCACCTGCTCCAACCCCCGGTGGGCAACAAACAACTCTACGTCGGGAACGACGACTTCATCGTCATGATCGTCGGCGGCCCGAACGGCCGCAAAGACTACCACTGGGAAGAGGGCGAGGAATGGTTTTACCAACTTGAAGGCGACATTCAACTCAAGATCATCAACGATGCCGGCCAGCCCGAAACCATCGATATCCGTGAAGGCGACATGTTCCTGCTGCCCGCCCGGGTACCGCACTCCCCGCAGCGGCCTGCCGGTACGGTTGGCCTGGTCATGGAGCGTACGCGCCACGAAGGCGAGATCGACAAACTGATGTGGTTTTGTGAAAACTGTGGCGAAAAACTGCACGAAGCGGGATTTCCGCTCAAGGACATCGGTACGCAAATCAAAGCCGCCATCCAGGCCTATGCTGCCGATGAATCGGCGCGCACCTGCAAGCACTGCGGGACGGTGATGGTGCTTTGAAAAGGCAATGCCCGGCATGTGGCATTTCCATTCGTTTCGTCGTATTTTTGTAAAAACACTTTTCGAACATGACTGTCGAAGTATTGGAAAAAGGCATTAGCGTTGAAGCCTACCTGGAGCAGGAAAAAACGTCCGAAATCCGCCATGAATATCACCACGGAAACCTTTTCCCCATGCCTGGAGAAAAGAAAAAAGCAAACATCATCGGATTGAATATTGTTGAAAAAATCCGCCGCCCACTGCTTCAACAGGGTTATCATACGTATTTCCACGACGTCAAAGCGGCCGTTCAACCGGGGCTGATCTACCGTTATCCGGATGTGATGGTGGCGCTCGCCACCGACAAAGCGGATGCGTACCTCATTTTCGAGCCGGTATTGCTGGTTGAGGTGGCTTCTTCCGATTCGCTGGCGACAGACCGTGGCATTAAAAAGAACGAGTACACGCGCCTGCCCAGTTTGAACTACTACCTTATCGTTAGCCAGGAAGAGATGCTGGTGGAATTGTACAGCCGGGTTGATGACGTTTGGACCTTCACGTTTTTTACCGAACCGGATGACGAGCTGGATTTGTCCCGGTTGGGAATCCGCCTGAAATTATCGGAGGTGTATGAATTTGTTGATTTCTCGGCAGCAGAATAAACCCATGCCTGCTTTTCAAAACTCCTTCCAGCGCTCCCAGTAATTCTGATCTTCCACTTCCTCGAGAATTCCGATGTAATTGTGATACCGGAGTTCGCTCACTTCACCGCTTTTTACCGCCGCCCGCACAGCGCAGCCGGGTTCATTGCGGTGCAGGCAGGAAGCGCCGAATTTGCAGTGTTCCGACAGCGCAAAAAACTCCCGGTAGCTGTGCGACACATTTTGCGCATCCTTGTTGTTGAAACCCAGCATTTTGATGCCCGGCGTGTCGATGAGGTAGCCGCCGAAGTCGAGTTCCAGCATTTCGGCAAACGTAGTCGTGTGCTGCCCTTTGCCGGAGTGGTCGCTGAGTTCGCCGGTGCGCAATTGCAATTGTGGCTGAATGGCGTTCACCAGGCTGCTTTTGCCCACACCCGACTGCCCGCTGAGCAGGGTGGTTTTGTCTTTTAACACCGCGGCAAACGCCTCCAGGCCCTTGCGTTCGACCACCGACGTGGCCAGCACCGTGTAGCCGATTTTTTCATAAATTTCCTTCATGGCAAAAAATGTGGCCACGTCGTCGTCGTCGTACAAGTCGCCTTTGTTGAACACGATCGTCACGGGAATTTCATGCGGTTCCGTCATCAATAAAAACCGGTCGATAAAACCGGGCTTCAGGTTGGGATGCACCACGGTTACGATCAGCACGGCCTGGTCGATGTTGGCTGCCAGCAGGTGCAGGTCGTGCTTGCGCCGGGGCGACTGGCGCACCACGTAGTTGCGGCGCGGCAAAATCTGTTTGATCATGCCTTCGCCAGCCTGCGTGGGCTCTACCTCCACCCGGTCGCCAACGGCTACGGGATTGGTGAGGGGGATATCGTCGAGGCGAAATTTCCCTACAATGCGGCATTGCAGTATTTCAGCGTGTTCGTCGGTGCGGACACTGTACCAACTGCCGGTGGATTTAATTACGGTTCCTGTCATAGTAACGCCGTCTGGCAGACGGCGTGAACGATTTATGAAAAAATTAGGCGCGTTCGCAAAGAAACGAGTTGTGGGTGTAAATATACGCCTGACGGCCAATCGGCGTGCACGCTTGTGCGCACCTTACCATCCGGGGCTTTGTCCGGCCAGGGTGCGAACTACCACGAACCGGAGGTTCGGGATACAACTACCACGAACCGGAGGTTCGGGATACAACAACAAATTCCGTCCGCCGGTTCCGCGCGCGGCCTTCCGCGGTCTCATTTGTTTCGATCGGCTTGCTTTCGCCAAACCCGACAAACCGCAACCGCTCCGCAGCAATGCCCTGTTGAATCAAATAATCGTAGACTGCTTTTGCCCGGTTTTGGGACAGCACCTGGTTAGAGGCATCATCGCCTACGTTGTCGGTATGGCCGCTGATCTGAATGCGCAGTGCAGGGGTTTCCTCCAGCAAACTGACCAGCCGGTTCAATTCGTTGGTGGAAGCGGGCAACAGCGCCGCCGAGCCCGTTTCGAAAAACACGTTGCGCAAGACCACCGGGCGGGAGGGCGCAGGCCGGGCGATCGATTCATCGACATCGCCGATCGGTTCCAGCGCGATCTCGAGCAGGAAGGGTTTTTCAAAAGAGCTGGTTTCCAGCAGGTTGAAATTTTCGGAATGGAACAAATATTTCTCCTTCGACACGTTCAGCGCGTAGTCGATGCCTGCCGGCAAACAAACCAGAAAGGAACCGTCGGGCTTGGTGCGGGCCGACACAAAGCTCCGGCCGGTTTTCAAGTCGGTAAACTCCACCTGCGCCACCAGCGGATTGCCGGTGGAGGCGTCCGTCACACGGGCTTTGGCGTAGGTGACCGGTTGCGGGCGGGCATGCAAAGGCAGTTCAAACTGGTAAATGTCGATACCGCCGGCATTGCCCGGCGGGTTGGCGGCGAAGTAGGCGGTGCGGCCGTCGAGGCTCACGGTGAGGGTACCTTCCGACTCGCGGGTGTTCACCGGGTAGCCGAGGTTTTCGGGCTTGCCCCAGCTGCCGTCGGCCTGGCGGCGCACAAAATACAGGTCGTTTTCGCCCATGCCCGGCAGGCCGTTGGAAGTGAAATAAAGCGTTTGGCCGTCGGGGTGGATGAAGGGGGTTTGCTCATCGCCGCGGCTGTTGATTTCGGCGCCGAGGTTTGCGGGCTCCGTCCAGCGGCCACCTTCCTGGCGGGAGGTAAACCAGAGGTCTTTGCCACCCTGGCCGCCCGGGCGGGTGCTGCTGAAAAAGAGCGTTTTCCCGTCGGGGCTGATGCTGGGCTGGGCGTCCCAGTCGGCCGAGTTGATGGCCTTGCTGAAGGGTACGGGCTTCGTCCAGTTGTCGTTTTTCTGCTGGGACCAGTAGAGGTCGCAGCTGCCCTGGGAGCCGTCGTTGCGGCGGTTGCAGGCGGTGAACACCAGCCAGGAGCCGTCGGCGCTGATGGTTTCGGCGCCTTCATTTTGGTACGTGTTGACACCCTCCAGGTATTCGGCCTTGCCCCAGGAGCCGTCGGGCTGGAGCGTGCTGATGTAAAAATTTTCGTCGTAACCATCCCGTCTGGTGAAGATCATGGTGCTACCGTCGGCGGTGAGGGCAGGCAGGTATTCATCGGCGGTGGAGTTGATGCCCTCGCCGACGGGTTGCGGATTGAAGGGCACCGGATTTTTGACGGCTTCCGCGGCAAACAGACAGTTTTCGGCCAGCCGCTGGGCTTTGTACAACAAGTCGGCATTTTTGACCCCGGATTCCAGAAAGTTATCGATGTGGGCATGCGCTTCCAGAAATTTGTCTTGCCGCCATTCGGAAAGCGCCAGGTTGAAGGGTACCGAAGGGTGAAAGCCCGGGTGCAGCAGCATGACGGCTTCAAAACCGCGTTCGGCTTCTGCCCAATGGCCGTTGTCGAAGTGGGTTTCGGCCCAGGCCAACCGCGCCTCGATAAACAGGGAATCGACGCGAAGTGCTTCGTCGAAGGCGCGCAGTGCGCGGGGCGCATCGCTTTGCATCAGGAAGCGGCGGCCGTCTTCGTAGGCTTTGCGGGCCTTGGCAGTGGTGGTTTCCACGGTGTTGTATTTTTGGGAAAACAGGGTTGCGGAGCAAAAAAGCAAGGCAGCGAGGGCCAGCAAACGACCGGCAGTAGCGGGGCGGAAAAGGAAGTTGTGAAACATGATTACTAAAATTTATAGCGCAGCAAGGAATGGACTATTTTCTGTTTAGTGCGGCGCAAATGCGCCAGGTAACCCCCAAACGCGAAAAATCCGCCCGGTGTTTTGCGGCAGGCAACCAATGTGTGGACTGGAACATCAAATTTCCGTCAACCCAGCTTTTTATCCTAAAATCTTTTCAAGTATGACCCACCGCTTCTTTTTTACCGCCGCTTTACTGCTTTCCCTTGCTGTTGGCTCAAACGCCCAATTTTCCGTCGGCATTACCACCGGCGCCAATGCGAGCTTCTGGAACTGGCATTTGGAGGCCCTGAACACAGACCTGGACTATGACCCCGGCCTGGGATTCCGTACAGCCCTGCAAGCGGGCTATCAGCTGACGCCCGGATTCGGCTTCCAACTTGAAGCCGCATATCAACGCATCAGCAACCGCCTCGACGCGGTGCTTACCGATGAGAACGGTAGCCCCATCGATCAAACGCAACGCATTTCCACGGTATTCAACAGCGTAGGCGGAAGTTTGCTCCTGAAATTTTCGCCCCTGAAAAAACTGCCCGGCCTGTACCTGGCCACTGGTCCGACCTTTGCGCACATTACCGACGGCTGGCGGCGTATTCCCGGTGGCACCGTCGAAGGCCGGGACAAAACCTGGCGGGCCGATTTTGAATTAGCCGATATGTATGTCCGGCCCAACCAATGGCTGGTCGATTTCGGACTGGGGTATGCGCATGGACTTGGCGGTAAAAACCGCCTGGCCGTCGATCTGCGTTTTCAGCATGGGCTCAACAACTTTTCCGATGTGGAGGGGATAAATGCCCGGGTGCAAAACTTGCTGCTGAGCGTGGGTTACCAGCGGAGCCTGTAGGCGATTGGTTCAGGTTAATCCACTCAATACGCATGCCAGCGCTGCCAGCGCACCACCACCCAGACCAGGATGAGCACCATGCCGGCCAGGGCTACCGTGCTTACCGGCAACATGCCTGCCTCGACAGCACCTTTTTGTTTGCTGAAAATGCCGAACAGCGCCCAGGCCACGGCAAGGCCGTGAAAAACATTGTTGTAACTGCGCACGATGGTGTTGGTAAGCAGCGTGCCGACGATGATCAGGATGACCGCCCAGGTGGATTCGCTGAGACCGGCGCCCTGCCAGCCCATCGAAACGAGCAGCGCCGTGACATTGGCGATCAGGGCGATGGTGATCCAACCCTGGTAAATGCCGAACGGCGCATGCGCCAGCCATTTGCCCAGATGATCCGTTTTGTAAAAACCGACCTCCGCGCGCGTGTTCAGTTGCCACAGGGAAATGAGCAACAAAATCATAATGCCCACGGAAAGCAGCACCTGTTGCCAATGCCAGGCAAATATCCAGGCCATATTCAGCGCGCAGGTGGCGGCAAACCAATACCCGGCTTTTTGTACGCCGGGCTCAATGCGGGCGCGCAGTTTGGCGTTGAACAGCGATGCGAACTGCGCACCCACCCAGGCCAGCAGCCACAGGTAAATCACGCCCCAAATGGCGAACGTAAATCCGGCGGGTGTAAACAGGTTTGGATAGAGGTCGGATAACTCGCCGGTGTTTTTACCGTTGAGTGGCAGGGCGTTGGCCAGGTAGTTGACGACCAGTACGCCGGTGAAGGCGAGCATGTTGAGTAAAATAAGCGGGCGCATAAGTTGATTCGTTCTATGTATTCCGCTAAGATACGCGGATGTGGAAAATTGGACGGAACCGGTATGCAAATCAAGTTTGGCCATCGCAGCCGTTTATTGCTCGGATGCCGCTATCAACCGGGACTGGAGAATTTGAGTACCAAACCGGAATCCACAGGTCGTATGAACGCAATGCAGGCAACGGTGGGTTATGCCTGGACTTTAGGCGCCGGGAAACCCCGCAACAACCCCCAATAACTTCCCATCCGCACCCAAACCGCCCAAAAACTGCACCCCCACCGGCAGCCCGTTCTCCGGATGCAAGCCTGCCGGCAACGCCAGCGCCGGTACTCCCGCCAGGTTGGCCTGCACCGTGAAAATATCGGCCAGGTACATCGCCACCGGATCGTCCGATTTTTCACCGATCGGCCAGGCCACCGTGGGCGCTACCGGCATGAGCAGGAAATCGCTGTTTTGCAAAATGGCCAGCGTTTGCTCCTGGATGAGCCGGCGCACCTGCTGCGCTTTCTGGTAGTACGCGTCGTAGTAGCCGCTGCTCAACACGAAGGTGCCGAGCAGGATACGCCGTTTCACCTCGTCGCTGAAACCCTGCGTGCGGGTGAGCCGGTACGTTTCCTCCAGGTTTTGCGCCCCGGGCGCGCGGAAGCCGTAGCGCACGCCGTCGTAGCGGGCCAGGTTGCTGGAGGCTTCGGCGGTGGTGAGCACGTAGTAGGTGGGCACGAGGTAGTCGAGCATGGTGCCATCGCCCATTTTCGGCAATTCAACCGGGGTCAGCAAATGCCCGGCCGCACGCAATTTTTCCAAATAGTTTTGCAAGACAGCGCGTACCCCCGCATCCATCCCCGGGTGTTCAAACACCTCGGGAATCCACGCAATCCGGCAACTACCCGCCCTGTACTCCGTACTCCGCACTCGAAACTCCGCACTCGTAGAGTCGTACGCGTCCGGCCCCGCGCATACCTCCAGAAACCGCGCAATATCCTCGGGGTTGTTGGCCAAAAAACCGATCTGGTCGAACGACGATCCGTAAGCGATCAGGCCGTGCCGGGAAATGCAGCCGTAGCTCGGTTTAAATCCCCACAAGCCGCAAAACGCCGCAGGTTGGCGGATGGAGCCGCCCGTATCGCTGCCCATGGCCACCAGGCAGGTATCGGCCTGCACCGACACGGCAGCGCCGCCCGAAGAGCCTCCGGGCACCCGGTCGGGGGCGGCGGCATTCCGCACGGGGCCGTACACCGAGTTTTCGTTGGAAGAGCCCATGCCAAACTGGTCGCAATTGGTGCGGCCGATGATGATCGCATCTTCGGCCAGGATGCGCTCCACGGCGGTAGCGGAATACAGGGAGGTAAAACCTTCCAGGATTTTGGATGCCGCAGTCACCTGGTGGCCGGCGTAGCAAATGTTGTCTTTCAAACTAACCACGGCGCCGAACAGCCTGCCGAGGGGCTCTTTTTGGCGAAGCCGAAAATCCAACGCATCGGCCTGCGCAAGGGCTTCTTCGGCCCAAACCTCGACGTACGCGTTCAGCGCATGATGCTTTTCAATCTGACTCAAATAATACTGCACGACCGCGCGAACACTGGTCGTTCCGGCGTGCAGGGCGGTTTGTAATGCGGACAGGGATGAAAATTTGGGCATGCCTTGCTGGCTGTTGAATGCGGGCAAAGTAAAAACATATCCCGGATAAAATCCTGCCGGAACTGTTGGCCTGATGAAAACTATCTACTTTTGCTTAACAAATCTGACCCATCCGAATTATGTTGAAATACAAGCTGCCTGCAGTGCTTTTTTGGGGGTTGGCCTGCATGGCCAACGCCCAACCGGGCGACATTCCCGATGCACAGGCGGGAAAATGCTACGCCAAATGCCTGGTGCACGATAAGTTTGAAACGGTCACCGAACAACTGCTGCTCAAACCGGCCTCCTCGGAACTGACGGTTGTTCCGGCCACCTTCGAAACCGTCACCGCGCAATATGTTTCCCGGGAAAGCTACCTGCGCCTGATCGCCGAACCGCCGGTTTTTGAAACGGTGGAAGAAAAGATACTGATTGCTCCGGCAGGCCAGAAAGCAAATCCGGGGGCCTATGAAGCGGTGGAAGAGCAGGTATTGGTCAAGCCGGCAACCAAGTATTTCGTTGTCAGCGAGGCCAGGCTCGAAACGGTGGAAGAACCCATTGAGGTGGAGCAGGCCTACATGCAACTGGAGGCCTTGCCCCGCACCTTTGAGCCGGTGCTCGAACGCGTGGAAGTGCGCCCGCCCACGACAAAATGGGTGCGGAAAAAAGCCGATCGCGACTGCCTGAGCGCCGACCCCGACGATTGTTTCGTGTGGTGCATGGTGGAAGTGCCGGCGCAATACCAGCTGATCTACCGGCAGGTGGATATGGGCTGCGATGGCAAGGGTTCCAACGATTGCGGGTTGTACCATCCGGTGGAAGCCAAAACGAAAAACATGCCGGTGCAAAAAGTGGTCGTACCGGCAAACGCCCGTGAGTTGGTGGAGCCTGCGGAGTACATCGCCATCACCCGGTGGGTACTCAGGCCCGGGGTTGCCGAACCCGCCGGCGCCGGTGTGGCCGAATACAAAACAGTCGTTAAAAAACTGCTGAAAACGCCGGCCCGGGTGCGCGAGGAAACCGTGCCGGCAGTGTACGCGCCCATTCAGCGCAAGGTGGTCAAAACGCCTGCAACCTTTCAATCGGAATCCACGCCGGAGGAGTTGATCACCATCACCAAGCGCAGGCTGGTGCGTAAAGGCGGCTTTTCGGCATGGCGCGAAATTATTTGCAGCGAAAAAATGACCGGGTACACCATCCGGCAAATCCAGGAGGCCCTGCGGGCGCTGGGCTACTACCAGGGAACGATCAGCGGCACGATGAGCACGCAGACGAAAACCGCCCTGGCGCAATTCCAGCAAGAGCGCGATTTACCTGCCGACGGGAATGTGGATTTTGAAACATTGAAGGCGCTCGGGATCGGGTACTAAGTTTTTGTTAAACCTGGCCGACGATATGGCAGGTTTGCCGGGCTTTTGGAAAATTTGCACGGTTTTTGACCAATACAGATTCTTTGAAACCTCCCGTAGTGGCGCGCTGAAGTTTGAGGCAGCCGATCAATGCGTTTTTTGACGCCCTCCGGGCAAAACAACCTATACCAGATAACAATTTATGGACACCGGCCTGACCCAATACATGGTGGTTTTTACACTGCCGCAGCCCCTGACCGAAGCGTTTATCAGCAAAATTCCACAACAACGGCAAGCGGTAAACCGCCTGTTGCACTCCGGTAAAATTCTGAACTACGCCCTTTCCCTGGAAACATCCACCTTGTGGTCGGTGTTTTCGGCGCATTCAGAGGCTGAATTGATGGAACTGATCTCCTCGCTTCCCCTTACCGGCTACATGAAAGTGCACATCAGCGAACTGACATTTTTCCAGTCGGCCAATGCTTTTGCGCCGACCTTTTCGGTAAATTGAATCCTTTCCTTTTTGCGCCGCAGTCGCTGCGAGGGTTTTGTGCAACCCCGTTTTATCCACAGGATTACTTGGCGTAACCGGCCCGCAGCCTTTACTTTTGCCGGAACAGTTTTTTCAAAAAAAATTACATACCAAAATGAAAACATTGCTTGCGCTTGCCTGCTGTGTAACGCTTTCGCTGCTTAGCCCGGCGCCGGTAACGGCCCAGTCGGAACCTGGTTTGGAGAACATTTTTAGCCGCTTACAGCAGTACGAACCCCTGAATGTCGTAATCGAAACCGACCTGAAGCGACTCCGGAAAGATCGGAACAATGAAAAGTGGCAGTCCGCTACGTTTAAAGTTATGGTCGGCGATTCGGTGGCTTTTGAGAAAGCCGTCAAAGTGGCTACCCGGGGAAATATGCGGAAAAAAACCTGCGACTTCCCGCCGGTGAAAATCCGGTTTTTTGAAGAAAAACCCTACAACGACAGCATTGCCGACATCAATCAACTCAAACTGGTGATCAATTGCCGGTATTCTGAAGCCGACGAACAACTCGTCGTGCTCGAATACCTGGCCTACGAGCTGTACAATTTGCTGACCGAGGAAAGCTTCCGGGTCAAACCGGCCAGTGTGCAGTTTGTCACACCCGGTAAAAAACGGGCCGATATGGACGGCAAAGCGTTTTTTATTGAAAGTGAAAAAGAAATGGCTTCCAGGCTTGGCGGCAGGCCGCTGAAGCCCCGGATTATCAGCCCCAAGATTATGGACACGGTGGCTTTTGCCCGCATGAGCGTGTTTCAGTACATGATCGGCAACACCGATTGGGGCGTTTATACCCGCCATAACCTGAAGGTGGTGGGAACGGCCGACTCCCGGATCATCCCGGTTCCGTATGACTTTGACTATGCCGGGCTCGTGGCTGCCGATTATGCGGTGCCTTCGCCGGATATAAAAGTCAGTAGCGTCCGGGAACGTTATTTTCTGGGCATGTGCCAGAACGCCGACCTGTACCAGCAGATCATTGACGAGTTTTTGGCCAAAAAAGAAAAAATTCTTGCGCACTGTGAACACAATCCCGATCTGAGCTTCGCCTCCCGCAAGGATGCCATGGCCTACCTGGACGATTTTTTCGCTATTTTGAAAGACCCCGAAAAAGTAAAAAAAGAACTGCTGGAAAAATGCAACCGGCGTGTTCGATCCGACTAAACGACTTATGGAAGACTGGCAACTCGATTTTGAATGGCTGCGCGTGCAGCACCTGGTACAAGATGCCATGCAACGCGATACCCTGCCCGATCTGAACACCGTACTGTTCCTGATCGGGATCCAGGAATTGGGGCGCTGGAAAAAAAAGTTCTCCAAAGAGGAAAAGCAAGACCTGATGCACATCGCCGTTTGCCGGCTCCTGGGCTACGACGGCTACTACGAGTTTGTGGGCCGCGATGAAGACGGCTGGCCGCACTGGCGGCAGGTGCGCGAACTGGCGCCGCAGCCCATAGGCGAACAAGAAAAGTTGTTGAAAATGCACGCTGTGCGCTATTTTAATGACCTGGAAACAGAAGCATCATGAACTTGAAATACATCCTTCCAATCCTGGGCTTGCTCGTGCTTTGCCTGGGCAGTTGTCAAAAAAAAGCGCCGCAGGTTTGGATTCACACCGACATGGGCGACATCCTGGTGCGCCTGTACGATGAAACGCCCAAACACCGGGACAATTTTCTCAAGCTGGCCGCTGAAGGGTTCTACGACAGCCTGCTCCTGCACCGCATTATCCGGGATTTTATGATCCAGGGCGGCGATCCAAATTCGAAAAACGCCCCTCCCGGCCAATTGCTTGGCGCCGGAAGCCCCGGCTATAACATCCCGCCGGAAATACGGGCGCCCACCCTGCGTGGCGCCCTGGCCGCAGCGCGCCTGCCCGACCAGGTCAACCCCGCGCGCGAATCCAATGGCTCCCAGTTTTTTATCGTGCACGGGCTGCCGCAAACCGATGCCACACTCGATGACTGGGAACAACGCCTGGGCATAAAGTTCAGTCCCGAACGCCGGGCGCTGTACAAGGAAAAAGGCGGCGCGCCGCAGCTCGACGGGCAGTACACCGTGTTCGGCGAGGTAGTAAAAGGGCTGGATGTGCTGGATAAAATTGCCGCGGTACCCCGCGATTCAAACGACCGGCCGCTGAATGACCTGCGGATGTGGATGGAGGTGGAATAAAGTGGCTGAAACTCGACCTATTTCAGTTCTCCCGGCGCCACAGCAACCTGCTTCAGATTCCCGTCGCGCAGCACCCAAAAACTGAGCGCCCGCCCGATTGTGGTTTCATCCAGCGCCTTGTGCAGCGCATCGATGGAATCCATGGGGCGCCCTTCCAGTTGCACGATCACATCGCCGGCCAGGAGGCCCGCTGTTGCTGCCGGCCCGTCTTTCTCCACATTTTGAATTTGAATGCCGCCCTTGCTGTTCAGTTGCAGGGTGGTGAGCCATTTCGCCGGTAGTTGCACGGTTTGTGCGGCAATGCCGATATAACCGCGGCGGACCCGTCCTTCCAGGATGAGTTTGCCCACCACGAATTTGGCCAGGTCGGCAGCCACGGCAAAACAGAGGCCCTGGGCAGGCAGGATCACGGCGGTGTTCACCCCGATTACCCGGCCGCGGGAGTCGACCAGGGGGCCGCCGCTGTTGCCGGGATTGAGTGCGGCATCCGTTTGGATCACATCGTCGATGAGGCGGCCGCTCTGGCTGCGCAGCGTGCGCCCGAGGGCACTGACCACACCTGCCGTCACGGAATATTGAAAGCCGAAGGGGTTGCCGATCGCGATGGCGATTTGCCCGACTTGCAGGCTTTTGCTTTCGCCAAAACCAACTGTGGCCAGGTTGTCGCCCTCAATTTTTACCACAGCCAGGTCGGTGGCCGGATCGTCGCCCACCACCCGGGCCTGGAAACTGCGGCCATCCTGCAGGACGCCTTCGATTTGTTCGGCCCCGTTGACGACATGACTATTCGTCACGACATAGCCGTCGGTACTAATGATAAACCCGCTACCGGTGCCCCCGCCGGGCTGCTGCTGTTGGCGGCGGTTGGCTTGTTTTTTCTGCACTTTCAGGTGCACCACGGCATTGCTGACCTGTTTGGTGACGGCAACCACGGTTTGGGAGTAACTGTCCAGCAAAACCGGATCGTTGGTTGGCGTGGCGTTGCTTTGCGGGAAGTTGTTTTCGGGAGCAGGCCCTTCGGCATAAATTGCTTGAAACATGACAGATTGTGTTTTGCGGTTGACTACAGGCAGACTAGCCGATAGTGCAACGGTTGAATGGAATCGGGCCATTCGCTGTTTTCAGGAGATTAGCAGGCGACAATTATGCCAGTCGGGTTTTTGCGTCATTTTGGCAGCATGGCATCAATTTTATTTAACTCAAGTTGTGACCAACTGTCCTGGAGACAGATTTTTTTATTTTTAGGACAGGATCGACATGATTTTGCAGGATTAAACGGCCATAGGCCGTTTAATCCTGTTTTTTTCCTGTTAATCTTGTCTATTCTTTTTCATGGTCACAACTTGAGTTATTTAGAAAACGCCATTTTAAAAGGTCGCTTGATCCCTGGTTTTCTATTTTTACAATTGAACTAAAAAATCCGGATTTGGACCGTTACGGCATTATCGGCTACCCGCTCGGGCATTCCTTTTCCCGGCGTTATTTCACCGAAAAGTTTGAACGTGAAGGCATTGCAGATTCCCGCTACGACGAGTTTCCACTGCCGGATATTCAGGCTTTTCCGGACTTGCTGGCGGCACACCCGGACCTGCGCGGCCTGAATGTGACCATACCGCACAAGCAATCGGTCATGCCTTACCTCAATGCGCTCGATGATACGGCCCGGGCGGTGGGGGCCGTCAATACCATTTTGATTGAAAGCGGAAAATGCACGGGGTTCAATACGGATGTCGTGGGTTTGGAGGCGTCCTTGCGGCAATTGGATGCCGGCCGTTGGCTGGAGGCGCAATCGGGGCGCATCGCCCTCATCCTCGGCACCGGCGGCGCCTCCAGGGCGGTGGCGTTTGTGCTGGATAAATATGGAATTTCGTATCGTTTTGTTTCCCGCAAACCGCAGGCAAGCACACAGCTGGCGTATACGGATTTGGCGCAGATTGCCTTCGAGTCGGTCCGCTGGGTTTTCAACACCACACCGGTCGGCACGCACCCCGATGTGGATGTTTGCCCGGATTTGCCGTACCATAAAATTCATGCTGCACAATTGGTATACGATTTGGTTTACAATCCGGCCGAAACACTACTTTTGCAGCGTGCCAAAGCACAGGGCGCCACGGTAAAGAACGGCCTGGAAATGTTGCATTTACAGGCCGAAGCCGCCTGGGCAGTTTGGCAGAAAAAATAAACGGAACGGACGAACCGTTCTCCCTAACCAATTCAAGTCGGATTTGATGAGCGCAGATACAAACCGGAATACGCCGAGTCCACAATCCGTGGTCGATTTTTCCAATACCGCCATTGCTTTTGCACACCTGAGCGATCAGGAGTTAAAGAAAACCGCCTGGCTTTTTCGCCTGATCAGCCATCCCTGGCTGGCCCGCATCGGCACCTGGCTGGCGCTTTTTGCCGTGAAATACCGGCTGCCCTTCGCCGAAGCCATCGTTAAAAAAACGGTGTTCGAGCAATTTGTCGGCGGCACCACTTTGCTCGACAGCCAGCGCAATATCGAGCGCCTGGCAGCCAGCAATGTGCTCACCGTGCTCGATTACGGCGCCGAAGGCAAGGAGTCGGAACTCGACTTCAACTACACCATGAACGAAAACCTGCGCGCTATCGATTTTGCCTCGCGCTCGCCGCATATTCCGGTGGTGAGCAGCAAGGTGACCGGCCTCGCGCGTCATGGCCTGCTGGAGCGCATTCAAGCCGCCAGAAAACTGACCCGGGAAGAGCTCAACGAATACCGGAATGTGCTCAAACGTATCGACGCAATTTGTTACCATGCTGCGCAAAAAGGGGTTTCCGTTTTTATTGACGCCGAGGAAAGCTGGATTCAGGACTCCATCGACCACCTCGTCTGGCTGATGATGAAACGCTATAACCGCGAGCGCGTCGTCGTGTACAACACCTTCCAGCTTTATCGCAAAGACCGCCTGCAGTTTCTGCTCGAAAGTTACGACCGTTCGCGGGAGGCCGGTTTTTTGCTCGGCGCCAAACTCGTGCGCGGCGCCTACATGGACAAAGAGCGCGCCCGGGCTGCCGAATTGGGCTACCCCGACCCGATCAATCCGGATAAAAATACCGCCGACGATCATTACAACACGGCAGTGCGGTTTTGCCTGGACCATATCAACCACGTTGCGCTGTGCAATGCCAGCCACAACGCCGGCAGCGCCCAACTGCAGGCCGAACTGATGGAGCGCAAAGGCATCGCCCACGATCACCCGCACATCATGTTCAGCCAGCTCTTCGGCATGAGCGACAACATCACCTTCAACCTCGCCGAGGCAGGTTTTCGCGTGTCCAAATACGTACCCTACGGCCAGGTACGCGATGTGATCCCCTACCTGATCCGCCGCTCAAAGGAGAATACTTCCGTGACAGGCGATGCCGGGCGCGAACTTACCCTGATCAATCAGGAATTGAAGCGCCGGGGGATTTAGCTGAAGTCAAAAGTTTAAAGTCAAAAGTTTAAAGTCAAAAGTTTAAAGTCAAAAGTTTAAAGTCAAAAAGGAGATCGCTCAGGCCATTGGCCGGCTCTAACTAGCTTTTGACTTTAACATTCAGCCCCGCGATCCCGCCCCAAACCAGCGCCGCCACCCGGGCATCGTGCAGAAAATTATTGACCAGCCCGTGCAGGAAAAAACTGAGCAGCGCCAGACTGAGCAGTAACCACCCAATTTCATCCGTGCGCAAGTACAGCCGAACACCTCGCCACAAGCTGAAGCATACCAACAACAACCACAGTACCAAACCCGGCCAGCCCGTTTCGGCCAATGCCTGGAGGTATTCCGAATGTGCGCCGCCACCGCGGCCGTAGTTGTCCGGTCCCCGCTTTTCAACCGGCGCCTGGAGGCTGATGCGCGTCATTTCTTCGGGGTGCTGGTAGGGGAGGTATTGGAATTGGAAGGTGCCGGGTCCGAAACCAGTTACCGGCCGGTCGGCGGCCATGCGCAGGGCGCAGGCGTAGCGGTTCAGGCGTTCTTGCGTGGAAACATCCGGTGTCCATCCGGGTTGTATTTTTTTTTGAAAAAAAAGACCTGCGCAAAGTGCCACAACCCCTGCCAGCACCCCCAAACGCCAATATTTCCGGAAATACAACATCAGGCCGAAGAGCCCGGCCAAAATCAAACTTAACCAGGCCGCACGAGACGCTGCCAGGATGAGGGCGATCAGGTAAGCCCAGGGCCGCATAGGGAAGAATTTTTCCGCGTTGAAAAACTTCTGGTAACCGGTGCCGGGGTTGAATATCAGCAATACCAAAACCGCACTGTACAGGGTATGGTCGGGAAAGAACGGCATCGGCGCCAGTAAAGCCTGATCGGCGCGGAAGTGGTACAGGGCATGATGGCCAATGGTGTACACCACCACGCCCAGCATTGACCAGCCAAACAGCCGCAACAACCGGGGCCACATAACCGGAAAACAAAGCAGCCCCGCAAAAAATACCCACCACTGCCCGGCTTCCACCAACACATATTTCCAGGACACAACCGGCATGCTGGAAAACAGGGCGGCAATCAGCTGCCAGCCTAGCCAACTTCCGGCCAGCCAAACGAGCGCATTCGGTTTGGGCAATTTCCCGCGGCGGACCAATGCAACAGCCAGCCCAATGCCTGCCAGGGCAATCAACGGCTCGGCAGGTACGGTGAGTTTCCAGGCGCCAAAGTCTGCCTCCACCGACCAGGGTAAAAGCAAAAAAAGCAGCTGGTACAACCGAAACAACCAGGTGGGTACAGAATCAGCTTGCATCGGGTGAAGATGGCCCGGATTTTCAGGATTTCACAGCACCGGATCAGGTAAAATATGCGCAATCAAATCTGCTAAAAAACAACAAAAAGTTTTGTATTTTTATCCCAAACAAAAAGCATGCAACAAAAACAACCGTTTCTTCGCGGCCGTGGCGCCCAGATCAACCCCGTATCGAAGTACGAAAAACTTGTGCGCGACGCCGAACCGGTCGATTGGGCCATGCACCAATACGACTGGGAAGAAACCGACCTGAAGACCGAATACCTCGAAACCCACCCCAAATCCATCCTCAACCCGGTGCAAAGCCCCGATATTCCCCTCGAATGGAGCATGAACCCCTACCAGGGCTGCGAGCACGGCTGCATTTATTGCTATGCCCGCAATACGCACCCGTACTGGGGCTACAGCGCGGGGCTGGATTTTGAGCGGAAAATCCTGGTGAAACGCAATGCCGCAGCATTGCTGGAAAAAGAACTGAAAAAGAAATCCTGGAAAGCAGCGCCGGTCATGTTTGCCGGCAACACCGACATCTACCAGCCTGCCGAGCGCAAATTCCGCATCACCCGGGCCTGCCTGGAGGTGTTTTGGAAATACCGGCACCCGGTGGGCCTGATCACGAAAAACAGTCTGGTGCTGCGCGACCTGGACATTTTAGCCCAGCTGGCCTCCGAAAACCTGGCGCATGTGGCCGTCAGCATCACCACGCTGAACGAAGAACTCCGGCAATTTCTCGAACCCCGCACCGCCACCGTTGCCCAGCGCCTGAAAACGGTGGAAACGCTCAGCAAAAACGGTATTCCCGTTTTCGTCATGCTGGCGCCCATCATTCCGGGGCTAAACGAACACGAAATTTTTACCATGGCCAAAGCCGTGGCCGACCGCGGCGCGCTTGGCATCGGTTTCACCATGGTGCGCCTGAACGGCGATGTGGGGCAGATTTTTGAGGACTGGCTCCGCAAAGCCATGCCCGACCGGGCCGACAAGGTGCTGAATAAAATCCGGGAAGCGCATGGCGGGAATTTGTTCGACCATCGCTCAGGGGTGCGCATGCGCGGTG
Source organism: uncultured Saprospiraceae bacterium (assembly GCA_964484205.1). Lineage (GTDB taxonomy): Bacteria > Bacteroidota > Bacteroidia > Chitinophagales > Saprospiraceae > M3007. The sequence continues at coordinate 116,833 of CAZAEZ010000004.1, read as the reverse complement.
AGGGGAAAATCGCGGAAATCATCCGCGATCAGTTCCGGCTGGCGAAGGCCAAATTTTTTGCCGACAGGCAACTGCCGAAGTTTAATCTGGACTTGCACGAGGGGTTCAAGACGGCGCAGTTGCGCTTGTTTTGATTTTTTACCACGGAGGCATGGAGGCCACGGAGTTTTTTTCCGCCTGCGGCGAAAAACATTTTGACAGGATTTACAAGATTTTCAGGATTGAGGTGTTTAATCTTGTTTTTCCTGTAAATCCTGCCTAATTAAAAATCCGCCGCAGGCGGAAAACTCCGTGGCCTCCGTGCCTCCGTGGTAATAAAAAATCAACCCTTAGCCAGGCCCAAGCCCGCTTTTTCCGAAATTTCCAGCATCCGGTCGATCGACTTTACGCCCTGCTCGATCACCCATTCGGGCAGGATGATCTCCGGTTGTTCGTATTCCATGCAGAGGTAGAGTTTCTCCATAGTGTTGCGCTTCATGTGCGGGCAATCGTTGCAGGCGCAGTTGTTGTTGGGCGGCGCGGGAATGAAGGTTTTGTGCGGACTCGCCTTTTGCATCTGGTGCAGGATGCCCGCTTCGGTGGCCACGATAAATTCGGTCGCCGGATCGTTGATCGTGTGTTTGAGCAGGCCGGTGGTGCTGCCGATAAAGTCGGCTATTTCGAGGATGTGCGGTTCGCATTCGGGGTGGGCAATGAACTTGGCGTTGGGGTGGCGGGCCTTGAGTTTGACGATGCGCTCGTGGCTGAAAATCTCGTGTACCATGCAGGCGCCGTTCCAGAGCACCATGTCGCGGCCCGTTTTTTTGATCAGGTATTTGCCCAGGTTTTTATCCGGGGCAAAAATGATGGGCTGCTCCTTCGGGATGCTTTCGATGATTGCCAGGGCATTGGTGCTGGTGCAGCAGATGTCGGTGAGTGTTTTGAGTTCGGCCGTGCAATTGATGTACGAAACGACGATGTGGTCGGGGTATTTTTCCTTAAATTTTTTGAAGAGGTGCGGCGGGCAGGAATCGGCCAGCGAGCAACCGGCCTTCAAATCGGGCAGCAGCACTTTTTTGGTGGGCGACAACATTTTGGCCGTTTCGGCCATAAAATGCACCCCGGCAAAAACGATAACATCCGCTTCCGTTTCGGCAGCTTTTTGGGAAAGCCCCAGCGAGTCGCCGATATAGTCGGCCACATCCTGGATTTCCGATTCCTGGTAATAGTGGGCCAGGATCACGGCGTTTTTTTCTTTTTTCAGGCGTTCAATTTCGGCGACGAGGTCGAGCGTGGGGTCCACGTCGATGTCGAGGAAGCCGTTGCGGTCGAGTTTTTGGGTGGCGAGGTCGAGTTCGGCAGTCATTATGATCGGTCTGTAATTTTTTGAAAAAATAAATCCGGCATTGGGACATTGTCCCGACAGGATTGTCACTTCTGAACGGGTAACAAAGATAGGGCGTATTCGGTTTGCGAGTTTCCGGAAAGCATCGGCCGGCTTTCGGTAGGTTTATTGCAGCAAGGCTTGCATCAGCGCCTCCTTGTAGGTCGCGCCAACCGGCAAACGGGAATGCTGTACGACCAGTTCATCTTTGTCGACCACCTGAATTCTTTCAATATTCACAATAAATGATTTGTGTGTTTGAACGAACCAGGGCGGCAGGGCAGCGAGTGCTTCGGCAATGGTTTCGCGTGCCAGTATTTTCTGACCGGCCAAGTGATAGGTCATGTAGTTGCCGTCTTTTTCAAGGTAGAAAATATCCTCTGGAAGTACCCGGAATAATTTTGTACCGCTTTTGATCAACAATGCTTTAGGCTCCCGGGTGTCGGGGGTAGCCGGCTGCGCTAACACTTTGGCCATCGCCCGGGTAAACCGTTCCAGGGTGATCGGTTTGAGCAAATAATCGACGGCTTCCACCGCATAACTTTCCACGGCGTATTCCGAATAGGCGGTGGTAAAAATGATTTTAGTGGGCGGAGTGATCATTTTTGACAAAGACAAACCCGACAAATGCGGCATGTTGATGTCGAGAAACACCAGGTCGACAGGCTCTTCCCCTAAAAATTCGAAGGCTTTCAAGCCATTTCGGAATGTGCCGGCCAGTTCGATCATAGCGAAATGGGCCAGGTATGTTTTGAGCAGTTCAATGGCTTGGGGTTCATCGTCAACGATTATCGCTTTCATGAGTATGTATTTCTAGTTTTACTTCAAAACCGGCTTGTTGTGAAATTGCCAACCAATGCCGGCCGGGATACACCAGGGCCAGGCGCGCGCGGCTAGCCTGAATGCCGCTGCCTTTTCCAGGTTGTTTTTGCAGCGCCGGATGAATAGGATTGTGCACGGTAAAGCGGATGATATCCGGCTGTGTCAGGTCAAACAAAACCCGGATTTCGGATACCGTTTCAGGTTCAGCGCCGTATTTGAACGCATTTTCAATAAACGGAATAAAAATACCGGGTTCGATGGCCTGCTGGTCGTAGCGGCCAATACACTGGAGCACAAACCGTAGTTCGCCGGGTTCGAAACGCAATTGTTGCAAGCCGGCAAAATCCCGTATGAACTGAATTTCCTTGTACACCGGCACTTTGGATTCGCTAACGTCATAAACCACATAACGCAACAGACCCGACAAGGTGTCCAGCGCAGTAGCGAATTTTGGATTTTTTGCCTGATCGGCCATAGCCAGCAGGTTGTTGAGCGCATTGAAAAGAAAATGCGGGTGCAACTGATTGCGCAACAGGTTTAGTTCGGCCTGTTTTTTATCCAGGGCCATTTGCCGGCCTTGCCGGTCGGCTTTCAACCAGGCCCTTCCGGCGCCATAGGCGATGGAAACGGCGTAATAAAACGACAACAGCCCGATACCCAGACTGTTGGGCAGCGGCAACCCCGCCCCGTAAATGTCGGGTATTTTCAACAGGACAAACAAGCCGATGGCCAACAGCAGCAACATGGGCGAAAACAAGGCTGCTTTTGGTCGCCCCGGTTGCGGTTGCGCCCGGAGCAGCAGCCACAGGTTGGCGTAAAACAACAGCACCGACAAACCGACACAAGCCAGCAACTGCCGGATGAGGCTGTAGTCTCTGACTACCCGGACGGTTTCGACGCCGTTGATGTTTTCCAACTCCAGCGAGGCTATGGAAAAACTGCTGGTGATCAACCAACTGCTCAACAGCCAAAACAAGAGGTTTAACGCAATCTCCCAGCGGCTTGTCATAAGCGTTAAATGTACTGCGGTCTGCCCTGAATATGCTTTTTTAGGGACGAAACCGGTCTGGTTCGGTACAAACACCGGCCTGCAGGAAGCAAAATGCCGGTCGGCCGAAAGTTCGGGTTTGATCACAGGCACAGCCTGGTTGAACCCAAATGTGGTTGCGTTTTTTGGCGGCAAATTATACTTGTCGAAAAAAACAGCCTGAAAAATGAAACAACTTGCGCTTACGCTACTGACCCTGCTCACCTTGCGCGCCGGTGTGGCTCAGAAACACGACCCGGCCCGGCTCCCGGCAGCCGAATGGACTCCGAAAATTGAGGCCCTCGTCAAACAGTACGTCAACCTGGATATTTTTTCCGGCGTGGTGTTGATTGCCGAAAACGGTAAACCGGTTTTTCAGCAGGCATACGGCCTGGCCAACCGGGAAAAAAATATCCCCAACACCCGGGATACCCGCTTCGATATCGGTTCGATCAATAAATTGTTTACCAAGGCGCTGGTACTGCAATTGATCCAGGAAGGCAAACTCCGGCCGGAAGACCCGCTCGGAAAATACCTGAAGGGCTTCCCGGAAGCTGCCTCCAAACACGTCACAATCGACCAGCTGATCAGTCACCGTTCGGGTTATGGCGATTACATGCAGCAACCCGGCTTTTTCGAACGCCCCGGCGATCAGCAAACCATCGGCGCTATTTTGGAAATGATCAAAGCCATGCCGCTACAGTTCGAACCGGGTACCGAACAGGCATACAGCAATGCGGGTTATGTGCTCCTGGGCGGCATCATCGAAGCGGCAACGGGTAAATCGTACTACCAAAATATCCGGGAACGCATCGTCGAGCCACTTGGCATGCGCCATACCGTGGTGGATACCGATAAGGCCCGGGCGCCCAAACGCGCCATCGGCTACCTGAAAACCATGCGCGGCGCCCTGGAAAACAACGAAGGCATCCTGCTGGTGCCTACGCCTGCCGGTGGTTTTGTTACCACTGCCGAGGATTTGCTGCTGTTCATGGAGGCTTATTTTTATACAGAAAAACTGGTACGCGCAGCAACGCTGGAACTTGATGAATTTTATCCCTTCATCCAGGATGTGCGCAAAAACGGCGGCGCCATACCGGTAGCCGGTGGGTTTCAGGGCGCCAATGCGGTGGTGTACAACGCCTTGCGCGACCACCAAACCATCATCGTGCTGGCCAATATGGACGAACCCGTGGCCGAACAACTGGCTGCCGGTATTTTCGCACTGATGCGGGGCAAAGAACCCCGTCAACCCACGCTGCCCGCCCTGCAAACCCTGTATCAGGCGTATAAAAAACAGGGCCCGGCGTATGTTAAAAAGCACTTCGAAACGCTCACCATCAACAGCCATTCCGATGACCCCAAAGATATGCTCCTGAACAACATGGGCTATAATCTGCTCTATTCCGGGGAAACGGACGATGCGCTGGAGGTGTTTAAATTGAATACCGAATTGTTTCCCAATATCGCCAACTGCTGGGACAGCTACGGCGAAGCCCTCTTGCAAAAAGGTGACCGGACTGCTGCCTTGAAAGCCTATCGGAAGGCCCTGGAAATCAGGCCCGGGCTGCCTTCGGCCCGGGAAGCAGTGGAACGCCTGGAAAGGAACTGACTTAATTCCGGTACAGATGCCAACCCTGCACTACGCTAACTTTGGTTGGAAAAAACAGCCGGAACAAGGGACTGTAAATGCCGGTATCCCGCAGGGCCAGGTGGGTCAGGTCAAAATTGGTCTGGTATTTCCGCAAGGTGTCGGCATTGATCCGGTCGCCAAAATTATAGGCCGTCCAGCCCTGCCGCTGCAAGGCCAACAGGGCGATATTGGGCGAGGGGTCTTGCGGGCAGAGGATTCGGGCGGAAGCCGGTACGCCCGCAGCAGTCAGGGCGTCGGGCGGTAAAAAAGCCTCCGGCGGCAGGTTTTCGAAGGTTCTGGGTTCGAAGGCCAGGTGCAGGCGCTTCGACTGGACGTGGTAGTTGTGTCCAAGCCCAAGCAAAAAAAACAGCCCCAACGCGAGGACAAGTTTTTTTTCTGAAAAACGCTGCACAGCCAGCCGGAAACCCAAAAACAGCAGCAAGGCCGGGATCGCCAGCAGGCACAGGAAATAATAGTCGTGTTCGCGAAACATCCGGAACCAAAGCAAAAAATAGGCGGCGCAGCCCAGAACAGTCCAGCCCAGCAAATGCCGGAAAAAAGCCGGCGTCGATTTCCAATTTTTCAACACCAACCAAAGCGCGCCTAAAACCGCCAGGTACAAGCCCGCCGAGGCATGCACCGGCAGGCCCGCTTTGCCGACCAGGCCCATTGTTTCCAAAATAAACGGCCAATCGTAGTTCCACACCGGACGAGTGGTTGTGAGAAAATAGGCCGTGTGATGCCCGGCATTGTAGCCGGCCACCCACCAGCGAAAAGCCGATACGATCAGCATAAATACCACCAGCGCCGCCAAGGGCCAAGGACTACGCCAAAGTGGTTTGGACTGCCAACTGTATTTTTTCCGTGTTCCCAACCAACTCAACGCCAAGGCAAGCGGCCCGATCGCCAGGCTGAGTTTTAGCAAAACCGCCAGCGTTGCGCACAGGGTAGCAGCCGGCAGCCAGCTTTGGCCCTGCGTTTGATCGGCCCGAAACAGGCAGGCTGCCATGCCTAAAACAAAACAAAAGGCCGGCGCGTCGGGCAGAAAATTGGGGCCGTAATAAACCAAAATGGGCGCGCCGAGCAACAAACCCGCCCCCAGGGCCGCCAGTAGCGGCCGTCGGGTCAGTTGCAACAGTACCCAGCCAAAAGCCCAGCAACCAAAAAACAGCAGCATCAGCCCGATCCAGCGCAGGGGATATTGCGGCCAATCCGAATACCGGCTGATGCAGCCCGAAAGCCAGTACAGCAGCTGAAATTCGCCGATGGCGTGGGCGTCGCCGGCAGTGAATAAATTGCAGATTTCCGGTTCAAAAAAATCGGGATTGCGGGCAAAGTTTGCGGCCAATGCTGCGCCGTCGGACTGCCGCCATTGATGGATGGATGCCGGGGGCAGGTTGAGCCAGTCGGGGTAGCGGGCGGCAAGCGCCGTCAGCCCGAAAAGCAGGGCAAACAAAAGGCTGTAACGGAGGCCCACGAGTTCTACGGTTTTGCAGTGCTGTTAAGTGCCAGGGCAGCGGCCAGTTCGCGGATCAGTTCCGGATTTTCTTCCACGGCATTGCCCACCACCAGCACATCCGCGCCGGCCCGGTACGCTGCCGCCGCTTGTTCGACTGTCCGGATGCCGCCGCCGACGATCAGCGGCACCGAAATTGCCGCCCGAACCGCTTCGATCATGGGCGCCGGCACCGGATTCTTTGCACCCGAACCTGCCTCCAGGTAGATCATTTTCAGCCCCAGCATTTCGCCTGCCAGGGCGGTGCATACGGCAATGTCGTTTTTGTTGGCCGGTATCGAGTAGGTGTTCGACATGTACTGCACGGCCGTTTGCACCCCACCGTCGATCAGCATGTAGCCGGTCGAAATGATCTCCAACGGCGACATTTTCAGAAAAGGCGCGGAAATGACATGCTGCCCGATCAGCAATTCCGGGTTGCGGCCGCTGATGAGCGAGAGAAAAAGCAGGGCATCGGCCCGGTAGCTGAGTTGGAAAGAGTTGCCGGGAAACAGCACCAGCGGAATCGAGCAACGCTCCCGGATGCCGGTGAGCACCGAATCGAGCATGTTGTTGACCACCAGGCTACCGCCTATAAAAAAGTAGTGCACCCCGCATTCTGCCGCCAGTTCGACAGTGCGTTCCAGCCGGCGCGGCGCCAGCTTGCCTGGGTCGATGAGGATGGCGAGGCGTTTTTCGCCGGCGGCTTTGGCGTTTAACAAATCGGGATAGAGCTGCATTTTGGAACAGGTTGTTGGCTTTAAGGTTACTGGTTAGAAGGTTTCTGGTTTCCGGGCTAAGGTAACCCGCTAACCTCCAAGATCCTTGCAGGCCCGGTACAAATCCGCCCACCCTTCCCGGCGTTTCACCACCGTTTCGAGGTATTCCGACCAAACGGCGCCATCGGTGCCCGGGTCTTTCACCACAGCGCCGGAGAGGCCTGCGGCAAGGTCATGCGCGCGGAGCTCGCCGTCGCCGAAATGTACCGCCAGCGATTGCCCCTGGTGAATCACGGAAATTGCCTCGGCGGTACTGAGCGTGGCGGTTGGGCTTTTGAGTTTTTCGCGGCCGTCCTCGGTTTTGCCGCTGCGCAATTCCCGGAAAATAGTCACCAGCCGCTGCACTTCCTTCAGCGGCGCGGCTTCGGGCGGCAGTTCGAGAGCTTTGCCAAGGGCCGCCACGCGGTTTTGCACGATGTGCACCTCCTCGTCGAGTGTGGCCGGCAGGGGGAGGACCACGGTGTTGAAACGGCGGCGCAGGGCAGCGGAAAGTTCGTTCACGCCTTTGTCGCGGTCGTTGGCTGTGGCGATGAGGTTGAAGCCGCGTTTGGCCTGGATTTCGGTGTTTAGTTCCGGAACGGGCAGTATTTTTTCAGAAAGCAGGGTGATCAGCGTGTCCTGCACATCGGCGGGGATACGGGTAAGTTCCTCCACGCGCACGAGTTTGCCTTCGCGCATGCCGGTGAGCACCGGGCTGGTCACCAGGGCTTTTTCCGAAGGGCCTTCGGCGATCAGGCGGGCGTAGTTCCAGCCGTAGCGCAGGGCGTCTTCGTTGATGCCGGCGGTGCCTTGCACGAGCAGGGTGCTGTCGCCGCTGATGGCAGCTGCGAGGTGCTCGCTTACCCAGGTTTTGGCGGTGCCAGGCACACCGAGCAACATCAGCGCGCGGTCGGTGGCCAGGGTGGCTACTGCGATCTCGATGAGGCGGCGGTTGCCGAAATACTTGGGTTCGATAGCAGTTTTACCGGCCGTGCCGCCCATCATGTAGGTGACCACCGCCCAGGGCGAAAGCAGCCAGCCGGGCGGGCGCTGGCGGTCGTCGGCTTTGGCCAGGGCTTTCAGTTCGGCGGCGTAGGCTGTTTCGGCGTGTGGGCGGATGATTTCTTGCATGTGCAGGTGTTGGTTTGTTTTTATTGAGGGGATGTAGGGGCGACCCTCGCGGTCGCCCGAAGAGGGGGGCAGGTTGCCGGTTTACCACATGTAGGGGCGGCCCTCGCGGTCGCTCGGTGCGTGGGTGGCAATTGCCGTTTCCGGTGCGGGGGCACCACCGTTCCCGGTGGGCGACCGCAAGGGTCGCCCCTACGCGGGTTAAAGGTACGGGTACGGGGAGGTTATACCAATCGCTATGGAATGGACGTTTTTTCAAAAAATTCAACTTGGATATGGCTGCTTTTTTCAAAAAATACCGGCGGGATATGGTTTATCTGGCGGCGATTGTGGGCTTGGTGGGGTGGATGGTATTTGATTATCAGGGGAAATTAAACCGGGCGCTTATTGCCGAATTAACCGAAACTTCACGCATTGCCCAAAGTCAAACCGAACAGTTTTCCAGGTATTTTTCTGCTGAGATACAAAAAGAGGCCGATGCTTTCCCTGAAAATAACAAAGGGATATGGCCACGCACGCGGCAAATCAGTGAATTGATTCAACGTGCAAATTTGGCGGTGCAGGATGTTCGAAGAACCAAGTACATCGGAATGGAACCTGTTCGCAAATTAAGCGGCACTGAAATTGAGGACTTACAACTGAAATTCAAAGTTTTAGCCGACTCACTTGTGCTCCTGTTGAGCAATGCGGACCCCTATTGGATCAAATCCATTCAACAGTTGCTGTATTCAGACAGCGCCGCCTGCTCCCGTGCGAATTGGGCAGCCCTCTCACCAGATTTGGGACCGAAACAGGCAGCTGCCGGATTATCAAATTTGGTAAGCCGGATTGAAGCAGCCGGTTTTATTGCCATCCACAGCTGCTATCAGGAGACGCAGCCGGGAGATCGTCTCATTTGTTATCCCTGGATGCCCGTAATGGCTGCAACACGGTCGGTCGTACGCCCGGGAGAGCTGTTTGATGCCGATTTTTTTCTTACTGAATATTCACTCCGGACAGAGAATCTCGCCGTCTTTGTGGACGGCAAACCCGTCGCCAAAAATGATGGTTTGGCACACTACCGTCGTCGGTTTAACACACCGGGTGTTCACTATCTGAATGTGCGAATTGATGTGACCAATCCCTACACCAAACAAGTCAGCCCATATATTAAAACCTTCGAAGTGCTCGTTGTGGAACCCTGCCCCGAGGAAGAATAACAATCCCTAACCCGCAATGCCGTAGGGGCGACCCTCGCGGTCGCCCGAAGAGGAGAAGAATAACAAACCCAAACCCGCGACGCCGTAGGGGCGACCCTTGCGGTCGCCCGAAGAAGCCCCCTCCAAAACGGGCGACCGCAAGGGTCGCCCCTACGCGTTCCAGGTACATATTCAAAATATGAATGGAAAGCCTCCCGGCGGCATTCAAATTACCCGCCAAGTTTCAAACCGACCGCCAAACAAACCAAACAAACCGCCAGATTCAACACTGCGTTCGCGGCTGCGGCCATGAACTGCCCGCTTTGCCAGAGGCCCCAGGTTTCGGCGGTAAAGGTCGAGTAGGTACTGAAGCCGCCGCAAAAACCGGTGACGAGCAATAAGCGGCGCTGATCGGAAAGTACAGCCTGGGCCTGCCAGCCCAGAAAAACCCCCAGGGCTACACAAGCCAAACCATTGGCGATCAAGGTCGCCCAGGGGAATTTGGCCTGCCAGGGCCGGGCAAACAGCCACACGGCGTAGCGGCAGAGGCTGCCGGCGCCACCGCCAAGAAAAACCAGGGTGCAGGCCAGGAATGAGGGCATTTTTTTGCCGGAGGATTTTTTAGAAAGTTGAACGCCGTCTGCCAGACGGCGTTACAAAAAAACCCCGACTGTTAGCAGCCGGGGCAACAACTAAAAAATTAAGCTATGAAAACAAAAACTTCTTTTGTCGAAACAATGGTGTTGCAAGAATAACGCAAAAAGGCAGACCAAGCAAGCCGGGGCGGCCAAAAATTTTATTATTCTGCTACGTCGCGACCACCGATCAGCATATCCTGGTATTCTTTCAACTCATCCCATTTGCCTTCTGCGGCAAATTTTGCCTGTGCCGGCCAGGTGCTCGGATTGTGCATCTGGTAGCGCGGACCGGCAGCTTCCAGGATTTCCTGAAGGCGCTCTTCCGAAGCAGCGGCAAGTGCCTCCCAGGTATCGATACCGCCTTCTTTCAGCAATTGCTCAATTTTCGGGCCAACCCCTTCGATAATTTTCAGATCGTTGAGTTTCGGACCTTTTTTGCCTTTGGGCGCCGTGGCTTTGCTGTCGCCGGCGGCTTCTTTTTTAGCCGGAGCGCTTTTTTCAGCAGCCGCTTTTTTCGGCGCAGCGGCCTTTTTCTCTGCAGCGGGCGCTTTTGCGACTTTTTCTTCAACCGCCGGTTTTTCATCGGCTACGGGCGCTTCGACCTTGGCAGCCGGGGTTTCCGAAGCGGGCGCTTTTTTCGGCGCCGGGGCAGCGGCTTTTTTAGCCGGCTTGGCCACTTTTTCCGCGACTTCCGTGATCGGGGCAATGCTTACGAAGTTGCGGTCGTGGCGGCCGCGTTTGAATTCGACGATACCGTCGATGGCGGCGTGCAGCGTATGGTCTCTGCCCATGTACACGTTTTCGCCTGCGTGAAATTTGGTGCCGCGCTGGCGCACGAGAATATTACCGGCAAGGGCCGTTTGGCCGCCGAAGAGTTTGACGCCGAGTCGTTTACTTTTACTGTCCCGGCCGTTGTCCGTTGAACCTACACCTTTTTTATGTGCCATTTTTCAATGTTTCAATTCGTGAATGAGTAAATAAGCGGTTTGCGGGGATGTGCAATGAAAATTGATGCACAAAAATTATCCGGCGATGGCTTTGATTTCAATTTTGGTGAACGACTGCCGGTGGCCGTTTTTCTTACGGTAGCCTTTGCGGCGTTTTTTGTGAAAAACGATCAGTTTGTCGCCGCGAACGTGGCTGAGCACGTTGGCCTCGACGCTGGCGCCTTTCACGTTGGGGGCGCCGATGGTTACGTTACCGTCACGATCGATGAGGTGTACGGTGTCGAAGGTGAGCGAATCTCCTTCGTTGGCTGCCAGCCGGTGGACGAAGATCTGCTGACCTTCCTCAACTTTGAATTGTTGACCGGCAATGGAAACGATTGCGAACATGTTAAGGATCAAATTTTTAAATGAAAATAGGTTGCGCCTTTTAAAAAGGCGGGCAAAGGTACAATGCCCCGTTAAAAAAAACAAATCCCGTTTAATGATAACTGCTCAATAAACCAAGCACTTCGGCATCCTCGCGCAGGGCCGGCGCCCAGCGGAAAATATCGGCGTGCCGGCTCACGTCGGCAGCCAGTGCTTCCAGCAAGGTGTCGAAGGCTGCATGGCGCTGTCCGGTCAGGAATAGGCAGGCAGCATTACAATACAACAGTTCTACGTTTCCGGCATTTTCCAGTGCTTGTTCGAGCACTTCGGCGGCGGCCTCCAGGTCTCCGGCAAAGAGTAAGAATTCGGCCAGTCGAAGCCAGTTCAGGGGTTCGTCCGGAGCGAGTTCGACGGCTTTCCACAGGTGGAACTTTACTTTACGCGGTTTTCCCAGAAAACCGAAGATCACAGCCAGGAGGCTGTGAAACTCCTCGCGCCGGTCGTTTATCCGTATGGCTTCGCGCAACCACCAGGCAGCGCGGGAGTAGTTTTTTTCAGCAGCATGGCAGGCGCCGAGTTGGAAAAAAGCATCGGCTTGCACAGGGTCCAGTTGCAAGGCTTGCCGGCAACATTTTTTTGCCTCGCGGGTGTTGCCCAACAACCGGTAGCACTCCGCCATGCGCACCAATACCTCGCTGTCGGCCCCGGCATAGGCGTGCATTTCCGTGTAGCACTGCAGGGCACGCTGGTGTTGGCCGCGCTCGCTGGCCAGTTCGGCGCAAGCCCGGTAGGCCTCCTGAAAAAAGGGTTGCGTGATGTACGCGTACTCAAACGCTTCGAGTGCTTCCTCCGGGTCATCGAGTTGCGCACAAGCCCAGCCCAGGTTGTACCAGGCAAAACTGCAATAGGGGTGCTCGTCCAGTAAATCAGTGTACAGGGCCCGGCTGTCGGCATGGTTGCCGGTGAGTTCCGTGCAAATCAATAGTTGCCGGAACAGGTCCGGGTTGTTCGGCTCACGAAATGCGCGTTCGCGCAGGAGGGCGAATTGGATCAGATAGTCATTCATACCGAAAGCAGGATTAAAGCGACTTCAAAGATACGGGGCTTGGGGAGAAAAGGAAGGATTTGGGGGGAATCGTCCTTTGCAGGTTTTAAAACGCCAGTACCCGCGGTGAAAAACCATCCTTGGCGGCATCCAAAAACTGTTCGGAAGTTTCCCGTATAATTTGATCAATGGGCCGGTAGGAAAACCCCGCCACGGTCAGTGATTTGGCATTGGCATACTGAAAACTGGAAATGCTGGCCCGGGCACTTTCCCTGGTGACGATCGGCTCTGTGCCCAGTAGTTTTTCTTTCAACCATTCCACCCGCCAGCCGATCTCGGCCAGCAGCGGCGTCACTTTGATAAACGGTCTTTTGGCGCCCAGGGCATCGGCTACCTTGAAAAATAATTCACGGAAGCCAATGTTCTGGGCATTCAGGATGAAGCGCTCCCCGTTGATTTTTTTCTCCATTGCCAGCAACATAAACTGGGCAACATCCCGAACGTCGACAATACCGGTATGGCCGACCGACCAAAATTTCAACCCCTGGTAAACCTGCGTGAACACACGGCCGGTACTCACATTCCAAAAACCACTTCCGAAAATTACCGAAGGATTTACAATGGCTACCGGCAGGCCCTCGGCATGCGCGCGCCACACTTCCTGCTCCGACAGGTACTTGCTGATGGCATACTGGCTGTTGCCCCGGCTTTGAATCCACTTCGAATTTTCATCGAGCAACGGGCGCTCCTTCGACCGCCCAAAAGCGGCAATGCTGCTGACGTGCACAAAGTGCTGCACCCCAAAGTCGAGCGCCAGGTTGACCATGTTGGCGGTGCCCTCCACATTGATCTGCCGCATGCGCCGCACATCTTTTGGATGAAAAGAAACCATAGCCGCGCAGTGAAACACCTGCGTGATGCCTGCAAAAGCGGCTTCAAGGGCCACCACGTCGGTTACGTCAGCCTCCACCCATTCCACCTGGCCGGCTACTTCACGGACCAAATCCATGGGACTGCCTGCCCGGCGGATTGCCCGGACGGCGTAGCCTTTTTGAACCAGCAATCGAACGAGATAGGAACCGACAAAGCCGGTGGCGCCGGTAACCAGAATTTTTGTTGGCTGCATTATTTTTTCAATGAAAGGGTGAATTGTGCTGCGGCTTGTATTTCTTCCGGAGAGAGCGTTTCCTCAAAAGCCGGCATCATATTTTTTCCTATGGAGATTTGGGCGACACGTTCCTCAAGCGTCAACGCAGACTTGCTCAGATCTCCGGCGCCGTTCAGGCCCAGTTTGCCGTCGGCGCCATGGCAGGTAACGCAGTACAGGCGGAACACGGCAGCGCCGTCGGAAGGGGCCGCAGTTTGGGCTGTTGCTTCCTGTTTTTCAGGGGTGTTGGCCATGGATTGGGAGTTACTTTCCGAGCCGCATGAAATGCAAACCCAGGCCACAAAAAGCGAAAAAACAAGCCGGCAAGACAGCGCCAAAGGTTTTCCGGCGACCGAAAGTGAAAGTGAACTCAAGCAGGACATGATGTGCAAAGGGAGTAAATTTTGAACAAACGGCCTATGGCCAATTTTGAAGAAACGGCTTGCGCCATGGATTGCCGGTACAATATTTGAATTAAAAAATACTTTTTAAGCATTGTATATTTGACGCTAGCAGACTTTTCCGATGTGTTTTGACATGTAAACCGTAGTTATACGGGTAAAAAATAGTGTTTGTTCATAGTGTTTGTTTTTTGTTTTGCCCCTGTTAAGTAGAAATATTTGACAGGGCTTTTTGTTTTTTAAGGGTCGGGCTTTTTAAAAAAAATGAAAAAAAATATTGACGGCATTAGAAAATTTTTAGCTTTTGGCACGCGTTTGGTTGTACATATTGTAGCTTCATACAATAGAAACGGTTTAGTGAAAAAGCCCGGGGCAAATGTGCCGCCGGGCTTCTTCTATTTCTAAGAGGCTGAAATTTAGTTGGTTAATCAACGCAAAAGCGTCAGACTTCCGGCTTTTACCCGCTCCACACCATCGCAGCGGTAGCGCAGGCGGTACAGGAATACCCCCGCATTCAGTGGGTCGCCATGGGCGGTGCCGTCCCAGGTGTCAAACACCGTTGGCGCGTTGAATACGCGTCCGCCCCAGCGGTCAAATACTTCAAAGGAAATAAACTCATCGACCGAGTAGGGGTTGCTGATGCCAAAAACGTCGTTGCGGCCGGGGGAAGCGCTGGGCGTAAAGGCGTTGGGGATAAAAATTTTGTTGCAGTCCAGCGTGTCCGGATCGATCACTTTGATCAAAATGGTGTCGGAAGCAGTGCAACCCGGATACGAAAATTCCAGTTTGTAGGTCGTGGTAACCGTTGGCGTGATAATCGGTTCGGAGATCATATCGTCCGAAACACCGGCAGCGGGTGTCCATAAAAACTCATCGGTGCAAGTCGGCGTGGTCTGAATTTGGAGTGAATTGCCCAGGTAAACGAGGGTATCGCCGGTGAGAATTTGATCGGCCTTCAGGTTGAGTGCATCGATATCGGCCTGGTTGAGCGCCTTGCTGTAAATACGGATTTCGTCAATATCGCCCCAATAACTGCGGTCGAGCGAGCAAATCGGCTCCCCCACTTTGAATACGGCATTCGACGTGAGGTCGATACGGGCTTTGGACGACTGGCTGTCGGCCAGTTTGCCGTTCACATAAATGGAAAAAACGGTATTGCTGCGCGTCAGGGTGATGTACTGCCAGCAGGAGCGCGGGCTCAGGTTGGCGGTCACATTGGCCAGCAGGGTATCGTTTTGGCTGAGTGCGGCGGTTATTTTTTTACTTTTTGGGTTGAACCGCACCCAGAACGCCCGGTTGGTATTGCAGTTTTCCTGCTTCGACATGAGCACCTGCGAGCCGCCGTAGTTGGCGGGTACGGGCGCCGGCCGGAAGTAAAAACTGACCGAAAAGTCGCTCGTCGTGAAAACATCACTCAACGGGCCGACAAAAAAAATGGCATCGGCGTCGCCGTCGAAAGTGATCGCCGAATCCCGAACGCCGCAAACGCAGGAAGCATCGTCGATCAACGCGCCGCTGGAGCCGTTGCCGCTTTCATCGGTGCCTTTGCATTCCGTGAACGGGAAATAGGCCACCAGTTTTTCATTAATATTTTGCGCAGAGATGGCCGTGGCAAGGCCCAGAAGCATAAAAAGCGAAAAAAAACGCATTCGTTTTTCAATTTTTGTTGGACAACTAAACGCCGCCCAGGCCGGTAAAGTATGCCGGATTCTGGCACGCAGCGTGATTATTTCCGGGTTTACATTTTAAAATGGACCAAATCGGCGAATTGTTGTATCCGGCCCCGGATCATTTCCGGCGTTAATTCCTGTAACCGTTCCACGCTGAATTTTTCCACACAAAACGACGCCATGGTGGAGCCGTAAATTACCGCCCGCCGCATGTTGGCCATTGACAGATCGTTCGACTTGGCCAGCCAGCCCATAAACCCACCGGCAAAGGTGTCGCCGGCGCCGGTTGGGTCGGTTACTTCGGCCAGCGGCAGGGCAGGGGCGTAAAACAGCTCGTCGTTGTGAAACAACAGTGCGCCGTGCTCGCCTTTTTTGATCACCAGAAATTTCGGCCCCATTTGGTGGATCACCCGGGCTGCTTTTACCAGCGAGTGCTCGCCGGATAGTTGCCGGGCTTCCTCATCGTTGATGGTCAGCACATCCACTTTTTTGAGCACCTTCAGCAGGTCCGACATGGCCGTGTCCATCCAGAAGTTCATGGTGTCCATGGCGATCAACTTGGGGCGCGTCCGCAGTTGCTCCAGTACCCGGAGTTGTACCTGCGGGGTGAGGTTGCCCAGCATCAGGTATTCGGCATTCCGGTACGATTCCGGCAACACCGGGTCGAAGTCGGCCAATACGTTCAGCTGCGTATCCAGGGTGTCGCGCGTATTCAGGTCGCGGTAGTACTTCCCGGCCCAGAAAAACGATTTTTCATCCGGGCGCACTTGCAGCCCCTCGAGGTCGACGCCGCGCCCTTCCAGGTGGCGGAGCATATCCTCCGGGAAATCGCCGCCAATGACCGAAACCACCTGCACCGGTTTTACAAAAAACGAAGCCGCCAACGAAATGTACGTACATGCCCCGCCGATCACTTTTTCTGCCCGGCCGAAAGGCGTTTCGATATCGTCGAAAGCAACGGTGCCTACCGCAACTAAACTCATGGTTTGAATTTTTTTATCAAAAAAAAACAGGCCTTGTGCCCGATCAAAGTTCAATTTTTGGACGAAGACTAAAAATATCCTGTGTATCCTGTCCATGCCAAAAAGCGCGCAAAGATGCGGCTTTCCCACCGAAAGCAAAAGCCGGAAATCCCCGGGATTCCCGAAACCCGGCTGCCTGAAATGAAAAAAGGCCACCGCGGTTGCAGTGGCCTTCAGCGCCTCATCAAGGACTTGAACCTTGGACCTACGGATTAACAGTCCGCCGCTCTAACCAACTGAGCTAATGAGGCTTTTTTCAAAAGCGGGGCAAAGGTAAATCGAGTTTCACGCAAAAACAACAGGAATTTAAAAAAATCCTTCGACATTGGATTTTTGTAAAGCCGCCGTCAAAAATCAACCTATGGCAACAGAATCGTTTAAAAATTATCTCGCCCCCAGCCCGGAAGTGCAAGCCGCCCTGTACGACGGCAAACCCGTCGTCGCCCTGGAAAGTACCATCATTGCGCACGGCATGCCCTACCCCAAAAACGTGGAAACGGCCCTGCGCGTGGAGCAGGTTGTGCGGGCGCACGGCGCAGTGCCGGCCACCTGCGCGATCGTGCAAGGCCGACTGAAAGCCGGACTCAGCACAGCCGAAATTGAGTATTTGGGCAAGTCCGGCGCCGCCGTTCCCAAAGCCAGCCGGCGCGACATGGCCTACCTGCTCAGCCAAAAACAGGACGGCGCCACCACGGTGGCTTCCACTATGATCATTGCGCACCTTTGCGGCATTTCCGTGTTTGCTACCGGCGGCATCGGCGGGGTGCACCGGGGCGCCGGACAAAGTTTCGATATTTCCGCCGACCTGCAGGAACTCGCGCAAACACCGGTAGCCGTGGTCTGCGCCGGGGTAAAAAGCATCCTCGATATCGGGCTCACCCTCGAGTACCTCGAAACCTTCGGCGTGCCGGTGCTGGGCTACCAAACCGCTGAATTTCCGGCTTTTTACTCCCGAAAAAGCGGCTTTCCGGTCGACTACAAAATGGACAGCCCCGAATCCATCGCCCAATTGTTGAAAGCCCAGTGGGCCCTGGGCTTCAAAGGCGGTGCAGTAGTGGCCAACCCCGTACCCGCCGAACATGAACTGGAATTTTCAAAAATGGAACAGGCCATTGAAAAAGCGCTCCTGGCCGCTGAACAAAAACAGATCAAAGGCAAGGCCATCACGCCGTTTTTGCTTGCAGAAATCGAGCGGCTGACCGGCGGGGAGAGTTTGGCGGCGAATATTGAGCTGGTGTGTAATAATGCGGCGTTGGCGGCGGCGGTTGCGGGGGGGGATGTGAAAAAATGAATTATAAAAAAATCATTTTTCGTATTTCGATCCTTTCTGGTTTATTCATTTGAAGTATTCGGATCGTGGCTTCTGCGATGGGCGTTTTGGCTTGAATGAGGCCTTCAATAAGTTCGAAGTGATCATCCCAATTATCTTTTCTGGGATTAAACAAACGTGTAAAAACTTCGGAATTATCCAAATAGGTACCGAGATCAGTGCCTTTGTAAAAATTACAATCTGGACAGGCGTAGGCAAGATTGTCGGGTATTTCAGAGCCCCCATGTTTTAAACTGACTATATGTTCTAAATGGAAACGGATTAGCGTGTCTTTTTCCGGCAAGCGGCAATATTCGCATTGATAAGTCGCTCGTTTGGCAACAAACGACTTCAGTTTATTTGAGATTTTCGGTTTCATGGGCCAGTAATTCATTCAGTCGTTTTCTTGCCTTGATCTTTGCTATCGTGAATAACCGGTTAATAATCAGGTAATGCTCCATTTCGATAGCTTCCTCATCCGACAGTCCGGTTGTTTTGTTTTTTTCCAGCAAAAAGTCGACGCGTTCCTGAAAAGCCGACGATGCCTTGAACGCAAGCAGCCTGGCAGGGTCCATATCAGCCAGAAGATTAGCAATTTCGTCGTAACCTGCCTGTGCGACCATAATTCTGTTTTTTAACAAAGTTAAGCCTTAGAATCAACTTTATTTACTCCGCAGCCGCACCACCGGACAAATCATTTCCTCCAAACTGATCCCGCCGTGCTGGAAGGTGTTTTTATAATAATTGTGGTAGTGGTTGTAGTTGTTGGGGTAGAGGAAAAAGTAGTCCTCCTTGGCAAAAATAAAGGTCGAACTCACGTTCGGCCGCGGCAAACCGGCGTCGCGGGGTTCGCGTACTTCCAGCACGTCGCGTTTTTCGTACTGGAGGTTGCGGCCCACTTTGTAGCGCAGGTTGGTGGTCGTTTCACGGTCGCCGACAACGCGGGAGGGCGATTGCACGCGAATGGTGCCGTGGTCGGTGGTGACAAACAACTGCACCTCGCGGCCTTCGAGGCGCTGCAAGGCCGTCCACAACGGGCTGTGCAAAAACCAGGAGCGCGTGAGCGAGCGGTAGGCGCGCTCGTCGCCGGCCAGTTCCTTCAGCACTTCCATCTCGGTGCGGGCGTGCGAAAGCATGTCGATGAAGTTGTACACGATCACCGTGAGGTCGTTGTTGAGGTAATTTAGGATGTTGTCGTTGAGCTCTTTGCCGTGGTTGACGTTGGTGATCTTGGTGTAATCCCATTTGATCTCCTTGTGGAGCACGCGGTCGATTTGTTTGCCCAGGAAAAAATCTTCCGACTGGTTTTTGCCGCCCTCGTCGTTGTCGTTTTTCCACTTGCCGGGAAACGCCGATTCGATCTCGGCGGGCATCATGCCGGCAAAAATGGCATTGCGGCTGTACTGTGTTGCCGTGGGCAAAATGCTGAAAAAATAATCCTCCTGCTCGGTGCGGAACAGCTCGTTCATGAAGGGCTCGATCACTTTCCATTGGTCAAACCGCAGGTTGTCGAGCAGGATCATGATGGTCGGAACGCCCTTGCCGACGTGCGGGAATATTTTTCTGCGCATCAGCGAATGCGACATGATCGGGCCGACTTCCTTCTTTTTGTCGACCCAGCTGAAGTAGTTTTTCACTACATATTTGCTGAATTCGGTGTTCGCCTGCTGTTTTTGCTGGGCCAGAATGTCGCCCACCTCGGCCTGGTTGGCATCGAGGCGGAGTTCCCAGTTGACGATGCGGCGGTAGGCCTCCACCCATTCCTCGTGGTTGAGGCCGCCGGTGATCTGCATGAACATCTCGCGATAGTCCTGCTGGTAGTCCATGGCTGTTTTTTCGCGGACGAGGCGTTTGTTGTCAATAATTTTTTTGAGGGTCAGGAGGATCTGGTTGGGGTTGACGGGTTTGATCAGGTAGTCGGAAATTTGCGAACCGATCGCCTCCTCCATCACGTGCTCGGCTTCGTTTTTGGTGATCATCACCACCGGAACATGGCCGTTTATCTCCTTAATCTTGGGCAATGTTTCCAGCCCGGTGAGGCCTGGCATGGTTTCGTCGAGGAAAACGACGTCGACATCATTGCCTTGTTCGAGGAACGCTTCAATGGCGTCGTGGCCATTGGTAGCGGTGATCACTTCGTAGCCCTTCGACTCCAAAAACATAAGGTGGGGCTTGAGCATGTCGATTTCATCGTCGGCCCAGAGGATTTTGATTTTACTCATAAAGTTTTTGCTTGCGCAAGTTTATATAAAAAATTGAGGGACAATGCTGTTCCGGAATCAGCCCAACGGCCAATAACCGGCACGCGAAGGTAGCAGTTCCAATCCTTTACTGAAAACACCGGGCCAAATTCGCACCTTTGCCGGCATAAATGGACGTACAAACTACGAAACGGAAGATTTTCAACGACCCGGTGTACGGATTCGTATCGGTGCCCTACGGTTTGTTGCTCGATTTGATCGATCATCCCTATTTCCAGCGCCTGCGGCGTATCCGGCAGGTGGGCCTGGCCCATTACGTATACCCCGGCGCGCTGCACACGCGTTTTCACCATGCCCTCGGCGCCTTGCACCTCATGCAGCAGGCGATCGAAGTGCTGCGGCACAAGGGCGCCGATATCACCGATGAGGAAGCCACGGCGGCTTGTGCGGCTATTTTGTTGCACGACATCGGCCACGGCCCCTACTCGCATGCCCTCGAGCATACGATTGTGGATATGCACCACGAGGAATTGTCGCTCCTGTTCATGGAAACGCTCAACCGGCATTTTGACGGCCAACTCGACCTGGCAATCCAGATTTTTACCGACCGGCATCCCAAGAAATTCCTGCACCAGCTCGTTTCCGGGCAGCTGGACATGGACCGCATGGATTACCTCAACCGCGACAGTTTTTTTACCGGCGTTTCGGAAGGCGTGATCGGCTACGACCGGATTATCAAGATGCTGGCCGTGCACAACGGCGAGCTGGTAGTGGAAGAAAAAGGCATTTACAGCATCGAGAAATTTCTGATCGCCCGTCGCCTGATGTACTGGCAGGTGTACCTGCACAAAACCAACGTGTCGGCCGAGCA
The DNA here is from genome assembly GCA_964484205.1 of uncultured Saprospiraceae bacterium. Taxonomy (GTDB): domain Bacteria; phylum Bacteroidota; class Bacteroidia; order Chitinophagales; family Saprospiraceae; genus M3007. The sequence goes on along the minus strand of CAZAEZ010000004.1, from coordinate 95,812 downwards.
AATGGTCATCCACCTGCTGCAGCGCGCCCGCGAACTGGCACTGGCCGGTGTGCCGCTCGAGTGCTCCCGACCCCTGCACTGGTTTTTGTACCGCGATGCCGAAGAACAGGCCCCGGTGGCCGAATGCATCCGGCAGTTTGCCCGCCTCGACGACGTAGATATTGCTGCCGCAATAAAAACCTGGCGCGACGCCGACGACCCCGTGCTGCGCATGTTGTCTTCCGGCTTGCTCGACCGGAAATTGTTTCGCGTCGAATGGCGCACCGTGCCCGTAGAGCCGGAGTATGAGCAGAAAATCCGGGATCGCGCGCAGCAAAAATTTGGTCCGGACATCCCGCTCGAACACCTCGTGTTTACCGGCAGCGAAAGCAACCAGGCCTACGATGCCGCCGAAGAAAAAATTTATATCCTGTTCAAAGACGGCCGGGTATTGCCCATCGACGAGTGCTCCGATGTGCCGCTGTACACCCAGGTGGTGACCAAGCATTTTATTTGTTACCCGAAATAGGAATACGGATTTTTGATTGCGGATTACGGATTACGGAGTGCGGATTGGTTCACCATTTCGTTGAAGGAAATGTGTGGCATTATTGAGATGTTTGAATTAGTGCAAAACAATCATAACCCGGAATGGTGAACCAATCCGCACTCCGTAATCCGCACTCCGCAATTCTTTCAGTCTTTGATCCAAAGATCACTCGGCGCCGGCCGGCCCGCCGTGTTTTCGTTGATGATGGTTTCCTGCTGATTGATACTTTCCTGGTGCACGGCTTCCAGGAAGAGCGCAATAAACTCCGGGCTGAGTTCATTTTTCACGCCGCGGCGCTGCAGGGCTTCGCGCAGGGCGCGGAACCGTTCGGGCTGCAACACAGCCACATTTTTTTCCTTTTTTATGACGCCGATTTCCTTGACCAGGTGCATGCGTTCGGCAATTAGATTGATAATTTCCTCGTCGATCTCGTCGATGGCGCTGCGGCAGTTTTCCATGCGGGCCAAAAAATCGGGGTCGTCGGTGGTCACTGCGCGGCGCACCAGGTTTTGCAGCATTTCGGCGTATTGCGCGGGCGTAAGTTGTTGGGCGGCATCGCTCCAGGCCTGGTCGGGATCGGGGTGTACCTCCACCATGAGGCCGTCGAAGTTGAGGTCGTAGGCTTTTTGCGCCGTTTCGGCCAGGATGTCGCGGCGGCCGCAAATGTGGCTGATATCGCAAATGACCTCCAGGCCGGGGAATTCCTGCATCAGGTCGATGGCCATTTGCCAGCGCGGCGGGTTTCGGTATTTGAAATCGCCATAACTGGAAAAACCGCGGTGCACAGCCGCTATGCGCCGCAGGCCGGCTTTGTGCAGCCGTTCGAGGGCGCCCACCCAGAGTTTGTAATCGGGGTTCACCGGATTTTTGACCAGCACCGGGATGTCGGTGCCCTCCAGCGCATCGGCAATTTCCTGCACCGAGAACGGGTTGACCGTCGTGCGCGCGCCGATCCAGAACACGTCGATACCAAATTTCAGGCAATCATACACATGCTGCGCCGTGGCCACCTCGGTGGTCACCAGCATGCCGGTTTCTTCCTTGACCCGCCGGAGCCAGCGCAGGCCCGGCATGCCGATGCCCTCGAAAGCGCCGGGCCGGGTGCGCGGTTTCCAGATGCCGGCGCGGAACAGGTCAACGCCCTGGTCTTTCAAACTATGCGCGGTGGCCAGCACCTGCGCTTCGGTTTCGGCCGAGCAGGGGCCGGCGATGAGAATCGGGCGTTTCAGGTTGAAAACGGGCTGGAAGGTCATTTTTCACTTTTTTCTGAAAGAACATGAATTGCAACGGTAATGTTGCCGGTGCCGGGGGCTTTTTCCTTGTGCATTGGAAATGCTCGCTTTTTAAGTCATTTTTGTAAAAAAAAACTATGAAGAAACTCCTGCTTCTGTTGTTTTTATGCCTTGCTGCACATTGGTGCCCGGCGCAGGTGATAGCGCGGCAATACCAGGACAGCCTGCCCTGTGCCGGCGATGACGGCACGAGCCCTGGGACCATTCCGCCTATCAGCGCACTGGATGCAATCCTTTTTTATCCCGATAGCAATGCGTGGAAATTACTGGACAGCTTTTATCGCTTTTCGACGGTACAATATGATGGCTGCTTGTTTTATACTAATCTGAAAAAGAAGGTGATTTGTTTTATAAGTCATCCTGCGTATGGATTGTTTCAATATAGCGATCGGACAACCGTTGCGTTTTATTTCGAAGAACTATTGTCAATTGATTTTCTTGATCCGGTCATACTGTTGTCGTACTTAAATTATATGCGTGGTCACCTGCCTGACATTGAACTTTTCGATATTGCCCGCCAACGGAAAGCCGCCTACCTGGAGTGGATAAAAAAATTATCCGACCCTTCCGGGTTTTTGGACCGAAATCCGGAAATCTTCACAGCGCTGGATCTTTTTATTGAAGAATTAAGTCCAAAGTAACACGCTGTAAGACCAATCATATCTCATGTACACGCCCGCCCATTTCAATCAATCCGACCGCGCTACGCTCCTGGCCTTCATGCAGCGGTATTCCTTCGCCACGCTGATCACCGTTCCGCCCGGAGGCGCGCCGGTGGCCACGCATTTGCCCTTCACCATTGAAACCCGCGGCGAGGCGATCTGGCTGGTCGCACATATGGCCCGCCAAAACCCGCAGTGGCAGCATTTTGCCGAAGGCGAGGTGCTGGTAATTTTTCAGGAGCCGCATGCCTACATTTCGCCGCGCTGGTACGACAAGGAACTGAGCGTGCCTACCTGGAATTACGCCGCCGTGCATGCCTATGGCCAGCCGGTGCTGATCGAATCGGAGGCCGCCGTTTTTGCCGTTTTGGAAAAACTGATCACGGCCTCCGAGGTCGCCTACCTGGAGCAGTGGAACCGCTTGCCGGAGGGCTACAAAACCGGCCTGGCCAAGGGGCTCGTAGCCTTCGAACTGGAAGTGACCCGCCTGGAGGGCAAGGAAAAAATGAGCCAGAACCGCACGGAAAAAGAAATCGCACAGGTGATCGCCGGGCTCGAGCAATCGGACTGCCCCGGCGACCGGGAAATGGCGGCCCTGATGCAGGAGAAATACGGGCGCCGGTAGACAACTTTTCAAATTGAACTTTTGGCTTTAAAAAAACTTTACAACCCCGGCACTTCCTTTGAAAGTCAAAAGTTTAAAGTCAAAAGTCAAAAGTCAAAAGTTTAAAGTTTAATTTGAAAAGTCTAAAATACCCGCATGATAAAACGCATTGTAAAAATGACCTTCCGGCCGGATGCGGTCGATACCTTTTTGAACGACGTGTTCGAGCACAGCAAAGCCGGTATCCGGGCCTTCCCGGGTTGCCGGCATATGGAATTGCTGCAAAGCACGCAGGAGCCCAATGTGCTGTTTACCCTCAGCTACTGGGACGGCCCGGAAGCCCTCGAACAGTACCGCCAATCGGAACTTTTCCAAACCACCTGGGCTAGAACGAAAGTGCTGTTCGCCGAAAAAGCCGCAGCCTGGTCGGTCGAGGTGCTGGATGCGCCCTGAGTTCAGACGTGTGTTGCCGTAACTGTTGCCGTACAGTTTGTCGGCGTGACTCGCAGTCACGCCGACAATACAATAGACCAAAACTTGAGCAATCTCGGCGGAAATCCGCGTTCGGCAGATGCGCGTCATCCGCGTTCCATTCCTAGCGCAAACTTCGAAAAACAGCATAATCACGGATGTAATCAGCCGCGTCATACGGCGTGCTTGCCAGCACCAACTGGACGGCATCGTGCGAGTAAGTCATCGTGTGCCAGCACAGGGGCGGCAGGTAGAGGCCGATAGTTGGTTTATCCAACACAAAGTGAAAGGTAGCGCCGTCAACCAATTCCGCTGTCAATTCAATACGGCCGTGCACCGCCACCAACACCATTTCCGTCCGGTAGTGTGCATGCCGGCCCCGGCTGACGTCCTGCGGCGTGAAGTACGTCCAGAACACCCGGCGAATCTCGAAGGGAATATCCGTCTGCACAGCAGCTACCGTCAGGTAGCCCTCCGCGCTGGAACCGCGGGGCTCAAAGGTCAATATGGTCGGTTGATCAAATGCCGGTTGCATTCAGGTGCTGGGATATTTGGATATTGAGATATTGGGATATTGGGATATTGAGATATTGAGATATTACATTTCCGGCTGTTCCACGCGTTCATACACCGTAATGTACCGGCTGCCCGAGGGGTTGAAACGCAGCGCTTGTGCTTCATCGAGTACGTAGCGGGTTTCCGTCAGACTCACCATGTCGGCCCAGGCGATGGGGCGGTAGTTTTGCCGGGCGAATTTGTACGATTCGTTGTAAAACAGCATGGTCGAATTGGGCTTGGGCATCCAGGAAAACTCGACAAAATTGAACACGATAAACCGCGGATTTTTCGCCAGCAGCGAATCCAGGGCCTCCTGTTGCCAGCCTGCACTTTCGGGGATCGGGCGCATCAAAAAAGCCATGTAGAAATGCCGCGAGGGCGCTTCCCGGTCCAGGTAAACGTAGTATTGCGGTTCGGAGCCCAGCACGGCAATGTTGTCGCCTGCTTCCATTTTTTTTGAAATAAAATCGGCAAGCACCTTGTCTTCGGCGTATGGGTTACCCGGAAACATCGACCGCAGCAGGCGGTGCGTATCGCCGCGAAACAGCGTTGGGCTGTACCGCGCTATCGGGAACAGCAGGATCAGCAGCGAAAATGCCGCCACCAGAGGCCGCACCTGCAAGCGGGGTACCAAGCGGGCAAGGCCCTTTTCCAGGTGGTAAAAAAATGCCGCCAGCACAACCGCCATCGCCGGGAAAAACTGCAACCAGTAGTGCCCGTAAAAGCGGCGGCCCGGCGCCACGGCGGCAAACGAAACCACCAGCCAGCCGAGCAATAACAAGCGGTATTTTCCACGCAGTGTGTTGGTCAGCAAGGCCGCCAGTCCGAGCCCCGCCAGGAGCCAGTACAGGTCAAAATTATCGTACAGCAAACTGAAATTGAAGCGGAAAGCCTCGGCCCACATGTCTTGTTTCAGGCCCGAAGCATAGGTTTGAACGTATTTGAAATTCCAAAACCAAAAATCATCCCAGGCGCCCAGGGCAGCCATCAGGCCGAAGCAGGCAACTACCGGAACCACTGTTCCGACGGCCACCCAGCTGCCCTGCCTGAGCAGGCGGAGTCCGTCGAGGGGCTTGTTTTGCCAAAAAATCAACAACAACAACAGCGCCGGAAATCCGAAGAAAAAAATGGCCGATTGCTTGACCAGGGTGCCGCAAGCCAATAAAAACCCGCCGGTAAATAACCACCAGGAGTGGGATTTTTCGGCGGACTGAAAACGCCGCTCCCAGTGCAACAGGGCGAACAAGCCCGGCAAAACAAAACCCATGACGACCAGCTCCGATTCGGCCAGGATCGCACAGGTAAACGGATTTGCCGTGATCAATACGTAACACAAGCCGGCCAGAAAGCCGTAAAATTGTCCCAGTATCCGGGTACCCGCTGCCATTACCCAGGCTGCGTTCCAAAATGTCAGGAACAACGCCGCCCAGTGCAGGCCCGACAGCGAATACCCAAAAACAGCAACCAAAGCGGCATAACTGTAAAACAGCAGCGGCGGTTTCATTTCATAAATGTCGCGGTACGGGATTTTACCCTCGAGCACTTGCCGGCCGATGTAGGCATACGCCGATTCGTCGCGTTCGAGTGGAATTTCCAACAGATGCCACCGCAACACGACCAATACCAGCCCCACAATCCCCAAACCCAACGCAAAGACCCAGGGCGCCGGCAAATTCAGCAAAGGACGAGGTGGAGGCGCCGTTTCCATCGAAGGCCGTTGGTGACGGGTGGTTGGCTGGAGCGTTTTTTTTCGCTTGTTTTTAGACGATTTTGTCATGCTATTTCACCGCCGCCGGCGGTACTTTTAGTCCTGATATTTACTGCCGATTGGCGAGACCCTTGAATTTCCGGAATTCAATGTTCCAGCCCGGACAAAGATGTTAAAATTTTGCAATGGACCTTACGCATAAGCTCATCCTAAATTTCACACCGACCGGGATGATCCCCACCAAAGCCATGACCCCGCATGTGCCGGTCAGTGTGACTGAAATTGTCGAACAGGTGCATGCCGCCTGTGAAATCGGTATTACCCTGGCTCATTTGCACGCCCGCGATGCACAGACCGGCGCACCCACCTACCGCAAGTCGGTGTATCAAAAAATTATCGAAGGTATCCGCCGGCACTGCCCCGAACTGGTGATCTGCCTCTCGCTCAGCGGCCGCGATTTCAATACTTTTGAAAAACGCTCCGAAGCCATCGAACTCCGGCCCGATATGGGCAGCCTCACGCTCAGCTCGCTGAACTTCCCCCGCCAGGCCAGCGTAAATGCGCCCGATATGATCCAGGCGCTGGCGCAAAAAATGACGGATTTTGGCGTGCATCCCGAACTGGAGGTGTTCGACCTCGGCATGATCCACTACGCGCACTACCTGATCAAAAAAGCGATCATCGGCCCGCCGTACTATGTCAACATCATCCTCGGCAACCTTGCCGGCATGCAAACGGACCTGACGGAGATCGGCCTGGCCATCAAACAACTACCGGCCGACAGCTGGTGGGCGCTCGGCGGCATCGGGCGGCAACAATTGCAGGCCAATGCCATTGCGATTGCCGCCGGGGGTGGGGTACGCGTTGGCCTGGAAGACAACCTCTATTTCGACCGCGACAAAAATGTGCTGGCGCAAAATGCCGACCTGCTGAAACGCATCCACCAACTCGCCCAAATTTTCGAACGCCCGGTAATGACGCCGGCAGAGTTTGGCGGATTGGGATTTTACAACGCCATGCGGCTGATTGACAAAACCCGGTAACGATGAAATTCTACATCCTTGGCCAAAGCAATTACGCGGTAAGCATACTCCTGGACACCTTGCGGGAGCAATTTCCCGGTAAAAAACTTCAGGTGGATATTATCGCCAATGTGCCCCGGGAGCAAAACGATTCCCGGGTTTGGCCCTACGCCACACCGGGGGTGGAATCCCGCGAAATTTGGTGGGAAGACTGGGAACCGGCGCCTGAAATTCTCTGCCTGCTGGGCTCCATCGGGCGTTCGGGGCAGGCGATCGTGCAGTTTTTTCTGGAAAAATTTGACATCGGACCCGAACGCTATGCGAGCACCATCCATCCCACTGCTGTGGTGCCGCCGACAGTTGCGCTGGGCCGGGGTGTGCACATCAGTCCGGGCGTAGTCGTGGCGCCCTATGCCGGATTGGGCGATTTTGTGGTGCTCAACCGCAGCGCCAGCATCGGCCATCATACCGCCCTGGGCGATTTTGTGCGGATCAACCCGGGTGTGACTGTTTCGGGAGTATGCCGTATCGGCCGGGGGGTGGCCATCGGCTCGGGCGCCACCGTACTGGACCAAATTTCCATTGGAGAAAACAGCGTGATCGGCGCAGGCTCGGTGGTCACCAAAAATGTGCCGGCGGGGGTGGTGGCGTATGGGGTGCCGGCACAGGTGGTGCGGGAGGTGAGTTAACGTCGGCAGGGTTTCAACGTCTGTCCGAACGTCGGCAGGGTTTCAACGTCGGCAGGGTTTCGAACCCTGCCGACGTTCGGACGATGAAACCCTGCCGACGTTCGGACGATGAAACCCTGCCGACGTTCGCGATCACTTATCCGCCATCTCCACCACCCTGGCTTCCCAGGTGATCGTGGCGCCCGCCAGCCGCAGTGTTTCGGAGGCGCTGCAATATTTATCAATGGACATGGACACGGCTTTTTCCGCTTTTTGCTGATCCACCTGCCCGAATACAGTGAATACCAGGTGGGCTTTTTCCCAGGGGTTGGGCAACGGTTTTTTAAACCGGTGGGCTTCGATCTCAATGTGCAGGTCGCGCACCTGCTGGCGTTGTTTTTTCAAAATAGACAACACGTCAACGGCCGAGCAGGCGCCCAGGCTGAAAATCATCAGTTGCATGGCCCGCAGGCCGCCGGCGTCCGAACCGCCGGCAATTTCGGGAAGTGCGATCCGGAGTTCATCGCCGGCATCGTTGGAGCCGATCATTGCCTGGCCGTCGGGGGCCAGGCGGAGTTGAATATGCATGACAGGGCGTTTGTTTTTGAAAAAAAATGCGGTTCAGGGGACAAAAACAACCGGATCGCCCACGCGGATTATGCCGTCTTCCAAAATCCGGGCCGTGATGCCGCCGTGTCCGCGCATGGCATTGTAGCCACCCGGGCCTAGATTGGTTTCCATGCGCGAGCAGGGCTGGCAGTAGCCGGTGCCTTCCAGCAGTGCCGTACCGATGCGGAAGCGGCGGTTGTGCAAGGCGAGCAGGTTGATGCCGCGAACAACGATATTCCGGCGTGTTTGGCCGGGATCGATGGCAGCGACGCCCAATAAACCGGCAACGGCAGTCAAATGTTCATCCTGAATGAGCGTCACCTGGCGTTTGCCGGTCGGCCCGCCCCGGTAATGGTCGCCTGCCAGCCCGGCGCTTTTGCGGGCTTCCACTCGTTCGAGTGCCTGAATATCCGCCCGACGCCCGGGCCGCACCCCGATCCAGGTTACCTGGCCGGGTTTGGGGAAAATGCCAAAGAGTTCCTGAAGGTCTTGCATACGATTGTTTGCGCTAAAAATAAGGAACGCAGGCTTCTGACAGGGCTTTTGTCGTACTTTTCGGCGATGGAAGACAATCTGCTTTTCGATATCATTGACCTGCTCAACGACGGCGAAATCGTCTACCTGCACCGCCAGACCAAGGAAATCCTGTCGTATCCCGACCCGCAACGCTGGAGCGAAAGCGAGTACATCGATCTGATCGAGGAAGTGAAAGCGCGTGCCGCCGCTGAGCCTGACCAATTCATCGTGCTCGACCCGCCCGACCCGCGGGACTCCTACCACATCATGGAGGATTTCATCTTCACCGTCGACGACGAACCCCTGCGCAACCGCCTCCTGGAAGCGCTGAACAGCAAAAAGCCGTTTCGCTATTTTCGCAGCACGGTGGAAGACTCTCCGCTCAAAGATGCCTGGTATGATTTTCACGACGCCCGCATGAAGGAGTGGGTGCTGGAGATGCTGGCGCGGGTGTGGGATTGAGTTTTTACCACGGAGACACGGAGAACACGGAGTATTGCCGCCTGCGGCGGTTTGTAATTGGACAGGAAAAAACAAGATTTACAAGAAATAATGGGACAATCTTGTTTAATCCTGTTAGTCCTGTCTAAATCACCTTCGCCGAAGGCGAAAAACACTCCGTGTCCTCCATGTCTCCGTGGTGCATAAACAAGAAATAGCGCAGGCCGATGCCACCTCCGTCGTTCAACCCGCGTCCATCCATAGACCAAAATGATTAAGAAACTAGTATGTCTAACCCAACCTTCACCATACTCGGCGCCGGAATCGCCGGCTTGTCCACGGCCATTGCCCTGAAAAAAATCGGCATCCACGCGCAGGTTTTCGAGGCGGCGCCCGAATTCAAACCACTCGGCGCCGGCCTGTTGCTAGCCGCTAATGCCGTGCAGGCTTACCGAAAAATTGGCATTTCCAAAAAAATAATCGCCCGCGGCCGGGCGCTGCCCCTGTTTGAAATTCTGGACGACAGCGGCTGCCGGATTTCCCACATCGACGCCGCCGCAATTCAACAGAAATACGGCGTGCACAATTTCGCCATTCACCGGGCCGATCTGCACGAGGTGCTGCTGGAGCAGCTCGCCCCCGGCCAGCTGCAATACGGCAAACGTGCCACGGGATGTTTGCCGGGCCCAAACGGCATGCAGGAAGTGCGCTTTGCCGACGGCAGCAGCCACCACACCGATTTTCTGATCGTGGCCGACGGCATTCACTCGGCTATTCGCCGGCAGTTGTTGCCCGGGGCTGTTGAACGTTACGCGGGGTACACCTGCTGGCGCGCGGTGATCGAAGCCGGCGGCATCAACCAAACCAGCGCCACCGAAACCTGGGGCGCCGCCGGGCGCTTCGGCATTGTGCCACTGACCGGCGAGCGCATTTACTGGTTTGCTTGTGTGAATGCCCCCAAAAACGACCCGGCATTGCGCGATTTTTGCGTTGCCGACTTACAGCGGGTTTTCGGCAATTTTCACGAACCCATCCCGGCCATTCTGGCGCAAACCCGCGATGCCGATCTGATCTGGAACGATATTGTCGACCTGAAGCCCATCCCCCGTTTTGCCTTCGGCAACATTTTGCTCCTGGGCGATGCCGCGCACGCTACCACGCCCAACATGGGGCAGGGCGCCTGCCAGGCTATCGAAGACGCTGTGGTGCTGGCCGACGAGTTGAAAAATCAAACCGCCGACCCTGCCGCTGCCTTCCGGGCATTTGAGCAACGGCGGCTGAAGCGTACGCATTTTATTGTAAACAACTCCTGGACGCTGGGGCGCATGGCGCAATGGCAAAATCCGCTGCTTACCACCTTGCGCAACGGCCTGTTCCGGCTGCTGCCCGACCGGGTAAATGAAGCACAACTGGAGAAAGTGCTGACGGTGGATTTTTAGATTAAACACACAGACCATAACCTGTGTGCCTATGTGTTTTAAGGAAACTGCACGCGCTTAATTCTTTAAGATAATCTGGTGCTTCTCGCTGCGCTGCTCAAAATGACACCGTGGCTTTTGGTTTGTGCAGAGCCTTTGAAAACCTAAGTTGACGACAGTAGACTCGCATTCACACCTGCAATAGACTAATCGCATCCAATTTTTCGCAAACCATTTTCTTCCGGGTATGCAACGGCCGTTACAGCCGCGCGGCACTTTCCAACAGCTCGGCAGCGCCGAATGCTGCCGCCCCGTCAAATTGTTTGATACGTTCGAGGTCCAGGTCCAGCAACCCCGGGAAGGCCTGGTAGGAAAAATCCAGCATTATTTTTTTCAAGGGTTGGATGTGTTCCGCTTCGGAGTTGGGCGCTTCGTGTGAATCTGTGGGTTGGCCCTGCTGCAGGTTGTTTGCTGTTTGGAAAAGTTGGCCGGCCTGATTGCGGGCTGCCGTGGTGAATGCCTTGAGTTGTTCGTTGTTCAGGCTTGCAAAGCCGGGATAATGCTCAAAAAAATAGTCGCGCAGCAACCGGGCCAGTTCGTGTACCCGGCCCTGGTCGGCCAGGGATTTGCGTTCCTGTTCCCGTTGGGCGTCGAGTGATCCGTAGGTGCCGCGTTCGCCGGAACGTTTGTCGAGCCAGTCGCCGCTTTCCTCGTAGCGTTCTTCACGCACCCAGGTTTTTCGCTGGCGACGCTGCAAATACAGGCCGGTGGCGAGCAGGATGAGGATCAGAAGACCGAAGAGGAGGCTCATGAGTGTAAAGGTGAAAATGTGGTTTGGCTGGTTTTTACGCGAACTGCCAGTTCGCGTTACAGTAAGGCCAGCAGGTATTCCCCGTACCCGCTTTTCAAATATTTTTCGCCCAGCCGCTCGAGTTGCGCATCGTCGATAAACTTCATTTCCCAGGCGACTTCTTCGATGCAGCCGATCTTCAGGCCCTGCCGGTCTTCAATGGCCTGCACAAACTGGCCGGCCTGCATGAGCGATTCGTGCGTGCCGGTATCGAGCCAGGCATACCCGCGGCCCATTACCCGCACCTGGAGTTTGCCCTGTTGGAGGTACCAGCGGTTCACGTCGGTGATTTCGTACTCGCCCCGGGCACTGGGTTTTAGGTTTTTTGCGACATCCAGAATGGAGTTGTCGTAAAAATACAGGCCGGGTACGGCAAAATGACTTTTTGGCTTAGCCGGTTTTTCTTCGATGCTCAGGGCCCGGTTGTCGGCATCGAATTCCACTACGCCATAGCGTTCCGGGTCGGCCACCTGATAGGCAAAAATGATCCCACCCTCCGGGTCCACACAGGAGCGCATCAACGGGCCGAGACCCGCGCCATAAAAAATATTATCGCCCAGGATGAGCGATGCCGAATCGTTGCCCACGAAGTCGGCGCCAAGTACGAACGCCTGTGCCAGGCCGTTGGGCACGTGCTGGGCGACGTAGGAAAAATGCATGCCCAGTTCGCTGCCGTCGCCGAAGAGATGCTCGAATTTCGGCAAATCCTGCGGGGTGGAAATGATCAGCACATCGCGTATACCGGCCAGCATCAGTGTGCTGAGCGGGTAGTAGATCATGGGTTTGTCGTATACCGGCATGAGCTGTTTGCTCACGGCGAGCGTTAGCGGGTAGAGTCGGGTGCCGAGTCCACCGGCGAGAATGATACCTTTCAAAAGTTATACGTTTTGAGTTGGCAGTTTCCTGCAAAAAAAATGCCTGTATTGGCTGTGAAGGCAGTTGAGGTGGAAATTTAAAGATTGAATGTAAAGGTAAGGCCGTTTTTGGCGTCCTCGCCAACAACATTGAAAGAAGGGCACAATATTTTGTAGTTGACAAAACCGATAATTTATTTAAAAAAATTATCAATTTTTATTATTTTTGTGTCAACGGAACCAACAACATGCAAGTACAGCTTCTGGAAGTTAAAACCAATCAGGGAGTCGTTGCCGACATTGAAAAAGCCGTACTGACCGACCTCCCTCTGAAAAAACAGGGATGGCAGTTTAACTGGCGGTCATTATTCAAAACAGAGGGGGCGGAGTTTTACAGGATAGCACGAAGTGGACAACCGGACATCGAAGGCATGTTAATGCTGACTTTGATGAACAACGAAATGCTTTTCATGAATAATATTGAGGTCGCTCCGCACAATTTGGGTTCAACAGGCGCTTTCGACAATGTTGCCGGATGTTTATTTGCCTTTGGATGTTTGAAAAGCTTTGAACTGGGAAAAAATCATTATACCGGTTATTTGACCTTTGAAAGCAAAACAGCGCTTATCCCCTTATACCAGAAAAAATATGGAGCAACCCTGGCAATGGGACAAAAAATGTTTATAGCCCCAGATACCGGGCTTGCATTGATCAAAAAATATCTAAATCGCTGAGAAATGGCTAAACGAAATAAATTAATAAATCCAGGTGGCGTTACCGGAAGTGGTAAAGGCCTTGTAAACACCAACAGTAGTGATTACAAGGGTCTTCAGGAGGCTATTTTAGAGCACGCCCAAAAACAAACACAGCAGGAAAAAATCCGCTATAAATTAGTCTCGCTCCGATTTCAGATGGAGGGTTATATGGCCGAACAATACCCAGGCAAGATCATTGATGCCGGGGAGTTTTTAAAAAAACACATAGACGCCATTGACATAAAAAATAAGGAATTTGCCAACTTCATTGACCTGGAAGAATCAAACCTGAGTGCAATATTAAATGGCAGGCGAAAAATAAATACCGAGCTCGGACTTAAGTTGGGCCAGGTTTTTAATATTGATCCAAACCTTTGGTTCCAAATTCAAATCAAGAGCGAATTGTTGCGAATGAATAACAAAAGAGCGCTTGGCAAAAAGCAGTACAGGTTAGAGGATTTACTAAAACAAACGGGCTGATTTGACAAGCTGTTTTTTTAAAACCGGACAGGTCGAAATATTAAAAAAAGGCCCCCGCTACAAGTGAGGGCCTTTTTTTTGATATTTCGACCTGTCCGGTTACAGCGTCGCCTTCACCTCATTGATCACATACGACTCGATCACGTCTCCAACCTTGATGTCGTTGAAGTTGCGAATAGTCATACCGCATTCCAGGCTGGAGCGTATTTCTTTTACGTCCTCCTTGAAGCGCTTCAGCGACGATAGTTCGGCGTGTTGCCCTTCATTGACCGGGTAGATCACGATACCGTCGCGGATGACCCGTACGTAGTGGTTGCGGTTGATTTTGCCTTCCTGCACGTAACAGCCGGCCACGGTGCCCACTTTGGAAATTTTGAACACATCGCGTACTTCGGCTTGTCCCATGATTTCTTCCTCCTTGGTGGGCTCAAGCATGCCTTCCATGGCGGATTTGACTTTATCAATCGCTTCGTAAATGATGGAATAGAGGCGAATATCCACGCCTTCTTTTTCAGCCAGTTTGCGTGCGGTGAGGGAGGGGCGCACCTGGAAGCCGATGATGATGGCATCGGATGCGGAGGCCAGCATAACGTCGCTGTCGACAATTTGACCGACGGCCTTGTGAATGACGTTGACCTGGATTTTTTCCATCGAAAGTTTGATGAGCGAATCGCTCAATGCTTCGATAGAGCCGTCCACGTCGCCTTTGACGATCAGGTTGAGCTCTTTAAAGTTGCCCAGTGCCAGGCGGCGGCCGATCTCTTCGAGGCTGATCCGCTTGTTGGCGCGGTTGGATTGTTCGCGGATGATTTGTGCGCGCCGGGTAGCGATATCGCGTGCCTCGGACTCGGTGGCGGTTTCCTTGATCTTTTCACCGGCCTGGGGTGCGCCGGACAAACCGAGTACCAGTACGGGGGTGGCGGGGCCGGCGTGTTTGATGCGTTTGCCGCGTTCGTTGAACATGGCTTTTACTTTGCCGGAAAATTCGCCGGCGATCATTGGGTCGCCCTCGTCCAGCGTGCCGTTTTCGACAAGGATTTTGGCGACGTAGCCGCGGCCTTTATCAAGGGAAGCTTCCAGTACCGTGCCGATGGCCCGGCGGGTGGGATTGGCCTTGAGGTCCAGGATTTCGGCTTCCAGCAGGACTTTTTCGAGCAGCTTGTCGACGTTGAGGCCGGATTTTGCCGAGATGTCCTGGCTTTGGTATTTCCCGCCCCATTCTTCTACGAGGAGGTTCATTTGCGCCAGCGAATTTTTGATCTTTTCAGGGTCGGCGCCGTCTTTGTCGATTTTATTTATGGCAAAAACGATCGGCACCCCGGCAGCCTGTGCGTGGCTGATGGCTTCTTTGGTTTGGGGCATGATATTGTCGTCGGCAGCAATAACGATGATCGCAATGTCGGTCACCTTGGCGCCCCGTGCACGCATGGCGGTAAACGCTTCGTGGCCCGGCGTATCGAGGAAAGTGATTTTTTTGGTGTCGTCATTATCGTTGACCAGTACTTCGTACGCGCCGATGTGCTGGGTGATGCCCCCGGCTTCGCCTTCGGCCACGTTGGCTTTCCGGATATAGTCGAGCAGCGAGGTTTTACCGTGGTCTACGTGACCCATTACCGTTACAATCGGCTGGCGTGAAACGAGGTCTTTCGGGTCGTCGATTTCCTCTTCCACCACTTCAACCTGTTCTTCAGCGCTGATAAACTCAACTTCAAAGCCGAATTCACTGGAAACCACTTCGATAATCTCCGCGTCGAGTCGTTGGTTGATCGACACGAAAATGCCGAGGGACATGCAGGCTTTGATCACATCGGAGGGGCTGACACTCATCAGCGATGCCAGGTCGGATACCGAGATAAACTCGGTAACCAGCAGCTTCTGATCCGTTTCGGCCAATTCGGCCTGTTCGGCCCGTTCGCGCATGGTTTCCCGTTTGTCGCGGCGGATTTTTTGGCGCTTGCGGCTCGCGCCGGCGCCCATGCGGCTCATTGTTTTCCGGATTTGATCTTCGATCTCTTTTTGAGAGACTTCCTTCGGTTCCGCATTGCGGCCGCGGCCTTTTTTATCGCCCTGGTTGCTGGTCAGCGAAGCCTGAATTGCGGCTGCGGTGATGGGCTGTTGCACTTTTTTGCGTTTGCGCTTGCGCCGATTGTCCGAATCGCCGGCGCTTCCCTGGCGTACTTGCTGGCTCTGGCCGCCACTCTGGCCACCACCCTGGCCTTGACCCTGGCCGCCACCTTTGCCGTCACGGCCTTTCCCCCTGTCGCGGTTGTCGCGGGAGGCTTTGCCTTTATCTGCGGGTTCTTTTTTCTTTTGTTCCAGGTTTACCTTACCCAGAATTTTCAGGCCGCGCAGCTGGGGAGAGTCGGCGCGGTAAAATTCAGCATCTTCCGAAGCGATTTCCGGGGTTGCGGCATCCGGTTCGGGGCTGACGGGTGCTTTGGGTTCGGGTGCTTTGCTTTCCTGCGGTGGAGCCGTACCTTCTTCTTTTTCTTTCCCGGCAGGTGGTGGTGGTGTGGGCTTCGCTACTTCGGGCGCCTCGGGTGTTTCGGCGCTGACTTTCGGCGTTTTTTCTTCCTCCGGAGCGGGTTTTTCAGATTTTGCCGGTTTGTTCAGGGCATCCAGGTCCACTTTGCCGACAACCCGGAGCGCCGGGCGTTCCCGTTTGACCAGTTCAGGTTCGGGGGCTTCTTTTTTAGGTTCCTGTGGCGCCTCTACTTTGGGCAAAGGCACAGGCGGCCTTGCCGGCGGGGGGGCGGCTGTGGGGGTGTCCGGGCCTGGACTGGAAGAAGGTGCTGAGGTGGTAACTGGTTCCTTTTTCAGAACGGGACGGGCCAGTTTATCCGCCTCTTGTTTGATAGCCATATCACCCTGGAACTCCTTTTGGAGGACGTCCAGCATCTCATCGGTTATCTCAGCCGTGGGTTTGTCTTCCACCTCGGTGAAGCCATTGTCGCGCAATGTTTCTACGATGGTGTGCAAACCGACGTTAAAGTTTTTGGCTACCTTAATTAATTTTAATGCCATGCAGCGTTTTTTCCTGCTAATTGAAAAATTTGATGTGCTCCGGTTGTTTCGTTTTGGGGGCTTGCGCCCCTGAAAATATCAAAGATTTGAGAAGGCCTGAATTGTTTAAAATGTTAAAAAACGGTGCAAAGGTACGATATATCGCCGGAAGTTATCCGTTGTTCTCTTCAAACTCCGCGGCCAGAATCGCTAAAACTTCTTTAATTGTTTCTTCCTCCAGATCGGTACGGCGCAGGAGTTCTTCCGGACTGAGTTCCAACACCTGGCGGGCGGTATCGCAGCCGATATTTTTGAGGGCTTCGATTACCCAGGGATCGATTTCGTCGCTGAATTCTTCAATATCCACGTCGTCGATCTCAAATTCCTGCTGGTTGTTGCGGTAAACATCGATTTCGTAGCCGGTCAGTTTGGTGGCCAGTTTGATGTTGGAGCCGCTTTTGCCGATGGCCAGGCTCACCTGATCGGCATCGAGGTAAACAGACGCGCGGCGCCGCTCTTCGTCGATATCTATCGTGGTAATTTTTGCCGGAGTAAGGCTGCGCTGAATGTACAGCGGTATGTTGTTGGTGTAGTTGATGATGTCGATGTTTTCGTTGCGCAACTCGCGGACGATGCCGTGAATCCGGCTGCCTTTCATACCGACGCAGGCGCCTACCGGGTCGATGCGGTCGTCGTGGCTTTCCACAGCCACCTTTGCGCGTTCGCCGGGCAGGCGCACGATATTTTTGATTTCGATGATCCCGTCTTCAATTTCAGGCACTTCGGCTTCCATCAATTTGGCCAGGAAGCTCGGGT
This sequence comes from uncultured Saprospiraceae bacterium, assembly GCA_964484205.1. Lineage (GTDB taxonomy): Bacteria > Bacteroidota > Bacteroidia > Chitinophagales > Saprospiraceae > M3007. The sequence goes on along the minus strand of CAZAEZ010000004.1, from coordinate 78,556 downwards.
CGGTACGGCTGATCATGATATACGGCGTGTTGTTGCGCATATCCACTTTTTTGATAATGCCGCGCACCATATCGCCTTTGCGGAAATAATCGCCTTTGATCATCTCGGTGCGGGGCAGCACCATTTCATTGCCGGTGTTGTCGTCGAGCACCAGAATTTCTTTTTTCATAATCTGGTTGACCTCGCCGGTCACTACAAAACCCACCATTTCGGTGTATTTGCGGTAGATCTCGTCTTTTTCCAGCTCCATGATCCGCGAAACGAGTGTTTGGCGGGCGGCCATGATGGCGCGGCGGCCAAAGTCGTCGATTTCGAGCTGCTCGTAGCATTCATCGCCTACATCCAGGTTTTCATCAATCTGGTGTGCTTCGGTTTCGCTTACCTGTGCGCTTTCGTCGGTAACCTCGCCGTCGGGCACCACTTCACGGACCCGCCATATTTCAAGGTCACCCGTCGTGGTGTTGACGATGACGTCAAAGTTTTCATCGGAGGTAAATTTTTTCTTGATGAGCGTGCGGAATACGTCTTCCAAAACGCGCACCATTGTCGGGCGGTCTATATTTTTCCCGGATTTGAATTCGGAAAAGACTTCAACTAAATTGACCATTGTGAAGATTTGTTTATCCGCCGGAATCTTGCGCAGCCGGCGTTTTTTTATCAAAAATTAGTTATTGCTTAAAATGCCGCTTTGATCACGGCTTTTTCTATTTGATCGAAGGCGATCGGTTTTTCCACGTCCACCTGTACTTTCTTTTTCCCCTGTTTTTCCGTCACTTGTTGCAGCAGTACCACCTGGTTTTCATCTACGGTTTTGAGGGCGCCTTTTTCGGTGCTGCCGTCTTTCAGGGTGATGGCCGCTTGCCGCCCGATGTTGTTGCGGTATTGCCGCAGGAATTTTAGCGGACGTCCGATGCCCGGGCTGCTGACTTCCAGCACGTATTTTGGGCCCAGCCAGTTGTTCGTGTCCAGGTGACTTTCCAGGTGCCGGCTGATCTTCTGACATTTTTCAAAAGTCATTCCCGAGTCGCTGTCGAGAAATACGGCAAGCCGGTTTCCCGGTTTTAATTCAATTTCTACCGTGAAGCAATCCGAAAACGCCGTATCGGTGGTAAATTTTTCTTCCAGCAACTGGGCAATGCGTTCGGTCAATTCCATAAAAACAACAAGTGGCCAAAGAACAAGTGAATCGGGATGACTGGCCTACAAATAAAAGAGGGAACCGCCGGCTCCCTCTCGTATTAGTCAATCGTCTTGATGCCGCAAAGGTACGGTGAAATTCGATGCGCGCCAAATGTTTTAATTTAATTACCGGCAATCCTGCCCTACATTTTTTCTTCCAGATCGCGCAACAGCAATCGAAGGGCGCCGGCCGACAGGAATATTTCCACCAGGCTGATTATCAGGGAGCCAATCATAAGCAATAAACTGAAGGCGAATAATATTTTGGCCCAAAGCTGGTAGCCTTCGTACACCAGGAACATGGTGATCACACAGGTCAGGATGCTTGCCACGCCGGTGACCTGCATCCAGCGGATGAGCATGAGCCGGCGGCGCAGGTTGGATATTTGGGCGATCAGGTTGATGTGCCGGTCTTTTTCGTAGTCCGAATACAGTTTCCGGATCAGGTTGGCGATGGCCAAAAACTTGTTGGTGTAGGCCAGCATGAGCAGGGAAACGGCCGGGAAAAGCAGGGCAGGGGTTTGGATGCTGAGTTCCATGCGGTATTTTTTGGGTAAAAATACGGGTACCGGCCAACTCATGGCCGGAAACAAGTCATTTCCACACCCGGGCATAAAATTCGTAAAACAGTTTTAAAAATGCTTGGGCAAATTCTTTGTACAAATGTATCTTTGCCGCCGCTTTAAACGAAAAGCCTGCGTTTGGGAACCTGGCATGTAAGTTGCCGTGTTTTCAAACTAGTTAAAAAGCCAGATTAGCTCAGCGGTAGAGCAGCTGATTCGTAATCAGCAGGTCGAGGGTTCAAATCCCTTGTTCGGCTCTGAAAAATGGGAGAATGGGAGAATTGACAATTTTGACGGTGTATTCTCCATTGCCCCATTGTCTCATTACCCCATTAAAAACGGGATGTAGCGCAGCCCGGTAGCGCGCGTCGTTCGGGACGACGAGGTCGCTGGTTCGAATCCAGTCATCCCGACTAAAAGGTCACCCATTTGTGGTGGCCTTTTTTTGTTTAGGGCAACTCCTCTCAGCATTTGATACTTGGGCTAGGGCAACAGATCGGTGTAAAGAATCTAGTCATCTAATTTTGCCGAATATGTAGGCGTAGAGTAAATTGCCAATAATTAAATTATAGTATATGGGAATCAACAAGCCGTATCCGAAAATGTACCGGCATGGACCGCCAAACGTCTTGACACCTTTCCTTCATGACCTTAAGAGGGTAACCGGACCTTCAAATCTTGCCGCATTTGAATTATTGAAACAAGATTTAAAAAGGATATTCGAGTTCGTTGAGCCAACCAAGCAAACCCAATTGACATTTTCTCACAGAATTTATGAAATAATCCTTCGTGCATGCACGGAGGTAGAGTCTCTTTGTAAGCAGATTTTCGAAGCCAATGGTCATACTATACGAAATATGAATATCATCAGGTTTAGTGATCTAGAAGGCCCAATGAAATTATCTCAATATAGTGTGCAACTCTTTGGATACAACTACCCAGAAATTTTCCCATTTGAAACATTCAGATCAAATATCATTCGGAATGAGAGGAGCCCAATTTGGTATAGGGCATATAATTCTGTTAAGCATAACAGAAATACACTATTTGAGAAGGCTTCGTTACAAAATGCAATCGAAGCTGTAGGAGGTGTATTTGTACTTTTATCTGCTATGTATGGCTTTGGTTTTGATTCAATCGCGAAAATCAGTCCCGGTAGTTTTCACTTGATGTCTACACCTACTTTTTTCTCCTTACTAAATAGACCAAAATGGAGTACTGACGAACAATATGATTATAAATGGAGTGAATTACAATTAGAATCTGAGCCATTTCAGCTACATCCAATACCCAAAATACCAGACCCTTTGCAAATTTGAATCTTCACCTAAAAACCTAATTCCAACGGTTACTCTTCTCCCGATATTTTTTATTCTCCCACAAACTCCACCCGCTTTTTAAGCCGACTTTCCCCCAACCCAACCTTCCCCTTCACCCACCCCCACAACCCCGGGTGCTCCGTCCGGCAGCGCATCCGCCAGTTGGCGCCCAGCCCGGTCGCCACCGTCAGCACAGCCACTACGGCGATGCTGGCCGGGATGCCGGCACTATCAGCCAGCAAGCCGCACAGCAAGGCGCCGAACGCATAGCCCAGGTCGCGCCAAAACCGGAAAATGCCGAGGCTGTGCGCCCGGTCGAGCGGATGGGTGTTGTCGGCAATGGAAGCCAGAAAAGTAGGGTACACCAAGGCTGTTCCAATGCCCAACAGGGCCAGCCAACCGGCAAAAACGTAAAACAGATGCGCCCAAACCAGCCCAAACAACGCCACACCTTGCAGCAGCATGCCCCAGAGCAACAGGTCTTTTTTGCACACGTAGTCCGACAAGCGCCCGGTGAACAACTGCCCGATGCCCCACACGGCCGGGTAAATGGCGGCGAGCAGGCCGATTTCAGCCAGTGTGAATGCTTTTTGCGTGAGCAACAGCGGCAGCAAACCCCACACCATCCCGTCGTTCAGGTTGTTGACCAAGCCGGTCAGCGTGACGGAGCCCAGGTTGCGGTGCCGCCAGGTGGTGTCGAGAAAGATATTTTTTAACCGCCGGGTCTGACTCGTTCCGGCTTCTTGCAGCACATGCCCGTGTGTATCCCGCACCCAAATCCAGGTGGCCAAAATGCCAATCACCGAAAAGCCCACGCCCAGGTAAAACGGGTAGGGGCGCAAGCCGTACCGGCCGGCCAGCCAGCCGCTGGCCAGGGCTGCCAGGGCTACCGCCAGGTATCCGGCAAACTCGTTGAGCCCCATCGCCAGGCCCCGGTCGCGTTCGCCAACCAGATCAATTTTCATGACCACCGTTGCCGACCAGGCAAATCCCTGGTGCGCGCCCAGCAACAGATTCGCCGCCACGATCCAGCCCCAATCCGGGGCATACATCAGCATAAACGGCACCGGCAAACCCAGAAGCCACCCGAACAGCAGCAACCGCTTCCGCCCCCAACGGCTCGCCAGCGGGCCGGTAAGCAGGTTGGCCAGGGCCTTCACCGTGCCAAAGGCAATGATAAACGAGAGGGCTGCCGTGCGGGCCGCCAGGCCAAATTCAGCCTCCGCCAATTGCGGCAAAATGCTGCGCTCCATGCCCACCATGCCGCCCACGAAGGCATTGATCAGCACCAGCAGGGAAAATTGGGGGAGGTTGGCCCGCAAGCCTGTTGTTATCGGACTCATGGCATTTCGTTAAATAAACCCGGCGCCCAAAGCCAGCGCCACCAGGATTAATAACACCGCTACCAGCATTTGGATAAAGCGCAGGGTCACTTTTTTCAATAATTTATTCCCCAAATAGGCCCCGGAAATTGCCGCCAGCGTTGCACTGGCCACCAGCCCGAGATTTTCCTCCAGACCGGTTTGTAAAAACCGCGTGGCATACACCGAAAGCCGCGTGAAATCCACGAAAGTGGACACCACCACCGCCGTGCCGATAAACGCCTCTTTCGACAAACCGGCTTTGATCAGAAAAGCGCTGCGCAAGGCGCCCTGATTGCCCGACAAACCGCCGAAGAAACCGCTCAGTGCCCCGCCCAGCGGCAGTTTGTCTTTGCCAAACTGGAGTTTGCTGAAATAGGGGATCAGGTCCATCAGCGCAAAAACAATGAGCAGGATGGCGATGATAAATTTTACCGGGAAAACCTCGAATGTTTTGCCAAAAAGCGAATAGGAAAACAGCGGCTGCCAGTCTGTAATTTGCAACAACAGCCAGGCGCCCGCAACTGCCGCCAACACCGCCGGGACGCCGAAGCGCAACAACACCGCCCGATCGGCCTGCCGGCCCACCAAAATCAGTTTGAAAATATTGTTGAAAAAATGCACCACCCCGGTCAGGGCAATGGCCAGCTCCACCGGGAAAAACAGCATGAACGCCGGGGTGAGTATCGTGCCCAGCCCGAAGCCGGAAAAGAAGGTGAGGATGGCCGTGAAAAACGCAACCAGCGAGAGGACGAGGTATTCCATATTGAAAAATTCGTTGCCAAAGGCGTAAATCTACTGCCTTGCGGCAAACAATCGGCCGCTCAGTGCAGGTGTGTACGTACGGTGTGAAATACAAAACACATCTCGGCGGCAATTTGCCGGCAACGCGCATCATAAACCGCTGCTTCCTCCACTGAATCATCGGCAGCCTTCGGGTCGTCGTACATCACCGAAAATCGCTTTTCGGCGCCCGGCACGTAGGGACAGTTGGCCTCTGCCTGCGCGCAGGTCATCACCGCCGCAAAACCGGTCTGCGGGTTTGGCGCCTGGTCGAACACCTTGGAGAAAGCCGCCACGGGGTTTACCCCGTCGGCGTAGCGCAGCAGGTACACCGGGTTTTCGCCGCCGGTAATGGCCTGCGCTTCGAGTCCGGCGCGTTCAAGCGCCGCCACGGTACGCGGGTTGCAGGCCGTGGTTTCGGTGCCGCCGGAAAAACAATCCACCGGCCCGATGCCGAAGTGCTGCGCGGCTATTTGCGCCCAAATTTGCCCGAAATGGCTGCGCCGGGAATTGTGTGTGCAAATGAAAATCAACTTGACCGGCCTGCCGGCAGTCCGTTTTTCAAGGATGTATGCCGCCAGCGCATCCAATGCAGGTTTGCGGTCGGCAGGGATGGATTCCGGGTCGGGCAGCGCCCGGAGGTATTGTTCAAGTTTTGGAAATAACATGTTGAATATTTTTGCCCGGCAAAATTAGACTGACTTTGAAAGTGCCCGTGTTAAGTTTTTGTGCGTGCTAACCGGGATCAAATCCGTGAAATTTCTGCCCCACCAGCCGCCCCAGCGTTTTCAAACTCTCCTCAATTTCCGGGCTGTACGGATTTCCAAAACCCAGCCGCAAATGATGCCGGAAACAACCGCCGGTGCTGAACAATTGCCCCGGGGCAATGCTGATCTTGTGCTGCCGGGCGCGGTGGTACAGTTCAAACGTATCGACGTTTTCAGGCAATTCCAGCCAAAGCACGTAGCCGCCCTGGGGCTGCGAAACGCGTGTGTCTGCCGGGAAAAATTCCTCGATGGCCTGCCAGTAGCGCAGGCATTGGGTGTGCAGGGCTTTGCGCAGGTGGCGCAGGTGCAGGTCGAAGCGGCCGTTGACACAAAACCGGGCGATGGCCGCCTGCGTGGGCGATGCCGAGGTGATGCACTGGTTCAGTTTGCGTTGCAGCACCTGCGCGCGGAACCGCCCGGGCATGCACCAACCAATGCGGTAGCCCGGCGCCAGCGACTTCGACATGGAGGAGCAGTACAACACCAGGCCTTCGGTGTCGTAACTCTTGCAGGTGCGCGGCCGGGTTTTGCCGAAGTACATTTCCCCGTAAATATCGTCTTCCACCAGCGGTATCTCCCGTTCAGCCAGCATGGCCACCAGCGCCTGCTTGTTTTCGTCGGGCATGAGACTGCCCAGGGGATTGTTGAAACTGGGCACAAACAAGGCCGCCGAAAACTGTTTTTTTGTAATTGCCTTGCGTAAAAAATCGAGGTCGGGACCCGTGACGGGGTCGGTCGGGACCTCCAGGGCGCGCAAGCCCAGATTTTTCAGCAGGCCGAAAATCCCGAAATACGTGGGCCGCTCGATGGCCACGGTGTCGCCCGGCCGGGTAACTGCTTGCAGGCAAAAACTCAGGGCTTCCATGCAGCCATGGGTGACCACCACATCGTCGGCAGTACAGGCGCCGCCCCAGTTGAAGGCCAGGCGGGCGAGTTGCTGGCGCAATTCGGCGTTGCCCGGTATGTTTTCGTACTGCAGGCAACTGGTCGGACTGCTGCGCAGGGCTTCCACCATGCACTTGTTCAGTTTTGCCGCAGGCAACAGATCATACCCCGGCGCTGCCAATGACAATTGCACCACGCCGGCTTCCGACAAATTGGCGTACACCGTGGCGATCATTTCGTCGACCGACATGCCTTCCGGCGGGGCGGAAAGCCGCGGCGTTCGCGGGGCCGGAGCGGCGTGCCGGGGCCGGAAGCGGACGTAGTAGCCCGATTTGGGCCGCGCTTCGATCAGCCCCTTGCTTTCCAGCGCCGCGTAGGCCTTGAACGCCGTGCTCAAACTCACGCCCTGCTCTTCGCTCAATGCGCGCACGGAAGGCAACTTGTCGCCCGTTTTCCAGACCCCGTTTTCCACCATGGCCTCGAGGCGTTCGGCAACCTGGTTGTACAAAAAATCGTCGCTGATATTTGTCATCTGTTATGCCTTGTTTTTAAAAAACTGAATCTGTTTTTTGTAAAAACAAAGGTAGCATCTTTGCCGGGAAATCAAAATGGAGTGGCTGGCCTACTCGTCCTACGACTTCAAGTCGTAGGACGAGTACACACCAAATAAAACAAAAACTGCCCATGCATCTCGACCTGACCATTGAACGCTGGAACCCCAAATACCGCGCGGCTTTTTTCGAACTTAACCGCGCCTGGATTGAGGCGGACTATCCGCTGGAAGAAATTGACATTAATGTGCTGAGCGATCCGGAAATGCATATCTTGTCGGACGGCGGGAGTATTTTATCCGCGATTGCCGGGGATGCGGTTGTTGGTGTTGTTGCCCTTCGGCCGGCCGGTTCGCAGGTGTTTGAGTTGACGAAAATGGCGGTCGATATACCTTGGCGCGGCCGTGGAATTGGCAAGCAACTGCTGCGGGCTGCGCTCGATGAAGCCCGCGCCCTGGGCGCCCATCGCGTGATTTTGTATTCCAACACCCAGACGTCCGGTCCGGCTGTAGCCCTGTACCGCAAAATGGGTTTTCTGGAGATCCCGCTTGAACCCGGTAAATACAAACGCGCAGATATTAAAATGGAACGTACACTCAACTCAATTCCAATCCGGAAAACAGCGAAAAGCCGCCTGCCGGAAACCGACCTCAGCAAGTTAACCTTCGGCACCATCGTTTCCGATCACATGCTGGTGGCCGACTATAAAAACGGCGCCTGGCAGGCGCCTGAAATTACGCCGTATGAAAATCTTTCCCTGCCACCGTCGACCATGGCCCTGCACTACGGCCAGATCGTTTGGGAAGGCATGAAAGCCTTTCGTTTGAAAGACGGCGGCGTGTCCATTTTTCGGATTGGCCGGCATGCTCAACGCATCAACCGCTCGCTGGTGCGGATGGCCATGCCCACGATGCCCGACGGCTATTTTGAAAACTGCGTGCGGGCCCTGGTTGCGCTCGACCGGGATTGGGTGCCCAACAGCCCCGGCTCGGCGCTGTACATCCGGCCCCTGGTGTTTGCCACCGATGCCATGTACGGCGTGAAAATTTCGGATACTTACCGTTTTGTGATCTTCACCGGCCCCGTGCCGCCATTTTATGCCAATCCGCTCAAGGTGAAAGTGGAAGAAAAATTTATTCGCGCTGCGCACGGCGGCACCGGCGCGGCTAAATGCGCAGGCAACTACGGCGGTTCGCTTTATCCGGCAAAATTGGCCCGCGAGGCAGGCTTCGACCAGATCATCTGGACCGACCTGTCGCCGCAACTCAACATCGAGGAATCCGGCACCATGAACGTGATGTTTGTCATCGACGGCAAGGTGGTTACCCCTGGCCTGTCCGACACAACCCTTGACGGCATCACGCGCGACAGCATTCTGACCCTTGCCGCCGAAATGGGTTATACCACCGAACAACGCCCCGTCAGTGCCTTCGAACTGGTGGATGCCCACAAACGCGGCGCCTTGCAGGAGGCTTTCGGCACCGGCACGGCAGCCGTCACCATACCGTTTGAACTTATTCAGGTAAAAGAGCACCAACTCAAACTGGCGCATGTTCAGCCCGATTTTTTCTCGGTGCGGGTACGCGAACGGCTCAACGAAATCCGCACCGGCCAACGACCGGATACGCACCATTGGAACACCGTCCTGTAACGCCGTCTGGCAGACGGCGTACGCTTATCCGGCTGTTGTACAATCTTGCTTTGTACCAATATTTCCGCTCGCCTCCTGCTGCACGGCAGGGGGCTTTTTTCTTTTTCCCCAGGCCTGAAGGCCTGGGCTGAGCAGGGCTGAGCAGGGCTGAGAAAGGCTGAAAAAAGCTGAGAAGAGAGCAGTTAAAGCTGGCTCACCCTTTCCAAATCCTATAATCCCGCGCTTGCGCCGGCCGGTCTTCCGGCGCCTCCCGCAGCGGCGCACATTCCCGCAAGCCGGCATAACATTCAGCCGGGAGTTGCTGGTACAGCCGGGTGCCTTCGGTTTTCCAGGCGATCATGTCGTCGGAGACTTCCTTGATGATTTTCCCCGGATTGCCGACGACGAGGCTGCGGCGCGGGATTTTTTCCCCGGTTTTGACAAAACACAGAGCGCCGACGATGCATTCCTCGCCGATCTCCACCTCGTCCATCAGCACGGCGTTCATGCCGATGAGCGTGTTGCGGCCGATGGTGGCGCCATGCACGATGGCGCCGTGGCCGATATGTGCCGATTCGTGCAGGTGCACGGTAATGCCGGGGAACATGTGAATGGTGCAGTTTTCCTGCACATTACAACCGTCGTCGATGATGATCCGGCCCCAGTCGCCGCGAATGGCGGCGCCGGGCCCGACATACACATCGCGGCCGATGACGACGTTGCCTGTCACGGCGGCTTGCGGGTGAATGAAGGCGGATTCGTGGATGACGGGGCGGTAGCCGTTGAATTCGTAGATCATGTAATCCGGACCTCCGGTCCGGTCTTTTTAATTCCGGACCAGCGGTCCGGATTGTTTTGCCAGAAACCGGACCAGCGGTCCGGATTACTTTGCCAGAATTTGCCGTGTGCCTACTCGGAATAACCCGGATCAGGCAAAAGCATGTAGTTTTGCCCGCAAAAATAACACCCGGACAACCGGCCAAAAATACAGCCAAAATGCACATACGTATCTTTCTTTCTCTGGTGATCATGTTTTTTCTGGTCGATGCCGGCGCGCAAAACCAGGAATTTCAACGCCTGAATTACCCGGTGACCCAAAATGGAAAAACGCTGAAATACCCGTTTGCCGGAGGCATGAATGCCCCGCAATTTTCGGCGGCCGACCTCAATAATGATCAAATACTCGACCTGGTGGTATTTGACCGGGCCGGCGATGTTTTTCTTACATTTTTAAATGAAGGCACGCCAAACCAAAGCAGTTACCGATATGCCCCGGAATATGCCTGTGATTTTCCGCCGCTGATGGATTACGTGCTGTTTCGCGACTACGACCAGGATGGCGCCGCCGATATTTTTTGTGCCTCGCTTGGCCAGCAAACCCAGGAAATGCAGGTGTTTCGCGGCTATTTTGAAAACAATGTGCTCAAATTCAAGCCGGTGTTGTTTAGCTATCCGGGCTGTAGCAGTTGCATTCCGGAGTTTATTTATTACCCCTCGGTACTGCCCGGATTTTGGAACAACCTGTTTATTGCCGACACGGATATTCCTGCCGTAGACGATATCGACGGCGACGGCGACCTCGATATTCTGACTTTCGACGGCAGTGCCGGCGGCTATGTCTGGCTGGTGCAAAATATGTCGGTGGAAAAAGGGTTCGGGCTGGACAGCCTGAAATTTGAACTGACCGACCGTTGTTGGGGGCGTTTTTTTGAAAGCGGTTTGCTGGCTTGCGAATGCGATTTAAGCCCGGCATCAGATTCCTGCCTTTACGGGTTTGCCGGGCCGACGGTTGTTGACGACCGCGGCGAAAACCGGCACCCCGGCTCCACGGTGATGACTTACGACCAGGACGGCGACGGCGATAAGGAAATTGTTTTAGGCGACATTTCCTTTTCCTGCCTGAATATGCTGACAAATGGCGGCAATGCCTTTAACGCCTGGATGACCGAGCAGGATGCCGGTTTTCCGCGCTACGACACACCGGTGGATATCGTCATTTTCCCGGCCGCTTTTTACCTCGACCTGAACAACGACGGGAAAAACGACATGGTGGCGGCGCCAAACAACAAGTTTATCAACGAAGACCGCAACGGGGTCTGGTTTTACCCCAACACCGCCAGCACCGGGCATAAATTCGAACTTGAAACCAAAAACTTCCTCGTCGGCGATATGATCGACATAGGCTCTGCCGCGCACCCCGCGCTGGTCGACGTTGATGCCGACGGGCTGCTCGACCTGGTGGTGGGCAATTACGGGTACTATGCCCAGGGCCTTGCACAAAACGCCAGCCTTTACCTGTACCGGAATGTCGGCACCAAGGACAATCCGGCGTTTAACCTGGAAGACAACGACTGGCTGGGGCTGTCGGAGTTTGCGCCGAATGATTTTGATTTTTATCCCGCTTTTGGCGATCTCGACGGCGACCAGGATCTCGACTTGCTGGTGGGCAGCAACCTCGGCGCCCTGTATTACTACCGGAATGTTGCCGGGCCCGGAAACCCGATGATCTTCCAGCGCGATTTCAATATCATGTGGGTGTTGATGGACATTGGCTCCTATTCCACCCCGGCAATCGTCGACTTGGACAGCGACGGCTTGAAAGACATCGTCATAGGCGAACGCAACGGGAATCTGAATTTTTTTAAAAATATTGGCTCCTCCGACAACCCGGTCTTTGCTTCGGCGCCGACGTTTACCAAACTGGGGCAGGTGGATGCCCGCATCCTCTCCACGGGGGTAACCGATATTGGATTCAGCGTGCCGGTTTTTGTGGAACAGCCCAACGGCGCCTTGCTTCTGGTGACGGGCACCCAAGACGGGCACTTGCTGGCACACACCAATGTGGTTGCTTCGGAAGATCCGTACACGCTTGTCGAAGAAATCTGGGGTAATGTCGACGATGGCAACCGCAGCGCTCCGGCCTTCGGCGATCTCGACGACGACGGCATCCTTGAAATGGTGGTGGGCAACCTGCGCGGCGGCCTGAGCATGTACAAAACGGTGCTTGTGGATTGTTCGACAACGACCGCTTCAACCATACCGGATTCACCGAAACCAACGATAAGCCCGAATCCGGCCCATAACTGGGTGCGCGTGGAATGGCCGGTCAATCAGCCGGTCAGCTGGCAGGTGGTCGACCTGTTGGGCCGTGCTGTTGCGGAGGGTAGCACTGATGGCGGCACATTCACGATCCCGGTGGACCGTTGGGCGCCGGGACCTTATTTTCTGGAAATGCGCAGTGCGGGCCTGCAGCGCAGCCGGACCAAGTTGATCGTAGACTAACGGGCAGGGTTACAGCCCGAAACTGAATCCTTCGGCAACAAATTGCTCGTAATTTCCCTGATCAAACTGGTAGAGTTTGGCCGGGCGGTGCGCTACGCCTTCCTGCATTTCGTTGAGGTCGAGCAGGAGGTTCATCGACAGGATCTTTTTCCGGAAATTCCGTTTATCCAGTTTTTCCGAGAGAATGGCTTCGTACAGCTGTTGCAATTCGGTGAGGGTAAATTTTGGCGGCAACAATTCAAAGCCCACCGGGGCCATGCGCACCTTAAGTTTGAGCCGTTTCAGGCAGGTGTTCAGGATTTCATTATGGTCAAAAGCCAGCTCGACGACTTCCGATACCGAATGCCATTGAGCCGACTGGGCAAAAGAAGCCGGCGTAACCACATAGTCGCTGATTTTTATCAATGAATAGTAGGCTATCGTAATCACCCGGCCAAGCGGGTGCCGGTTGACCGCACCAAAGGCTTTGACTTGTTCCAGGTACACATCGCGCAGGCCGGTCAATTGCTCCAGTACACGTTCGGCAGCAGTATTCAGGTCTTCGTTTGGATAAACCAGATCGCCGGGCAGGGCCCATTTTCCTTTGAATGGCGCGGCGCCGCGATGGATGAGCAATATCTTCAGCTCATTGCCGTCGAACCCAAAAATTACATTGTCTACAGAGAACGCGGACTTGAAGAAGCTCTCGATCTCACTCATATTGAAGGAAAAATTTACTGTTTGACAGGCTCAAAACTACGTACTTATTGTTAGATACACACCAATTTATCCGGGTAATCCCGGAGGGAGATATTACATATTGGCCTTTTTTTTGCATTATTAATTATGTACATCGTCAAAAAGACTGGTTTTCCATGCTTAGGACGGTAAAAACAGTACTTTTGTGTAGTTTTAATCTGAAATTGTCATTGGGATCATCCTTTATTACCGATACTCAACCCAAGTTTTACCATGCAAATTGACATTGCCGCACATATTGAGAAACTCCTGTTTCTGCACGATACCCTCGCTATTCCCGGATTTGGAGGATTTACGGCCTCCCGCACACCCGCAACGGTTGATTATGCCGGCGGCGCCGTTACACCACCGGCAAAAACATTAAATTTCAGTGAAAATTTAAGCATCGATGATGGAATTCTGGTGGATGACCTGGTAAAAACCCATGCCGTTTCGCTGGACGAAGCCCGTGAGGCCATTCAGGCATTTGTGCAGCAAATGCAGGAGCAACTGGACCAGCGCGAGATTGTGACCCTGCCGGGGGTCGGCCGTTTGTACAAAAATTATGTGCAAAAAATCCAGTTTTTGCCCGATGCGACCAATTTTCATGCAGGCTCCTACGGTCTCCCGCCGTTGCAGTTTTCGCCGATCGCCCGCTCGCGGGAAGTGGTCGAAAAGCCGCAACCGACTGCCGAACCTGCCGCCGCTGCCGGCACCGCTGCTGCGGCTACAGCCACTGCGCCGCCCGTTGCCAAAAAGCCATCCAAATCCGCCGGCACACAAAACATACCGCCTTTGCCGCCGCCGCCCAATTTTGTGCACGAGCCCTACACGGCGCCCCAATCTTCAGCCGCCCGTTTTGTTACGGGTATCGGGATCGGCCTGATTATTTGCGCGATTGCCCTGGGCATTATCTGGTGGCAGAGCAAACAATCGGTACCCGGTGAGCAAATGGCCAATGTCGAACTGCTGAGCGGCCCCGATACGCAGGCGCCCGGCGTGTCGGCGGTTCCCGGCGTTACCGACCTGGCGAAAATGGCAGAAAAAGAAAAAGGACAAAAACCGGAAGTCGCGACGCCCCAACCGGAACGCGAAGACCTCGACCTGAATGACGAAGTGGAGGAGGCTGCCGCCAAAAAAGTGGAAGTGCTCCGCCGCCAGAACGAAGCGCCTCCATCGACCATCCCGGCTGCATTGCCCGAAAGCCGGCAGTGCATACTTATCATCGCCACCCTGCAAGACCGGAACAATGCCGACCGCCTGATCGCCAAACTCAAAGGCGCCGGATATACGGTGTACTACCGGCAGGTGCGCGGCCACCAGGTTGGTATCCAGTTTTATTACTCCGATCCGGCGGCCATCGAGCAGCGCAAAGCCGAACTCACCGAACTTTCCGGCGAGAAAAACATTTATGTGAAACAAAAATAGATTTTAGGTTGGAAGGTTTCTGGTTAGAAGGTTAGCGGGTTGTACAACATCCGGAATGGTGTACAACCCGCTAACCTTCTAACCAGAAACCTTCAAACCAGAAACTTTCAAACCTAATGCTACGCATAGATCACATCGGTATCGCCGTGCGCAATATGGCCGAGAGCAACGACTTGTTTCGCAAGTTGCTTGGCGAAGCCCACTACAAAATTGAAACCGTGGCCTCCGAGAAGGTGGCAACGGCCTTCTTCCACATCGGCGAGAGCAAAATTGAATTGCTGGAAGCGACCGATCCGGAAAGCCCGATCGCCAAATTTATTGAAAAACGCGGGGAGGGCATCCACCACATTGCTTTTGAAGTGACCGATATCCGCGCTGAAATCGACCGGCTCGAACAGGAGGGCTTTATCCCGCTCAACCGCGAACCCAAGCTCGGCGCCGATAATAAACTTGTCGCTTTTTTACACCCAAAATCGAGCAATGGCGTGCTGGTCGAACTTTGCCAGTCGATTTGATTTTTTTACCACGGAGACACCGAGGACACGGAGTTTGGCCGCCTTCGGCGACCTGGAATTAGACAGGATTTACAAGATTAAACAGGATAAAAAAATTAATCCTGTTTAATCCTGTGATTCCTGTCTATTTAAAAAACTCCGTGTCCTCCATGCCTCCGTGGTAAAAAACACGCTACGTCGGAAAATCAAAACGCCCTATTCTCCCGGAAAAAGTAATTTTACCAAATCGAAAATTTCCGAAATCAGCAATCGATGACCACCGCAGCGCAGCGCCTGACCAGCTTTAACCAACTGCTCGGTTTGTTGAACGATGCGCAGCGCCGCGCCGTTGAGCAAATCGAAGGGCCGGTGCTGGTTATCGCCGGTCCGGGTACGGGCAAAACGCATATTCTGGCGGCCCGGATTGGGAAAATCCTGCTGGAAACCGACACGCAGGCGCAAAATATCCTCTGCCTTACCTTCACCGACGCCGGTGTGCGCGCCATGCGCGAGCGGCTTTTGGGCATGATCGGGCCCGAGGCGTACCGGGTGACCATCAGTACGTTTCACGGATTTTGCAACCGCGTGATCCAGGAGAACATGGAGTATTTCGGCAAGGGCCGCCTGGAACCCATTACCGATCTGGAACGGATCGAGGTAGTCCGGCAAATCCTCGCAGCCTTGCCCCCGGAACACCCGCTGCGCGCCGGCAAAAAGGATGCGTTTTTATTTGAAAACCAGTTGCGGGATTTGTTTTCCACCATGAAAAAGGAGGGTTGGCCGGTGGATTTTGTTTTGGCGAAAGCCGATGCATTTCTCGAGGATTTGCCTGCAAACCCCAGATTTATTTACCAGCGAAACACCAAACACGCAGCCAAAGGCACGCCCAAAACTGCCCAGGTCCGGGAAGTAACCGAGCGCATGACCCGCCTGAAAGCCGCCGCCGCACTGTACCCCGATTACCTGCACGCCATGGAACGCGCCCGCCGCTACGAATATGAGGATATGATCCTGTGGGTATTGCAGGCTTTTAAGGAAAAAGAAGCCCTGTTGCGCAGTTACCAGGAGCGTTTTTTGTACATCCAGGTGGATGAATTTCAGGATACCAACGGCGCCCAATACCAACTGCTGCAACTGTTGCTCAACTACTGGGAGGCGCCCAATGCCTTTATCGTCGGCGACGACGACCAGAGCATCTACGAGTTTCAGGGCGCCCGGCTGGAAAACCTGCACCACTTCAGCCAACTGTACCAGGCCGACCTGGAGACGATCGTGCTCCGCGAAAACTACCGCTCGGGTCAGCGCATTCTCGATTCGGCCAGCCGCCTGATCGCCCGAAATGAAATCCGCGCCGTCAACCGCCTCGACAAGCCCATTGAGAAAACCCTTCGCGCCCATGCCACCGAACCCGGCGACATTCAGCTTTGCGTATACGAAAACCGCCTGCAGGAACTCACCGACCTGGTTCGGCAAATTGAAGCACTGATCCGCAACGGCACGGCTCCGGAGGAAATCGCCGTAATTTACGCCCGGCACAAACAGGCCAGCCGCCTGATGACCCTGCTCGGCAAAAAAGGGATCCCCTTCCAGGCCAAACGCCCGGTGAATATCCTGGACCTGCCCCTGATCCAGCAGTTGCGCGAGCTGCTTTGCTACCTGGATGACGAATCGCGCAGCCCGTACAGCGGCGAACATCGGCTGTTCCGGCTGCTGCATGCCGGTTTTTTCGACCTCCCCGCCGGCGACCTGGCTCAAATCGCCGTGGCTGCTCAAACGGCTTCCGGCGATCAGGAAAACCCGCTTTACGATGCCCCCGCCGCCCGGCATGCTCCCGCCGAAGGATATTGGCGCCGGGCGCTGACCGACCCGGTTTTTTTACAACGCCTGCCGCTCAAACAGCCTGAAAAATTCGAGCCGGTAAGCCGCCAGCTGGACCAATGGATCGCAGCCGTGCACAACCTGCCGCTGCCTCAGCTTCTGGAGCGCCTGTTTACTCAAACCGGGCTGTTGAACTGGGTGTTGCGGCAGCCCGACAAACTGGAGCATCTCCAGGCCCTGTATACTTTTTTCGATTTTGTGACGGCGGAAGTGCAGCGTTTCCCGCGGCTGTTCGCACCGGCGACGGAAGGCGGCAGAGCCGGACTGCACCGCCTGCTTGGCCTGCTCGACAGCATGGACGACAACCGCCTGCCCTTGCCTCTCCAGCAGACCGTGGAGGCTGGGCCGGGTGTGCAGTTGCTCACTGCGCACAGCGCCAAAGGGCTGGAGTTTGAACAGGTGTTTTTGTTCGATTGTGTGGAGGATATGTGGGAGCGCAGCCTGAACGGCAACCGGGGCCGTTTTGCTATGCCGCCCACCCTGGTGCCTTCCGCCGAAGAAGATGCCGTGGAGGCCCGCCGCCGGTTGTTCTATGTAGCGATGACGCGGGCCAAGCACCGGCTCCGGCTATCCTATGCCCGCGCCGGCGAAGATGGCAAGCCGCTCATGCAATCGGTTTTCGTGGAAGAAACCGGCTTGCCGCACGCACACATGGACGTGGCGCCGCAAAGCTTGCTCGAAACCCAGGCGCTGCTGATGCTGGAACCGGAACTGCCGGTAGTGGCCTTGCCCGAGCAGGATGCTTTTCGGGATATGTTGCGCAACTTTTCGCTGAGCATTACCGCCCTGAATCGCTATCTGCGCTGCCCGCTCGCATTTTACTACGAAGATTTTTTGAAAATCCCCGGCGCCTCCAGCGAGGCCGCTGCTTATGGCGTGGCTATACACGGCGCGTTGCAGCAGTTTGTTTTAAAAATGAAAACCGACCGCAAAAACCAGTATCCGTCGGCAGAAGTGCTTCAACGGCTGTTCAAAACAGAAATGGAGCGGCAACGCGGATATTTCTCCGAAAACAACTTTGCCCAGCGCCTCGCGCTGGGGCGTGAACACCTGCGCCGCCTGCATGCCGAACTCGTGCCGCAATGGCCCAAACGTGTGATCGTGGAACGCCGGATCGACCGCGCCGAACTCGACGGCATCCCCCTCAGCGGTGTGATCGATAAAATTGAATGGCTCGATGATCACACCATCCGTCTGGTTGACTACAAAACCGGGGCGCCCGACCTGAAAAAAACAGCGCCGCCCGACACCGGGCAACCCCACGGCGGCGACTACTGGCGGCAACTGGCGTTTTACCAGATATTACTACAGCAGGCGCGCCTGTACCCCGAGCCGGTCGGCAAAACAGCCGTGGCCTGGCTGGAACCGGATAAGCGGGATGTTTTCCTGATGACGGAAACCAGTTTTCGCCCCGAAGATTTGCAGCTGGTCAAAGGGCTGATCCGCGAAACCTGGGCCGGTATACAGGCCGGCCGGTTCAGTCCGGGATGCGGGCAGGAAAATTGTGTGTGGTGCCAAATGCACCGCTGGAACACACCGCCGGCCGTTTTGGCGCGCCTGGAGGAAGACCTGGACGACGGTTAAAAAATAGATTCCCCTGTTTTGGTGGTCAGCAATTCCAGGGCTTTCATGCCCTGCACCGAGTTGCCGAACCGGTTGATCTCCGGACTCCACACGGCCACAGCCCACCGGCCCGGCATGACGGCTGCGATGCCGCCGCCGACCCCGCTTTTCCCGGGCAGTCCGACCCGGAAGGCAAATTCGCCGGCTTCATCATAAAAACCGCAGGTGAGCAGGAGGGCGTTGAGCCGCTTGGTTTGGCTTACCGTGAGCAGCCGTGTTTCCGTGCCGGGAATACTGCCGTGGTTGGCCAGAAAAAGAAACGCGCGGGCCAGTTCGAGGCAGGACATGGAAAGGGCGCAATGGTGGAAATAGGCGTCCAGTACTGCGGAAACATCGTTGTGCAGGTTTCCATGGCTTTTCAAAAAATTGGCGAGGGCGGCATTGGTAAATCCAGTTTCGCGTTCCGAACGGACCACGGCGTAGTCGAAATCCATATCGTTGCCGGCGCTCAACTGCCGCACAAATTGGAGCACGCCGGCCCTGGCATCGGCAAGCCGGCTGATGAGCACATCCGTTACCACCAGTGCACCGGCATTGATGAAGGGGTTGCGCGGAATACCGTGCTCGTATTCCAGTTGGACCAGGGAGTTGAACGGGTTTCCGGAGGGTTCTTTTCCGACCCGGGAAAACAGCGTTTCGCCGACCTGCTGCACCGCCAGCGCGAGGGTGAACACCTTGGAAATACTTTGAATGGAAAAACGCGTAGCGGCATCACCGGTGGTGAACACCTGTCCGTCGAGCGTGATCAGGGCCATGCCGAAATGCCCCGGCGCTACGCGGGCCAGTTCGGGGATGTAGGATGCCACCTTGCCGGTGCCGGCGAGCGGCGCCACTTCTTGGGCAATATCGTCGAGGATGTGTTGGTAGTTCACGTGAGGGTAAAAGCAGTGAAATCAGTGCATCAAAACCGGCCTTCCAAAAACGCCTGCACGTCGGTAGCGGAATCGCCGCCGTTTTCTTCCTGTGGCCAGTGGCCGGTGTTCTGATAAATTTTGAGCAGGGCGCGGCGAATTTTTCCATGAAATTCATAGGCGAATTCGGGCGACAAACGCGTGTCTTCCGCGCCCCAAAGGATAAGCGTCGGGGTGCGAATCTGCTCGATCAGATCGACGGGCGGGCGGTTTTCGCTCACCTGGGCGCGGTCGGTGAAGGCTTTCCGGTTGCCCGGGCGGCGGAGCAGGTCGAAGTGGCGCTGGACCAGCGCGCTGTTCACTTTTTTATCGTCGGCATATACTTCTTCGAGCATGAGCCGGATGAAGGGCTTGGGCGTAATTTGCCACAAGGCCCGGTTGATGACCGGGGTGCGCGCCAGAATTTCCAGTGCAGTGGTCGACCTGGTTTCAAAGCCCGGCGCGTCGAGCAGGATGAGTTTGCGCAACTTCAGCGGGTGTTCGGTGGCATAAAACCAGGCAATTTGGGCGCCCATGCCATTTCCCGCCAGGTGAAAGCGGCGCAGGTTTAGCTTTTGCACAAACCGGTCGAAAAAATTGACATATGTGAACGTACTGTAACTCCCCTGCGGGTGCGGACCGGTGAGTCCGAAACCAGGCAGGTCGAGGCTGATCACCTGGTATTTTCGCGAAAGCGAATCGGTCCATTCCGCCCAGGTGTGCAGCGAGCTGTTGGCATCGTGCAGCAATACGATGGGCTCGCCTTTGCCGGTGATGCGGTAGTGTACCGTCAGATCGTCGAGTTCCATAAATCGGGAGTCGGGATACCCGTACCGGAGCGCCAGGTTGTGCACGGGAATATCGGAGTACCAGTTGGCGAGCAACCAAAGCAACATTACCAGGCAGATGCCCCAACGTAAAATCCTGCCTACGCGAAGGCGCTTCTGCCAGGGCGAGGGCTCGGCCGCTGTCGGCGTCGTGTTTAGTTGATCCGGATTTGAGTATTCTTCCTCCATAAATTTAATCTGACGTGCGCAGGATTGCCGCAATACCAGCCGACAAGGCAAAACCGCCGATAGCGCCCATGGCCATCCGGGTGATTACCGGTCCGAGCGGCTGTACCGGATTTTGCAGGGCTTTTTCGACGTCATTCATACGTTCGCGCAACTGATTGGTCACCTGCGGGTCGCCGGTTCCGGAATCGATCTGTGCCTGGTAGGCTTGTTTTTCCGTCAGGAGTTCGAGGCGCAACAATTCCACATCCGCCAGGTGCAGGCCGTAGTAAAACAGCCAGTAAAACAGGTTTATCAGAATAAAAACGATAAAAGGAGTCCGGAGGATGGCCCGAAAGTCGCGATTGGCGCCGTGCTGTGCGCAATCTTCTTTGGCAGCCCGGTACATGAAGAGGAGGTAGAGGCCCATCGAAGCCCATTGCAGCCAGGGGTTGAGAAAAGCCTGCCGGTCGATGGTGTACAAAAGCGCAAAATAAAAAACCACGGCTACCCCCCCGAGCAGCCCGTTGCGCAGGCTGGTGTTTTTAAAAGTGGTCATTTGCCTTGTTCAATTGATGCCGGGCAAAAGTAGGGCGGCGTTTTTAAATGACCTGTTTTTTCTTACCGCGAAGTCGCCGCAGAGCGTTGTTTGCCGTTTGGCGACTTCGCGGAGAAAAACCGGGGCCGCGGCAATTATTCCAGCGGCCGGTCGCGCTTCATGAATGCCGCCGCGATGAGTCCGGCAATGAGGCCAAGGATAAGCCCACCCATGATGCCGTTGGTGGCGATGGTACTGATATCGCCCATTTTGTCAAAATTTTCCATGGTTTTCTCCATGGCGTCGGCCGGCATGTTTTCACCCCAGGTTTCCAGGAATTCCTCTTTCAGGGTATCCACGTAGCCGGGATCGATGAAATTGACGAGGATGAAATTCCAAACCGAGGAAATAATGACCCCGATGCCCACCGTGATCATCCCGACGAGCAGGGCCCGGCCGTAGCCGATAAAACCGCCGTCGAGCTGGTCGCGCTGAAATTTTATGGCAATCGCCGCAAATGCAATGGTAACGCCCAGCGCAATGATGAAGTTGATTGCCATGGCACTGAACGACATCGGACTGATGCCGAGCAAATAGGAAATCAGGGAAAAAACAACCAGTGTAAGCCCGCAAAAGCCGCCGTAGCGGAGTACGGTATTCCAAAATGGTGGTGGCGTGTTGGGAGCGGAGGTGTTGTCTAAAACAGCCATAAAAAAACGATTTAGGTGAATGATTTGGTTGCGAAGGATTAAAACTAGCGGCAAATTAAGGCTTAAAAACGCTTAACACGACTAATACGAGGGTTTTTACGACAAATGCCAGAGGCTCTAAAAGTTTTCCCCGAACTTTACCGCCGCTTACAGGTTTAGGTAAATGCTAATGTGCTTCCGAACGCCGAATTGCACGTTACCAGCGAAACGCTGTTCCAAACGGTGACCAAAGTGGCCTATCTACCCTTAACATGGATTCCATCAATACGATCAATTTTTCCCTGTTCCGCCGCGTCCTGGCAATGACAAAACCCTACCGGGGCACATTTTACTTTACGGCTTTGCTCACGGTGGTGCTGGCGCCGCTGGCCATCGCCCGGCCCAAGCTGCTGCAAACCATGGTCGACGACTATGTTTTCCAGGGCGACATTTCCGGTATGAGCCTGCTGGCGGCGATCATTTTTGGGGTACTGATCCTGGAAGTTGTCCTGCGCTACCTGTTCCTTTACCATGCCGACTGGCTGGGGCAGGTTGTTATCCGCGACCTGCGGGTGCGGGTGTTCAACCACCTGACCCGCCTGAATCTTTCCTACTTCGACAAAACGGCCATCGGCCAAAGTACCACCCGGACGATCAACGACATCGAGGCCATCAACACGGTATTTTCGGAGGGCAGTATCACCATTCTGGCCGATTTGCTCACCTTGTTTGCCGTCATGGGCATGATGTTTTACACTTCCTGGAAACTTACGCTGGTGGTGCTCGCGGTATTTCCCTTGCTGATCTGGGGCAGTTATAAATTCAAGGAGAGCGTGCGCAAAAGTTACGAGCGCGTCCGGAATCACATTGCCGTGATGAATGCTTACCTGCAGGAACGGATCACCGGCATGCGCATCGTGCAGATTTTCAATGCTGAAAAACAAGAGGCCGAAAAATTCCGCCAGATCAACCGCGACTACACCGGCGCCAACCTCCGGGCGATCCTGGCATACGCCATCTTTTTTCCGGTGGTGGACATCATCTCGGCGCTTTCGCTCGGCCTGATGGTCTGGTACGGCGCGCGCGGCGTGCTGTCGGAAGAAGTAACTATCGGGACCATGGTGGCTTTCCCGCTGTACATTTCCATGTTGTACCGCCCGATCCGTATGCTGGCCGACAAGTTCAATACCCTGCAAATGGGCCTGATCGCGGCCGAGCGGGTGTTCCAGTTGCTCGAAACAAAAGAACATATTCAAAACGACGGCACCCTGGCGCCGGAAAAAGTGCAGGGCGATTTGCGCTTCGAAAACGTGTGGTTTTCCTACAGCGGCAACGCCGACGAAGCGGTGCTGAAAAACGTGTCGTTCCATATTCCGCCCGGCGATACCCTGGCAATCGTGGGCAGTACGGGCAGCGGCAAAACGACCGTCATCAGCCTGCTCAGCCGTTTTTATGAAATCCAGTCGGGCAGTATCAAGATCGACGGGCGCGACTTGCAGGAGTACGAATTGTTTGCCCTGCGGCGGCGTATTGCCGTGGTTTTGCAGGACGTGTTCCTGTTTTCCGGGACGGTCCTCGAAAATATCACCCTGCGCGATTCGGGTATTTCGGAAGAAGAAGTCATCGCAGCGGCCAAGATGATCGGGGCGCACCGGTTTATCGAAAAACTCCCGGGCGGCTACCAGTACCAGGTGCAGGAACGCGGCGCCACGCTTTCCATGGGCCAGCGCCAGCTGATCTCCTTCGTGCGCGCCCTGGTGTTCAATCCCGACATGCTCATCCTCGACGAGGCCACCTCATCCATCGACCCGGAAACGGAAAGTGTGATCCAGTACGCCATCGAGCAATTGATCGCCCGCCGCACCAGCATTATCATCGCGCACCGCCTGTCGACGATCCGCCACGCCTCCAATGTGCTGGTGTTGGAAAAAGGCGAGGTGAAGGAATTTGGTCCGCACGAGCAGTTGCTGGCTATTGAGGGCGGGCGGTATAGGGAATTGTATGAGAAGCAGTTTTTGGCGCCGGTAGAGGAGTGAATTCCTCATGACTAGGCAAGATCGTGTATTCAGATTTTTTCTGTATAAATTTCTATTGGTACCGGTGCCAAATCAGGGGGAGGATTCAGCCGAGCTTTTTGTTGGATCAAAGTTTTAACTTGCGTTTTGAGCAATCGCCCAATCCAGTTTCCGCTTTGAGGTGAAATATCACCTTGATCAGTAAACCAACGAACGGAGAAATGCCAGAAATTGCAGCGTGTAGGTGTATGGATAACTCTGCATACCACCTCAAAATCAGGTTCATTGCCAATTTTAGATTGAAATACGGTTCCTTCCAAATCAGCGATAGCAATAAAAAAGTAGCCGTAATCTGTGGTAAAAGTAAATTCATCTGGGAATAATGGTAAACGAACCTTTTCACCAGGCTGCCACGAACCGTGAAAGTATTTCCTTGCTTCTTTTGTACCTGTTATTTGCCAAGCAGTATCCCCTTCAGTAAACGTTCCTAAAAGGTTTGTAGAAAAGTCGCGTAGATGATCGCTCTGGGGAACAATACAACTTAACTTTATTTTGCCTGTATCTGGATCTAATACATCTTTGTCCGTTGTGACTCGGATAAGGACGCGATTGGAAAACCAATCATTGGGCTGAATAAGGCAATATGTAGGTTGTGGAATTAAATGAATTGGATATTCCATGGGAAGAATACTGATTCAAATTGGGATTTCAATTTGTTGACCATAACGGCCCAAAAACTTTACTAGGGTTTGTTGAAAAGAACCTCCAAAAGCGAATACAGGTTCTCCTTGTTTATAAATAGCCAAATTATGTTGTACAGGCTCAGATTCGCCAGCCTCAAAAAATAGTTCAAGGTAAGCGTCTTCTCCATTTGGATATATGATTGTAAACACTACGGATTGATCATCCGTAACATCAATACTTGCTTTTTCTGGATTAGTAAGCATAACCCATAAAGTGACAAAAGTTACCGCTTTATTTATTCCATTAATTGATATGCTTTCAAATAGCGGCATTTTAGAAGCCATTTTTTTTACAAATGACAACAACATTTTATCGCCAGTTTGAGCCCTGCGGCGGTTGATGTATTCGGTAAGCGCGGAATAGATCAACTGTTTCTCGTTCAGTTCCCGAAATGCAGCAGAATTGATAAATGAAGGAATATCCCCGGAAACATAGTCTTCGAGGGAACCGGTGGATGTACCAGGAAATTCCTTGATTCCTGTAAATCCAGGCCGGGAATCGGTAGCATAAGTTGCGGTTGTCATGGTTCAGTATTCGGGTTTGCGTTCTTGAATAAATTGCTCTTTTAGTATCCCGAAAAACATCTCTTTCTCTTTAGTGTGCAGACGGTCCGTTTCAGCATAGATACCGGATAATTGCGCCAAGTCAGGATGATACGTTTTGAATACATCAATATCGACCAAGGAAAATCGTTCCATTTGGCCACCGTGTTTGCGCGCCACCTGGTCGGCCAAGTTAAGAATGATTATCTGCGGTTCGCTGTGGAGCTCGGTTTTAAAAGCGTTGTTTTGCCCGCTTGCGCCATCCGGAAATAAAAAATGTGGCGGATGTTTCATTTGTTCAAAAATGCTGATTCCTGGAAACTCACTGATGTATCGAATCCCGATCCGCCCAACGGATTTGACTTGTTCCGATTGGAAGAGTTTGTCCAGAGTCCATTTGATTCGATCAAAATAACCAGTCCAGCCTTGATACTGGCCCAAGGCATTGAATACCAAAACATTTCCACTTTGAAGGGTAATTTTTATACTATCATCAGCCAATTGAAATTCTTCCCGAAATTCCAGCCGAAACCCCGACGTGCCATCCAGAAGCCCACGTTCCGGACGAGGTATTGGGGTGAACCGTTCCCGCAGCGTTTGATACACCAGGCCAGGTAGTACGTCATGCGAAAAACCGGAAGTAAACCGGTACTCCACAACGGTGTCTTTTAGATTGTCCGGCGTAATTTTTTTAGGGATTGGCATGGCAGATGCTCTTGACTTCATTTAGATAAATAACAAGCAAAGTTTACAAAAGTATTTACCAAACGCGATTAATCCAAGAATTTCAATTGAGATGCCTACCCACCAATTCCACATGTCCGTCACCTACTTCACTGGAACTGCCCAAAGATTAAAACACTACACTCCCCCCAAACCGAAAATTCACCGCAGCCGACCCATACGGCGTCAGCGCATTCAGCGCATTATCCGAAAGAATGAACAACTGCACCGGCCCCGGCGTGGCTACCACACTCAGCCCGATGTTGGTGGCCGACTGGTTGTTCACGCTGTACATGCCGCCCACCGTCAGCCATTTCAGAATGGACCACTGCGCATTCAGGCCCACGGAGGTCAGCTTGCGGCGCGCACTGTTTTGATGAAAAAGCACGGCGCCGAACGACCAGCGGTCGCTCAGCTTGTACGTCCCGCCGACATATACGCGGGTGGGCAGTTCGGACGTAAACTCCGCCGGCGTTTTTTCAAACTGCAGCACATCGTTTAGCGAATCGAGTGCCGCGGTAAAGTCCAGGCTGTCTACCGTGCCGTTGATGATGTCGGTGCCGGGAATGACGATGCCGTCGTAGTCGTAGCTGCCCTGACTTTTGAAGTAGTTGGCGTTTTTTTTCCAGGAAATGCTGCCGCCCAGGTCGAGCACGCTGGCACTGAGGGAAATGCGTTCGCCGAGTTGGAGTTGCATGCCCAGGTCGAAGGCCCAGCCGGTGTTTTCCGAAAAACCGTTTTTCAGTTCGTTCAAGGCCAGTTCGAAGCCGAGCCCGGAAGTATCGATGGCCGTGATGGTGCCCGAGGAGTGGAAGGCGTAGTCGGTTTGCAGGTTGAGTTGGTAGATGTCCGGGTCGGTGTACACGCTTACGAGGCGGTGGTCGTCGTCGGTTTGCACGGCCCCGATGCCCGAGAGGTATTTGACCCGTGCGCCCAGGCTGAGGTTTTCGCCGAAACGGCGACCGATGCCCAGGCTGAGTTCATTCCAGTCGAAGGTGGTGGTGGCAAATCCCACGTCGAGCGTCTGGCCGATGTAGGGGGCGTTGCCGTTCCAGAAAAGTTCGGCGAGCGTTTTCGGGTAGTTCACCACGGCGCTGATGCGCACGGCGTGGCTGGCCTGGACGAAAAACTTGCCGGGCAGGCGCAAGCCCAGCGAGAAGGTTTCGAAACGCTGGCCGTAGTGGCCTTCATTTTCAGGCTCCAGCTTGTCGATCGCCTTGCCGAGATCGACGATCGTGCGGTTGCCTTCGCGGCGCAGCAGGTCGTTGAAGGTGATACCGCCGGAGTGCGCGGCATCCAGTCCGAAAGAGGGCAGGCCGAGCGCGACGCGTTTTTCCTTCGGAAAAAAAGCGGGATTGGTGGCTGCTGTTTGCCAGAGGGCAGTTTGCTGGTGCAGCATCAGTTCCTGCTGCGCAAAGCTGTTGGCGGCAAAACCGGCAAACAGCAGCAGGAGAAAATATCGGAGCATGGGTTGGGTTTTCATGTGTCAGAACCGGGTTTTGATTTTCAGGCCGAGTTTGATGGTCGCGTTTTGAGTGGCCAGCAGTTTGACTGGTACCAGGCCGCCGTCGGCGGTGGTGAAAAACGTTTGCACAAAAATTTTCTCCGCCTGCCGTACGCGGTCGAAACGCGCGACATCCATCGGCACAAAAGTTTCCGTGCGTTTGCTGCCCACGGCATTACCGTTGCCGTCGACGGGCGCTGCCTGCATGATAAACTGCGGATCGCCGATGAACAGCGAATCGAGCACCTGGTCGTTGGCGTCCTGGAAATACATCTGGAGCGACGAGCCGATGGGCGTCTGGTTTTCCGTCACCACTTTGAATTCCACCGATTCGATATCGGCCGTGTCCACGTCGGAATAGCTGCCGAAATTCAGGTCGAGCACCTGCTCGGCGCCAAAATCCTGCACCGAACCCTCCAGCACCAGTTCCACGCTCATGCGCAAGGCAAGCACGCTTTCGTTGGTCAGAAAACCGATGATGGACGTGTCTTTCGTGGCATTTGAAATGCCGGCAAAATCGTAGATGAGCTGCGTGGGTTGGGCGTTGAAAATGTCGGCGATATTGGAGTTGGTGCCGTCCAGCACCACGTGGGTGTATTTCGTTTGCCCGACTTCACCTGCTGCCCAGGAGGGATAATTGAAGTCGATGCTGTCGTTGTTGAACACCGTACTTTCCAGTTTGTACTCCTCCCCGTCGCGGCCGATAAAACTGAGGTATTTTACCACACCGCGGGTCGGAAATCCCCAGGAGTTGGCCACGGTCATGGTCACTTTGGGGTCTTTCACCTGCACATTGCCCTTGAGGTTGGTCTGGTTGATGTCGATGTCGATGGTATCGAGTGTGAGCGGGTATTCCTCAAAGCCCCAGAAGCCCTCCACGTACGAAAGCGTGAAGTTGTTGATCAGCAGGGCACAGCCCGGTAGCCCGGGTGAGGGTTCCAGAAGCTTTACCCGGCTGCCGTCGGGCAGGTAGGCCTCGTATCGGAATTGCAGGGTGTTGCTGTCCGACAAAAAGGTATAGCCCTGCAAATCGAAGAGTGGCGAAAACGACGTTTGCGAAGGCGGAATATTGAATGGATAGGTGAACGCCACACCGTTTTTCGACATCTGCGGAATGGTGAAAAAACCGTTGATCGGCTCGGTAAAACCGTTGTAAACCACCACGTTCATGTCGCCGGTGAGCACGTCGGCCCGGTGGATAAACACCGAATCCGGCACATCCAGGTCGAATTTGAAAAAGGTATCGGGCACCGGGATACCGCCGTCGGGGAATTTGAAAAATTCAAAAATATCCGTGGCCGGTTTTTCCGCCAGGTCGCCGCTGTAATACAGGGTCATGGTGTTGTCCGGGTTGACCACAATGGTGTCGCCGCTCAATGTGTCGTTCAATATTTTGAACATCAGGTCTTTCAGGTTGAGCGTCGTATTCATCAGGGGGAAAGCATATTCCGCCGTGTGTCCGGCGATTTCCGCGTCGTCCAGGCTGATTTTTTTGCAGGCAAAAGTCAAGCTGCCAAACACCAATACGGGGAGTAGCAGGCGCAGCCAATGTTTTGATACCATCGGAATTACGTTGGGTTAGACATGAAAAAATGGGCGGAACTCCGGGATTAACGTGTTTTTTTAAAAACTAAAACCTACCGAAGCCTGGATGACCACATTCCGGTCTTTGTCGTCCCGGTAAATCAGGTTACCGTTGTCTGTGGCACTTTTCGACAGGTCGGCGGCATTTTTGGTCAGGTCCGCCAGGCCGTACTGAAGCCGGACGCCGATAAAGAGCGAACGGCTCATGAAATACGACAAACCGGCCACCAGGCCGTAGTCGACCGGATTGTACAGGTTGCCTTTGTCTTCGGTGTAGTCGTAATAAGCGCCGAGCGTTTTGGGCAGTTCGACGGTTTTGGCATCCACCTGTACGACTTCCGTTTGGCCTTCCACACCGCGGCCGGGCTCGTCTTTGCGGTAGTTGTGATCCAGAAAAAGTTCCAGGTCGGCAATTGGATTTTGCAAAACTGCTGTGCGGCCGTTGGTATAGCTCAGCGAGCCGTCGCCGATGGATTGAACGAGCAAGGCGGCGTACATACCGGCCGACAATTCAAAATCTTTCCAGCGCCCGTAGGCCACAAGCGGAATGTCGAGGTAAGCATTGTTGACGTTGATGAGGTAGCGGGAGTTGCCGGTGGTCAGGGTGCTTACGCCGTCGAGGCGGAAAATGCGGTAGGAAGGGCCGTCGAAGGTATATTTTGCGCCCTTTTTCGAATACAGGAATTCGCTCCGCACGCCAAGGTAGTCGTTGAACGCATAGCCCAGGGACAGCCCGATGTGGAAGCCGGTAACGGTGCCCCAGCTTTCCAGTTCCATGCCGCTGCCGCTCATTTCGGAGGGACCGTTCATGCTGGCAAAGTTGAGGCCGGTTTTAAAGCCGTAGCGCAGTTGGGCATGGGCCGGTGTGGCAAGAAAAAACACGGCGATCAGTACGCCTGAAAAGCAGGGGAAAAGCGTTTTCGTGTTGAAAAAATTCGGCATTCGTGTCGTAATTTATACAGGTTGAAGTGGCTTTATGCCCTCCCAAACGCAGGAAGGCTGGCAAAAGTACATTTTTCTGCAACAAGTGCCGGTGCGGGAGCGGCGTCCCGGCAAAAGGCGCTATTTTTGTGCAAATTTTGTGAAACCGGAGCCCGCAACGGCGCCTTAAATCCGCGGTTTCACCGCTTTTTAACATCAAATTAAACAGCCGTTATGAAAGACTGGCCGCTTTGGGAAGTGTTCATCCGATCGAAACAGGGCCTGAGCCACAAGCACGTCGGCAGCCTGCACGCCGCCGATGCGCAAATGGCGCTGGAAAATGCCCGCGACGTGTACTGCCGCCGCAACGAAGGCATCAGCATCTGGGTGGTCGAATCCAAACATATTCACGCCACTACCGAAGACCCCGATGCTTTTTTTGAACCGTCGAACGATAAAATCTACCGGCACCCCACGTTTTATAAATTGCCCGATGAGGTGAAACACATGTAGGGAATTACGATTTACGATTTTGGATTTACGATTGGTTCACTTTCCACAATAAGGTATGTTTTCAATTTACTCAAATGTTGAAAGTTGGCAAGCATCTAACCTACCCCGGAAAGGTGAACCAATCGTAAATCGTAAATCGTAATTCCAAAATGAATCAGTTTTCCCATGCAAAAATTCAACTACCTCCTTCAACTCGGCGATAACGCGCTCATCCTGTCCCAACGCCTGGGCGAATGGTGCGGCCACGGGCCGGTACTCGAACAGGACATCGCCATGACCAATATCGCCCTCGATCTGTTGGGACAAGCCCGCATGTGGCTCACCTACGCCGGCGAAATCGAAGGCCGGGGCCGTACGGAAGACAACCTGGCTTACTTCCGCGACGCCCACGAATACCGGAACGTACTGCTGGTCGAACAGCCCAACCTGGATTGGGCCTACACCACCGCCCGCCAGTTTTTTTTCGATACCTACAACTTTCACCTCTGCCAGGCGCTTACCGGCAGCAAGGACGCCCGGCTGGCCGCTATCGCCGAAAAAGCCCTCAAAGAAATCACCTACCACCTGCGCTACTCCGGCGAGTGGATGATCCGCCTGGGCGACGGCACCGAAACCAGTCACCGGAAAATGCAAAAAGCCGTCGACGACCTGTGGATGTACACCGGCGAACTCACCTTACCCAACGATACCGAGCAGCAGGCCGCTGCCGAAGGCTACGGGGTCGATTTATCGGACATTAAACCGCTGTGGATGGAAAAAGTGCGCACCGTTTTGCAGGAAGCTACCTTGAAACAACCCCCTGCCGATGCCTGGATGCAAGGCGGTGGAAAAGACGGGCGGCATACGGAACACCTGGGTTTTATTCTGGCCGAGTTGCAGCATGTGCAGCGGAGTTACCCCGGGTTGGAGTGGTAACGCGAACCGGTAACGCGAACTGTTAGTTCGCGACAAAAAAAACACCACCACAATGCTCCACGCAACCGGAGTCCTTCAGCAGCTGTGAAGTTTTTGGACTTTGGTAACGCGAACTGGTAACGCGAACTGGTAACGCGAACTGTTAGTTCGCGACAAAAAAAACACCACCACAATGCTCCACGCAACCGGAGTCCTTCAGCAGCTGTGAAGTTTTTGGACTTGATTTTTTTACGCGAACTACCAGTTCGCGTTACACCACCCCAAACTCCAACAAAGCCAACCACCGCTCCGAAGCATCCAACTCCGCCAGCACGCCGTACGGAAATGTCGCCTGATGCGCCACATGCCCAAACGGCAGTCCGTACACCACCGGAATACCCAATCCACCCAGCCGGTCTTGCAGGGTTTCCGGCAACTTCAGCGAAAACTCCGGGTTTTTAGCCCCGCAATCGGCAAATACGCCCAGGGCGAGCCCGGCGGCTTCCCGCAGATCGGTGGCTTGCAACAGCTGGGTCAATAGCCGGTCAATGCGGTAGGGCTGCTCGCCCACATCTTCCAAAAACACAATTTTTCCGGAAAAAGAAGGCTGCCACGGCGTGCCTGCCAGCGCCGCCAGGAGGGAGAGGTTGCCTCCGGTCAGCGGACCCGAGGCATGACCCGGCTGAATGGTGAACGGGCTGAATTCCGGCCCGGGCAATTCGGCGCCCGGCGCAGGCGCGTCGATCCGGTAGGGCGCCTGTGGCTCAATTAAGGCTGCGCGGAAGTGGGCCAGGGTATTTTCCGGAAAATCCGAAGCGGCTACCGGCCCGTGAAAACTCACCAGGCCGGTTTTTTGGCCGACAGCCAGGTGCAGGGCGGTCACGTCGCTGTAGCCGATCAGGGGTTTGGGGTGCTGCCGAATGAGTTCGTAGTTGATCCGGGGCAGCAAACGTGTGATGCCGTACCCGCCGCGTACGCACCACACGGCATCGGTTTCCGGGTCGACAAAAGCCTGGTGCAGATCGGCCAGGCGGGCGTCGTCGGTACCGGCCAGGTAGCCGTGCCGGGCGCGCAGGGCGGCGCCTTCTTTTACCCGGTAGCCCAGGGCTGCCAGATTTCCCAGCGCTTTTTGAATTTTATCTTCCGACACCGGCGAGGCCGGCGCAATGAGGGCAACTGTGGCGCCTTCCGGCAGGCGGGCGGGCTTCAGGTTGGGTGACTCCGGCATGGGCGCGGCGCTTGATTTTTGTTGAAAAAAGGCGGTTGCGAGCAGGGCTAAACCTGTTTTTTGAAAAAAATGGCGGCGTTGCATGGCTGAATTACGTGTGGTTGTCGGTTCGCGGTATGCGCAAACTTAATCGCTTGGGCCTGACTGCCGGAAATAATTGATACGTAACCGGAAAAATTGTCGGCGTGACTTCAAGTCACGCCGACAATCAAGTCACGCCGACAATTGCCTCTTAAAAATCAACCCGGCGCCAAACTTAACACAGAGTTAACCTTGATTTAAACCTGCCTTCACACACCAGCCGGACTTTTGCCCCCGAAAATCTGTATCAATTTCTATTTGTATGAAACGCAATTCCGACCTTGTACTCAGCATGTTAATGCTGCTCCTTCCGCTATTTGCCCTGGCACAAAAGGGCACTATTTCCGGTAAAATCATTGACGCCAAAACGGCCGAAGAGTTGATCGGCTGCACCGTCCGGCTGGACGACGGCGCCGGTGGCGCACTCACCGATTATGAAGGCAATTTCATGATCGCCAACGTTATTCCGGGTAGCCACAAAATCGTGGTTTCGTACACCGGGTACGCCGAAAAATTGATTTCGGATATCATTGTTAAAAACGGCGAGGCAACCACGGTAAACATCGCCATGGAAGATGCCGCCGCCAGTCTCATCTCCGAAGTGGTGATCACGGCTACCGCCCGCCGTTCCAGCATGAGCGCGCTGACCATCCTTCAGAAAAACAGCCCCATCATTGCCGACGGGATCAGTGCCGAAGTCATCAAGCGCACGCCCGACCGCACGACCGGCGATGTGATCCGCCGGGTGAGCGGCGCCAGTATCCAGGACAACAAGTTTGCCATTATTCGCGGCCTGAACGACCGTTACAACATTGCCTTGCTCAACGGCGCCCTGCTGAGCAGCACCGAGCCCGACCGCAAGGCGTTTTCGTTCGATCTGTTTCCGTCGTCGATGCTGGACAACCTGCTCGTCATGAAAACAGCCAGCGCCGATCTGCCGGGTGAATTTGCCGGCGGCGCTATTATTTTGAATACGAAGGATATTCCGGAGCAAAATTACCTCCAGGTAAATGCCGGCGCCGGATACAATACCGTCAGTACCTTCAAAGCCTATCAAAGCGCCCAGGGCGGCGGCACCGATTTTCTGGGGATGGATGATGGTTCCCGCGCCGTGCCTGCCGGTTATCCGAGCGCTACGGAATTTCAGCAAGCGAACCGGGAAGACAAACTCGGCTATTCCCGCCAGTTTGCCAACGACTGGGCCATCATGGACAAAAGCAGCGCAGCGCCCAACAGCAGCCTGCAACTGGCTGCCGGCCTGGTGTCGGCGCCCGACCGCAAGGTACAGTTTGGCAGCACGCTGGCTTTTTCCTACAGCAACAACAACCGCCTGCAAACCGGCGAGCGCAACGACTTCGACATCGAGCGCCAGCTGTTCAATTTTCAGGACAACCAGTTTAGAAACAACGTGTTGTGGGGTAGCCTGGCCAACCTGGCCATGAAAGTGAACAACCGGCACAAAATCAACCTGCAGGGTACCTACTCCACGAATACCGACAACATTGTCAGCAGCCGTGAAGGCAGCGATTTTGAACAGGAGCGTTTCGTGCGGGCCACGGCTATCGAATACACCGAAAACCACCTGTTGACCACCCGCCTTGCCGGCGAACATGCATTCGGCCTCAACAATATTAAACTGGAATGGGGCGGCGGCTACAACCGCACGTCCCGCGATGTGCCGTCATTGCGCCGGATGTTTTACTCCAAAAATTTTGATGCCGAGGCTGAAGATCCCTACCGCGCTTATGTTCCCTACGGCTCGGCCGATCCGTTCCGCAGCGGGCGTTTTTATTCCGACTTGTCGGAAAATGTGTACAACGGCAATGTCGACCTGACCATTCCGTTTGTGCTCGGCGCCGGGAAACATTCGGTGAAAGTCGGCGGCCTTTACCAGGGGAAAGATCGC
Source organism: uncultured Saprospiraceae bacterium (assembly GCA_964484205.1). GTDB lineage: Bacteria > Bacteroidota > Bacteroidia > Chitinophagales > Saprospiraceae > M3007. Next base: position 44,332 of record CAZAEZ010000004.1, on the reverse strand, counting down.
GATTTTAATGCCCGTGTGATGGGGTATATCCGCGCCCGGGTTGCCGGCTTCGACAACTCCCTGCTCACCCTGCCGCAGGACCAGATTTTTGCCCCGGAAAACATCCGCGACAACGGTTTTGTCATGGATGAAATTACCAACCTCAGCGATGCGTACACGGCAACTTCCGATTTGAGCGCAGCCTACATTTTGTTCGACAATACGGTGTTTGAAAAACTGCGCATCAACTGGGGCGTACGCATGGAGCGGTTTAACCAACACCTCGAATCGAGCGACTATAGCGGCAAACCGCTGGAAGTGAACAACGACCTGACGACCTGGTTGCCTTCGGCAAACCTGACCTACCGCCTCAACGACAAGCACCAGTTGCGCCTGTCGGGCTCCAAAACGGTAAGCCGCCCCGAATTTCGCGAAGTGGCGCCCTTTGCCTTCTACGATTTTTACCTGAATGCGGGCGTCGTCGGTTCGCCGGAACTGACCCCGGGCGAGATTTACAATGTCGACCTGCGTTACGAGATTTACCCGGGGCAAAACGAGTTGTTCAGTGTGAGCCTTTTTTATAAAAAATTCAACAACCCGATTGAATTTACCTTCAGCAGTTTGGGCGCCGGTACGCGTACCTTTTCGTTCCAGAATATCCCCGGTGCAGAAAACTACGGAGTGGAACTGGAACTGCGCAAAAACCTGGGATTCCTGACTGCAGGCCTGGAAAACCTGACATTTTTCACCAATGCTGCGTTCATTCGTTCCAAACTGGATTTGTCCAACGTGTCCAGCTACGACAGCGACCGGGCGCTTCAGGGCCAGTCGCCTTACCTGGTAAACACAGGCTTGACCTACAACCAAGTCAATTGGGGCCTGAGTTCCACGCTGGTGTACAACATCATCGGCGACCGCGTTGCCCAGGTGGGTACCATCGGCTACGCCGATATTTACGAGCGGCACCGCAATTTGCTCGACTTCCAGATTGCCAAACGCATTGGCGAGCGCGGCGAGGTAAAACTTACCTGGGGCGATATTTTGCGGCCCGACTTTATGTACTACCAGGATAACAATGCCAATCACAAGTTTGACGCCGATGTAGACAATGTCATGCAGCGCCTCAACTTTGGCAGCACCATTACCCTGGGTTTTGGGTACCGGTTCTAAATAACCCAAGTTGTGACCTGCTAAGAAAAAATGGACAGGAATTACATGATTTACATGATCAGTGTCGGCTACGCCGACTTTTACAAACCGGATGGCGGCGCAGCCGGCATGATAAAATCCTGTTGATCTTGTAAATCCTGTCTGCTTTTTTGTTGGTCACAACTTGGATTACTTACTTCCCCGAATTGTCCCATTGATACAGGATACAGATTTTAGTAGTTATAAGGTTAGGAATTGACTACTTATTCCGGGCGACGCAAGTTGTCCGGATTTTTTCTTTTTAGTGCAAATCCGAACAGCATCAACCGGGCTGATTTGCAAGGACAGCCCGGAGTTCGGAGCCATCCGAAGGCCCCCGGGCTTAACATTCGCTTCATACAGACTTAAAGCAAATTTAACCCATAGGATTCGAAGCCGGTAGGGCTTCTGGCGAACTTTGCCGAATACAAACAACCCTGGAATCAGGGGTTGAAACCACGATAAAAAATTAAACCTTCCTATGCAAAAAGTACGTTTACTACTCGCTGCCTTGTGTGTGGCTTCGTTGCAGCTTTCCGCTCAGGTTGTTACTGTTTCAGGCGACATTTCCGCTGATCAAACCTGGACCAAGGGCAATACTTACCTCCTTTCCGGTTTTGTGTATGTCACCAATGGTGCAAAACTGACCATCGAAGCAGGCACGACCATCAAAGGAGAAAAAGCTTCAAAAGGCTCGCTGATCGTTACGCGCGGCAGCCAGATCATTGCCAACGGCACGGCCAACGAGCCGATCGTTTTTACCAGCAATGAATCTTCCCCGACCTATGGCGACTGGGGCGGCCTGATCATTTTGGGTTATGCGCCGACCAACCAAACCTACAACGGTACACCCGGCCTCGGATTGATTGAGGGCGGTATTGATCCCCTCAAAGGCTTGTACGGCGGCGGCGACCAACCCGGCGGCGCCAAATCGGACGACAACTCCGGCGTGCTGCGTTTTGTTCGCGTGGAATATGCCGGTATCGCTTTTCAGCCGAATAACGAGATCAATGGCATCACGTTTGGCGGGGTCGGTTCCAAAACCGTTGTTGAATGCGTGCAGGTGTCTTATGCGAACGACGACTCGTTCGAGTGGTTTGGCGGCACCGTCAATTGCAAATACCTGATCGCTTACCGCGGCCTGGATGACGACTTCGACTGTGATTTTGGCTATGCCGGCAAGGTTCAATTTGCCCTGTCTGTGCGCGATCCGCAAGTGGCCGACATCAGCGGCTCCAACGGTTTTGAGGTGGATAACAACGGCTCGGGCTCGGACCTGACGCCAAAAACAGCGCCGACATTTTCCAACGTTACCATTGTCGGTCCTTCCGGGGCTAATTTCTCGATCGATTACAAGCGCGCCAATCACCTGCGCCGCAATTGCGAAATTGGCGTGTACAATTCCGTTTTCGTCGGTTCTTTCCCGGTTGGTTTGCTGATCGACGGCGCCAGCACGGTTGCCAATGCGCAATCGGGCAAGTTTGTGGTTAAAAATTCCTTTTACCATGGCATGACCGCACCGTTGAGCACCACCGAAGCCGGCTTCGATATCGCGGCGTATGCAGCGGCTATGGGCATCTCCACCGGCCCAAATTCTGCCGACGCCGGTTTGGTTGATCCGTTCAATATCGACTTGCCGAACCCGCGTCCGGGTGTGACATCGCCGGTATTGGGCTATGCAAAATTTGACGATGCCCGCATTCAGGATCCTTTCTTCATCCCGGTAAGCTATGCCGGTGCGTTCGGCCCTTCCGGCGACTGGACCTGCCCCTGGGCACGCTGGGAAAATGCAGGCTGCCTGCCTGCCAACGGGGTCGTTACCGTTGCCGGGGATATCAGCAGCAATACAACCTGGACCGCCGACAAAACCTACCTCCTGCAAGGTTTTGTTTATGTGACCAACGGCGCTCAACTGACGATCGAACCCGGTACCGTCATTAAAGGCGACAAAGCAAGCAAAGGCTCGCTGATTGTTACCCGCGGCAGCAAAATTATTGCCGACGGCAAACTGGGCCTCCCGATCGTATTTACCAGCAATGAATCCGAGCCGACCTATGGCGACTGGGGCGGCCTGATCCTGTTGGGGTATGCGCCAACCAACCAAACCTACAACGGTACGCCCGGGCTTGGCCTGATTGAAGGCGGTATCGACCCGGTGAAAGGCCTGTACGGCGGCGGCGACCAGCCCGGCGGCGCAATAGCCGGCGACAACTCCGGTATCCTGCGCTATGTGCGCGTTGAATATGCCGGTATTGCTTTCCAGCCCAACAACGAAATCAACGGCATCACCTTCGGTGGTGTAGGTAGCGGAACTACTGTCGACTATGTGCAGGTTTCGTATGCCAACGACGACTCTTTCGAATGGTTTGGCGGCACGGTCAACTGCAAACACCTGATCGCTTACCGCGGTCTGGATGATGATTTTGACTGCGATTTCGGCTTTGCCGGAAATGTGCAACACGCCTTGTCGGTACGCGATCCGCAGGTGGCCGACATCTCGGGTTCCAATGGTTTTGAAGTGGATAACAACGGTGCAGGTTCCGACCTGACGCCCAAAACGGCTCCGACATTTTCCAATGTGACGTTGCTTGGCCCCGGCGCCAGCCCGGCATCCGACTACAAACGCGCCGCCCACCTGCGCCGCAACTGCGAAATTGGTATTTTCAACTCGCTGCTCATGGGTAGCTATCCGGTGGGGCTGCTGATCGACGGCGCCAGCACCGTAGCCAACGCACAAGCCGGCAAACTTGAGGTGAAAAATACCTGGGTGGCCGGACCGACTTCCCTGCTGACTACCACGGAGGCCGGCTTCGACGTTGCTGCCTGGTTCAACACCGGTGGCTGGGGTAATGGCTCCAACGCCGCTTCCGGTGCTGTTGCCCTCCAGGATGCTTTTTACCTGGATATGCCCAATGCCCAACCGACGTATACCTCCCCGGCACTTGGCGGTGCGTCTTTTGCTGCTGCCCGTATCAACATTCCGTTCTTTGATAAAGTAACGTATGTCGGCGCTTTCGACGGTTCTAACGACTGGACCTGCGGCTGGAGCGAGTTTGTAGAGAAAAACGTGGCTTGCTTGACGGAAACGGATGAAGCCGACAAGTACGTGGGGGGTGTAAAACTTTACCCCACGGTAGCAACGGAACAAACCACACTGGAGTTTTCGTTGGCTCAAAATGCGGATGTCGTGGTGGAAGTTTACGGCATGGATGGCCAATATTTCGGCCAGCAAATCAATGAAAAAGCTTTCGCCGGCCCGCAAATGCACACGTTAAACACCAATGATCTGCCGTCCGGATTTTATTTTGTCCGTATTCAGGCAGGTCCGGCTGTTAAGACGGCCAAGCTGATTGTCGTCCGGTAATTGCCCGAATAAGAATACCAAGTGAAAACCGAAAGCGGTGGGCTGCGCTGTGCAGCCTGCCGCTTTTTTTGTGCGCCGGTTATGCCGTAAAAAAAAGGAAATTCGAGCCCCATATTGTCTTTGCCGGGACATGTTCGGGGTTTGCCGGTTGGGGAATAAACGGCGGTTTCTCTAAATGGCGTTAATTTCCCCACCCGTAGGGGCGACCCTCGCGGTCGCCCCGGGGAATGCGGTCGCCCCGGGGAATGCGGTCGCCCCGGGGAATGCGGTCGCCCCGGGGAATAATCAGAACGATTGGGCCGGGCGACCGCAAGGGTCGCCCCTACCCATCACAAAAAACAAAACCATGCATCACATATGAAAATCGTCATCCTCGGCAACGGCATCAGCGGCATCACGGCGGCGCGGTTTATCCGCAAGCGCAGCGACCATGAAATTCTCGTCATTTCCGACGAATCCGACGAGTTTTTCAGCCGTACCGCCCTGATGTACATTTACATGGGGCATATGCGGGAGCGCGACACCCGGCCTTACGAGCCCTGGTTTTGGGATAAAAACCGCATTCAGCGCCTGCGCGCCCGCATTGCCCGCATCGATTTTGACAAAAAAACATTGCATGCAACCGGCGGGAAAACCATTGCCTACGACAAACTGGTGCTGGCCGTGGGTTCCCGACCCAACAAGTTTGGCTGGCCGGGCGAGAATCTTCAGGGCGTGCAGGGGCTGTATCATTTGCAGGATTTGGCAACGATGGAGCAGGCCTCCCGCCAACCCCCGCCCCAGGGAGGAGGCGCGCGCGCCGTGATCGCAGGCGGCGGCTTGATCGGCGTGGAAATGGCCGAGATGTTTCATTCCCGGCAAATTCCCGTTACATTTTTGGTGCGCGAAAAAGATTTTTGGGGCAATGTATTGCCCCCGGAAGAGGCCGCCATGGTGAGCCGCCATTTGCGCGAGCATCATATTGACCTGCGGTTGCAAACCGATCTGCGCGAAATTCTGGACGACGGGCGGGGGCATTGCCGGGCAGTGGTCACCCGGGCAGGAGAGGAGATTGCCTGTGGATTTGTGGGCCTGACTGTCGGTGTGCGTCCCAATATTGAATTTTTGAAAAACAGCGCCCTGGAACTTGGCCGTGGCATACTGGTCAACGACTACCTGGAAACCAACCTGCCCGACGTGTACGCTGTGGGCGATTGTGCCGAACTTCGCCGGCCGCAACCGGGGCGCCGGTCCATCGAGGCCGTCTGGTACACCGGCCGCATGATGGGCGAAATGCTGGCACACAACCTCACCGGTAACCGGACAGCCTACAACCCGGGAATCTGGTTTAACTCCGCCAAATTTTTCGATATCGAATACCAGGTGTACGGCGACATCCGCGCCGCGCTGCCGCCGGAACAAGCCGGCCTGTACTGGGAGCATGCCGACGGTAAAAAAAGTATTCGCCTGAATTATGAAAAAGCGACGGGGCGCATCCTCGGGTTCAACCTCATGGGCGTGCGGTACCGGCAGGAAGTGTGCGAACGCTGGCTTCGGACGGGCGCCCATATCGAAACCGTGTTGCCACAACTGGGGTTGGCCAATTTCGACCCGGAGTTTTCCAGGCAATATGAAGCACACCTCATTGAGCAATACAACCGGAAAAACGATACAGACTTACGCTTGCAGCAAAAGCGTGGACTGCCGGCAGTCTTAAAATTTCTAACGCCCATAGCGAGGCGGTGACTCGAAGTCACCGCCTCGCTATCTAACGCAGTGAGGCGGTGACTCGAAGTCACCGCCTCGCTATCTAACGCAGTGAAGCTGTGCTCGAAGTCACCGCCTCACTATCTAACGCAGTGAAGCGGTGACTCGAAGTCACCGCCTCACTACAGCCACAATAACTCATGACAAACACCAGCCTCGCCCCCAGCCCCCCGGTCCTCACATCCTGGAAACAAAAACTCGCGCTGGCACTGGCCGGCGCCGGTGTGGTGCTGCTGTTGCTGGTTTGGTTTGCCCGAGATGCATTCGCGCCTTTGCCGGTCTTGCTGCTCGCGCTCGGCCTGATGACAACCGGCGTGGTGCTGTTTGTCCGGGTGGAGTACCTGCGCCGGCCCGAAGGCATCCAAAACAACGGCGTATGGTTCCGAAGCCTGAGCGCCCGCGGCATATGGGCCTGGCTGGCGGCCATTGTGCTCACCGGGTTTTACACGGCGCTGTATTTCGGGCCGGCGGCCTGGTTTGCGGGGTTGTCGGATTTATTCAGTCCGCTCAGCCAGCTGTTGAAAGGCAAGCCGGCCGACAAGTGGTTTGTTTACGGCAGTTTGTACACCTTTTCCGTGCTGGTGATGGGCTTGAAATTCGGGTACAAGTACCGGCACAGCCGTTACCAGGTGATCCGCACCATATCGGTGAGTTTTTTCCAGCTTGGTTTTGCATTCCTGATCCCGGCGTTTATGCAGGCGATGAACCAGCCGGAGTACTATTTTACCTATTTCTGGCCTTTGAAGGACTGGTATGGAACCCCCTCGGCGGCTAACTATTTTGGCGGGTATGCCATTGGGCCGTACTTGTTGGCATTCGGGGCGCTGATGACGTTCGTGGCGACGCCCGTGCTGACCTGGTTTTTTGGAAAACGCTGGTACTGCTCCTGGGTGTGCGGCTGCGGCGGACTTGCCGAGACGGCCGGCGATCCGTTCCGGCATTTGTCGGACAAAAGTTTGAACGCCTGGAAGATCGAGCGCTGGATGATCCACGGGGTGCTGGTGGCGGTGGTTTTGGTAACCGGATTACTTTGGGTAAACTCCTATCAAAAAGGCGCCGTATTGGGCAGCTGGTCGCAGACATTTTACACCTGGTACGGCTACATCATCGGCATGGCGTTTAGCGGTGTGGTCGGTGTGGGGTTTTATCCACTGATGGGCAGCAGGGTGTGGTGTCGTTTTGGTTGCCCGCAAGCGGCTATTCTCGGCATTTTTCAACGGAAAAAATCCAAATTTCGCATCACGGCAAACGGCGGGCAGTGCATCAGCTGCGGCAATTGTTCGACCTATTGCGAAATGGGTATTGACGTGCGCCACTATGCGCAACGGGGTCAGGATGTGGTGCGGGCTTCCTGCGTGGGCTGCGGCATTTGTGCAGCCGTATGCCCGCGGGGGGTGCTGCGCCTCGAAGGCGCGGGTGCTGATGTGGATAGCCGTGCAGCCAAGTTGCGGGCGGAGCGTGTGCACTAACCTGTCAGGTCAAATTTTCACCCTCCCGTAGGGGCAACCCTCGCGGTCGCCCCTACGGGAGGGTGAAAATTTGACCTGACAGGTTTTAGGCCCGAATGACCACCATCACCCCGTACACTAACCGGCACACTTGCACCGCAGGGTATAAAATCATCAATTTTGAGTTCGCTTCAGGGGTTTGTCCCTCCTGCATATTTTAACAAAAATTGATGATGTCATGAAAAATATCCTGAAAGTTATGTTCCTGGTTGCCGTGTTTCTTTTCAGTGCTAATTTGTTTGCGCAAGAAGCGGAGGCAACAACCGGCACCGATTCCCAACAATACGACGAAATTCAACTCGTAGCCGTTTATCCCAATCCGGCCACCGAGCGCCTGTTAATCGAATTCACAGCCGACGAATGGGGCGAGGACCTGATGCTGCGTGTAAAAAACAGTGCCGGCAAAACCATCCTGAAGCGCAACCTGGTTACCGCATTGGGAGGGAATATGGTGATCCTTCGGGTTGATCAACTTCCCTTGGGCGAATACGTGGTGCAGCTGGATGAAGGCCGGAAAGCGCGTACGGTGCGGTGGCAAAAAATGTAACCGCCTGGTTGAAACTTTTTTTAAAGCACATTGGAAATTCCAGTCGCGAATACCTACCTTTGCGGGCTCTTTTTATAAAGGGCTAAAATTTTACTTGAAATACAATGGAAATCATTGCTTTAAAAGCGGAGCCGAAAGCCAAATCCGGCAAACAAGCAGCAAAAAAAGTACGCCATGCCGGCATGGCCCCGGCCATTATGTATAAAAGCGGCGGTGGCGAACCGGTTCAATTCAGCGTCGATCCTGCAGAATTCCGGCATTTGGTGTATACCCCCGAATTCAAACTGACGGAGATTGAACTGAACGGCGTAAAACACAAGTGCATTCTGAAAGATATCCAGTTTCACCCGGTAACGGAGAAAGTCCTGCACCTCGACTTTCTGGAACTCGCCGATGGCGTGAAATTCAAAGCAGCCGTTCCATTGCGCTTCAGGGGTACCGCACCCGGTGTAAAAGCCGGCGGTAAATTCCTGACCACGCTGCGCAAAATCAACATCCTGACCACACCGGACAAAGTGGTGGACAAGGTGGTTGCCGATATTTCCGGCATGGGCCTGGGCGATGTGATCCGGGTACGCGATATCGATGTGCAGGAAGGTGTGGAAATCACCAACAACGGCGCTGTGCCGGTTGCCTCCATCGAAATCCCGCGTGCGTTGAAAACATCGTAGTCGCACTTTCCCCTTTCCCTTTTTTAAATCCGGGGACAATCCCGAATTTTTCTGTCTGAAAAATTCGGGATTTTTTATTTCCAGCCCGGCGATTCCCGAATTTTGTGTTTTCCTTTACTTGAAAACAAACTTCCCAAATATGAACCGTGTCGCCTTGTTTGAAATGTTTTCTGAAAACCCGAACCGCATCGTAGCGCTGATTTTGGGAATAATCAGTCTGTTCCAGCCGCCTGTTCAGGCACAAACGTTCTGGACGGAAAATTTTAACGATGAAGGCCTCGCTACCGCAAACTGGGTCGACGGCAGCATCACCAACGGCCCGGCAAACTGGACCTGGACCCCCGACCCCACCACCGGCTATCAGGAGCCCGATCTGGAATCTTTTGCCGCTCCCACGGCTGCCGATGGTTATTTTTATTTCAATTCCGACTATAACGGCCTGGTGCCGCACGATGCCCGGTTGATCGGGTGGGGTAATCCGGTCGACTGCAGCGGCAAAACAGACGTGCACCTGCGCTTTTTTACCCAGTACGCGTACTTCAACCCCGACAGCAGCCGCGCCCAACTGGGCGTGAGCACCAACGGCACGGACTTTATCTACCACGACCTGTTCGACGACTGGCCGGCCAATTTGCCCTACCACAGCTGGGTGGATGCCGACCTCGACGTGGCCGACAACCAACCGCAGGTCTGGCTGCGCTTCCGCTGGATCGGCAGGTACGAATACCATTGGAAAATTGACGACCTGAGTTTGTATACCCCAACCACGGCTAATGTCGACTCCTGCGACGCGGCAGTGGACATCAGCGCGTATTTCGGGAAAGCCCCGGGTATGCCGCAAACAACCGGCCTGTTCGACAACAGCACGGCCACCGCTTCGGCCACCGACCCTGCAGTCAGTTGCTGGAATGAAGCCGGTGGCGGCGGCCCCGACATCCTGAATACGACCATGTGGTTCACCTTCACCGGCGACGGCGGCAACTACAGCCTCCAAACCGTGCCCTGCACCGCCACCAATTACATCGGCAGCACCCAGGGCAGCACCGGTGATACGCAAATGCTGGTCTTCACCGGCGACAACTGTGCAGACCTGACGCCGGTGGTGTGCAACGACGACCTGTTCGCCGGCGGCCTGCCCGACTGGCGCGCCGGCCTGACCCTGGAAACAACGCCCGGCCAACGGTACTTCATGCTGATCGATGCAGCCGAAATGCAGGGCATTGTGGCAACCGGCGAGTTTTGCATCGAAATTACCCAATTGCCTGCCGTGCCCTGTGCAGCAGGTCAGGCCGGTAATTTTAATTTGGCGCCGGACGCACTCCTGTGCCGGGGCGAAAACCTGGCCGATGTGCTGACGCTCGATACCGGCAGTTTTACACTGCCCACCGTTGGCCAGGTGGCTGGTCTGGCCTGGTGTTTTAGCGCGGAACCGATTCCGGCAAACACCTGGCCGGGCGATGTGCCGGGTGTGGTGAGCACGCCATTTTCACCCGACGTTGCAGCGCCTTTTCTTTTGAATAACGGCACTACGGTCAGTTACGGGCAGTATTACCTGACCCCCGTGGTGCTCGGCGGCGGCGGCTTGATTGTTCCGGGCATGCTGCCCTATGTGTACAATATCGACCCAACGGGAAGTTGTTTTTTTGTCGGGGAATCGCTACCGGTCGTTTTGCTTCCCGAACTTAACCCGCTTGCAGCTACCGCCGAAATCGAACACGAGATGATACCGCCCGGCCAAAACGGTACGGTAAGCCTGAGCGTTTCGGGCGGCTCGTCGGACTACTTCGGCGACCCGCTTTTTATCGGCTATTTCTGGAGCAATTTTGAAACATCCATGATCGTGCATGACCTGTCGGCGGGTACCTACACCGTCACGGTGTATGATGAAACGGGTTGTGTGGATTCGCTGACGCTGAGCGTTACGGTGGATGCGGTTACCGGAATCACAGATCCGCTTTTCGTCCGCAAACTGGAACTCCGCCCAAACCCCACTGCGGGCCGGCTCCTGCTCGAACTTGAACTGGATCGGCCGATTGATTTGCGGCTCGAATTGCTGACCTTGCAGGGCCGGACGATACAAACGGAAGTTGTTGGTCCGGTAAACGCGCTGAAACACACGTTTGACCTGAGCCAATTGCCTGTCGGCACGTATTTGCTACGGCTTAAGGTTGGCGGTGAAATTGCCTTGCGGCAAATTGTGCTTCAGCGTTGAAGGCTGTTTATTCGTAAAAACTGTATGCTGCACCATGTTTGAACTCACGCAATCGCCCTTCGGAAAATACCGCCTGTACACCCTGCGCCATCCCGAAACCGGCGACGGCTTCAGCATCGTGCCCGGGCTGGGCGCTACGGTACTCGAATTGCATTTTCGCGGCGCCAATGTCCTCGACGGGTACCAGTCGCCCGAAGAACTGGAAACCGGCAAATGGGGAAAAAGCGCCCTGCTCTTCCCCTTCCCCAACCGACTGAAAGACGGGGAGTACCACTGGCTCGGCGAAAATCATTTTTTCCCGATCAACCACCCTTCCTCCAACAATGCCATCCACGGCTTTGTGCGCCACGAAGCGTTTGAAGTGGTCCGGATCGAGCTGACCAATGAAACGGCCGAGTTGACCTGCCGGTACGAATACCGGGGCCAGCACGCGAGTTATCCCTTCCCGTTCAGTCTGGAGGTCACGTTCAACATGAGTTACCGGAGTGCTTTCCACGTGTCGTTTTTTCTAAAAAACCGGCACAAGGAGGCCATTCCTGTCGGCCTGGGCTGGCACCCCTATTTTCGCCTGGCCGATACCGCGGAGGATCACCACATGCAGTTGCCGGCCTGCCGGCTGGTGGAAATCGACGAGCGGATGATCCCGACCGGCGGCCTGCGTGCGTATCCGGATTTTTCCAAAGAAAAACGGCTCGGCGATACGGTGCTGGACAATTGCTTCAACGTTTCCGACGAGCACACGCTGTACCATCTGCACCTGCGCGCCGGCGCCCGCCAGCTCACGCTGGCGGCCAGCCGTGCACTCTTCCCTTTTTTCCAGGTGTTTACCCCGCCCGATCGCCACAGCATCGCCCTGGAGCCCATGACCTGCAACGTGAACGCCTTTCAAACCGGCGACGGCCTGGTGACCGTGCCGGCGGGCGGCGACTGGACGGCGGCGTTTGGGCTGGAGTACCGGGAGTGAGGGCAGCTTCCTCCGCTTCACTTACCCGAGTTGCGAACCACCCGGCTCAACCCCTCCGCCCGGGCTTTCGTTTGTGCTGCCCTTGGCTTGTTGCCGCCATAGTCGTACAAATCGCTTTGCAGCTGATAATGGTACGCAAACAAATTCGCCAATTCGATCTGGGCCGGTGATTGCAGCCGCTGCCCGGGTTTCAACCGGTTCAGAAACCGGGGCTCCCGGCGCAAAAAATCTGCATGGAGTGCCTGGGCCTGACTCCATTGCCGGGCTTCTGCCAGCGTTGCCACGCGGTCGTTGTACACAATTTCATATAAAACAACATAATCCGCCGGGTCCAGCATGCTGCTTTCCGGACGGTAATTTTTCCAACTAAAAAAATAAAAACACAGAGCGGCAACCGCTGTTTTGCCCACCCAAACCCGCGGCCTCCCCGGCTCCAAGCGCAGGCACTCGACGAGCGCATAGGCTGCAAAAGGTAAAAACAAGACCAGCAGCGGCATTCGAAACCGGCCAAGCACGTAAAAACCCAGCAGGACAGCCACTTGCAGGAAAACGGCCAGGTACAATGCCGGTATTTTTTTGCGTCGAAACCCGGCAAACAACAAACCCGCCACGGCGCACCAAATGATCCAGTAGCCATCCAAAAAAGCCACTTGCAGCGCCGGAAGCATTGATTTATAAAAATAAAAATTCTCGTTGTTCGGCCATTCCGCGCCGTTCAGCGCCCGCCCCAATTTTTTGCCCAGCAAAGCCAGGTAACTGCCCGCCGATGGATGCGTTTGCAACGTTGCCATGGCCGCCGTACCAAAACTGCCGCCGCTCTGATCCATAATTTCGGCGCATTTGGAAGCGTCCGGCTGCCAACCGGAAATGGTCTTCGTCGCGTATACATTCGCAGCAACAAACGTGATCGGGCCAACGCTGGAAATACTGAACAGCGGCGCGCCGACCACCTGATTTCGAAGCATTACCGGCGAAAAAATCAGTGCAAACCCAAGTACCAGCCAAGCCGTGTTCCGGAGCACGGGCCAAGAAAAATTGCGAACCCGGTTAGCATACAGCGCCAATGCGCCGGGCAGCAGTACCAGAAAAACCGATTGCAAGAGCACCGCCCAGCCGAGCACGATCCCATGCAGCAAAAATGCTTTTCCGGTCTGTAGCGTCAAGGCGCGGTCCAGCGTCCAAACGGTTAGCAGTGCAAAAAACACACTCCAACTGCTGCGCAACAGCAGGATTTCCTGAAACAGGACCGGCCCGCAAAACAGGTACAACAAGCCGGTCAGGCCGGCCACCGTTTCGCCAAAATGCCGCCGGGCGATATCCCACAGCAGTACGCCGCTGCAAATGCCCAGCAAACTTTGCAGGAACAGCATCCAGTACACACCCGCGCCGGTGAACCGGTACAAAACGGCCAGCAGATAGGCGTAGAGCGGTTCCTGGTGATACCGGTTGCCGCCGTACCAGTTGTTCCACAATATTTTTCCAGGCTCTGAATCCTGGCTCTGGTTCGGATCGGCAAACCGGATTGCCGATAATTTTTCGGGGTGTTTTTCGAAAAAATACCCGGCAAATTCACGGTGCCAGCCGTGATGGGGGTGCAGCGCTTGCCGGTTGAGCCAGTCGCCGGCAGCCAGGGTGCGCGCCCACTCGTCAAAAAATGCGCTGTCGGATTCTTTCCATTCGTACATCCGGTACAGCGGGCCGTTGGCCACCGCGTCGAACATAAAAATGCGGATCAGCAGCCAGCCCAGGACGAGCGCCCCCAGCACTGCCTTGCGGCGTTTGCGCAGCCAGTTTTCCAGCTGTTCCGGGAAGGGATGGCCGGGTTCGCGTTTGCCAGGCGGTGGCGGGGCCGGACTGCGTTTCAGGGTTGGTTTTCGCTTGTTTCGCATGAAGTTGCAGGGTTAAAATCCGGCATACGACAGCCCATGCATCCCGAAGTCAATTCAGTATGCCGGCGTTGTTCCGGGTTTGAAAAACAAAAATTAGTGCACGGTGATCTTGCCGGAAGTTGCCGGCCGCCTGTCCACACGAACCTGAAAGAAATACAGCCCCGGTGGCAAATCCAGGCAATCCAGTTCAGCCCGCTCGCCCGCCGCCCGTACGGTTTTCAGCAGCCTTCCGGCCGGGCTGAATACGTCGATTTGCCAGTCGGCGCCACCGCAGGCGCCGCACTGGAACTGGACGTAGCGGCTTGCCGGGTTGGGGAAAACCTCGAGTTTCAGTTGCTGTGCTACCGGGTTTGTGCCCGACACCAGTGTACGAAATACCTCCCCGATGGTATGAAAAACGGTGTTCGTGCTGATCGGCGGGATGGTATCAAAATAAATTTCAGCATTGCCGGAAATGACCGAGCCGGACGGGATATCCGGCAATGGCCAGGCGCGGTAGCTCACAAATCCGCGGGAATTGGCCGGGTTGGCCGCGCTGTCCGGCAAGTTGATATTTTCAAAAACAAAGCGCAGGAGGCCGTTCTGATTCTGGGAAAAGGTGTACGGATGCGATGCAGCGCCCGGGATGACCGAGCCCGGATTGAGCCCGGCCGGCAAGTCAATCCATATTTCTACCGTATGCGCCGTATCCGCCCCGGTATTTTGAAATTGAACCAGGTATTCCAGTTCGTCGCCGCGTTCGATCAGGTGTGCGCTGCCATATCCAACCGGAAATGCCGCGACGGCATTGGAGGAATCCGTCAATTGCGCCGCCTGGCACTCCCTGGAACGATTGAACTGCCCGGCGGAAAAGGGGTATTGCAGGAAAACCCCGGTCGACGGATTGGTCCCGCAACCCTCGATCGTGGCATTGGTAAACCAGCCGCCGGGATAACCGGGTTGCTGCCGGGCGCGCAGGTGCCAGGTGGCGCCGTTGGCTTCCATGCTGAATTTTACAGAATCGCCGGCGCCCAGTTGGTACACATCCTGGCGGTACATGATCAGGTCTTCGGCGATGATGTAGTCGAGCGCGGGCGCGGTAGGGATGAGCGATTGGTTGGTGAGCGTAAAATGCACGCTGTCGCCCGAGCAGATCGCCTGGGCCAGCACCCGGGCGCCGTTCCAGGACGTGTCGGGCAAGCACACCGTATCCGGGAAAATACGGGCTTCCGAACAAACAACCTCCCCGGCCGCCACATCGCAATCCAGTTGGCAGGAAATCGTAAACGCGCTGCAATCGAAGGATTGGATCGTTCCGAGTTCGAAACGCCAGCGGTTACCGGGCAAAGGCGTTGCAGGAATGGAACTCGATTGGAAGGTAAGCCGGGGATCGAGTTGGACCTCGGCGTAAACGCCCTCCGCTTCCGACAGGCCGTAATTGCAACTGCGCACCGCGTACGTCTGGTTGAGGCAGGGTTGAGGCGGGGGGGCGGAAATGTCGACGCGCAGTTGCGGACAATCCACCGCCTGCACCGGGAAATACGCGGTTAAATTAATATCCTGATCGCCCGGAACAGAAAATTCATACACAAGCGTACAACTTCCGCCAGGGTGGTTCAGGCCAAGCGCATAAACCCGCGCGAGTGTGTCCCCCGGCGGAACGTAGATCTGTGCCGACATGAAGGGTGAAACAACCGTACCGCCGGCGCCGGAAGGGAGCAATTCAAGAATAATGGACGTATTCGGCATCCAGGGCTCTCCCGCATCGTAAGCGCAATTTTCGAGCGTATCGAGAAATACCCTCCCGGTAACAGAACACTTAATGGATTGAGCAGTTACCCCGACAATCGCCCCAAAAACCAGGAATATCCCCACTATGGCACAAAGCATTCGTAGCCGTGTTCTTTTCATGATGCTCAATTCATTTTGGTACGTTCGAATAGGAGGATTAGACAACGGCATTTTCCGGTCGCCATGCTGCAAAAGTGTAGGGAAGGTCCAGTCTGCACAAGTATTTTTTTCGCAGAAACTTGAGTGCTTTTCCGACGAGTTATGGTTTAAAAAACTGATTTTCAATTTTTAAAACCAGTTGGAAAATTTGCACGAACGACTGTACCTTTTCACCGGTTTCCGGTTTCTTAAAAATCCACATCCATTCTTAACGTGCGCTTTCGACCGGTTTGGTAATTAATTTCAAGTTAACTGCCGAAAACAACCGTTTTTTTAGATGTCTCCCTCCGGTCGACATGACAAAACACTATGGGTCAACTTTCTCATCAGGTTTCTCGCTACACTCGAAACGTCACAGGTGCTTGGGGAAGTTTCGAGTGTAGCGAGAAACCTGATTAACCGTTTTATTATCAGCGACTTGTCATGTCGACCGGAGGGAGACATCTGAATTGATTTAACAAAACTTATCCAAAACTCACGGTACCCATGGATAATTCCCGGCTCGTACACTTGCTGCAACGCCTCAGCCCGGTCGAACTCCGCAAATTCGACCGTTTTTTGCAATCGCCGTATTTCAATACGCGCAGCGATGTTTTGCAGCTGTTCCACGCCATTCGGGCAAACCTGGAAGCCAACCGGGCTTCAGCCACCCGCGATGCCGTTTTTCAGGCCGCTTTTCCGGAAAAACAGTTATCGGCCAGTGAACAACACCTGCTGATGAGCTACCTGGCGCGCCTGTTTGAACAATTTGCCCGGGTGGAGCAACTCAAATTCAGCCCGGAACTGGAGGTCTGGCTCGGGATAAAAGCCTTCCAGCGACTCGGTTTGGAAAATGAACATATCCGGGCCATCAAAAAAGCGTTCCAACGCCTGGAATCCGGCAAACTACGCAGTGCCGGCTATCATGAACAGGGCTACCGCCTGACCTACGAGCAGTTGCGGCAGCACCGTGCCAAACCCGAAAAAAACGCCCGCCACCTGAAACAACTTTCCCACCGGCTGAACACCACCCTGGCCGTAATGTGCCTGCGACAGGCCAGTTTTGTGCTGAGTGAAAAAGCCGTGTACAACATGGAGCCGGACACCTGGTTTTTGCCGGAGGTGTTTCGCTGGGTGGAAACGGATGATCATGTTTCCTTGCCCGCGGTAGGCGCTTATTATTTTGCCTGTAAAATGCTGCTGACCGGGGCGGAAAACTGGTTCAAAGCACTGAAAACAAACCTTTCGGAACATAGCGCCGCCTTTCCCCCCGAAGAGTTATACGACCTGCACATGATGTCGATCAACTATTGCGTGCGCAAACTGAATGCCGGCGACGAACGGTATTTTCAGGAAATCCATGAACTCTACAAAGCCGGCCTTGCTACCAAAACCCTGCTGCACAACGGCGCCTTATCACCGCTGAATTATTTCAATATCGTGATCACCGGCCTGAACGTAAACGCGCTGGACTGGGTGGCCTGGTTCATTCCGCAATACAAAAACAGCCTCGAACGCCGTTTTCGCGACAGCGCCTACAGTTTCAACATGGCGCGCCTGCACTACGCCCGGCGAGAATACGGCGAGGCGCTCGTGCTGCTGCAAAAAGCCAATTACCGGGACCTGCTCACCAACCTGGCGGCAAAAACCCAGATGCTCAAAATTTATTTCGAACAAGGCGAACTGGAAGTGCTGCGCAGCCACCTGGATGCCATGAGCCATTTTCTGCGCCGCAAACGGGTGATCGGCTACCATCGGGAGAACTACCTGAACATTATCCGGACGGCCAAACGCCTGCTCGCCCTGCCGCCCCAAAAAAGCCCGGAACGCGAACAACTCCGGCAGTTTGTCCTTTCCACCGACCCGCTTACCGAGCGGAAATGGTTTTTGGAGGTGTTGGAGCGGTGAATGCACAAAACCACCAAATTGGTAGCAAACGGATCTGGTTTCTACCGCAGGATAAACAACCCAACCGGCAAATCATTGGATTTGGGCACAGCCCCCCGCGCCCGCACTTTTGTGTCATCAACGATTTGACACATGCACATTCACCGAATTTCCGCATTTAAAAACCCTGCCCTCGATCTCGCGTGGTTCGAAAACTGGGTGGCTGCGCTGGAAACCCTCAACGGCAGAACATACCGGCGGTTCGACCTGCACAGCGCCCTCGGGCATACCCGGGTTTGGGGCCTGAATACCGGCGACGACACCCTGGATGCCCTGGTCATTTTTCCCGGCGCCCGCACCTCGGCCCTTTTTTGGGATATCGACCGCGGGCTCGACAATCTGGGCGATCAACTGCGCATTTTCCTGGTGGAAACCAACGGCCTGCCCAACCCCAGCGCAGGCAACACCCCCGATATCCGGTCAAACGGCTACGGCATCTGGGCTGCCGGGGTACTTGAACAACTGGGCCTTTCCCGGGCTTTTGTTGCCGGGGCATCTTTTGGCGGGCTGGTGTGCATGAAACTCTGCATCGCCCGTCCCGAAAAGGTACAGGCGGCTTTTTTACTCAACCCCGGCTGCCTGCAACCCTTTTCCCTGACACCCAAAAACCTGTTTTACAACCTGCTGCCCATCCTTTACCCCAGCCGGAGAAACGTGCAGCGTTTTTTGAACAACGCCGTGTTCGGGAAACCCCAGCACCAGTTGTCGGCGGGTGGTGAAGCGCTCCTGGAAGCTTACGAAATTTTTGCCCTGAAACGCTATCGCGATTATACCCAAAAACCCTATTTCATGCGCGCCGAACTCGAACAGGTGCGCACCGACACCTACCTGCTGGCCGGCGGAAGAGACCTGCTTTTCCCACCCGCCATTTCAATAAACAATGCGGTGAATAAAATTCAATCACTGAAAAAAGTACTGTTGTTCGATCATGCCGGACACGGTATTGAAACCTACCCGAAAGCCTTGCAGGCGCTGGGCGAGTTAATTCGAAAACACCAGGCCCGGAAGGCTGCGCTTGCCAAACTGCTAAACACGATCTGAAACACCCATTTTCAATTTTCCTTTTAACGTATTACGCTATGACGATGAACAACTGCCCGCAGCAGCTGCTGTGGATTTTTTTACTCCTGTTTCCGTTTTGTCTGCAAGCGCAGCAGCACACCGTGAGCGGCAACGTCAAAGACGCGGCCAGCGGCGAAGACCTGATCGGCGCCACCATCACGGTGAAAGAGCTGCCCGGCACCGGCATCACTTCCAATGTGTACGGCTTTTATGCCCTGTCGTTGCCGGCCGGCGCCTATACGCTGCGCGTGCGCTACCTGGGTTATACCACCGGCGAACAGCGGGTTGATCTCACTTCAGCCAGCCAAACCGTGCAGTTCCAATTGAACGCCAGCGATGCCCAGCTGACCGAAGTGGAGATCAAAGCCGTACAGGCCGACGTGAACATTTCAAAAAATGAAATGGGCGTACTCCGGCTGTCGCCAAAAGATATCAAATCGGTACCGGTACTTTTCGGCGAGCCGGATATTTTGAAAACACTCCAGTTGCTGCCCGGCGTTCAGTCGGCGGGGGAGGGCAATGCCGGTTTCTTTGTGCGCGGGGGCGCCGCCGACCAAAACCTCGTCCTGCTCGATGAGGCGCCGGTGTACAACGCCTCCCACCTCCTGGGCTTTTTCTCGGTGTTCAACTCCGACGCCCTTAAAGATGTGACGCTGTACAAAGGCAACATGCCCGCAGCGTACGGTGGCCGGGCTTCTTCGGTGCTGGACATCCGGATGAAGGAAGGCAACAACAAAAAATTCGGCGTGTCGGGCGGCCTGGGTCTGATCGCCTCCAAGATCACCGTCGAAGGACCGATTGTGCCCGAAAAGGGATCGTTTATGGTGTCGGCGCGGCGTACCTATGCCGACCTGTTCCTGAAATTGTCGTCCGACGAGGGTATTCGCGACAGCCGCCTGTATTTCTACGATTTTAACCTCAAAACCAATTACCAACTCGGCGCCCGCGACCGGGTGTACCTGTCGGGCTACTTCGGCCGCGATAATTTCGGGCTGGGCGATCTGTTCGGTTTCGACTGGGGCAACGCCACGGCTACCCTGCGCTGGAACCACCTGTTTGGTGAAAAACTGTTTTCGAATACCTCCGCCATTTTCAGCAATTACAAATACGACATTCACCTGAACTCCGATTCGAGCAGCACGCTGGCGATCAACTCCGGTATCCGCGATCTGAATTTCAAACAGGATTTCGGCTGGTTTTTGAATGCATCCAACACCGTGAAATTCGGCGCCAATGTGATCCATCACCGTTTTAAGCCCGGCAGTATCGAAACGGGTGAAGGCAGCAGTTTTAACAGCATGTTGCTCGACAGCAAATATGCCCTCGAAAGCAGCGTGTACCTCCAGGATGAGTGGACGGTCAGCCGCCGCCTCAATGTGCAGGCCGGTATCCGCTATTCCCAATTCAACTACCTGGGCGCCGGCACGGCTTACACCTTCGATGCCGGCGGTAACGTGATCGATGCGCAGGAATACGGCGATTGGGAAACGATCAAACAATACAGCGGCTGGGAACCGCGGCTTTCGGTGCGCTACCAGCTGAATGCGCTGAGTTCGGTCAAAGCCTCCGCAAACCGCAACTACCAGTACATGCACCTGCTGTCGAATTCAACTGCCGGTACGCCCACCGATCTTTGGGTGCCGAGTACCAACAACATCAAACCACAAATCGCCGACCAGCTGGCGGTTGGCTATTTCCGAAATTTTGCCGGCAACCAATTTGAGTTTTCAGCCGAGGCGTATTACAAGCGCATGGACAACCTGATCGACTACCGGAACGGCGCCGATCTGTTTTTCAACGAAACCGTGGAAGCGGAACTGGTGTACGGCAAAGGCGAAGCCTACGGTCTGGAATTGTTGCTGCGCAAAAACAACGGCCGCCTGACCGGCTGGGTCAGTTATGCGCTTTCCCGCACCCTGCGCACCTTCGACGCGGTGAACGACGGCGCAGAATACCCCGCCCGGCACGACCGCATCCACGATGTTGCCGCAGTGGGTATGTTCGACATTACGCCGCGCTGGAATGTTTCGGCGACCTGGGTGTTCAACACCGGCGATGCCACCACGTTCCCCTCCGGCACGTACAATTTCGAAGGGCAAACGGTGCCGTACTACACCGAACGCAACGGCTACCGCTTCGCCAACTACCACCGGCTCGACCTGGGCACGACGATCATCAACCGCAAGCGCAAACGCTACGAATCGAGCTGGAACTTCTCGGTCTACAATGTCTACGGCCGGGAAAATGTGTACGCGATCACCTTTGCGGAGAGCGAGGAAACACCCGGAAAAAACGAGGCTACCCGGATCGCGTTGTTCCGCTGGATTCCTTCGGTGACCTGGAATTTTAAGTTTTAGAAAATCACTTTAGTAACACTAAAAAAATAGCTTCCCGATTAGAATGAATCAGATTCCGACCCCGCAGGGCGGGGTCGGAATGACAACGGTTGCGAACCGGAAAGGGAGGGGCGACAGACGCCGATAGCGAAACATTTCCTGGCCCCTCCCTTTGAAGCCAAACTGATCGAGCAAAACGTAAGGGTTCCGCCTGGGGGGCGCCACCATGCAGCCTATGCCTGAATCTACCGCCCCCCACGTTCTTTCCAAAGACCTTGTCATTCCGACCCCGCCCTGCGGGGGAGGAATCCGGGTTTAACAAATCGTGACTTTATTTTTTAGACTCATGTTCCCATCGAGCTGGTAGTGAGGGGGTGACTGGCAGTCACCCCCTCACTTGGCCCCCGCTCAGCCAAACGGGAACATGAGCCATTTTTTAAGATTTACTTACTAAAAAAACACACAAAAAAAATGACCATCAAATTCATAAAATCCCTGCTTTTTGCCGCATTGGCACTTGCCTGCGCTTCCTGCGAAAAAGTCATCGACGTCGACCTGAACAGCGCCGCGCCGCGCACCGTCATCGAAGCCAACCTGAAGGAAGGCGACCAACAATTTCAGGTGCTGGTGTACCAGACGAAGGATTATTTCAGCAATACGCCGGCGGTTTATTTCGACGATGCCACCGTCACTTTATCCGACGACAGCGGGGAAAGCATTGCCCTGTTGGCCGCCGGCGCCGGGCGGTATATCGCACCCGTTACCGGTGTTGCCGGCAAAACCTACACGTTGCAGGTGACGCGCAACGGCGAAAGTTTCACGGCCACGAGCACCATGCCCGCGCAAACCGTTTTAAACAAACTGAGTTCGAAGGAACTAGACTTGCCCGGAGAAGAAAACCACCGGGAAGTATACCTGCATTTCGATGATGTGCCCGGGGAGCACAATTTTTACCGCGTGCTGGTGACGGCCAACGATACCCTGGAACTCGATCTGCAATACTTCGACGACAAATATTTCGACGGCAACGCCGTCAAATGGTCCTTGAACGAACTGTACGACTCCGGCGATCAGCTTTCGGTGGAATTGCGCAGCATCGATCAGGCTGCCTATCAGTTTTACAACACCCTGGCGCCTATCCTGTCGGGTAATGAAGACACCGCACCCGGCAACCCCACCGGCAATTGGCAGGGTGGTGCACTCGGCTATTTCATTGCGTATAGCGCCAGTGCGCTGGATGGGGTGGTGGAGTAGGGGACAAACTTTTCAAATTAGGCTTTTAACTTCTTTAAGAGCGATATCAGTTCGGGAAGTTTCTTTTTAGTAACGTTGAAAAATAACTGCACGATTTATCCTGGCCTTGCGCGGAATCTATCGTAACGCCGATCCCAGATCGGCGTACACTACGGCGGGTACTGCGTGGCAAACGCCGATCAGGGATCGGCGATACAATTCATGCCGCGAGTGAACTTTGTGAAGTTGAGGCTGTACCAAAAAAGAGAAATCTGAAATGCCCGCCGTAGAATATTTTATTCACCACGGAGACACGGAAGCCACGAAGAATTAAACTCCGTGGCCTTCGTGTCTCCGTGGTGAAAATTTGGAATCGTCTGCGCACGCGAGGACTTATGCTACACCCTCATTTTTTCCCAAACAACAAAAAATCATGTCCCTGGAAATTGCACAGGTACAAGTCGGGGACCCCGTCGCCGTTAAAATCGGCCACTTCAATGTCGAGCCCGTCGCCGCGGCAACTGGCCGGAAACACTGCTTCCGTTGACCGGTTGAATACCCCCTTGCCATCGTTGAAGCAGGCAGCGTAACTGGCGCCGAAGCTGTTGGCGGTGAGCAGGTCGGGCGCACCGTCGCCGTTCAGGTCGAGAAACCTGGCGTCGAGGGTGTGGGCTGCTTCCGCGGGTAGTTGCGTGGCCGTTTCGTCGCGGAATACGCCCTTGCCGTCGTTGATGAACAGGCGGTTTTGGGCGTCTTTGTTTTGGCGGAAATTCACGTTGGCGAGAAAGAGGTCGGGATCGCCGTCGGCATCCACGTCGGCGAGCCGGGCTTCGCGGGTTTCCCATTTTCCGGGTTCCAGCGGCAGGCGTGCGGCAGTTTCGTCGGTGAAAATGCCCTGGCCGTTGTTGATCAGGATTTCGCAGTCGTCTTCATTGGCCACAACCAGATCGAGATCACCGTCGCCGTCGATATCGCCCAATTCGAGGTCCTGGGTGGCTTTGGTGCTTGCGGGCAGGCGTTGGGCGGTGGCATCGGTCCAGTTGCCCTTGCCGTCGTTGAGCAGGCACACATTCTGGCCGCCGCGGCCTTGCCGGTCCGGCGCGTTTCCGATGAGCAGGTCGGGTGCGCCGTCGCCGTTCAAATCGGTTGCGGCTACGGCATTTGAGGTGCCGCGTGCGGGAAGTTTATAGGAAATATCCCGGAACACGCCCTTGCCGTCATTTTCAAAATACTCGTTCAGCTGATCGTCTTCGCTCACAAAAATCAGGTCGGGGTCGCCATCGCCGTCAAAATCGGCCAGGGCGATATCCTCGCTATCGTGTTTTCGGAACGGCAGCCGCCCCTGCGTGCCGTCGGTGAAGCGGCCCTGCCCGTCGTTCAGGAGCAGGATGTTGAAATTGTGCTCGTTGGCCACCACGATGTCCGGGTCGCCGTCGGCATCCACATCGGCCACGGCGGCATCCATGCTGCGGCCCAGCAAGGCCATCACGGGCAGGTTTTTTTCGGATACATCTTCAAAAAAAGCCGTTTCGTGGCGGTTCTGCCGGCGGAAGCGTTCGAAGGGTTGGTCGGTATTCCAGGCGGGGAAATGGCTGGTTTGCGTAAGCATTTTTCCCGCTTCAAAAATCAATTCGGCGTCTTGCCAGATACCGTTGCAATCAAAATCCGCCGTGTACGCATCGGTGGGTTGGTGGTATTTTCCCATGTAGTCCATGAGTTGGCGCATCCAGGCGGCGCTGTCGGCAGCCCCGATGGCGCCTACGGCAAATTCCGCGGGTATGCCCGCCTCGGCGAGCGGGAAGTGGTCGGAGCGGAAAAAGATGTTGTTTTTGATGTTGTCTTCGGTGTTGGGAATCAGGGTGCGTCCCTGCTTTCGGGCGGCTTCTTCCAGGTAGCCGTCGAGTTCGGAACGGCCGTAAACAACCCCGGTGACGTATTTTGTTTTTCCGTAGGGAAAATGCGCGTCCATGTTGAACGCCGCCGCGGTTTTTCCCAGGGGAAAGCGCGGGTAGGCAGCGTACCAAACCGCCCCGAGCAAGCCCATTTCTTCGGCAGTGGTTGCTACGAACAGCACCGAGCGCCGGGGCGGTTCGGGCAGTGCCTTGTAGGCCCTGGCAATCTCGATGAGGGCCGCTGTGCCGGAAGCGTTGTCCACCGCGCCGTTGTAAATGCTGTCGCCGTCAATGGCCGCACCGATGCCCACGTGGTCGTAATGTGCCGTGTAGAGCACCACTTCGTCGGCTTTGTCGGCGCCCGGCAGCAGGCCGGCCACATTGGCGGCGGGGATGTCGCGCCAGGTGTTGGAAAACGAAAATCCGGTGTGTACCGGCAGTTCCAGGGCCTTGAAAGTCGTTTTCAGCGCTTCCTGTTCGTAGTCGTAGTCGTTGAGTCCGGCCAATTGAAAAAGTTGGTCTGCCGCATTGGGCGCGATCATGCCCCCAAAGTCAAGTTGCGCGTCGCCGGGTTTTCGTTTGATAAAAATATCCGCCTGCCCGTAGGTTGCGCCGAGCGACTCCCAGTTCCAGAAATTGTGCGCCGGTTGGCGATAGATCAGGAGCAAACCCACGGCGCCCCGGCTCAGGGCTTCGTTTCGTTTGTAAAACGACTGCCCGTACAGGTTGGCGGCGGGGTCGCCTTTCCAGCGGGTGGTGTCGGCGCCGTAGGCATCGGGCGAGCCGCTCAGGGCCACCACGATCTTGCCGCGCACATCGGCCCGGGCGTAATCGTCCCAGCCGAGTTCAGGCGCGTGAATGCCGAAACCAACGAACACCAGTTGCCGTTCGCCGGTGCGGATGGACTCCTGTGCCTTTCGGGAGCTGAGCAGAAAATCGCGGCGCAGTTGCCAGTCGAGGTTGCCGTTTTTGCCCTGCAAGCGAATGCTGACCGGCGGGATCGTTGAAAATTCAGCCAGATCGACGGGCTGGTAGTAGCTGTCGCCGTTGCCGGGTTCGAGGCCGATTTTCCGGAATTCCTCTTTGATGTAGTGCATGGCTTTTTCGGCACCAGGAGTACCTGGCTTACGCCCTTGAAACCCGTCGGAAGCCAGGGTTTCGATGTGTTGGCAAATAGCCTCGGCAGGGTTGGGCTCGGTGTAGTTTTGGGAAAAAGCCGCCAGGCCGGGGAGCAGGCAGCAGGCGAAAAGCGCGATTTGTCTCATGTCCGGGTATTTTTTTGGGATAAAAGTAGCGGGCGGGTTGGGGCAGGAATAGTAAATTTTGGACATGCGTGCAGCTGTTGCCGGGCAAATTGAATCCTGGTTAAGGTTGGTTTTCTTTGTGTTTTTTTGAACCACGGAGACATGGAGGGCACGGAGAATTAAACTCCGTGGCCTCCGTGTCTCGTATGTTTGTCGGGCTATGCGGACACTCGTTCTACGACTCGAAGTCTGTCCATTACACACAAATCGGCTTTTATGGCTTCCGTGCATCAACCCCACCCCCATCCCCTCCCCCAAGGGAGCTCCCGATTACCCACAAGTTGAATAATTTTTTGGTAATGTATTAAACTTGAGTTGCCGTTTTTTAAGGAACAAATCGCTCCGCCCTTGTCAACCCCACCCCCAGCCCCTCCCCAAGGGGGATGGGAGGCGCGACGTACACCGTAGACTACACGATCACCATTGGATTTGGGGTAAAAAAGAGCGGTCGACGCTACGGCTCCCCTCACCCTTGGGGAGGGGCCGGGGGTGGGGTTGACCCGGCGGAGCGCAATTTGCCAAAAATGCCACGTCGATTTCGATCCTATTAAAAACTTTTCAACCGACTTGTGGGTAATCGGGAGCCCCAAGGGAGAGGGGGGCCTGATTCCGTTATACTTTTTGATTTCGTAAACGCAATCAGGCATTAGTTAGAGGGCAAGCCCCCCTTCCGCCGCGGCGGAGAGGGGATGGGGGCATAGCCATCAACTTAAGGGATTTTAAGTAGTAATAGATTGATGATTAATTGATTACATGATTGAAGATTATATGATTACATGATTGAAGAAGTGGTTCACCATTCTGAAAAGGTTGAAATATTGGATGCTTTATTAAAAATGTTGAGCACACTACGGGTACTTCTTCAATCATGTAATCATATAATCTTCAATCATGTAATCAGTTGAATTTCAAGCCTATTCGCCTTAAGTTGATGGCTATGGGGGATGGGGGTGGGGTTGACGTGCCGTGTCGCGGAGTGCATTGAAAGCACAAAAATTCATTCGAATAAACTTGTGTGTAATGGACAGACTCGAAGTCGTAGGACGAGTAGGGTACCTCCGTGGCCTCCGTTTCTCGTGGTTAAAATTTGGAATTGCCTGCGCGTGCGGGGACTTATGATACAATCCGCCGAAGGCGGTAAAAAAACGCCATGTCCCCGGTGCCTCTGTGGTGAAAAGGTCAGGAATTGTGCACATGCACATCCAACTGCGGGAAGGGAATGTTGATGCCTTCCGCATTGAAGGCGTTGTACACCTTCCGGTTCATGTCGAAAAATACATCCCAGTAGTCGCCGGCCATCACCCAGGTGCGTACCACCAGGTTGACCGAGTTGTCGGCCAGTTCGGAAACCGCGATGAAAGGTTCTGCCGGGTCGTTCAGGATACGGTTGTCGGCGCGGATCAGGTTTTTCAGAATCTTTTCAGCGACTTCGGGATTATCACCGTAGCCAATACCGAAGGTCCAGTCGACCCGGCGTTTTTCTTCCGTCGAGTAGTTGGTCAGCGAGCCGGTGGACAGGCCGCCGTTGGGAATGAAGATGGTTTTGTTGTCGGGCGTTTTCAGAATGGTGTTGAAAATCTGGATGGCGCTGACTTTGCCGGTAAAGCCCTGCGCTTCGATGACGTCGCCGACTTTGAACGGTTTAAAAAGCAGGATGATCACACCGCCGGCGAAGTTTTGCAGGGTGCCGGAGAGTGCCATGCCGACCGCCAGGCCGATGGCGCCGAGCACGGCAATAAAGGCCGTCATTTCGATGCCCATCATACCCAGGACGCTGATCACGAGCAGGACGCGCAGCAGGGTGCTGACGGTGCCCTGAAGGAAAGGCCGGAGGGATACGTCGATATCGCGATTGTCCATGACCTTGCCCAATCCCCTGGTTAGCGCTTTGATCAGCCAGCTACCGACGATCCAAACGGCAATGGCGCCAAGCAGGCGGGGGGTGTACAGAAAAACTAGTTCAGTGAGTTGATTTACAAGATGTTCTAAATCCATTAATGCCTGTGTTATGGTTTACGGTATAGTAAACCTAACTGTGTGGAGGGGGGATTGTTCGGGGAAAAAGGGGGAAATACTGGGCTACTCCAGCGCCGAATACCCCGCCGCCGTAAACCGGGGCGTGCAAATGCACAGAAAAAACAGGGTGCCCTCGCCGGTGTTTGTTATGCGCTGGGGCGTGCCTGCCGGAAAGCGAATCAGGTCGCCTTTTTCAACGGCTTGCGGGCTGCCGCCGCCGATCTCGACTTGCCCGCGACCTTCCAGAATGTAGTACAGTTCATCGGCATTCAGGCTGTGCAGGGCGGTGGTTACACCGGGCTCTACCCGGGCTTGTGCGACGGACAGTTGTGGCGTATCCGCGCTGTTGAGGATTTCCGTGATGAAACAGCGCTCCTCGGTGTAGAACTCGTTTTGGGCGTCGGTTTTGTAGATCATGGTTTGGTCAATCTCAACAAGCAAATAAAAAAATGTATCATCCCCCTTTTCGCACATATTTCTGCAACACGATGCCGCAGTCAAACGCCCGCGCTTCGGCCAGCGCCAGGTGTTGCCGCTGCTCCACGGTGCTGAAAATAGGCAGGCCTTTGCCAAGCATGACGGGGTTGACGAAGAAGTTCAATTCGTCGATCAGGCCGGCAGCGATCAGTGAACCGACAAACTGTGCGCCACCATAGGCGACGGAGGTTTGCACTTGCAGTTTTAGTGTGCGCATGATTGAACGGGTTTTTGTTTCAGAACAAAAGTAGTGGTTTGGCGGGAGGCGGGTACCCTGGAATATTTAACGTGCCTTTTGGGTAGGTTTCAACAGATGTCTCCCTCCGGTCGACATGACAAGTCGGTGATATTTAAGGAGATTTATCAGGTTTTTTGCTACGCTCAAAACTTCCACACCGTCAGGGGAAGTTTTGAGCGTAGCGAAAAACCTGATAAAGAAGTTTGCAGAACGTATGTTGTCATGTCGACCGGAGGGAGACATCTGATTAATAGCATTTTAAATCACGTAATCGTAAATTTAATGCTAAAATCTATCCAAAAAGCACGTTAATTTAGCCTGCTGCACCCGGCAGTTGCGAC
Organism: uncultured Saprospiraceae bacterium; assembly: GCA_964484205.1. Classification (GTDB taxonomy): domain Bacteria; phylum Bacteroidota; class Bacteroidia; order Chitinophagales; family Saprospiraceae; genus M3007. The sequence continues at coordinate 15,510 of CAZAEZ010000004.1, read as the reverse complement.
CATTGGTTAAGCTCCAGCGTCAAACAAAAAGGGGGAATTATACCAATGAAAACACAATGCGCAATTTTTACAAAATAGTAAAAGAAAGCCTGCATTTCAACCGCTTTGAACTGGGCGACACCGTTTGCCTGGAGTATGCCTGTCCCCTGGACGGCGCCCAGGTGGGTATTTTTTCGAAATGCGATTACATCGCACATGTCTTGAGCGGCAAGAAAAGTTGGAAATCCATCAATGGGCAGTGGACGCTGAACGCCGGGAGCACCCTGTATCTGAAAAAAGGGGCAACGGTGGTGCACCAGTATTTTGATGCCGATTTCTGCATGCTCGGCTTTTTTATTTCCGATGAATTAATCGCAGAAACCGTGGCCGGCTTGAAAGGCGAAATGCCCCTCGGGAACAGCCGGATCGCGCATCAATTCACTGCCACCGAGGTCAAAAAGAGCGGCTTTCTCGACGATTATTTTCAGTCGATGCTGCTGTATTTCCGGAGCGCCGACAAACCGCCTGAGGCAATTATCAAACTCAAGCTGCAGGAACTTCTGGTGAATCTCGTCAACAGCGATCCCTTGCTCGGCGCGTATTTCAATTCGCTCAGGCCCACGGACAAGCCTTCGCTCGTCAGCATCATGGAAGCCAATTTTTGCTATAACCTGAAGATGGAAGCCTTTGCCGAACTGACCCATCGGAGCCTGTCCAGTTTTAAGCGGGATTTTCAAAATCATTACAACGAAACACCCGGCAAGTGGCTGCTCCAAAAACGCCTGGCCTATGCCGCCAGCCTCCTCCTGAACAGTGCCGAAAATATCACCCAAATCGCCTTCGAAAGCGGCTTTGAAGATGTCTCCCATTTTAGCCGGGCCTTCAAACAAAAAATGGGCCTCAGCCCAAGTGACTTCCGGAATTCCCGGGTTATTTCTTCCGTTTGAACGTCTCAGTCAAAAAGATGGACTTCTGAGCAAAGAAGCCCCCCGGCAATACCCCGTGTTTTGTACTTCATTCAAAAAACGATAAAAATGAACGACGTACTTGCAACTGAAACATCCTGGGCAGACCTCACTCAAACGATCGGCAAAACGTTTGCCGACAACGCTGCCCGCAACGATGCCGACGGAACATTTGTGTTTGAAAACTACAACATACTCAAGGCCAACCGCTATTTCTCCGCCATGATCCCCGTTGAATTTGGCGGCGGCGGCATGAGCCATGCCGAAATGTGCGATGTCATCCGGCAGTTGGCGCATTCCTGCGGATCAACCGCCCTGGCATTTTCCATGCACCAGCACCTGGTTGCCGCCACGATCTGGAAATACAAACACAAAGGCGAAGGCGCGCCCATGTTGCAAAATGTTGCAAAGCACCAACTGGTACTGGTCAGCACCGGCGCTCGCGACTGGCTTGATTCGAACGGCACCATGGAAAAAACCGAGGGCGGCTATTTTCTTTCCGGAAAAAAACACTTCGCAAGCCAGTCCATCGCCGGCGATACGGCCGTTACCAGCGCACCCTACCAAAACCCGGAAGGGCAGTGGTCGGTGCTGCATTTTTCGGTGCCGATGAAAGCCAGGGGCGTGTCGGTACTGGATGATTGGGATACCCTGGGCATGCGCGCAACCGGCTCGCAAACCATCGTTTTTGACAACGTGTTTGTGCCCGATTCCGCCATTGCGCTGGAGCGGCCGCGCACGGGCTACCATCCCGTTTGGGATGTGGTGCTCACGGTGGCCATGCCGCTGATCATGTCGGCCTATGTGGGCATCGCGGAAAAAGCCATGGATATCGCGCTGACCATCGGCAAAAAATACCAGCGCAACCAAAAACACCTGCCGTACATCATGGGCAAGCTCAACAACACGCTGCTCAGTGCGCAAACTCAATGGCAGGCGATGCATGCGCTGACCAACAATTTTGACTTCAAACCCAATGCCGACATTACGGTCAAGATGCTGAGCCTTAAAACCAATGTCTCGGATGCCTGCACCCAAACCGTTTCGGAAGCCATGGAAGCGATCGGCGGACAGAGCTTTTACAGGAAAAACCAGCTCGAACGCCTGTTTCGCGATGTACAGGCTGCGCCGTTTCACCCGCTCCCGAGGTGGGACCAGTATGCGTTCACCGGCGAGAAGTTACTGGAGGATTAGGCGTACTGTATTTCGCTCTATTTTTTTGATAATCTGCCTAAAACTGCAACCAGTGCCGCCTTATCCCGGTCGAACAGAGCGGAGCGGCATGCCAATTTGGGCAGCAACAAGTAGCTTAAACGATACCACATGAAAGCGATTCATAGTGCAGTGCAGGTAAACGAAAAAAGCACGGTTAGGACAACGGGCAAAGAACACGTGCAACGTGCGAAAACCGCACCGTCTGAATCCGGCAACCGGGCCGCTGATCCGGATTGGATGCCCTACCATATCCCGATTTCCTTGTTGACGGAAAAAGCCTTCGCCGATATCGCCCGCGGCAGTATCCCCAATTTCCAGCGCTTTTGCCGTCAGCTGCTGAAAACCATTGACCCGGCGCAGGAGTCTTTTTCAGCCCTCCAGTTTCTGGATGCCCTGGTGCAGCACTCCTTCCACGATCCGGCCGATATCCGGCGCATTTTGCGGCACCCCGATCCAAGCCATGTGCTGATCCACAACGATTTTCTGAAAGTGATCCTTATCCGCTGGCAGCCCGGGCAGGCAAGCAATCTGCATGGCCACGCTATCGGCGGTTGTGTGTTTAAAGTGCTGCACGGCACGGTGGAAGAATGCCGTTATGCGGCGAATGCTCCGGATAAACTCCTGGCCCGCAACACCTACTTCGCCGGCAACATGGCCTACATCGACGACCGGATGGGCCTTCATGTGGTTCGGAATGCCGGGGACGAGCCTGCGGTGACGATGCATTTGTATACGCCGGGCGGGAAAAAGGCGGGATAGGTTCTAAGTCCAAAAAAGCCTAAATTTGTACAAATTCTGTTTTATGACTGCATCTGCCACATACGATACTGTCGCCGATTTTCTGGCGAGTATGGATCCAGCCCGAATTCTGGAACTGCACGCGCCGGAAGTTATGCAAGAACGCATGGAATATCTTTTGGAGAAAGAAAAAGAGGTTGGACTGGATAAGGAAGAAAAAGATGAATTGGACCATTATATCGTATTGGAACGCTTAATTCGATTGGCCAAGGCTAATGCATATTTACGCCTTGCCAAAAAATGAGCCGGAATATTCCAGATAGCCTGCGTGGGGAAATCGCAGGGCGTGCAGCCTTTTGTTGCGAATATTGCCGCCTGCCGGAAAAAGCAGCATTCTTTTCTTTCCATGTTGATCATATTGTAAGCCTTCGACACGGCGGGGCAACCAGTCTCGATAATCTGGCTTTTGCCTGCCCGATCTGTAATCGGAATAAAGGCACCGATTTAGGCACTTTGGTAGGCAATCCAGCAATCCTGATCCGGTTTTTTAATCCTCGCGTTGACAGTTGGGATGACCATTTTTCTATGGAGGCATCCGGCGAGATCCGTTCAAAAACAGATATCGGCGAAGCGACAAGTAAATTTTTAGACTTTAATTACCCGGATGCTGTGATTGAGCGGAGGAAGTTGCTTTTGGCTGGTGTACTGCTTGTTTAATTGCTGATGTTGTATGGTTCCCCACCCCACCGATCAAACGTGCTGATCCAGCAGAATGGCATTCCCGTCGGGGTCGATCAGCACAATACTTGCAGGTCCGGAAGTGCTCTCATCCACTTCATTTTCGAGTTTGACGTTTTTGTCTTTCAACCGGCGCTGGATTTCCCGCACATCGTCAAACTCGGCGAGCTGTTGCGCATTTTCGTCCCAGCCCGGGTTAAAGGTCAAAATGTTGTTTGGGAACATACCCTGGAAAAGGCCGATCAGCGCGTTCCCGTTTTTCATAATGAGGTAGTTCCTTGCAATGTCGCCGGCGAAAACATTGAAGCCCAGGTTTTCATAAAATTGCTTGGAAGCATGGATGTCCTTGACCGCCAGACTTACTGAAAACGCACCTAATTTCATGTCTTTATCTTTTTGTGTTATAGTTATTCCCGAAAGCAATTGGTTTGCGAAAATTTGGAGGCGATTGGTCTATTTTCGGCGCGACCGCAGTCACGCCGACAATGTGCACGGATATGGTTCTTTGAGGTTTTAATTTGCTATTCACATTATTCACTCAGTCCTCAATGGCCTCAATACCAAGTTGTTTGAGGCGCTCAAGGTGTTCCTTCATGGCTTGGAGTTGCTCCGGCGGGTGCCCCTGCCAATCGGCAACCTCACCGGTCACCCGGAGCGCGTCCCGGGTGCGGTATGACTTTGTCGGATTGCCCGGGAATTTTTTGTCCGTCAAATTGGGGTCGTCTTCAAAAGGGCCGGTTGGCTCCACGGTGTATATTCTGCCGGGCCCATCGCCCAGGGCCAGTTCGGCTCCCCAGACGGCAGCGTCCAAAGTGGCAGTCAGATAGACATAGGCCGCCTGCTTCCGCTTGCCGTAGTTGGAATTATAGCCGGGTGCAATCAAGTCTCCCGGTTTTAGGTTGGCTTTTGTGCCGTGATAGAAGCGCGGTACATCCTGGTTGTTGGCAGATGACTCCGGATGGACCGGATTGTTCCTGGATCGCTTTTTTGACATAGGGATTTTTCAAAATTATTGCCGGCTAATTTAACGGGAGTTTTGCTGTGTTTCCCAATCCCCCGGGTCATTTTGCCGGAATGATCCGGCAGGCGTGTTTTTTTCGAAAAAAAAGATCAAAATTTCAATTTTTGCCTGAAATACCGCTTCCCATTATGTCAAAACTGTGCTTTGTTCCCCTGCTGTTTCTGTATGCCCAGCCCCTTTCCGCACAAACACCCAACCGCCCCGTGCCGCCGGGCGTCCCTGCGTACGAATTTGTACTGCACGACAGCAGCTACCAGGGCTATTACCTCACCACGCCGTTTCTGTTGGGCAACACCGTCGGTACAGAGCCCAAACCGCTTTTAATGCTGGATTCCCGCGGCTACGTTATATGGTATAAGCTGGTGAATGCCTTGAATCTGCTCGATTTCAAATTCAATACGCTGCACCAGCGGTATCAGTTTGTAAAATATGTAAATCCGCAAACGGTGCAGTACATCCTGATGGACACGAACTTCGACCCGGTTGACTCCTTCACTACCGTGAACGGCATCCGGCCGGATGTCCACGATTTTCAACTGTCCAAATCCGGTACCGTGCTCCTGGCCGGTGTGCACGACACTATTTTGAACCTGAGTGCCTACCAGTTCGCCGGCTCACAGGGGAGCGCCACTACCCGGGCGCTCGGTTTTGTGGTGCAGGAATTTGATGCCGACCGCAACGTGATTTTTCAGTGGAACAGCAACGAACACATGCACCCGGGCGACACGTACGTGGGCTACCCCTACCACCCGGCTTCTTTTGACTATTGCCACGGCAACACCATCGAGGAAGAACCCGACGGGAACCTGCTGCTTTCGTTCCGGAACCTCGACGCGGTGTATAAAATTGACCGGCAAACCGGCGAAATCCTTTGGCAACTCGGCGGCAAATTTTCCGATTTCAGCTTTGCCAACGACGGCGGCTTCAGCGGCCAGCACGACGTGCGCCGCCTGCCCAACGGCAACATCGCCATGTTTGACAACGCCAACATGGCCGCGCCGCCGCAACACTCCCGCGCCGTGGAATATCAGCTGGACACGGTGCTGTGGGTGGTCACCAAAGTTTGGGAATATGTCTACCAGCCACCCTTTTTCAGTTCGGCCATGGGCGGTCACCAAACAACGCCCGACCGGCGCCACCTGATCAATTACGGGCTGAACTACCGACCCGACCCGAGTTTTGTGCTGGTCGACGACGACGGTACGCTGCTGTCCGAACTGTTTTTCCGGGATTCCTTTATGAGCTACCGTGCCGCGCTGCACGATCTGCCGCTGAACAATGCACAGCGCCCACAAATTTCCTGCGTCCAACAGGGTGGCCTCGTGACCCTCTCGGGCCCGCCGGGCCATACGGCCTATGCCTGGTCGACGGGCGAAACGACGGCTGAAATTACCGTGCAAACCCCTGGCGAATATCAGCTCTGGGTCAACCACGGCACGGGTATGCTGGGCTCGGAACCATTCGTGATCGAAGAGGTAAGCATGGCCTGCCCGGTGAGCAACACTGCAGAGCCGGACAAACCGGATCTACTCCGGATAGTCGGCTGGTATGACCTGCTGGGGCGGGAAGTGGCTGCGCCGCTGATGGCTACCGGACAATTGTTTGCCGTGCGGTATGCGGATGGGAAAGTGCGCGTTAGGGTTTACTAGAAGCCATTTTTTGCGGATTCACCTAAATACCCGATAATGCGTTGTTTGTTCAGATGTCTCCCCCGCAGAGCGGGGTCGACATGACAGTCGCTTATTTTTTAAACTAAATCTTACCGGATTTCTCGCTACGCTCGAAATTACAGCAGGGCGCAGGTAAAATTTCGAACGAAGTGAGAAATCTGATTGGAACTAACCTTGTTCATTTCGCCTTGTCATGTCGACCCCGCTCTGCGGGGGAGACATCTGGATTCGATTAATAAGCGAACCCGTATGAGATGGCTTCTAAAACTCAAACACAAAATTATTCACGTAGCCCTTCGCTTCCCAAAAACGCCCGTCGCCGGCTTTCTGGTGGACATCCGGGTTAAAGGCGCTCAGGGGTTGTAAGCTGCCGTTTTCAAAAAAGCAGCCCTGGTAACCAATGTCAAGCAGGAGTTGGAACACCTCAAAAACCGGGGTGCCGTTCAGGTGCCGGGCTTCGCATTCCATCAGGATTTTCGGGCGGTGCTTTTTCAGGAGTTCGAGGCCGCCCTCCAGCACCGCTTTTTCGTGGCCCTCCACGTCGATTTTCAGCAGGGCCGGGGCGACGTTTTTTTTCAAAAAATATTCGTCGAGGGTGACTACGTCGATTTTGATGGTTTCAAACGGCTCATCCCCGGAAAAACTGCCGATGCGGGCGCCGGGCGAACTCCCGCTTTTGGTGACCGGAATATTAAAATCCAGCACGCCGGGCGCCGACGAAAGGCCCTTGTTTTCCAAAACTATGTTTGGGGAACTACCGACAGTTTCGCGCAGGTAGCGGAACAATTTGGGCTGCGGCTCAAAGGCAAAAACCCTGCCCCGGCGGCCCACGCCTTTCCGGAGCCAATACAGGTAGCCGCCCTTGTGGCAGCCGATATCGATAGCGGTATCGCCCTTTTTCAGGTTCTGACGGATGTAGCGGATTTCCGGCGGGTCGATGAGAAAACGGTAGCGGTAGGCCCGGAAAATGAATTTCAGGTTCGTCATGAAATGATCGGCGCGGTTGTTTGTTCGGGCGGTAAAGGTATGGGCTTTTGAATGGTTTTTGGTGGCCTAGCCATGAACTTCCAGGGACCAGAGGGGGAGTACGAACTTTTCACCTGCTCAAACATCTTAATCCTACTTTGCCACGCCGTGGGATTGGCGCAAAGCAGCCCCTGTAACTTGCACTACACCCCAAAAAACCCACATATTTGTTAATATTGCACATCCTCTACCTGTCATAGTCCACAATCACATGCGCAGTGTTCCCGTATTTTTTCTGCTCGCCCTGAATTATCTTTTTTGCGCAGCCGGTTTTGCACAACCGGATCTGACGCTCACGCAAATCACCACAGTCAGTCAGCCGGTCGACATTGCCGCTGCCGGCGATGGCTCCGGGCGGCTGTTTTTGGTCGAAAAAGGCGGGACGATCCGGATTCTCGACCTCTCGTCGTACAGCCTGTTGCCGGATGCCTACCTCGACATTTCCAGCCTCGTTTTAAACAGCGGGGAGCGCGGCCTGCTCGGCCTGACGTTTCACCCGGATTATGCGAACAACGGCTATTTCTACGTCAATTATTCCCAGGCCGGCAGCGGCAATACCCGGATAAGCCGGTTTACGGCCAGTCCGCCTTCGGCAAACACCGTAGATCCAGCCACGGAGCTGCCGGTTTTGACGGTCGCCCAGCCCTACACCAACCACAACGGCGGCGACATGGCCTTCGGCCCCGACGGCTATCTCTACATTGCTTTGGGCGACGGCGGCGGTAGCGGCGATCCCGACAACCGGGCGCAAAACGGCCAGGAATTGCACGGGAAAATGCTCCGGATCGACGTGGATAACACCGCCGGCGGAAACAACTATGCCATCCCACCCGGCAACCCCTTCATCGGAATGCAAACCCCCGAAATACTGGATGAAATATGGGCGCTCGGCTTGCGCAATCCATGGCGTTTCAGCTTCGACCGCAACACCGGCGATATCTGGATCGCCGATGTCGGGCAGGGCGCCTGGGAGGAATTGAATTACCAGCCGGCCTCCAGTTCGGGCGGGGAAAATTACGGCTGGCGCTGTTATGAAGGCAATCACAAATTCAATACTACCGCCGGCTGCGGCGCCATAAGCAGTTATGTTGCCCCGATTTTCGAATACGATCATGACCCAAACACCGGCGGCCGGTCCGTGTCGGGCGGTTTTGTGTACCGCGGCAATGAAGTGCCCGACTTGCAGGGATGGTACGTCATGGCCGATTACACGTCCGACAACTTCTGGTTGATCCAGTACAATGGCTCGGGCTGGACGGTTGACCTGCAAACTGACGTGCCAGTGGTTGATATTGTGACCTTCGGCGAAGACGACAACGGCGAGTTGTATACCGCCGGTTTGGGCGGGCAAGTGTATAAAATAACCGCTGTGCCGCTGCCGGTTGAGTTGCTGGATTTTTCCGGAAAATTTCACGGCGGGCGCACGGAACTGACCTGGACGACGGCCACCGAAAAAAACTCGGCGCATTTCCAGGTTGAGCGGCAAACGGCAGGCGCCGGTTTTGAATCCATCGGTACGGTTCCTGCGAGCGGGGTGAGTTCGGTAAACAAAACCTACCAATTCGACGACCCGTACGCCGCGCCGGGCGAAAACAACTACCGTTTGAAAATGGTCGACCTCGACAACAGTTTTTCATACTCGCCGATTATTTCGGTAACTGTGAAGGAACCCGCCACCTGGCAGCTGTTACCAAACCCGACCACTGGCCGGGTAACGCTCTCGGTAAGTACGAACCGGCACGTCGAACGCCTGACGTTTGAAGTGCTCAATACGCAGGGGCAGCTTGTTTTTTCCGATGAAATTCAGGCGCCGGAATTCCCCTTGCTGAAGCCCTACAATCTGGCGCATTTGCCCAAAGGCACGTATTTCTGCCGTATGGATATTGGGGAAAAAACGGCGCTTCGGCGGGTGGTTTTTTGGTGAAGGGTGGCGTAGTCTAATGTTCAGTTTTTTCCATTGCATACGCCAACTAACAGTTGGCGTTACAAATACTTACCCCCCTCCCGCCGCGTGAGCGGCGAAACTACGGTGGACGCCAGGAACTGCCGCACCGCTTCCGGATTGGTTTTCGAGTATTGCCGGAGCGCCCAGCCCGCGCCTTTTTGTAAAAAAAATTCCTTCGAGCCGGCTACCCGACGGATGTAGTCGAACAGCAGGTCCGCGTCCGTTTTTTCTTTGTAACGCAGCTGAAAAATCAGGCAGACGCGTTGCAGCCACAATTCACCGGAAGCCATCCAGCGCCGGGTGACGGGTTTTGTCAGTTCGGGAAATCGCTGGAAATGCATGCCCACGAGTTTGGCGATCCAGTCTACGCTGTCCCACCAGGATTTTTCCAGGATCATTTCCTCCAGAAATTCGATAAACGCGGCGGGTTGTTTTTTCAGCATTTTCTGCACGGTTTCGATGGCGAAATATTGCATTTCCCGCTGATCGTCCTGAAAACACAGGCGGGCGAGTTCGATGAGTTCGGGGCCGTCGGGTAGCCCCCGGGATTGGTGGATTTCACGGGTCAGGGCCGTCCAGGCGGGCATTTTCAAGCCGAAATAATCAAATTGATGGCGCATGTACGCGATCTGGCCCTGTGCAACATCGGGTTTGCCGTGGGTACGAAAGATATCGCGCACGTGTTGGTGGTAGGTTAGTGCAGATTCCAAAGCTCGTGTTTTTGGCAAAGGTACGGTGGCACAAAAAAAACGGCTGTCTCATAAGTCGAAAACCTAAAATGCCCGCCGTAGAATATTTTATTCACCACGGAGACACGGAGGGCACGAAGAATTAAACTCCGTGCCCTCCGTGTCTCCGTGGTGAAAATTTGGAATCGTCTGCGCATGCGAGGACTTATGAGCCTCAAATTCGGTTTTTCAGGGATATGTGTGAAAAAAGCTACTTGCCGGGTTGGATAAGCACTTTTTGCCGCACGGCGCCTTGTTCAAACAGGCACTCCAGTGTGTACAGGCCGTTTGCCAACTGCTGCACGGGGATAGTTATCGGGTTGTTGCTGGTTCCGGTTTGTTGGTTTATTAACCGCCCGTTTATATCGAAAAGCCGGACCTCCAAGGGCTGCTGCTGTTCGAACCGGACATACAAATTTTGGCTTGCCGGATTGGGGAATACCGTCACGCCGGGCGCTTTCCAATTTCGGATCGGTATGGCCGTCAAGGGCGAGCAAACTTCGCTGAACGCGTTGTCGTACAAGTCGCGCAAGGCGGCAATGTCGGCCTTGGTGTTTCCCAGATCGCAGACAATTCCGGAGCCGGCGTGTACGGACCAGCCGGTTACCAGTTGGGTGATTTCGCCGGGGTCCCAATGGCCGGTTTCCGCCACACCCAGGCCCCGGCGGTCGGCCGCAGGCAAATTGGCACTGCAAAAACTCCATCCCGTTGGACCGGCCGGGTCGTCGGGAAATGCGTGTGTTGCCGGAGTACCCCCGGGGTTGTACCCGGAACCGCCGAACGTAAGCGGCTGCCCGTCGCGCCAGTGCCCGGTCAGGTAGTGATAAAATTCGACCGGAGTTTTCGGGTCGGTTGTTGCCGGTATTTGGGTTCCAATGGAGGCGTTGTTGAACGTAATAAACCGGTCCATCGGGCGATCAAGAAAGGTGACCGACTGCACCGGCGGGATACCTGCGAAGGCTGGAATATCCGACATGCAGTTGTCGTCCACCCGGTTGCTGGTGCTGTAAAAAGCGTGCATTTCGGGCAGGGAACCGAGGTAATCGTCGAGCAAACCGCAGTTGCCGACCTGGGAGTCGACCCAGACGGCAACCTGCATGGAGTCCATCGGCTCCGTGCCGCGGTAGATAATTTTATGGCTGGTAAAAATGGTGTTGGCCAAAACAGCCGGCTGCGCACAGTCGAAGGCCCAGGCGGTCTGGTGAATTTCCACCGGGATATTCAGGGCGGAAGGCGGGTTGCCCGGACCAACGGAATGGTACACGCACCAGGTCATCTCGGTGGGGACGATGAATGATCCGTTCAGGTACAGCACGGGGTAATCGCCGGCCAGGGGGTTGTACACGGCATCGCCGTTTTGGTCAAAAAAGGGCGCCAGGGACTGGGCCTGGTCCGTCGGCAGGGCAAAGCCGTTCACTGTTTCGAAATGCGGATTGTCGCGGCCGGGCCAGCCCATGATCTCCGGGAATTGGGCGATGGCGGCAGCCGGGTCGGTAGCCAGGGTGGGCAGTTGGTTCAGGAAGGCGGCGATTTGGGCGCCGCGCACATGAAAAATTCGATCCCAATCAAAGCAAGCCTGCGGGTAGGGCGCGCCCGTATTGGGGTTGAGCGGCCCGGCGAAAAACCCGCCGGTGCCATACGTAACGGCATTCAGTTTCAGGTTGTACGCCGGATCGAGGCCGCCAATCCACAGGCCTGCGGCAAAGGTGGTAGTCGGGTTCTGGACGTTTGGTTGCGGATTCGGCAGGAAGTAGCCGGCCTGTCCGTCGGTGAACAAGGCCCCCCGGTTGAGGATGCGGGCGCTCACGGCGTTGGCGTGCAGGTCGTAAGCAGCAGTGGCAGAAGGGCAGTCTTGCGCAGGGAGGATGGGGCCGGACAAGAGCAAAAACAGGAGGTAAAAACATTTTTTCATGAGCATAACAGATTTTTTACAAATAACGCCCGTTTCCGAAACCATAGACGGCGTATTTGGCAGATGGCAATGTTGGCAGGGTAAACATGGAATTTGATTGAGTAAAGTGGAAAGCGCTCAGGTTGCCCCGGCAAGGTAATCGCGCAGTTGCGCCGCCAGTTCCGGAACGTGGGGTTCAATTTCCGGTATCAGTTCCTCCACTTTCTGGATTTTGTCCGGGTGCAGCGGCATGTCTCCCAGTGTTTTTTTTAATTGTTCGAGTGCCGCTGAAGTATTCAGCCGGTTCTTTTGCCGGGCGGCTGCGGTGTAAAACCAGGGGATGGTGGGCAGGTAGGCCGATTTTTCCGAAAGCGTGGCGTCGAGGGCCAGCAGTTGATGCTTGTCGGTGAGCCGCAGGATTTTCGCGTAGTTTTTCCGGGCCAGCAGGATTTCCAGGTAAGCGCTGAAAAAAGCGTGCCAGCGGTGTTCGAAAATTTCCTTGCGGTACGCGCGCAGGTAGGCATCGGCGTAGTTTTCCGCAGCGCGGTGCTGGCCGGTGTGGTGCAAGCAGCGCAGGTAGTGCGCCACAAAACCGATCTTGTTGTGAAAACTATGCGTCGTGCGGCTTTCCGGCAAGGCGGCTTTCACCACGGCAAGCGCCTCGGCGTATTTTTTCTGCCGCAAGAGTACGGCGCTGAGATTGTTTACGTAGTGAATGTAATCGGTGGTTTTTACCCGCACCGACAGGTAGCCGTAGTACTCCGCCTCGTCGTATTCCTGGAAGCGGCTGTGCAGCAGCAGGCGGTTTCCGTAGTAATTGATCAACAGCCGTTTGGAGTAGTATTTCCCCTGGCGGAAAAGATCATCGAGGTACAGGTACTTTTCGCGCAGCGGTTCGAACCGGCGGTAATTGTAGTAGATGAATGTGAGCCGGACGAGGGCCATGTAGCGGTTCCAGCCGTCGAGTGTTTCGTCGTGGAACACTTCGGTAAGCCAGGGTTCCCACTGAATGCTGTCGGACGCCTGCGAGGCGTACTGGCGCACAATGTCTTCGGTGGCCTGATGGAGCCGTTCGCGCACGGCGCGCGTGCGGTTGTACGCCCCGGCATGGCTGTCCAGAAAGGCTTCCACTTCGCGGTGCCCGGCGTAGCGCATGCGGATCAGTAAAAAATGGCGGTAGAGTTGGGCAAGTTCATAGCATTTGGCAAAATGGTAGGCGCTGGGCAGGCATTGGCGCAGGTGGCTCAGCAGCCGTTCTTCCGTGGCCGGCGTGATACTGTCGGTTTCGATGGCCCGTTCGGTTTCGAGCAGCCAGGCGTATTCGGTATCCACATCGGCGGCGTGCAGGCGCTCGGTAATCCATTGTTTCAGGTTGGAATACTTGCGTTTGTCCAGGTCCTCGTCGAAGGCCTGAAAGTCGTCGCGGTGCCGGCAATTGTGATCCACCTGTTCCAGAATCGCCAGTTTCACCTTATCGTCGAACTGCTGCACGCTCAGCAGGTACGCTGTTTCGTGCGGCAGGAGTGCCTGGGCAAATTCCGTGAACTTTTGCAGTTTGCTTCGCATGGCCGGATTTGTCCGGCAAGTTAGGAAGAATGGGGAAATGGCGGGTTGCAGCCCGCCCGGATGGACGGTTTAGAAGGCGTAACCGATACTCACTCCAACCGGGAAAAGAATATCGGTGGGTTTCTTGTCGGGATTCACCGGGTGGATAAACGCGCGGAAGGTAAATCCGGATTTTTCCGGAAAAAACTTGTATCCGACGATTGGAACGACTTTTACCTCGGTCAGGCCATCTACAAATTCGAGGTTGGAGCCCACACCGAGTTCCAGGTTGTGTTTTCGGCCAAAATTGCAGGAAATGGACATCGGGAAAGCAACTGCCCGGTTTTTCACGTCATTTTCACCCCCGAACACGTTGATCGAAACACCCGAATTGGGCATACCGATCCCGATTTTTGCATCGAGAAAACCGCGGTTCCAGCGGGTCAAAACCCGGTTGTACTGAAGCGAAAAGGTATTGCCCTCACCGACCACACCCAGGGTCAAAGCATTTTTTGGGGCGGTCGGGGTTAAATTTTGTGCGTCGAGTCGGGAGGTCAACAGCAGCATTGCGATGAACCAGTATTGTTTCATAAGGACGTGGTTTTGGTTAGACCCGGCAAAATTGCACCGGTCCTTTGTCCTAATGCATCCCTGCTATCCGTGGTATTTAAAAATTACCCGGAATCGGGGAGGCTCCCCCCATTCCCCCCGGGGGGTGGGCGCCTCTAAGTTGTCACCTCATTAAACGACACATAGTTGTACCCCTAAAACCCTGGATTGTTATGTTGGAGCGTAGCGAAAACATCTACACAAGGTTAGCTACGACGAAAACGGCCCCATTGGGCTCTTCCCGGCAGGGGAGGGGTCAGGGCCATAGCCATCAACTTAAGGCCTGATTTTCGTTTTTTGAAGTCAAAAGTTTAAAGTCAAAAGTCAAAAGTCAAAAGTCAAAAGGAAGTTCCCGAAGATGGTATGCCGGGAGCCTCTGTCGCCCCCAAACCTCCTTTTTCGATGCTGCTTCCCTTTTACATTTTAACTATTACATTTTACATTTTGACTTTAATAACACAATACTTCCCTTAAGTTGATGGCTATGGGGTTAGAAGGTTTCAACATTTCGGGTGGTATGCAACCTTCAAACCCTTTGACCTACAACGTCAGCCCCCCATCCACACTGATCGTCGCCCCGTTAATGAAGGCGGCTTCCTCCGATGCCAGAAAAGCGTACACCGCGGCAACTTCCTCCACCGTGCCAAGGCGGCCGGCGGGGGCTTTGTCCTGCATCATTTGCAAGACATTTTCGGGCAGGGTGTCCATCATTTCGGTGCGGATAAACCCGGGCGCAACGGCGTTTGCCGTGATGCCTTTGCGGCCAAATTCGCGGGCCCAGACTTTGGTCATCCCGATAACGCCGGCCTTGGTGGCGGCGTAGTTGGTTTGGCCGAAATTGCCGTACAACCCAACCACCGACGATGCGCTGATGATGCGGCCCCAGCCTGCGGCTTCGAGGTAGGGATACACTGCCTTGGTGCAGTTGAACACACCGGTCAGGTTGACGCCGATGACCTGCTCCCATTGCTCGGGAGTCATTTTTTTGAGTGTGGCATCGCGAGTGATACCGGCGTTGTTGATCAGGATATGGATGGCTCCAAAATGCTCCCGGGTGGCAAGGGCGACCTGCTCGACTGCCGCCAGATCGGTGGTGTTCACCTTGAAAAAGCGGACCGGCAGGTTTTGTGCGCGGTATTCCGCTTCCAGGGCTTCGCCGCGATCCGTCTGGATATCCCAGATGGCTACTGCGGCGCCTTCTTTCAGAAAACGCGAAACGGTGGCCTGGCCGATGCCGCTGGCGCCGCCGGTTACTATGGCAACTTTGTTTTGTAATGCTTGCATGTTGTGTTGTGTTGTTTTGGATTGGTGTGGGCCCTACTCGTCCTCCGCGCGTCAACCCCACCCCCATCCCCACCCCCAACCCCGATCGGGGCGTGGCCGCAGACAAAATTTTTTTTTATTTTTATAAATGAAAAGGTAAAAAGAAAAAAGAACCCC
>CAZAEZ010000003.1:196046-242923 GCA_964484205.1 uncultured Saprospiraceae bacterium | reverse complement strand
GAAAAGTTAAAAGTGTACACCCCCTCTGGTTCCTTAAGTTGATGGCTATGCCCCCACCCCCTCCCCCAGCGGGGAGGGGGCCTGATCCCGCTTAATTATTTGATTCTATAAACGGTTTCAGAACATTTCTTGAGGGCAAGCCCCCCTCCCTGGGGGGGAGGGGATGGGGGTGGGGTTGACTAAGCGGAGTGGATTAAGTCCAATAAAATCACCATAATTCAACTTATTTACCTTCAAAATCAATATCATCGTTTGGAAAAATAAAAACGAATAGAAGCGGCTAATCCGCTATATATAACAATTAAGAAAATGTACAGAACCCACACCTGCAACGAACTTCGCCTGGCCGATGCCGGCAAAACGGTAACCCTGGCCGGCTGGGCCGCCACCATCCGCGACAAAGGCGGCCTGCTTTGGATTGACCTGCGCGACCGCTACGGCATCACCCAACTGGTTTTTGACGAAAATTACACCGCCCCCGAATTGTTTGCCATTGCGCGCAGTGTGGGCCGCGAATTTGTGTTGCAGGCCAGCGGCACGGTGATCGAACGGGCCGCCAAAACGACGAAAATCCCGACCGGGGAAATTGAAATCAAGGTTGCCGAGCTCAAAATCCTGAACAAGGCCAAAACCCCGCCCTTCACCATCCAGGACGATACCGACGGCGGCGACGAGCTGCGCATGAAATACCGCTACCTCGACCTGCGCCGCAACGCCGTGCAGCAAAATATCCTGTTCCGTTCCAAATTGGCCATCGAAACGCGCAAGTACCTGTCGGAACAGGGGTTTGCTGAAATAGAAACGCCCTTCCTGATCAAATCGACGCCGGAAGGCGCCCGCGACTTCGTGGTGCCTTCGCGCATGAATCCCGGGCAGTTTTACGCCCTGCCGCAATCGCCGCAAACCTTCAAGCAAATCCTGATGGTGGCGGGTTTCGACAAATATTTTCAGATCGTCAAATGTTTCCGCGACGAGGATTTGCGCGCCGACCGGCAGCCGGAGTTTACCCAGATCGACTGTGAAATGGCCTTCGTGCACCAGGAGGATATTCTCAACATGTTTGAGGGCCTGACCAAATATTTGTTCAACGCTATGCTCGGCCTCGAATTTTCGGATTTCCCGCGGATGACCTACGACGAGGCGATGCGCCGTTTCGGCTCCGACAAACCCGACCTGCGTTTCGGCATGGAATTCAACGACCTGACCAGCGCGGCCCAGGGCAAGGGTTTCCAGGTGTTCGACAGCGCCGAATGCGTACTCGGCATTTGCGCGCCGGGCTGCGCCGATTACAGCCGCAAGCAGATTGACGAACTGACGGAGTGGGTGAAGCGCCCACAGATCGGCGCACGCGGGCTGGTGTATGTAAAATACGAAGCCGATGGGTCGACTAAATCGTCTGTCGACAAATTTTACAGTGCCGAGGATTTGAAAATCTGGCTCGACCAATGTGGCGCCAAACCCGGTGACATGCTCCTCCTCCTCTGCGGCGAAACCGAAAAAACCCGCAAGCAACTCTCCGAACTGCGCCTCGAAATGGCCACCCGCCTGAGCCTGCGCCAGCCCGGCGATTTCAAACCGCTCTGGGTGCTCGATTTTCCCCTGCTCGAATGGGATGAAGATGCCAACCGCTTTTTCGCCATGCACCACCCCTTCACCTCGCCCAAGCAGGCCGACATCCCCAAAATGGACAGCAACGACCAGGCCACGCTCAAAAGCATGCGCGCCGATGCCTACGACCTGGTGATCAACGGCGTGGAGATCGGCGGCGGCTCCATTCGTATCCACGACCGCGACCTGCAAAGCCGGAATTTCCGCCTGCTGGGCTTCACGCCTGAAGCGGCCGAAGCGCAATTCGGCTTCCTGCTCGGCGCCTTCGAGTATGGCGCGCCGCCGCACGGGGGCATTGCTTTTGGATTCGACCGCCTGGCTTCGGTGATGCACGGCGCCAACTCGATCCGCGATTTTATCGCGTTCCCGAAAAACAACATGGGGCGCGATATGATGATCGATGCGCCGAGCGCGGTGGATCAGGGGCAGCTGGATGAGCTGGGGTTGGCGATGGTGGAGTGAGGGGTACTGCGGCAGCCAGGTCAATCCATTTTGGGCAACTCAAACTCAAAAAGTGCAGCCAATGGCACCTCCAGCGCTTCGGCTATACTGAAAAGTTGACTGACGCTGGTATTGATCACACCCCGTTCGATGCGGCTGATCTGGCTGAGCTCCAAATCTGCTTTCCAGGCCAGCCGGGAGCTTTGTTGCACTTTTCCCTTTTTTCTTGTCAGAAAGACCGCTCGGCGCCGGTGCCGGTTCAGTTTGATCCGGGACTTGCGGCTGCTCAGAATTATCCGATTTCGTTGGCGGAGGCGATGGTGTTTTTTTCAAAAAAACAAGGTTCTGTAATGAATAGTCTGGATGAAAGCCAGTTTATCAAAATGGAACCACGTTGGAACGATGCTTTTATTGGGCAGGCACTATCGGGTCGTGAAATTTTGACCGTTCCATTGCCGGATAGCATGTTCAAAAGTGCAAATCATGGCAGAACCGGCGCCAAATTGCTGTTCAGTAAAATCGGGCCGGATACCATTAACGCCGATCTTGTCGTGTATGTAGCGGATTCTACCTATTATGCTGCGTGTAATGGGGATTTGGACTTCCAAACCTTTACCGGAGCCTATGTATTTTTTGACCTTGCCCAGCATTTTCGATATGCGATTTATGTGGATTCTGGGGCAGTACTTGGCGGGACGGATAGCTTGTTAATCAATCCTGTCCTTTCAACTCAGGACCGCCAGCAAGATTGTGAACATTATTCCATCCAGTATCAAGTAAAATGTGAAGTGGCACAGGCCAGCGTAGAATGTTTAAACTGGCACGAAATCTCAATTTGGGTATGCAACGACGAGTTGGGTAGCGCCGGGCCAGGAGGTGGCGCCGGCAGCGGCGGTGGTGGAAGCGGCGGTGGAAGTACTGGAACCGGCGGAGGAACCGGTTCTGGAGGCACCGGCACGAACACCTATCCAATCTACTGGTTGCTGTTTACCGGAGGATTGCCGATTTCGTATTTTGAGGAACATCAGGAGGAACTACCGGCTGGCTTTGATCTGGCTACCTTTATTCAATTGAATGAAATTGTTCAGGAGTTAGACTTCACAAATGAAGAAAAGGAATTGTTGGAGTGGCTTCTGGCGCGGCCAAATCTTACGCCGATCATCCATAGCGTGCTTATTGGCCGGGCGCACACTAACCCTGAAGGCTACGCAGCGTGGCTGAAGGAGGTGCTGGCCTTTTCAGTGGCACATGGACTGACGGAGGGGCAGTTTGAGTTTTTGATTTTGAATGGGCAGGTGTATGCGCAGGTGAAAATGTTGACCGAAAAGGTCGGACTGACACCGTTACGGGTAAGCTGGCTGGTTGATCATTCGGACGTGTCCTCAACATTTGCACAGTGGCTGACGGAATTTGATCACCATGCTGGCGATATCGGGTTGATTCAGCGGGTGCTGGATTTCAGAATGAACAATGATGAAAACGACCTTTCCGCTGCGCAAAATTTTCTTGCTGCCGAGCTGGAAACGATCTTGTCGACGTATAATCTCTCCTTACCCGGAAACCAGAGCGCCTGGACTCCGGACTATTGGGAAATTGTCTGGGAAGTGTTGAAAACTGTCGTTCCCGAGCTGATACCCGGCCTGGATACAGCCATCGAACTAAAAAATGCCATTGAATCGGCTAACAATGGCGATTGGTGGCAGTCATCGTGGCATTTTGCCGGAGCCATTTTAACCTTGTCCCCCTGGGATAAAATCAAAGATTCCTACAAATTTGCAAAGGCCCTTGGGCGGGCAAACAGGTGGTTTGACCTGATCAAACGTTGTAGTGGGTATAGTGATGAATTGGCGCGGGGACTTCGAAATATTTTAAACAAAGAATTGAATAACCCGCATATTTTCAGGAAAGCATCGGGACATTTGCCAGACCTTAATCCGGCAATTACTGCTGCAGGGGGGACAGATAATTTACTTTTTGACGTCTATAAAAAGGTGCATGATGATGACCTTGCAGCAGGCTTGCAGGTTGGCCAAGGTGCCCGACTCATCAACTTTCATATGCATGGCATAGATATGCAAGGGTATGTTATCCGATATCTTGACCCAGATAACAGTGGGGCAATTAGACTGGAAGTGAGTGACTTTTGGAAGAAAATACCATAATAACAACCCAATACATAAACAACGTCACCTCCAATCATTAATCTTTTTATATGAAACCTGAGATCGAATCAATAAAATCTATTGAAATCCTTAAAAAATATTATAAAATAGAAAATATTACAATCAAAAATGATCTTTTTTTAACACCTCTATTAGACGAAAATGGAATATGTATTAATGACATCTTGATAGAAAATTGCACATTTAATAATAATTTTGGGGCGCCGACCGGAATTCTTCATGGAAGGTTATCAATCAAAAATTGTGAAACTAAAGGAGACTTTATTCTATTTGGAATATTTACTCACAAGGTGATAACTATTGACAATTGTCTTTGTCGTGGTAACTCTCAACTATGTGGTGGCGGGTTTTATAACGGAATTATTCTGACAAACAATGTGTTTGAACAATTTGTTGATTTTGGTGATCAGGACATTCGAGGGCAGGCCACTATTATCAACAACCAATTCAAAGCCGGCACCAACCTGATGCACCCAAAAGGCGGCCCAAGCGGAGCACATTTTGATGTTCCGCCCTATTTAGAAGGGAATACCGGACTCGATCAGTATGAACGACCGCAATGACTAAACGACCCGGTGTGGCCTCCTGCACCGGGCGTTTTTTTAGTTGAAGGCCAATGCCTCCAGACTCACTCAAAATATCAGCAGGCTTCACACCTGAAGCGGCCGAAGCACAATTCGGCTTCCTGCTCGGCGCTTTCGAATACGGCGCGCCGCCGCACGGGGGCATCGCTTTTGGATTCGACCGCCTGGCTTCGGTGATGCACGGCGCCAACTCGATCCGCGATTTTATCGCGTTCCCGAAAAACAACATGGGGCGCGATATGATGATCGATGCGCCGAGCGCGGTGGATCAGGGGCAGCTGGATGAGCTGGGGTTGGCGATGGTGGAGTGAGGGGTACTGCGGCAGCCAGGTCAATCCATTTTGGGCAACTCAAACTCAAAAAGTGCAGCCAATGGCACCTCCAGCGCTTCGGCTATACTGAAAAGTTGACTGACGCTGGTATTGATCACACCCCGTTCGATGCGGCTGATCTGGCTGAGCTCCAAAGCTGTTTTCCAGGCCAGCCGGGGGCTTTGTTGCTCTTCTCCCTTTTTTCTTGTCAGAAAGACCGCTCGGCGCCGGCGGTAGTTCAGCCTGCCCCGGCGCTTTTGGTTGCGCCGAATTATCCGATTTCGTTGGTGGAGGTGATGACTTATTTTGCCATTGGCTTATCTTTGTAGCCATACAGCCGACCACCATGATCAACACCGCGCAACTCATCGACGAATTGCATCACCAGCCGGATTTTCCGGCTGCCGTGGAGGAATTGCAAAAACGTTTGGAACAGGAAAAAGCCAAACGACAGGAATATTATGCCCTGATCCACGAAGACGTCAAAGCGGAATTCATCAACGGAGAAATCGTGTACCAGTCGCCGGTAAAACGCAAGCATTGGAAAGTGTCCATCCGGCTTTCATCGTTGTTGCACAGTTTTGTTGAAAAAAACGACCTGGGCGAAGTCGGCGTGGAAAAAGTCATGATTTCCCTTACCCGGAATGACTACGAGCCGGATATCGTGTTTTTTCTGAAAGAAAAAGCCGGCCAGTTCGAACCGGATCAAATGCATTTCCCGCCCCCGGATTTTGTGGTGGAAATTCTTTTTAATTCAACAGAAGACCGCGACCGCGGCGTAAAATTCGAAGACTACGCCGCCCACGGCATTCGGGAATACTGGATTATTGACCCCGAAGAGCATTCGGTGGAACAATACCTTCTTGAGGGTAAATCATTTGGATTGTATCAAAAACTTACCGGCTCCGGGTTATTGAAATCCGCTGTCATTGAAGGTTTTTCGGTAGATTTAGCGGCATTGTTCTAAAACCTGCCCAGTTCCTACGCGAACGTTTTTTTTGTCCATTTCAGGCTTTCCGATCGCGCCATCCTGGAAATGGCCTTTTCACAACAGCGGGTTGTAATTTCCCAAGCCTGTGATTTTATCGCCTTCCCGAAAAACAACATGGGGCGCGATATGATGATTGATGCGCCGAGCGCAGTGGATCAGGGGCAGTTGGATGAGCTGGGGTTGGCGATGGTGGAGTGAGGTTTGATTCGGGTGTTGTCTGCCGTTGGGGAAACAAGAAGGAATGGATTATATTTGTTTCAAATTATGAAACCCATGCCATCCAATTTACAGAAAGTAGAAGCCTTGCTGGCAGAAATGTCACCAAATGAAAGGGCAGCACTGATCCCGAAAGTGCTTGGTGAAGCTGCCGGAACTTTTCCCGGCATTGAAAAAACACCCGGTGTTTGCGGTGGCAGCGCCTGTATTATCCGAACCCGTATCCCCGTTTGGACATTAGTTTCTTTTCGAAACCTAGGACTCTCCGACGAACAACTGCTAGAAAATTACCCTAGTTTGCGCCACCAGGACCTTATAAATGCCTGGAATTACTACCTGACAAACAAAGAAGAGATTGATAGCGATATTCTTGAGAATAATGAACCGTAAGTAATACGCTATGGCACGGTTCTATTCCAATGAAAATTTCCCATTAGGCGTTGTTAACATCCTTCGTAGCCTTGGGCATGATGTGCTTAACCACCCAAGAGGCTGGCCAGTCTGGAATGGGCATACCGGATGAAGCCGTATTGGCTTTTGCTGTTTCAGTGCGTCGAGCTGTTCTGACTTTGAATCGAAGGGATTTTATTCGCCTGCACCGTGAACAGGAAGTACATTTTGGAATCGTAGTTTGTACGGAAAATGTGAATTTTGAGGCTATGGCACTGCGTATAAATGAAACGGTGGAAGTAGCCGGCGACTTGCTAAATCAACTATTACGGGTATATAAAAGCGGATGAATCGTGTAGATGCCAGCTTCACCTAGGATTTTTTTCTTTGTTAAACCAAGTTTTCAGACTTGCCCAAAATATCAGCAGGCTTCACGCCCGAACAAGCCGAAGCGCAATTCGGCTTCCTGCTCGGCGCTTTTGAATACGGCGCCCCGCCGCACGGGGGTATTGCCTTTGGCTTCGACCACCTGGCCGCCGTAATGCACGGCGCCAACTCGATCCGCGACTTTATCGCCTTCCCGAAAAACAACATGGGGCGCGATATGATGATCGATGCGCCGAGCGCGGCAGATCAGGGGCAGTTGGATGAGCTGGGGTTGCGGATAGTGGAGTGAGGATTGGATTGTAAAAATGAAATGGCGGCTCAATCCGTTTTTACGTTCTAAACTCATAATGCGCAGCCGGTTTCAATGCCTGAATCACCGTTAAAAGAGCCGGGCATACTGCCTGGATCGGGTTAAACTGCCGCCGTGATTCCGCAAGATTTAGTACCTTCGCACACTTTGTGCGCCAACGAGCGTTAATCCGGTAACAACCCGGCCGGGCACTAAAAACTGACGTTTTTTCAATGCCCGTAGCCCCCGACTCCGCTACTTCAGCCGGGTATGCAAAAACAGGACCGTCACACACCTATGCGAAAGTTTTTTTCGTCCATTTCAGAACACCAATCTGTCCAGGCATTCCGGCGTGGAGTTTCCACGTTTACCGCACCGGTACGCGCCGCCTGGGCACAACTCCTGGAAGCACTCCGGCCGGTTTTGGATCCCCTGCGCAAGGGATGGGCGACGCTCACCGCCCCGCTGCGGAATGCCTGGTCGCGTTTTGCGGCGCAGTACCCGCGTACGGCCTGGGTTGGCTCCTGGCTCGGCCTGCTGATTCGCTGGGGTATTTATTTTGTGCTGTTGCTGGTATTGAGTGTGGGACTTGGCTTTTTCGGCGATTTGCCCAGCCGCTCGGAACTGGAGAGCATTGAAACGGCAAATGCCACGGAAATTTATTCCGTCGACAGCGTTTTGATCGGCCGTTTTTACATTGAAAACCGCACCACGATCGGCCTCGACAAAATATCCCCTTACCTGGTAACAGCTTTGCTGGCTACGGAAGACAAACGTTTTTTTGAACACAGCGGCATCGATCTGATGAGCTGGTTTCGCGTGGCTTACGGGGTTATTTTTAAAAATGAATCGATGGGCGGCGGCTCCACGCTGAGCCAGCAATTGGCCAAAAACCTGTACCCGCGCCGCAAATACCCCATTCCGGGCCTGAGCCTGGTGATTAACAAAATCCGGGAAAACTATATTTCCGTGCGCCTGGAGCGCATTTATACGAAAGCCGAGTTGCTCAGTTTATACCTGAACACGGTGCCTTTCGGCGGCGACCGCTACGGCGTCAGTGTGGCTTCGCGCCATTTTTTCAACAAAAAACCCGTCGATCTGACCGCCGATCAGGCTGCCACGCTCATCGGCATGCTCAAGGCCTCCACCTTCTACGACCCGGTCCGCAACCCGGAAAATTCCCGCAAGCGCCGCAACATCGTACTCAAGCAAATGGTGCGCAACAGCTCCTTTGAGATTTCGGTGCGTGTCAACGAACCCGGCATGGAGCAGGTGCAGGAAATGATCCAGAAAGGCAAAGTCACCCAACCGGAGTATGAAGCGCTCATGCAAAAGCCCGTGGGCGCCAAACGCTACAGCCGCGACGGCAACAACGAGGGCGCCGCCACTTACTTCCGGGAGTATTTGCGCACCGAGGTGATGCCCAAGTTGCTAAAACAATATCCCAAAGAAGACGGCACGCCCTACAACCTGTACACCGACGGCTTGAAAGTGTACACCACCCTGCACAGCAAAATGCAGCGCTATGCCGAAGAAGCCGCCCAGGAGCAAATGAAATCCCTGCAAAAACTCTTCGACCAGCACTGGAAAAACTATAAAAACGACAAACCCTGGGGCGACGACAAGTGGATCGAAGACCAAATGCGGCGCAGCGACCGCTGGTACCAGCTCAAAGAGGCCGGCATGTCGAAAGAGCAAATCATCGCGAATTTTGAAGAGCAGGTGCCCATGACCATTTTTTCATGGAACAAAGGCAGCTCCGAGGTGGATACGACCATGAGCCCCATCGACAGTGTGCGCTATTATTTCTGCCTGCTCAACTGCGGTTTCATGGCCATGGACCATTCCAACGGTCAGGTGCGTGCCTGGATCGGCGGCACCAACCACAAGTATTTCAAATACGACCACGTCAAAAGCTCGCGGCAGGTCGGTTCTACCTTCAAACCGATCGTTTATGCGGCAGCCCTGCAAGATTCGTTCCGGCCCTGTTCGTACCTGCCCAATGAACTGGTTATGATCAAAGACTGGGAGCCGCACAATTCCGACGAGGTTTACGGCGGCTGGTACTCTGTTTTGGGCGGTCTTACTTATTCCGTCAATGTAATTGCGGCGCAATTGATCGAGCGCGTTGGTATCGAACGCACTATCCAATTGGCGCGCAGCATGGGCATTACCAGCAGACTCCCCCGCGAGTTCGGGATCAGCCTGGGCGCAGCCGATATTTCACTGTACGAAATGATGCAGGTGTACGGCACCATGGCCAATCAGGGCCGGCGCCCCGACCCGGTAGCGGTGCTCCGGGTAACCACCCGGAAAGGCGACGTGGTTTACGATTACGCCGAAGAACAAGCGAAAAATCCCACACCTGCCGTACAGGCACTGACCGAAGATCAGGCAGCCACCATGACACGCATGCTGCAATCGGTGATCAACGGCGGTACTGGCGGGCGCATGCGCTACGGATTTGGCCTTTACCAGGGCGATTTTGCCGGAAAAACCGGTACCACACAAAATCAGGCCGATGGCTGGTTTATTTGCTACAATCCGCACCTGGTAACCGGCGCCTGGGTAGGCGCCGAGAGCCCGGCCGTCCGCTTCCGCTCCATGCGGCTGGGGCAAGGCTCGTCTATGGCACTGCCCATCGTAGCGCTGTTTTGGCATAAAATGGCCAACGACCGGGCATTTGTGAAAATGTATCAGGCGCGTTTCCCGGAACCCAAGCCGCAGGTAGCGGCATTGTTTGGTTGTCCGATGCGCATTGAGGTATCGCCCGATACGCTCAATATGCTGCTGATGGATTCCACCATCCGCGACTCGCTGGAGGCCAACGGTTACCAATACCTGAAGGAAACTGCCGACCGCTATTTTGACGAAAACGGCAATCCGGACAATAACCCGGATAACCCGGAAAAGAAACGCGGATTGTTCGACCGCTTATTTGGCAGGAAACAGGAAGACAAAGAGCAGCAACAACAACCGGCCGCCAATCAGAATCCCCCTCCAACTCCGGTAAACCGGCCTAAAGTTCCGCTGCAACTGCCGCAACAAAACACACCGCCTACCCCGCCCAAACAAAATGGCGGCGGGCAGGATCGTCAACAATAATTTACAGGTAGAACAGCAACCCGGCCGCTGCGATCCAGCGCAACAGCTCAGACCAACGGGCCCAGCGTTTGTTTTCCAGCAGCCCTCCGAGGCTTGCCGTCGTCCAGATGATCCAGGCCGTGAGCAACAGGTTTGTTGGGTTAATTCCCGGATTTTTACCTGCAGCCTGCAGAAACAGGAATGTAGCGCCGATCAGCAAGACAAAATTAGCCAGCACGTAGCCATGCACCGTCGGTGAAACCGGCGTATCGAACTTGTGAAATTTTTCCGGCGAAACGGGCCTGGCTTCAATGGTCCCGCCCAAAGCCTCCGGCAGCCAGCCGGGTTTGCGCAGCAACATATTCCAGCGGTCTTTCCACACGGGCGCCCGCCACAATTGTTTCCCCAGCCAGACGTAGTAATCGATCTGCGCCCAAAGCGGGTTCCAGCTGTTGAGCGGTACGGTTACGCCGTAGACGACCGTTTCTTCCTCCTCCTGAAACGTACCAAACCAGCGGTCAAAAATGATCAGGGTGCCGCCGTGGTTTTTATCGATGTATTTTGGGTTCACGCCATGATGCACCCGGTGGTGCGAGGGTGTATTGAAAACATATTCAAATGCCGGGTGCAATTTCCCGATCGTTTTGGTATGTATCCAAAATTGATACAGCGTTTGAAACGTGTTCATCACCAGGAAAGTCACCGGGTTGAAGCCCAGCAAGGCCAGCGGCAGGTAGAACACATTTCCAAAAAAAGCCTGAATAGCCGATTGGCGCAAGGCAACGCTCAGGTTGTATTCTTCACTTTGGTGGTGCACGATGTGGGAGCCCCAGAGAAAACTCACCTCGTGTGTGCTTCGGTGAAACCAGTAGTAAAAGAAATCGACGCCGATAAAAACCAGGACAAAGGACCACCAGGTATCGGGGATCGTCCAGATTCGGAGTTCATAAACCCCGAGGTAGCCGGCAAAGAGCAGCGTTTTGAACAACACGCCGGTTACCTGTTGCTGTACCCCGCAATTGATGTTGGTCACGGCATCGTTGAAACGATATAATTTCGCCTTTTTCAGGCGGGCCATGAGCAATTCAAGACCAATGAGCAGAAAAAAAACGGGTATGGCAAAAAGCATGATCTTCATGGCTCAGCTTCTTTTTTGCAGGTAAATATCCTGCATTCCCACCACAACCGGGGCGAAAATCAGTACCTGCGGGAAATACAGGCACAAAAAAACCTGCGACTAGCGCAGGCTATTGAACGGACGCATTTCCTCTCCAAGCCAGTTGATGTTCCATTCCTCCCGGGGAAGAAATTTTTTTGCTTGGCGAGTGGCCCGGCGACGCAGGTAAGCGAAAGCCAATCGGGGCGAAATACGCCAGATCCGACGAAATTTAGAGATGCGATCTGACATGATGTAATACAGTTTTGCGCGGATTAGAAAATGTTTATTTGTTCTACTTGCCTAACGATAGGCTTCAGCAAAAAGTTTTCCAAAAATTATTCTAAAACGTTAAATGTGGAACTTTTTTTGCCAGTTATGACAATTTTTAACGAACCCGAAACTTCGGCTTACTTTTGCCCCCCACTTTAACGCACCCTGACGACGCACTACCATGCCACAAACCCTGTCCATTGTTATTCCCGCCTATAACGAAGAACGCACCATCCACCGCATCCTGGATAAGGTAAAAGCCGTCGAGTTGATCCAGGGTATCCAAAAGGAACTGATTATTACCAATGATTGCTCCAAAGACGACACGGCCGGCGCCATCCGCCGCTACATGGAGGCCAACCCTGCCTTGAATATTCGTTACCTCGAGCACGATGTCAACAAAGGCAAGGGGGCTGCCCTGCACACCGGTATTCAGCATGCCAGTGGCGATTTCATCATTATCCAGGATGCCGACCTGGAATACGACCCGGCAGAATACAACATCCTGCTGCGCCCCATTCTCGACGGCTATGCCGATGTCGTGTACGGCTCGCGTTTTATGGGCGGCAAACCACACCGGATCCTCTTTTTCTGGCACAGCATCGGCAACCGCTTCCTGACCTTTATCTCCAACATGTTCACGAACCTCAACCTGACGGACATGGAAACCTGCTACAAACTGTTCAAAGCGGATATCCTGAAACGCCTTGAATTAAAGGAACGACGCTTTGGCTTCGAGCCGGAGGTGACCGCCAAAATGAGCCGGATTGCAGGAATCCATATCTACGAGGTCGGCATTTCCTACTACGGCCGCTCGTATGCCGAAGGCAAAAAAATTGGTTGGAAAGACGGCGTACGCGCCATTTATTGCATTTTAAAATACAATACCTGGGCGCGTTGAACAGCAAGATTTTACAAGACAAATCAGCTGGATGCGTTTAGCGCGTGCTGCCGGGCAATAAACTGGCAAAAATCCTCCGCCACCAGCAGGGTTTTCCCCGGATAGTGTTTTTTCGATGCCAAATGCCGCTGCATGGCTGTTTGGACGCCCGGGTCTTTTTCCAGAAAATTCATCAGAATCCGCAGCACTTTGAAATACCGCCCGATGTCGTTTTGCTGTGGAATATCCCGCGCCTGAACATATTGCATCGTCTGCCGGAATACTTCAAAATCATAAGGCGCATACTGCTCCGGATAACGAAAAGCCAGGTACAGCGCGATCATGCGGTAATCGTCGTGGTAATGATTGTTCTCTACCGAGGTGGGATTTAGCCGCTTGAAATCGCGCAGCAACTCATCGCAGCCAAACAAAAACCGACCGATGCGCGCCTCCACGTCGCGGCTTTCGTCGAACAGGTCGTCGAACATCGCCCGCACCATGCCGGGCTCGATACGCCAGAAGCCGGTCATCATGCGCATGGGGTACCAGTGCTCCGTTTGCCAGAGCCGCCGTGTTTGACTGTTTTGAAAACTGCGTTCAAACATGGCTGCCGGGTCGGCGTCATCGGGGTTCCAATTTAGTTGAAACACCCGCACCGATTCCCACTTGTACAAAAAAGGATGATTGCGCTCGCGCTGAAGCCAGTTTTTGTAGTCGGTTATTGCGGCTTGTATTTTTGAAACAACCATTTTTTTTAGTGCGGATTACCGATTACGGAGTGCGGATTGGTTCACCATTTCGCAATGGCTTGTTTTGCAAACAAAATCAAAAATTGAAAAAGTGCATCTAATTCACCTCCCGAAATGGTGAACCAATCCGCACTCCGTAATCCGCAATCCGCAATCCGCAATCACCCCCCTGGTTCCAAATAAATTTCTTCGGCGAAGATAGGCGTTTCGGTGACCGCCTCAATGTCGACATTTACGGTAATGTCATCCATCCAGTTGTCGCTGCGAAAAGCAAAGTAGAAACTGCCTTCGAGCGGACTGTACCGGCGCTGTACATCCGAACTCACATCGCCCTGCCAGATGAAGGCCTTGTACGGCTCGCGCTTTTTGAACAGCTCCAGATTTTCTCCCGTCAGCAGGGCGTATTCCACATCTTCACCTGCCTTGGGCACCGTCAGGTCGATTGCCATGCCAAGGGCGAAAGCCGCCAGTGCGGTGGGTGGCGCCACAGGCAATATTTTGGCTGCGCCGGAATTCAGCGCGCTGGTTAGCTGATCGGCATCCTTTTGCCGGGATTCCATCAGCGTCTGACCGACCGAAATACGATACGCCCATTGTACGGTATGCGGCGGCAAGCTGAATGCGTAGGCGCTGACGGGGTTTTTCAGGCCCAGTTTGCTGGCGCTTACGGTCACTTTGCCGGCAAGTGTGCTGATGCCGGTTTTTTTACCCACCGGGATCATGCGCGTTTTCACCCGAAACTTCGATTGCGTGCGGATGTCCCAGGGCACCCGGGTGTCCATGCGTGCCGTGAGCGGCCCTTCCGGCGTGCGGTGCAGGGTGAAACGGCACACTTTTTTGCCCATGCCGCTTTCCTGGATGCGCAGGAGGTAAACACCGGTTTGCGGGATCAGGATGGTTTTGTCCAGGAAAGAATCCAGGGAATAGGTGCTGAACAACATTTGACCGTTGAACTCCGTGAATTCGACATTTTTTACCCGGCGGCCTACAAGCAATTCCATGTGTAACGCCACCTGGTCGCCTTGCGCAAAAGCATAGACGAACCAGTGCTCGCCGTCCATTTTGAAGGTTTGGTCGGCTACGGCAATTGGTGTTTGGGCGGCAGCCCAAAATGAAGCAAATAGAAAAACTAAACTGAGGGGGCGCATTGCAAGTGGATTTTTGTACTCGCCCTACGACTTGAAGTCGTAGGACGAGTACCTAAATGTTAATACCGGATCACTTTCCAAATTCCCACCTGGCCCTTTTCAATCACCTGCAACAAATAGCTGCCGGCCGGCAAATCACCGGTTTCCAGGCGGGTACTCTCGGTCAGGGCCGTTTTTTCCAAAATCAGGCGGCCCTGCATATCGAGCAACCGAAGCCTGGAATCGGCTTCCACCGGCCGGTCAAACTGCACCGTCAGCCAATCGCCGAAAGGATTCGGTTGGATATGTACGCCGGCGAGTTTGGGCTCTTTTGTGCCGACGCAGAGGTCAACAAAAATGCTCGTTGATCTGGAATCAACACAATCCCCGCCGTAGTTGTAGGTCACCTCAACAGTTTGCACACCGGTGGCCGACCACTGGATTGAGGCAACCGACGTGCCCTGCCCGGAAACTACAGTCCCGTCGGGGCCGGCATTCCATTGATAATTGGTGCCGGCATCCGGGAAGATCACAAAGTTTTGAGGCACATTAAGGCAGACGGTGTCGGCGCCGTTCAGCAGCACATCCGGCGGCGTCGGGCCTTCCGATACTGTTGCCCCAAACAGACTGGTACAGCCGTTGGCATCCGTAATGGCCAATGTGTATATCCCGGCGGTTAGCCCCGTCAGGCTCAATTGATCCGACACAAATCCATCGGGGCCAGTCCAAAGCGTCCCGTATGGCATGGTGCCACCCGCAATTCCGTCAACGGTGATGGAGCCCATAAATCCATTGGAACAGTCGGCATCAACAACCGCAAGGTTTACCAAACTGATCGCAGCAGGTTCGAGAATTGTATATGTCTCAACTGTGGTACAGCCCAGGGCGTCGGTTATCGTCACCGTATAGGTGCCGGCCGGTAAGCCACCCATTGGGTCGGTGGACCAGTCATACGTGTACGGCGGGCCGTTGGCGCCCGCGGCAGCCAGCATAACGGTACCGTCTGAGCTGCCATTACAGGTAACATTCGTAATGCTGGAAGTTACTGCCCAAGGGGCGATGTAGGCGACCGCCGTGTTGGTATGGACCACCGTACAGCCCTGTGCATCCGTGATCGTAACGGTGTACGTACCATCCGGCACCCCTTGCAGGTTGGCGGTGGTAGCGCCGTTGGACCACAGGTAGCTGTACCCGGGCGTGCCGCCATTGACTACGGCAACGATATCGCCCAGCACGGGCGTTTCATCCGGGCAGCTGGTTTGTACAAAACCGGATTGTACCGACAGCGCCGTCGGCGGCTGAACGACAGTGTTGGCGTTTTCGATAGTACAGCCGTTGGCATCGGTAATGGTTACTGTATACAATCCCGGGGCAACATCTTCCAGGTTTTGGGTAGTGGCGCCGGTCGACCATGCAAACGTGTAGTCTGGCGTGCCGCCGTCTACAGTCAGTGTCACGGTGCCAACATCCTGCAAACAAGGCTGCGCTTCCCAAACGCTACCGGCGGTGAGCAAAGGCGGCTCAGAAACGGTGGCTTCGGCAGTTTGGCTGCAACCGGCGTTATCGGTTACGGTTACCGTGTAGGTACCGGCCGGGAGGCTGGCAATGGTTGCGGTTGTTTCATTGTTCGACCACAAATAGGTGTAATCCGGGTCGCCACCGCTGGCAAGTACCTCGGCGCTACCGTCGGAGCTGCCAAAACAAGACACGTCCGATTGCATACTTTCGGCAACCAGCGTGGTCACTTGCCCAACGGTAGCTGTGGCAGTTTGGGTGCAGCCGGCGGCGTCGGTGATCGTTACCGTGTAGGTCCCGGCAGCCACATCAGTCAGGTCTACATCGGTCGAACCGGTCGACCATTCGAAGGTATAGCCCGGCGTGCCGCCGTCTGCGGTCAGGTCGACGGCGCCGTTGGTGGCGCCGGCACAACCGGCATTGGTGATGGTTGTTTCGGCGGTTATGGCCGTAGGTTCATCCACCGTTTCGCTGTCGGTTAAGGTACAGCCGTTGGCGTCGGTGATGGTAACGGTGTAGGTTCCGGCAGGCACGTTGTTTAAATTTTGGCTGTTGGCGCCATTTGACCACTCGAACGCGTAGCCCGGCGAACCACCGTCTATGGTCAGGTCAATATTTCCATCTGCCAAACCATTACACGTGGCGTTTTCCGCTGTCAGCGTCAGGTCGATCGCCGTGGGCTCGGCTACTGTTGCCGTTGCCGTTTGGGTACAGCCGTTGGCATCCGAAGCCGTTACCGTGTAAATGCCTGCTGCCAGGTCGGCCAGGCTTTGCGTAGTTGCCCCGTTCGACCAGTCGAAGCTGTAGCCGGGTGTTCCGCCAGCAATTTCAAGTTGTACTTCACCGCTGGCATCGCCAAAACAAAGTACGTCGAGTACTGTGGCGTTGAGGGCAATTGCCGGCGGTTCCATTACCATGGCAGCTGCTGTAGTTGAACAACCTAAATTATCGGTGACTGTGACCGTATAAGTGCCTGCGGCCAAGCCACTTTGATTTTGTACGGTGCTACCGTTGGACCATTCAAAGGTGTAACTCATCCCGCCGGAAACCGTCAGATCGATAGCGCCATCGGCATTTCCATTGCAACTAACATCGGTCACCAGGGTCAAAACATTCAGCGCACTTGGGCTGAAATCAATGGATACCGGCACACCGGTACTTTGGTTGTAATAAGACCCGGTGGGTACCATTTGCAGGCCAAAAGCGCGCACCTGATAATAATTGCCACCAGTCAAAGGCATCGTGTCGACGAATGTGGTGGCATTGATCGGGGCATTGACGATCAGTTCAAAAATGCTGTCGGGAGCGGAAGCGCGGTAAACGAGGTAGCCCTCGTCGGCATCCGGCGAAGCATCCCAAGTCAGGGTAATGTCATTGCAGGAGGTTATCGCGGCGAGGTTTTGCGGAGGCTGAATATAATGTGCCCGCAAGCTGGGATCGCCCAGCAAGCCGACATGCACCAGATCGTCGGCGCCATTTGGCGGGTAAACCGGGTTGGTCAGAAAACTATTGATCCACACCCAAAGTGTACTGGTCAGGATCGGTTCGCCCAAACCCATGTGGTGCAAATGCCAGTTGGGCAGGCCGGCCCAGGCGGTGGCAAGGGCGCCGCCTTTGGAGGCCAGTACGCTGGGTAAAAGCGGGTTGGTTTCAAAATCCCAATCGCCGCTCAATGGGCCGAATAGTAACGGGAATACGATGTTGACGCTATCAGTTTTAAAATTATCCGAGTTGGCAACGCCGACGATATTGGTGAAGTTTCCGTTGCCGCAACCATAGCCCAGCAAAAAACTCTGGTTTTTGGTATCGGCTAAAAAGTCGCCTTGAACAATCGAGCCGCCGCCGGTCAGGGCGTAGCCGTTTCGCCAGCCATTTTGGGCAAATGCGCCGCCACCGGCAAAACCGAGGTTATCGTCCACCAGGGTTTGGGTTTCCGGTTTGTAAGCACCGTTGCGGAATCTGTGGTTTTTATTCAGATAGCGGCGGTAGAGCTCGGTTTGCGAAACATCCCAACCGGTCAAATTGGAAAAATCGACCCGGCTGACAACAATTTCAGGAAATGTCGGCGTTTGGCTTCGATCAAATTTGCCGTCGCCGGGTACATTGTGGTACGCCATGCGCAGGGCCGTTGCATTGTTCACCAACGTATCCGTCCAGAATTGTTCGTCCATATCACTGTAATAATAATCGGTAGGACGGGCGCCCTGATAACCCGGAACCCCTTCCGGATTGATGTCGCCGGAATATGGCACCGGCATGTCGCCAAAAAGAAGGGCTGTTACGGTATTGTTCGGATCCTGATTATATATGTCTGCCAATATCGCCTTTACGGACTTGACCGAGCTGGTTGCCACGTTCACGTCCCTTCGGATTACCTGCCAGCCATCGCCGCGCAAATCGTCAACCAGCCGGTTCAGTTCCATAGCCAGCGGGATCGACAATTGATCGTCGACCAGCAAAATCATTTTACCCCGGTAGGTAGGGGCGGGTACCTCAATGCCGGCATACACCAGCCCGACCCGGGTGGTAGGGGCCACACTGGTCTGTTTGATGACAATGTATTCATAAGCGGTTCCGGCCAAAACGCTGCTGTCGGCAAAACCGGTGCTGGTTGCCGGTTGTACGATGAAATTCCAACTGCCCTGGTTTATAAATTTTCGCCCGATCAGCGTGCTGACCGCGTTGGTGGTGGCCGGAAAACTCAGGTTGATTACCGGTGGGTTGGAAGACGTTGTGACCGTCACTGGGACTACAATGTCGGACGTGTTTTGCGCGCCAAGCAAGTGGGCAACGAGGAGCGCTCCGAATACAGGCAGTAGCAATTTGTTCATACGATTAGATGTGTTGGTGAATGGAAAGGTGTGTCGGGTGCAACAGCACCCGGGTTCGGTTTTCAGATCACTAAAATTAAAAACAATAACCGATTCACCCGGCATTCCAATCCTGAAATTGCTATTGCATGACCTTTTCCCAGGCAGCTTCTGCCAATTGGCGGGTCAGTTTTTCAATATAAAAACTACCGGCGGCCGGATCGGTAAGTGCACCGAAGCCACTTTCAAGTTTTAACAAATGCTGCACGTTGCGTGCAATGCGCCGGGAAAAGGATTGCGGGTATTGCGCCTGTGCCGTACGCCCGGCGTCGTAAGGCCGTACCGTGAGCCGGTTGGCGCCGCCCAAAACTGCCGACATGGCCATGGTGGTAGCGCGGATCATGTTGGTGTACAAGTCGTCGGTATAGATTGAAGGCGAAAAACGCACATCGAGTACCGGGTAGTTCAGTGGCGCGTCCCAGGCTTTCAATAGGTTCAACCAAAGCAATTTGAAGGCGCGCAGTTTGGCAATTTCTACAAAATAACTTGTGCCGATATTGAAACAAAATTGCATCTGGTTGGCTACCAGGCCCGCCGAAATACCCCGCGCGGTGAGCTGTTCCAGATAAACCGAACCGCGCTGCAACACCGCAGCCAACTCGTCAACAACCTGGGCCGTACCCTGAAATGCCGTACTGCCGTCAATGCTCAGGCAGCGAAATCCGGGATAATCGGCTTGTGCAAACTGCAGCAAGTCGATAGCGTAGCGCCAGTCGGGCACCGCCGCAGCAGCCGGATCGTAATACAAGGAACCCCGAATAGTTGTTGAGCCCAAACCCTGATCTTTTGCAAGCGCGCCAAGCGCCGACAGCAAGGCCGCCGGCCCGTCGGAAACGCCTTTGCCGCCAAATTGGAGGCTGATGTAGTCCAAATGCACCCGATGGAGCAGTTGGGGAAGTTCGACGGTTGCGCCGGGCTGGAAGTGCACACTTTCCGCGCCAAAGGCCAGGGCTTCCAGGGCTTGCCGGTTGGCGGCATCCGGCGTTGCGGTTTCGATATCTTCGTTAATTTCCCATCCCGGCTCCGCAGAGGCCAGTGGGGCCGGCGGAGCAGCAATGTCTTCTGCATGCGCAAAGGGATCGATGCGCAGGGTTTCACTCAACTGCCAGTGGAGTTCCTCCAGCGGTTTGCCTTTTAAATCCCTGGTAATCCGGTCCAGCCATTGTTTTTTTGAAACAGCCGGGAATTCTGCAAAAAAATCGGTTGGTTGACTCATAACTTCAGCAAATGTACTGGTTCCCGGGGCCACAATGATTCCCGAACGCTCAAAAACAGTATTTCGGGC
Organism: uncultured Saprospiraceae bacterium; assembly: GCA_964484205.1. GTDB lineage: Bacteria > Bacteroidota > Bacteroidia > Chitinophagales > Saprospiraceae > M3007. The sequence goes on along the minus strand of CAZAEZ010000003.1, from coordinate 222,584 downwards.
TCCGGAATACCGATCAAAAGAAAAAAGTCCAAACTTTTTTTGTGGCAAGCTGTTATATTTGCGTTCCTGTAATTCACTTAGAATCAATCTAAATACAAATACATTCCTGCATGGAAAAGCGCAGATTAATTTACCTGGATAACAACGCAACCACTCCCTGTGACCCCCGGGTTGTGGAAGCGATGATTCCTTTTTTCTTTGAAAAACACGGCAATGCAGCGAGCCGCAGCCACCAGTTTGGCTGGGAAGCGGAGGAAGCAGTGGATTATGCCCGCGAACAAATTGCCCAATTGATCGGCGCCGACGAGAAGGAAATTATATTCACATCGGGCGCTACCGAAGCCAACAACCTGGCAATCAAAGGCGTGTTCGAGATGTATGCCCGTAAAGGCAACCACATCATCACGGCGGAAACGGAGCACAAAGCGGTGCTTGACACCTGCAAACACCTGGAAAAGCTTGGGGCTGAAATCACCTACCTGAAAGTTCAGGAAGATGGCCTGATTGATTTGGCCGAACTGGACGCTGCAATCAAACCAGGCACTATTCTCGTTTCCATCATGTGGGCCAACAACGAAACCGGTGTTATCCAGCCCATGCGCGAAATCGCGCAAATCTGCGAAAAACACGGCGTACTGTTTCACAGCGATGCCACGCAGGCGGTGGGAAAAATCCCGACCAACCCGCGTGAAACAGGTATCCACCTGATGTCGTTTACCGGCCATAAAATGTACGGCCCCAAAGGCGTGGGCGCACTTTATGTCAGCCGGAAAAACCCGCGGGTAAAAGTAACCGCACAAATGGACGGCGGCGGCCACGAGCGCGGCATGCGTTCCGGCACGCTCAACGTACCCGGCATCGTCGGTTTCGGCAAGGCAGCTGAAATTGCCCGGCTTGAAATGGCGCAGGATGCCGAACGTGTCAGCCGGTTGCGCGACAAGCTGGAAAAAGGCCTTACAAAACTGGAAGAAACCAAAGTGAACGGCAACATCCAAAGCCGCATGCCACATGTGTCCAACATTTCGTTCAAACACGTGGAGGGCGAGGGGCTCATGATGACGTTCAACCAAAATATTGCCGTTTCATCCGGCTCGGCTTGTACATCGGCATCGCTGGAGCCCTCCTACGTACTGGTAGGCATGGGCCTTGGCGACGATCTGGCGCACTCATCGATTCGCTTCTCCCTCGGTCGTTTCACAACGGAGGAAGAGGTCGATTACGCCATCGAGGCCGTCTCCAATGGTGTGAATCATATGCGTGAACTCAGCCCGATCTGGGAAATGTATAAAGATGGCGTGGACCTTACAAAAATTGAGTGGTCTGCGCACTAAAAATCAACTTCGCTATGCCGATCCAAAGTCCGCCCGACCCGTTTACAAAATTGCTTTACCGGATTTATTATTTTGTCCGGGGACTTTTTTTCAGCATTAGCGGCAAAAACAAAAAACAATAATCAATCGCAAACAATACAACTATCTGTCATGGCATACAGCAATAAAGTTCTGGATCATTTTAAAAACCCGCGCAACGTTGGGGTACTGGACAAAAACAGCAAAAACGTTGGTACCGGCCTGGTGGGCGCCCCGGAATGCGGCGACGTAATGCGCCTGCAAATCGAAGTCGACGACGCTACCGGCCTGATCCGCGATGCCAAATTCAAAACGTTTGGTTGCGGCTCCGCCATTGCATCTTCCTCCCTGGCCACCGAATGGCTAAAAGGTAAGTCGGTGGATGACGCCATGCGCATCGACAACATGGACATCGTGGAAGAGCTGGCCCTGCCGCCGGTAAAAATCCACTGCTCCGTACTGGCTGAAGATGCCATCAAAGCCGCCATCAAAGACTACCAGGAGAAAAACGGGATCGTTCCGACGACTGCGGAAAGCACTGCAACCACTGCCTGAGGAGCACCTTAAATTTTTTACACACCATGATCTTTGTAGCAGACAGCGCCAAGGCCAAAATTGCCGAAGTCCGAAACTCGGGCAGTATCGCCGACGACTTTTTCCTTCGGGTCAGTGTCGTGTCGGGTGGTTGCTCCGGCTTATCCTACAAACTCGATTTTGACAACGAGTCGAAACCGAACGATCAGGTTTTTGAAGACAACGGGGTGAAAGTTGTTACCGATTTGAAAAGCTTCCTCTACCTGTTCAACACAACGCTGGAGTTTTCCGGCGGCCTGAACGGCAAAGGTTTTTATTTCAACAACCCGAATGCCACGCGTACCTGCGGATGCGGGGAAAGCTTCGCCGTGTAACGCCGACTGGTAGTCGGCGTAGAAAGGAAGAAAACCTCCAAAATCTTTCCTCCTCAAGTCGCAATTAAACAGCCCCACAAAAAACTGCTCGGGGATAAACCGTACTTTTGCCCGCTGACAACTAAACAGCCGGCATTTCCAATGATCCAACGCATTCAATCGATCTTTCTTCTCCTGGCTGCCGGCGCTCTTGGCGGCCAGTTTGCATTGCCATACCTGCAAACGCCCGCCGACGACCCTGCCCGCACCCTGACAGCATTGGCCGACGGCGTGCTCAACCCGCTGGACAATCCGGGTTTACTGGGCCTTACCGGGCTTGGCGTTGTAATTTCACTTGCGGCCATTTTTTTGTTTAAAAACCGCTCCCTGCAAATGCGGCTTGCCCTCGTCGGCGCCGGTATTGGTATCATGTTGCTGGTATTGCTGGGTATTACGGTAAAAAACACGCTGGATGCGGCGCCTCAGGGTGGTAACATTGAATATGCGCTGGGCATTGGACTTCCTGTATTGGCCTTCCTGTTCAACTGGCTGGCAGCCCGGGCGGTCCGGAAAGACGAGGCTTTGGTGCGGTCTATGGATCGTTTACGGTAACACGAACCTCCGGTTCGTGTTGTAAAAAACCGCGAACCGGAGGTTCGCGTTACGAAGAACCGCGAACCGGAGGTTCGCGTTACGCGACACGCAAAACCTTTTCCAAAACAGAAAATTCTGCCGGCGTTTCACCTAAAAACTCGCCATCTGCCTCCAGCAGCGTCGGCGTGTCGCCCGTGTGTTCTACCACCAAACGCCTCGTTTGAAAACCTGAAATCCGGGGATGCTCCAGAATGGTTCCGTTGTAAAATCGCGGGGTTTGCCAGAGCACTTCCCATTTAGGCAGTCGCCGGGCATACGTGACGGCAAGCAGTCCGTCGTCGGGCACCGCATGGGGTACCAGCCGCATCCCGCCCCCCGAATACGGACAAATGCCGATATTGATGGTGTAAAAAAAATCCTCTACCGTTTGGTCTGCAAAATGCAAGCGCGCCGGAAGCAGGCGATATTCAAACAAATACCGGCCCACGATGAGCAGGTATTGCAGCTGCGACACCATCCGGTGCTGTTCCAGTTTTTTTACCAAAAAAGCATCATAGGCCATACCGGCAACATTGACAAAATAACGCTCAGCCTCCCGGCCATCAAGCCGGTAACGCACCTTTCCAACATCCTGGAGGACTGTTTTTCCCAACAGCAACTGTTGCAATCGCTGCCGTGGATCATGTGGAATTCGATAAGTCCGCGCCCAGTCGTTGCCGGTGCCAATGGGTAAAAGCGCATAGTGAATATCCGTCGAGGGTGCATGTGTTTGGGTTAAAATGCCATTGACCAGCTCGTGGTTGGTGCCGTCGCCACCCAGACCCAGAATATGCCGATGCCCCTTCAGCACAGCGTCGTCTACCAGCCGGACGGCGTGCCCGCGGTGTTTGGTAAACTGCACGGTGTACGAAAATCCCAGCTCCTGCAACAGCCTTTCAATACGCGGCCACAGGCGCCCCACGCGCCCATTGCCGGCCGCCGGGTTGGCAATAATAAACCAAAAGGGTTGTTGCGACGGTGTTTTCAAAACAGCTTGGATTTAAACGAAAAAGGCAATACCCGTTCAAAAGTGGTGTAAAAACTGCATTCAGCGTACCTTTGCATTCGATTATTTCCAGGGTCCATCACTGCCGTTTATCATGCGCCTACAGCTCGACTTTCTTCAGTTTGAACCGGCCTTGCAGCTTACCCAGCGCGGGGGCGCGCGCTTTGTGTTCGACCCTATCCGGCGTAAACATGTGGCACTTACCCCGGAAGAACTGTTGCGGCAGTTGGTGTTGAACTACCTGTTGGAAATAAAATCGTACCCGGCCAACCGAATCCGTTCCGAGGTCGGCCTGACGTTGAACAACCGGCCCAAACGCTGCGACATCGCTGTTTTTGATGTCGACCTGAAACCCTGGCTGCTCGTTGAATGCAAATCGCCAAAAGTTGCGCTGAGCACTGCGACATTCGAACAGGTGGCGCGGTACAACCTGCAATTCCGGGCGCCGTATTTGGCCGTGACCAATGGGCTGGCTACGTATAGTTGCGCGCTCAATTTTGAGCTGGAGTCGTTTTCTTTTCTGGAGGATTTTCCGGCCTACGCGGTACGCTAGGCTTATCGCCCGGGGAAGCATCGCAAATGACCAATTGTCGCAAATATTCAAATGAGCTGCCTTAGTCCTAGTTTCCAACCACCCGCGCCCTTTTGAAAAACACAAAGCCGTTTTTCTCACCCAGCAGTTCCATGTCCGCCCGGTTGCGCAAGGCGTGTGCCCGATAGTTTTTAGTGGCAATGTACACGTCTTTATCCACCGGACCGTTCAGGAGCCAGTCGGTGTTGTAGGCATTTTCGTTTGCCGCAGGCTGTTTTTTGAAATAAAATAACTGCGCGTAGGATTTGTAAGCGTAGGTGGTGCAATACACATCCTGGCCGGCTTTGCTTTCAAAAAACTCGATGGCTGCCCGCTGGGAGTAGCCTTCGATGCGCTTGATAAAAAAGATCAGCGTGAGCATGACGAATACGGCCGTACCGCCAAACAGCGTGTAAAACCCGCGTTCCCGGTGGCCGCGACCAAACCAGCGCAGGGTGAGTACCAGCAAGGTGATCAAAAACAGCGCGGGCAAAATTTCCCAGCCCGTCCAGCGCACGTCCGCGCCCAGCGATGCCCGGGCAAACGAATCCTTGAACAGGGGGGCAAGCACTCCGGCATTCATCCCAACGAAAGGCAGCGCCGCCGTGGCCAGCACGAAAACACCGCCGACGGTCAGGAGCAGCACTTTCATCCAGGTGGCAAAGGCAATCTCGCCGCGCAAAATTTTATCCAGCACCACCGCAGCCAGAAAACTGAGCGGGAAATAGCACATGGACGAATAGTGCACAATTTTGGATTTCACAATACTGAACAAAATGAGCACCACCCAGAACAGGTACTTCATCCAGCGGCGGAAATCCTGCTGATGGTCCTGCTGTTCGTCGGGCTGGCGAAAAAAGGCGCGGACGGCAAAAATGGAGGCCGGGAAGCAGCCGAACAGCAGCATCACAAAATGGTATCCCGGGAAACCCACGTGCCCGGCATCGGGCGTGGAAAACAGGCGGAACTGGTACTTGTTGAACTCGACAATAAACCAGGGACCGTTTTTCCAGGTTTCGAGGCCGTACCAGGCCAGGGTGACCAGCGTGGCCGCCAGGGTGAAAAACAAAAACTCGGGTACGTTTACATAAAACCGGAAGCGCTTGTACACCCAGTACACCGCCATGGTAAGGCCCGCAAGCAAGTAGGCGGTTTGGCCTTTGGTGAGTATCCCCATGCCGATAAAAAAGCCGCCCAGAAAGAGGTACCACCAGCGGTTGCGCGGCAGTTCAATACTTGAGAAGCCCGCTTTTTTCCAATAGGATAAAATAAAAAAATAGAGCCCCAGGAAGATAAACAGGTTGAACATGGGGTCGATAATGCCCGATTTGAAATACAAAAACGGCAAAACGGTGCCCAGGTAAACGGTTGCCCAAATAATCCCAAAACGGGTGTTGTACAATTTTTGCCCGATGTTGAACAGCAACACCAGCGTGGCCACCCCGAAAAGCGCGTTGGGCAGGCGCGCCGCAAATTCACCCACGCCAAAGCCCTGCATAGCCAGCGCCTGCATCCAAAAGAAAAACGGGGGCTTCTCCCAAAACGGCTGAAAATTGACATAAATCCGGAGGTAGTCTTTCAGGATCAGCATCTCGCGGCTGATCTCTGCAAAGTTGACCTCGTCCCAGTCGAACAGGTGCACGCCGCCGAGGAAGGGGATGTAAAATATGGCGCCCAGGAAGGCGAAGAGGAGGGAATAGCGCAATGAATCAGACATATTTTGGCTGTTTTGAGGCATTGCGCTTGTCAACCCCACCCCCATCCCCTCCCCCAATGGGGAGGGGAGCCTGATTTCGTTCTATCTTTTGATTGCGTACCCGAAATCAATTCAAAATGTGGGGGCAAGCCCCCCTCCCCGTTGGGGGAGGGGATGGGGGTGGGGTTGAGAGGCGCAATGCCCGATCACTCATTTTTTCCGGTTAAACAAATTCAGCACCTTACTCACAAAATCGTCGTTGATGCCCAGCCAGCCTTTGAGCCGGGTGTAGAGCGCCACGGCTTCCGTGTCGAGGCGGATCAGGATGCTTTTCAGGCCATCGCCGGGGCGGGCGCGGTAGTTTGTGGCCCGCTTGATCGGTACCGCGCCTTGCTCTTCCGTGAAATAGTACAGCGCGATCGACTTGCGGGTCATGTTTTCCGGGCACTGAATGGGGTCGGGCAGGCCGTGGTAGGAATCCGCATCCGTGTTGAAAATTACGCAGCGGTTGAACACCGGGAGTACGCTTTTGGCGCAGGCTTTCATGTCGCGCGTCCAGAGTTCGAGTTCGCCGCGGTACTCCGGCAGCCAGTTTTCGTTCAGGTACACGAGCAGGTTGACACGCCGGCGCCAGTTGCGTTTGTGCGGATGCACGGTAAAATCGGCATGAATGTTCAGGTAGCCGCCGCGCTGGCTTTGGTGCAAGCCGCCGCCTTCGAGCGAGGGATCGGCTTTCAGGCCATCAATGCCGGTGAGGCGGCTGAGCTGTGCCACAAATTCGTCGGTGTTCAGCTGGCGGATCACTTCCTGCAGATACGGCGGGATGAGGCCCATTTTGTTGAGGCCGTGCTTTTTCTCGTTGACGTGCACGTAGTGAATCCAGCCGTCGTCCTTTACTTTTGGAAAAGCCTCCATGGCTTTTTGAGCGGCGCCGGGCTCCAGGAAATTTTCAAATTGGCCGTGCGGGTAGGGGTGGGCCGATTGGTAGGCTTTGGCCTGTTCATCTACGGTTTTTTTCCATTTGGAGAGGTCGAGAATGGGTTGGGTATCTTGTAGGACCATGTGTTTGCATTTTATCAGTACTCGTCCTACGACTTGAAGTCGTAGGACGAGTAAGGAAGCCCATGCCTCCGTGGTGAAATTTATGGGGCAAAGATAGGGAGAAGCCGGGGGAGTTCACTCCGCCACCTTCCACTGCGCCCCGTACTGTTCCACCAAAATATTATCGTAGTAATCCGCCTTCTCAAACAGTTCCTGCAGCGACTTCATGCCGGTTTCTTCGCTCAGGTAGCGGTCGTAGATGAGCAGCGAGAGCAGGATGTCCTGTTCGTGCACCGAAAGGGTGCGTTCGCCGCTGTGGTAATTTTCGCGCAGCAGGTATTCGTAGAGCGGTTTGATATTTTGTTGGGGGAGTTGGCAGAGCACGGCGTCGGCAACCATGAGGCCGGTTTTTTCGTGGTAGGTGATGCTGATTTTGGCGCTGCCGTGTTTGATTTCCCAGCAGTTCGGGCCGCAGCGGCTCAGACTGACGTCGTGTCCGGTACGGGTGATCAGGGTTTCGATGGTGCGGGGCACGCCGGTGGGTTCGTATTCGTCGACAAGGCCGGGCAGTTCGACTTTGCTGCCGCAAAAGGAGCAAAACCCGTTATCCACCGTTTTTTCCGAAACTACATTTGCGCAGGCCGTGCACCGGCAGGTATTGTCGCCCCCGACTGCCTGATAGGCCTCCAGCGAATCGTGCAGGAATGTCACGGGCAGGGAAAAGCCCATGTTGTCGCCGTCGCGGATGATGAATGTGTTTACGCCGACCACATCGCCGTCGTTATCCACCAGCGGGCCGCCGGAGTTGCCCGGATTGAGCGCGGCGTCGATGTGGAGGTAGGGAATATCGTTCATGATTTCCCGGGCGCCGGAAACGATGCCTGTTTTCACCGAAAATTTCAAGCCGAACGGGTGGCCGATGGCCGTCACCTGGTCGCGCTCGCGCAGGGTTTTGGCAACGCCCAGGTGAATTTCGGGCAGATCGGCTTCCATAGCCGGCCCTTTGAGAAAAGCCAGGTCGTATTTCCGGTCGGCATAGCAAACCTTGACCAGTTGCTTCTTGAATTTGGCGCCTTCGACGATTACCGACCGGTTGCCCTCCACCACATGGTGGTTGGTTACGATCAGGTTCCGGTCTTTCAAATAAAAACCGGTGCCGGTGCTGTATGGCGTCGCAATTTGAATGATTACGTCGCGGTAGGTATCGATAAAGTCGGCCATGCGTTTGCGGTATAAAATTCCCGTTGGTTAATTGTCCGTGCTCAGGTCCAAATTCCGGATCATTTCCAGAAAACTTTTTGCGAAAAGCACCCTTGAACTGAAATCCAGGCGGCTTAGTTCCGGGCGCAGACGCGGGTAAACAGCCCGGTTTTGCTGCGCAACAGCCCGGATTGCCTGTATGACCGGACGTTTGCTGGGGAGCCCGTCGGGGGTGGTATATGTTGGAAAACCCAGTGCACGGAAAAACTCCGGTTCGGTAATTTGATAAAACAAGTGCAGCAGCTCGCGATCGGGTTTGGGCGGAACGTTTTGAAAAAGGGCGTTCCCGACGATATACTGTGGCACGGCCAGGGCAAGTTCCAGGTAATTCTGGTTGAGGTGCCATTCCATGTTCGGCAGTTCCCCTTCGATGAGGGAAACAATGCGCTCGTGGTTTGCCGGCGGGTTGATGCCAAATGTGCTGCGGGTTCGGTACAGTTCGGCAAACAGTTGTTCTTTGGGACGGTCCAGTATTTTTTGAAATTCCTTGCGCAGCGCTATGATTTTCAGCTGGTTGGTGCGCTCGTTTTTTGCAAAGTAAATCCCGTAAATTTTCTCCAGCGTGTCCATCAGAAAACCTTCCGGCCGGAGCAGGTAGTCGAGGCGAAAGGCCGTGGAAAGCATCAGGTAGGCATAGCCCCCTGGATATTGGTTGGGGTCGGGCGCCGCCTTGTCGAGGAGCGCGAATGTGGCTTCAATTTGCCGGCGCAGGTAGTTGTATTTCACCTCTTTTTCGGCCTCGGGAATAGCGGCTTCCCGGCGCGCTTCCACCGGGCTGAGCGATCGGAATTCATCGATCAACAGGTCGTCTTGTTTATCGGCATGAATGGCGAGTTCGCGCAGGGCATGCAATAATTTTAGGGGAGAGGCGTCGGTTCCGAGGGTATCGAAGCGGATGGCCAGATTGTTGTCGGGGTCGAGGGCAAAGCGGCAAAACTTCAGGCTGTAGTTGTACTCCATCAGCCGCCGCAAAAACCCGACGTTGAGGTCGGTCGTTCGGGCCACTTTGCTTTCGGCCGTCACTTTTTCCGGTGTCGCTGTGCCGATGATCCGTTGGGAGCCCTGCCAAAATTCAAAATGAATGGCGCCGTCTTCCTGCTTCCAATGCACGTTATCCGCATGATCATCACGGAGATAGGTAAAAAATGCGGCGTATGCCTCCAGGTGCTTGTCTTCGTCAAAAAGGGCGAGCGAGCGGTTCCAGGCAGCCATCTGGGCTTCCGTTTTATAGGCATCGGTATAGCGGCCGAACGGAATATCCGGCAGGTTGGAATGGCTTGCGCCAAAGAGTCGCTCAAAAAATCCCATGCGTCGAATTTCAGAAGGCTGCTGAAAAAGAGCCGTAAAAGTAGCAAGTTTGCCCAGAAAAAACGGGCTGCCATGAAAAGCTTTCGGACAATTGTACCACCCTGGCGGGCGCCATTTCAGCTGACGCATGCCGACCCGCTGCTGCTGATTGGCTCTTGTTTTACCGAACACATCGGCAGGAAGCTGGTGGAAGGGAAATTCAATACGCTGGTAAACCCCAACGGGATTGTGTACAATCCGGTGTCAATTGCTGGTACAACGAACCTCCGGTTCGGTGAAAAACTGGCTATCCAAAAACGAACCGGAGGTTCGTTTTACCATTGGGACTACCACGGGGCATTCGACCACCCCGACGAAGCAACCTTTAGACAAAACATCGAACGCGCCCGACAGACAACCGCCGCATTTTTGGAAAAAACCAACTACCTGTTCCTTACGCTGGGCACCGCCCAAGTGTTTGTGCTCAAAGAAACCGGTGAAGTCGTGGCCAACAACCACAAGGCGCCGGCCAATTGGTTTGACGAACGCCGCCTCAGCGTGGCCGAAACCGTAGACGCCCTGGCAACGGCCATCGAAGCGCTTCGCGCAAAACGTCCGGCTCTACAGGTTGTGCTCAGTGTGAGCCCGGTGCGGCATTTGCGCAACGGTTTTGTGGAAAACCAGCGCAGCAAAGCGGTATTGCTGCTGGCTTGCGCTGACTTATGCGCGCAGTTTGATTTTGTGCATTACTTCCCGGCCTACGAACTCCTGCTCGATGAATTGCGCGATTACCGGTTTTATGCCGAAGACATGGTGCATCCCAGCCAAACGGCCGTTGCGTTCATCTGGGAATATTTTGTCGCGACTTTTTTTTCTGAAGAAACGCGCCGCCTGCTGACACAGCTGGATAAGATACGGGCTGCTGCTGAACACCGGCCATTGCACCCCGGCACAGCAGAGCACCGGGCTTTTGCGCGACAGCAACTGGATGCCATTGAGCAACTGAAAAGCAAGTACCCCTTGCTTGATTTTTCAACGGAAATTGCCTGGTTTGAGCAATTTTGTTCCTAAATTGGGCCATTACCGTGCCTCAAATTTTAGCAAAAATGAATATCGAACTTCATGGGAAAAACGCCCTGGTCGGCGGCGCCAGTGCCGGCATTGGCCGGGCAACAGCGATTGAACTGGCCAGGCTTGGCGCACAGGTTACCTTGGTCGCCCGCACCGAACGCACGCTGCAGGAAGCAGTGGCCGAACTGGATACCAGCCAGGGGCAGCAGCACCGGTACCTGATCGCCGATTTTGACGACAGCCAGATCCTGCTGGCAAAAATTGCGGAGCTGTTGCGCAAACAACCCGTCCATATTTTAATCAACAACACGGGCGGCCCACCCGGCGGGCCAATCACCGAAGCGACCCCGGAAGCGTTTTTGCGCGCCTATCACAACCATCTCATTTGCAACCAGTTGCTGGCGCAGGCGGTGTTGCCCGGCATGCAGGCCGCCGGCTATGGCCGAATTATCAATATCATCAGTACGTCCGTTAAAGAGCCCATCGACAATCTTGGGGTATCCAATACCACGCGCTGGGCTGTGGCATCGTGGGCAAAAACCTGGGCCAATGAAGTGGGGCGTTTCGGCGTCACCGTCAACAATGTGTTGCCGGGTTATACCAGCACCGGCCGGTTGCGTGAAATCATTGAAAAACGTGCGGAAGCAAGCAAGACAACCGTGGAAGCCGTTGAGGCACAATTTCAAAATCTGATTCCGCTGCGCCGCTTCGCCGAGCCCGCCGAGGTAGCGGCAGTGGTGGCTTTTCTGGCCAGCCCGGCAGCCGGCTATGTGAACGGGATCAATCTGCCGGTGGATGGGGGGCGTACCCGGAGTTTGTAGCCGCCTTTTTGGGACCCGGAATAAAAAAAGCCATTCCCTTCGGAATGGCTCTTCATGTGTTTTACTGCCTGGGGGGTGACTCGCATTTAGTTTGGGTGGAACCCGTAATTGGACAAGATTTTCTCTTTAAGCTCCTTGCGGGCAAAAAAGATGCGACTTTTTACTGTTCCGAGCGGGAGCGACAGTTCGTCGGCAATTTCCTGGTACTTGAACCCTTCAAAGTGCATCAGAAACGGGATGCGGATGCTATCGTCCAAGGCCGAAACCATATTGTTCAGTTCCTTGAGCATGATCTCGCCTTCTGCGGCATTTCCGGTAGCATGGCTGCCGGAATTCAGGTAGTACTGGTTGTCCGTCGTGTCAAGAATCGTGTTCGATTTGACTTTCTTCCGGTAGTTGTTGATAAAGATGTTCTTCATGATCGTGAACATCCATGCCTTAAAATTGGTACCCGGTTGAAATTTTTCACGGTTGGACAAGGCCCGGAAAGCTGTCTCCTGGTATAAGTCTTTTGCGTCTTCTGAATTCTTTGTCAAGTTATAGGCAAAGGAGTGCAAAAGCGCGGTTAACCCACTCAGCTTGCTGTTAAATTCAAAGTTTGTCATGGCTATCTCCTTTATTGTCGTTTTTGATAGGTCAAAGATATGGCCCTGTTTAACTTCCGACAAGTTTTTGTTAAACATTTAAATGTTAAATTTTCACAAACTTTAGTGTCTAAACATCTATATTCATTGTAAGAATTTAAAAATCAGTTACTTGTACTATTTAGACTTGCTCCATTTTTTTTATTATTTTCAAAAAAAACTGAAAGTTCTAAACTGTCTTAATCTTTGAAAACATTGCGTTTGCCCTGTGTAATATACCGTTTGCCCGTATTTTTATACATTTGGGCAAAGATTTATCCCGCCTGAAAAGCAAGTCTGAAAAACCTGCTCGCCCGCTTTCAAACTTGTTTTTTTAACCAAATGTCCTATATATGAAACGCGTACTTAAAATCCTTGGAATTTTGATTGGGCTGCTGGCCCTCGGAATCGGCGGCTTTGCTGCCTACATTGCCTGGAAGGGCATCCCTACTTACGACGTAAATATTCCCCCGGAAGTTGCCTCCATGCAGGTCCCGCGCGATAGTGCGTATGTTGAGCGCGGCGCCAAAATTGCCACCTTGCTTTGCAACGAATGCCACCGGGGCGCCGATGGGAAAATGACCGGGAAGGTATTACCCGACATCCCGGAGGAATTCGGCACACTGGCTTCCTATAATATTACACAAGACAAGGTGCATGGTATCGGTGCGTGGACGGATGGGGAGCTATATTATTTTTTGCGCACCGGGTTGCGAAAAGACGGCACCTATGCACCACCGTACATGCCGAAGTTTCCCTTGATGGCCGATGAAGATATCTATTCGATCATCGCATGGTTGCACTCCGACGAACCTTCGCTGGCCGCGGATACCCGGGAGAATCCGCCCAATAAGCCAAACTTCCTCGTCAAGTTTTTGGCCAACATGGTTTTCAAACCGCTGCCTTTGCCGGAAAAAACCATTACCATACCGGATACCACCGACCAGGTCGCTTTTGGCCGGTATGTGGCCGACGCGCTGTGTGCTTGTTTCGGCTGCCATTCAGCCGATTTCAAAACGATGAATGAATTGGTTCCCGAAAAAAGCGAAGGGTTTTACGGTGGCGGCAACCCTATGATCAATATGGAACGCGTGCTGGTGCCTTCTGCAAATATTACCATGGACAAGGAAACCGGCATCGGCAATTGGACGCAACAGCAGTTTTACGATGCCGTAAAATTTGGGAAAAACCCCAGGGGCGGGCCGCTGTATTACCCGATGTTTCCGCACACCACCCTTTCGGATACGGAAGTGCACGCAATTTGGGCCTACCTGCAAACGGTACCACCACTCCACAATGCGGTAGCGCGGTACCAGGCCAGTGAATAGCTATGGTTGTTGGGCAGCGGCAGTTTTGCCGCTGCCCAACGCTACCTGAATTTTATTCTTCAATTCTGCGCAGATAGGTCGTTTGAAACAAGTCTTTCTCCGCCAGCAATTTTTCCAGGGCCGCATCGGTCGGGTCAATTTCAAAATGATCGGACTCCACCTCCCGGAACGGCGTAATGCGATTAAAATATTCGATCTTGTTTTTAAACGCTTCCGGATTTTGCAATTGGGATTGCTTGACGAGCAATTGATCCTTTCCGGATTGTTCCACATAAAGCAAGGTCCACTTTTGCGCACTTGCCTCCCAGGTGTTGAAATACCAGCGCTTTTGATTTTGCCGGGCCACCAAAGTTGTCCGCTCACTGCTTATGCTGTCGGCCTCTGGCAACCACGGTGAGGATATGCTTGCGCCGCTTTTCAGGTCATAGTTTATTTTATTGCCGGTTTTAAGATCAAAAAGCTGAACCGGGGCGATTGTTTGCGTCAGGATATACCAGCTCCCTTTTTTAAGCAGCGCCGTGTAATGCTGTTCCGTGCCGCCTTCTTCCGTGGCGACTGTACACAAAAGCATGTTTTCAGACAATTGATAGTCGAGTAAAGTGCCGGATGCCTTTTGCTCGTCAAGCGCACTGCGCAAACGCGGAATATCTTTTTCATGCAGCCGGTATTCCGAGGCAATCAATAACCGGGATTCACTCAGCCGCTCCAGGCGAAAACACTGTGAGAAAAGCTGCTCCATCAACGTCGGATCCTCCACCCCAAGCGGCTCGGCCTGGTAAACACCGGTCCAGTCGGCCGGGATTGTCTGCATTTCGGCCGCTTTTTGGGGTACCGGCTTTTCAAAATACACTTGAGTGCAGGACGGCGCCAGCAAACCCGCCACTATAAAAAGCAGAAGCACTCGGCTGTTGAGCATTCGCAATACATTTTTCATAACAATGGATTTTGTTTGGTTAAACGAATGAGGTTACTAACGTTAATCTTTTCTTAAAATTATGTTAAAATATTTTTTTATAAAAATGTACGACGCCCCGGATAAAAAGGCAAAGCCGTGGATTTTGCCCTGAACCGCATTTGTAAGACCCTAACTAAATTACTGGTTATCAGCGCATTTCGCGTTTTAGAACTAGATTGAAAGAAGTGTGAAAAAATATTTTACATAAAAAAATAGCAGGCTAAGCTAACTTCCTTGTATTGCATACTACCTAGATTAGCCATATGTTTGTGCCATCAACTAGCCGGCATTGCTAAAAACCTGCCGGTCCGAGGCAACAACTAAAAAAACAAAAACATGGATTTAGAAAATGCCAAAGCACAAATGCGCAAGGGAGTCCTGGAGATGTGCGTGCTGGCGGTAATTGCCGGTCGGGAAACCTACCCGCCGGAGATTATCCGGCAGTTGGAAGGCACCAATGTCCTGGTAAAGGAAGGGACCTTGTATCCCTTGCTGATCCGGTTGAAAAACGACGGTTTAGTGGATTATATCTGGCGGGAAGGTGAAAAAGGCCCTCCGCGTAAGTATTTTACCATCACCGATACCGGCAGGCAATTTCTGGAGGAATTGACCGGCAGTTGGCAAAGCCTGGTGCAAGCCGTCGACGAAACCATTGCGACGAATGTAACCTCCGCCAAAAACAAAAAGAAAAAGAAGCCCGGTGCGGATGACTCCGACGCACCCAAGCCCCTCAACATCGAACCATTCCCCCCGGATGCCTGAATTCAGAACGCCTAAACCCACCCCACACATCCTGTACTACAAACGCAATAACCCAAAACCACCCACATTCTCTCAACCAACTTCAAACAATGAATAAGATACTGAATATCAATCTTGGCGGTTATGCACTCACCATAGATGATGATGCCTTCGAATACTTGCAGGCATACCTGGACAGCATTCGGCGGCGGTTCAGTGAAAGTGAAGGCCGCGACGAGATCATGCACGACATCGAATCCAGGTTGGGCGAGCTGATCAGCACGAATTTGGGCAACCGCACCATTGTCATGCTGCCCGACGTCGAAGCTGCCATTGAAATTATGGGTAAACCGGAAGATTTCGGCGGCGAACCCGTGGAAACCCGCGATTCCGGCAAATCCGGTAAAAAAACCTTCCGCCCGGGCAAGCGCCTGTTCCGCGACGAAGAAGACGCCGTAATCGGCGGTGTTTGCTCCGGCCTGACCGCCTACTTTGGCATGGAAAATTCCATCTGGATGCGGGTCATTTTTATCGCCCTGGCCCTGCTCTCCTTCGGTTTTTGGGTACCCGCCTATCTCCTGCTGTGGATTCTGATTCCCCCGGCACGCACTGCCGCCGAACGCCTCGCTATGCGGGGCGAAACGGCTAATGTGGAAAACATCGCCCGCGAAATCGAACATGGCGTAGAGCGGCTTTCCAAAAAAGTGAACGACCTGGGCGCCCGCGCCGGAAGCAGCTCGGCGGGGCGTACAACGGCGAACATAGCCAGCGGTTGCCTGACGGTGTTTGGCAAACTTATCCTGGGCTTTATCATTTTCATCGCCGTGATGATGGTACTCGGGCTGGCGACGGCCTGGGTGAGCGGCATTGTGGCTTTTTTCACTGCTGCGCCCTACATTTCCTATTTGAGCCCCTTATCCACCAGCGCAACGTACCTGGGATTTTTCAACGGTATCTTCCTGATCGGGATACCGATCGTAGGTTTGGTCTTGTGGCTGGGCCGAACCATTTTTCGCTATAAACCGCCGGCCTGGCTGGGGTCGGGCATGAGCATTCTTTGGGTGCTGAACTTTATCTCCCTGGTGCTTCTTGGCGGCTGGGCTGCCACCAACTTCCGGCAAAGCGGCACCGTTTCCAGCAACCTTGATCTGTCGGACTTGCGCTCCGACACCTTGCATGTCAACTGGGCTGGCAGCATATCCGGCCACAATGACGACTGGTTCAACGATGATGGCGGGCTTTTTATCGACAACGACCGTTTGAAAATCAACGAAATGGTTCGGATCAACGTCCGGCGCAGCGAAACAAACCGCTTCGAATGCACCCAATCGATCCGGGCACGCGGAACCACCAATGCCGATGCGGTTTCCAATGCAGCCAACACCATTTTTGACGTCAATTTTGATGGGAAATCCCTGCGCGTACCCACCGGTTATGGCATTCCTTCCGGCGAAAAATGGCGCGTTCAGGAGGTTCGGTTAAACATCAGTGTGCCGGAAGGCAAGTATATCGTATTCGACGATGTGATCAACCGCAGGGTTTGGGATATTGATTACGCCGACTCCGACCGGGAATACTCCGTTTATCGCAACCCCGGCAAGGCGTTTCGCATGACTGATCGCGGCCTCGTTTGTGCCGACTGCCCGCAGTTTGGCGACCGCAACTACCGCAGCGGGCGCAATTACGAGCGTTTTTTCCTGGAAGGAAATTTTGAAACAGAAATCATCGAAGGCGACGACTTCAGCATTGAATTTGACGGACCGGCAAGCGAACGCGATGCCCTCGAAATTATCCGTTCCGGAGACAACCTCACCCTGACTACCCGCGAAAAATCGTTGAGCGGTCAGCTCCGCTGTGTCATCAAAACCCCGGTTTTTACGTCATTGGTCGCGAATAATACGGGCACTGTGACGATACGGGGATTCGAAGAAGGACAGTCATCCATTACCGCAAAGGGAAATACTCAAGTGCGGGGCTTTTTCGATTCCCGCGAATTAACCCTTGCCCTGTCTGAAAAAAGCCGTGTGGAATTGATTGGCAATGGCAGCCAACTGAACGCGGTTTTATCCGAAAATGCCGAACTGGAAGCTTCCGGCTGGCGGGTAAGTCGCGCCGACATTTCCGCTTCCGAAAATTCCAATGCCCGGGTCAATGTTGAAAATTACATCAAAGTAAAATCAGATGCCACCAGTTCCGTAAAAGTGGATGGCGCGGCTACCATTGACCGCCAATGATCTGAAAAAATTATTTCTGCTGTTTACTAATTGCTGTTTCCAGGCCGGCCTTTTGCTGAAGGACGGCCTGATTTTTTTGTCGCTCCTGCGGAGTTTGCGGGTTTGGAATGGTATCCAGCCGGTTGAGCCATTCAAGCGCCTGGTCAAATTCACCCAAAGCGTACCAGCAATAGGCCAGGTTAAATTTCCCCTCCTCGTAGCGCGGATTAATTTCCAGGGCTTTTTCAAATAAAGCAATGGCCTCGGTATACTGATTGGCGCGTACCAGCGAAGAACCATAATTATTGATCACCTGAAAAGCCCAGGGATTCAACCGGTACGCCTCCCCAAATGCGGCAACGGCCTCCGGAATATTGTTCATCTGATAAAATGCGATACCCTCGTACCACTGGAGCGGCAAGGCAACATCGTTGTATTTGTAAAACAAATTAGTGGCCGCGGCCGCCTCGCGCTGCATAACCGGGTAATTCCCCTTGCTCTGGGCTTGCATTGTTTTTACCGTATGAATTTCGCCTTGTATGCGGTTCCAGCCAATCCAGCTATTCAACATCAGGCCTGCCAAAAGCAAGCCCACAAACACCATTTGCAGTTTTTCGATCGACCATGCCGGCCCGCGCGCCCACACCTGCCGGCTTTGAAAAGCCAGACAGGCCAGCAAAAAGGCAAGCAGCGCCTGCATCTCGATCCGCTCCCGCGGAAAATCAAAATACTGGATCACGCAGTACCCCAGCAAACCCGCCAGCAACACCACCAGATCGTGCCGGCCAGCAGGCGCCGGGCCCTGCCGCAAGGCCAGCAGGCCGGCGCCAAAAGCCGCGCCAAACAACAAAACGAACAGCACAACGCCCACAATGCCCAATTCGGAGCGCACCTCCAGGTAATCGTTGTGCACCCTGGTCATCACGATATTTTTTTCCTGCAGGCGGTAGGCGCCTTCGATGCTTTGCGAGGGAAACAACAGTTTCCAATTCCCGTTTCCAACACCCAGCCAAAAATGATTTTTATTGAGCTCATCGGTTTTGTACCAAACAAAACGCCGTTCCAGGGCGGAAGCACTTTCAAGGTAGTTGGCCGGGTTGAGGCGCTCCGCGAGACTGGTCCCCTGTCCTTTCCAGGCCAACAGGCCCGCCAACGTAACGACGGCAAACACCCCAACCGGAAGTATTTTTTTTAAAAAAACAGGTCTGAACGCCGGTTCCAGAAGCACCCGGGCCGAAAGGTAAAACAGCCCGGCAACAGCAGTGGCCAGGTAAACGGTGCGGGTTTGTAACACAAGAATGAACAAGGCCAGCAAGCCCGCTGCCGCCCAAAAAAGGCGTTTGTTTTTAAACTCCCGTTCAAACAAAACATTCAGGACCAACAGAAAAAAAACAAAATCGGTGGCCAGGCCTTTGTTGCCAAAAACCCCGTCGGCGTAGTCGTACAGCCGCTGGTTGTCCAGGCCGTGTTCGCTGACAGCCAGGCCCAATTGAATCAGCAGCACCACCGAAACCACCAGCGTGAGCGCCTGTGTGATCCGCGCCATCGTTTTCCGGAAAAAGGCCTCGTTGTGCAACAATGCCTGTCGCACCAGCCAGTAGACCCCGAACAGGAGCAGTACTTTTTGCGCATAAAAAATGCCTTCCGACCAACTGAACGCCCAAAATACCGAAGCAATATTCCAGCCGTACCAAACCAGCAACAACAAGTCAAAACCATACAACTGCCAGGCGGCGGGCTGGTCTTTCCAGTGCTTGCGAAGGCTCCAGACTGCGCCAATCAGGATCAGGGACAGCAGAAAAAAACGCGGCACCAGGTAGCGGTCGAGGCATTGCGGGATAAAAAAAAGCGCCCCGGCGAAAAAGACCAACCACAGCCACAGCCCGTAGGGCCAGGCCGGTTTGGTGGCGGGTTTGTTTGATTGCTTCCGTTTGACAGTCATTTACGTAACCTTGGGTATGAGCGTGTTCGGCAATTACTGGCGCATGGCTTCTTCGATCAGCAAACTGAAAAACGCACCCAGCGACCAGCCATGCGCCCGGGCCTGTTGCGGGACAATACTGGCCGGTGAAATCCCCGGGATGGTGTTGGCTTCCAGAAAATGAAACGTGTCGCCGACCAGGATGTAATCAAAACGAACAACTCCGCGGCAATGCAGCATTTCATAAATCTGGCGGGAGCGTTCCCGGCATTGGCGCGTGAGGGCGTCCGGGATTTCCGCAGGCGTAATTTCTTGCGACCGGCCCTCATATTTTGCCGCAAAATCAAAAAATTCGGTCTCCGGAATAATTTCAGTAACCGGCATGGCCACCACTTCGCCGTTTACCCGCAACACGCCGTTGGAAAACTCGCGGCCGTCCATAAACGCTTCCACCAGCGCTTCGCTGTCGTAGGGCCAAACAGCCTCGATGGCCGGTAGCAATTCTGCCGCTGTTTTGACCTTCGTTACCCCAAAACTGGAGCCGTGCGTATTCGGTTTTACAAAAAGCGGCAAGCCCAGTTCCAGCAAACGATCCGCATCAACCGGCTCGCCGCGGTGCAGGAGCACCGATTTTGCCACCGGCACGCCAAAGGGCGCCACATACATTTTGGAGTGGTACTTGTTCATCGTCAGGCCGCTCACATAGCCGTCGCAGCAGGTGTAGGGCATTCCCAGCATATCGAAATAGCCCTGCATTTTACCGTCTTCCAATGGGCTGCCGTGCAAGGCGGCAAAGGCGCAGTCGAAGCGGATCTTTTCCCCATCGGGGAGCGGAAGGGTAAAATCGTTTTTATCGATTTGAATGCCTGTATCGCGGTCTTTCCAGTCGGCGCCTTCGATATCGATCTGAAATACAGCGTAGCGATCCTTCGGCAGATGGTCGGCTACCACCTGCCCGCTTTGCAGGGAAATGACGCGTTCAGCGGAGTCGCCGCCGGTGAGAATGGCAATATTTTTCATTGGGAGGAAATCTTAAGGCTGTAAAAATACTGGCCCCGGCGGAGGAATTTTCAAATTTTCGGGCATTCTCCTATTTTAATATAGCGTGCGTTTTGGATAGGGTTATCTTAAATAGTTCAGATGTCTCCCCTGCAGGGTATGTGTTTAGCGTGGGTTTTCGCGGATTTTGGGTACGACCTTCGGAGAGAGGTTTCCCGCAGATTTGCGCAGAAAAGGCCGCAGATCGACGCTGAATTTGATCCGGGGAAAATCAGTTTCGCGGGCTTACCCAAAGCGAATTTCTGCGAAAATCTGCGGCCTTTTCTGCGAAAATCTGCGGGAAAATACACTCCTGCGGGCAAGCACGCTAAGCACGTACTCTGCAGGGCGGGGGAGACATCTGGAAACCATAAAATCCAGCCTTCCAGGTTGATGTGATTTATCAATGCTGTCCAAAACTCACGTTAACATAAAAACGGAAAAGCCGACATCCCGCGCCACGCCGTTTCCAGGCAAAACCGCTACGCATCAAAACTCACCACCACTTTTTTACTTTTCGGGTGCGACTGACAGGTAAGCACAAAGCCCGCTTCCACTTCATCGGGTTCCAGGCCGTAGCACAGATCCATGCTAACCTCGCCTTCCAGAATTTTTGCCTTGCAAGTGCTGCATACCCCGCCTTTGCAGGAAAACGGCAGATCGGCGCCGGCCCGCATGGCGGCATCCAGCAGCGTGCTGCCGTCCGACTGGAGCTGAAAATCAAACCGCATCCCGTCCTGAATAACCACAACCGAAGCATCGAAGGCATCGGGATTGCCGGCTCCGGCCAGCGGATTAATTTTTTTCTTTGGCGTACCCGGGCTGGTAAACAACTCAAAATGAATGCGTTTGGGCTCAACGTGCTGCTCTTCCAGGTTTTGCTTGACTTCAAAAATCATCTCCTCCGGCCCACACAGGAAAAAAGCATCCACTTCGGCCGGGCTGAACAACAACCGGCTGTAGGCCTGGCATTTGGCGCCGTTCAGGCGGCCCTGGAACAATTCCGCACCCAGCGATTCGCGGCTCAGAATATGGTGCACGATCAAGCGGTCGGGGTGCAAATTCTTGAGTTCTTCCAACTGCTCGTGAAAGATAATTTGATCAAAACCCCGGTTGCCGTAAAACAGCATGAAGCGGCTTTTGGGCTCTTCATGCAGGGTGCTTTTTAATATCGACATGACCGGCGTAATGCCGCTTCCGGCGGCAAAAGCCACGTACAAATGCCGGTTTTCCGGGTTAAGTTCGGTGAAAAAACGCCCTTGCGGCGGCATGACCTGCAAAATATCGCCCACCTGCAAAACAGCATTGGCATAAGTGCTGAACACCCCGCCGGGCACTTTTTTGATCGCCACGCGCAGGTCGTTTTCGTGGGGCGCCGAACAAATGGAATACGAGCGGCGCTCGTCTGCGCCATCAATCTCGGCCCGGAGGGTCAGGTATTGTCCCTGGGTAAAACGGAACAGACTCCGGACAGACTCCGGCACATCGAAAGCCACCGACACGGTATCGGCAGTTTCATGGCGTATATCGCGAACGCGGAGTGGGTAAAATTTGGTTGTGGCAGACATTGGTATGGTATCAGGCTGAAGAAATGTCGGGGAAAACCGGCCGCAAACTTATAGAATCCGAGCGGATTTTGCCGCCATGGAAATTGTTCCGGCTAACCCGCAGCCAAATGAAGAAGGTGAAGACACGAGCGCTGCTCCTATCTTCACCTTCAAAAAGCCAATGGCAAACAGCCGGGCGCCAACAGCTGGATTAAGCCAGGCTGTTGACGAATTTCGTCAGACCGCTTTTCAGGTTGGCGGCTTTGTTCCGGTGGATGCTGCCGCGCTTGGCCAGTTTGTCGATCATGCTGATCACCTTCGGCAAAAACTCGCTTGCCTGCTTCTGGTCTTTCAGATCGCGCAGGTTTTTGATTGCCGTGCGAGCCGATTTTTTGTAGTAACGGTTCTGCAAGCGACGCTTCGTATTCTGGCGAATGCGCTTCAGTGCTGAACGGTGGTGTGCCATATTTGTTATAAATCGTTAGTTCGTTAGTTGAAATCGGGCTGCTGCCAATGTGGCCTTTTTTAGGGCGGGCAAAGGTAGGCCTTTTCCCCGGAAAAATAATAATGGACAAAAAAAAATTTGATTGCCGGTCCTGGCCGGTGAATCCTTTTAAAAACCCCTAATTTTGCCCGTTTAAACCCCAGGTATCCGTTTTTTATTTAAATTTTATCATGAAAGATATTTCGGCCGTATCAAACGCCCATCCGCAGTACATCGAATCGCTTTACCGTTCGTGGCAATCCGACCCAGATTCCGTTGAAACGGACTGGGCCTTGTTTTTCAAAGGTTTTGATTTTGCGCTTACCGAAGCCGGCGGCAATGGCGCTTCAAACGGCACACCGAAGGCCTCCGATGCCGACCTGCTCAAGGAATTTGGCGTATTGGGCCTTATCCACGGGTATCGTACCCGCGGGCATATGTTGTCGACCACCAACCCGATCAAACCGCGCAAAGACCGCCATCCGCGGCTCGATCTGGCCGACTACGGGCTCTCGGACGCTGACCTGGACCGCCATTTTGCAGCGGGCGTCGAAATGGAAATGCCCAACGCCACGCTGCGGGAAATTCTCGATCGCCTGAAAAAAATCTATTGCGGCAATATCGGCTTCGAAACCACGCACATTTACGACAAAGAGCGTATGCACTGGCTGCGCAAAAAAGTGGAAAGCCGCAACCTCGCCGGCGACTACGGTTTCCCGCTGGAAAAGAAAAAACGCATCCTGGAAAAACTGAACGGCGCCGTGGTGTTCGAGCAGTTTTTGCACACCAAATTTGTCGGACAAAAACGCTTCTCCCTGGAAGGCGGCGAAGCCACTATCCCCGCACTCGATGCCATCATCACGGCGGCTACCGAATCGGAAATTCCGGTGCAGGAAATCGTGATCGGCATGGCCCACCGCGGGCGCCTCAATGTGCTGGCCAATACCCTGGGCAAAACCTACGAACAGATCTTCACCGAATTTGAAAGCAAAACCATTCCCGACCAGAGTTTCGGCGACGGTGATGTCAAATACCACCTGGGCTTTTCTTCACAGGTTAAAACGTTGTACGGCAAGGATGTATACCTCAAACTCCTGCCCAACCCCTCGCACCTGGAAGCCGTTGACCCTGTAGTATTGGGTTTTGCCCGGGCCAAAGCCGATGCCTTGTACGAATCGGAATACGACCACATTCTGCCCATTCTGATCCATGGCGACGCCGCCATTGCCGGCCAGGGCATTGTGTACGAAATCACCCAAATGAGCCAGTTGCCGGGCTATTACACCGGCGGCACCATTCATTTTGTGATCAACAACCAGATCGGGTTTACCACCGGCTGGGACGAAGGGCGCTCGAGCACCTACTGCACCCAGGTGGCCGAGGTAGTACAGGCCCCGGTCCTCCACGTCAACGGCGACGACCCCGAAGCCGTGGTTTTTGCCGTTGAACTGGCTACCGAATACCGCCAGCAATTCAACAACGATGTGTACATCGACATGGTTTGCTACCGCCGCTACGGCCATAACGAAAGCGACGAGCCGCGCTTCACCCAGCCCGACATGTACAAAACCATCAACGACCACCCCAACCCCCGTGAGGTGTACAATAAAATGCTGATCCAGCGCGGCGACGTCGACCTGCAACTGGCCAAGGAGATGGAAAAAGATTTTCGCGCACAGCTCCAGGATCGCCTCGACAATGCCCGGCAAAACCCGCTGCCCTATGTGTACCAGGAAACCGAACTGGCCTGGAAAGCGCTGACGTTCTCCACCGCCGACATCGATTTTCAGCATTCGCCCGAAACCGGCCTCCCCCGCAAAACGCTGGACAAACTGCTCAAGCACCTGCTCAATCTGCCCAAAGATTTTACGCCGCTCCCGCAGATCACCAAACTGCTCGATAACCAGCGCAGCCTGGTGGACAACGGCCAGATCGACTGGGCCCTGGGTGAACTGATGGCCTACGGCTCCCTGTTGCTGGAAGGCAAGGATATTCGCATGAGCGGGCAGGATGTCAAACGGGGTACCTTTAGCCACCGGCATGCCGCTCCGGTGGACGCCAAAACGTACCAGCGCATCAATCGACTCGATAACCTGGCTAAAAACCAGGGGCGTTTTTTGATCTACAACTCGCTGCTTTCGGAATACGCCGTGCTGGGTTTTGAATACGGCTACGCGTACGCCAATCCTGACGCCCTGGTAATCTGGGAAGCCCAGTTTGGCGATTTTGCCAATGGCGCCTCGACGATCATTGACCAGTTTATCCTGGCCGGCGAAGCAAAATGGCGGCGCATGAACGGCCTGGTCATGCTGCTCCCCCACGGTTACGAAGGCCAGGGACCCGAACACTCCTCAGCCCGCATGGAACGCTACCTGCAAGGTTGTGCAGGCAACAATGTGACGATTGCCAACATCACCTCCGCAAGCAACTTCTTCCACTTGCTGCGCCGGCAACTATTCCGTCCTTTCCGCAAGCCCTTGCTGGTTATGTCGCCGAAATCCACGCTGCGACCACCGTACAACCTGGGCCTGATCAGCGAAATGGAAGACGGCACCCGCTTCCAGGAACTCCTGGACGACCCGCAGGCCGACCCGAAAAAAGTGAAACGCCTGCTGGTTTGCAGCGGCAAGGTGTACTACGATTTGCTGAAACGGCAGGAGGATGAAAAACGCGCAGATGTGGCCATCGTTCGCCTCGAACAGGTTTACCCCTTCCCGAAAGTACAATTTGAAGCGTTGCTGAAAAAATACGGCAAGGCCCAACTTTTCTGGGTGCAGGAAGAACCGGCCAACATGGGCGCCTGGGGGCATATCATGCTCAACCACAACGAGTACGGCTGGACGCGCGTAAGCCGCGCCGCCAGCGCCAGTCCGGCTACCGGCTTCGCCAAAAAACACGAGAAGGAGCAACAGGCACTGGTGGAACAGGCCTTCGGCGCGAAATAGGTTTTTTATAAAAAACATCAACCATGCATTACCTCCCTTCCCCAACGCGCTACCAAACAATGACTTACCGGCGCTGCGTCCGCAGTGGGCTCATGCTCCCGGCGGTCTCCCTGGGTTTGTGGCACAATTTCGGTCATGTGGACGTGCAGTCGAACTGCCGAAAAATCCTGCACCTCGCTTTCGATGCCGGCATCACACACTTCGACCTGGCCAACAACTACGGTCCGCCGCCCGGCTCGGCAGAAGAGAATTTCGGCCGATTCCTGCGCACCGATTTTCGCAACTACCGCGATGAGCTGATCATTTCCTCCAAAGCCGGCTACCGGATGTGGGACGGCCCCTACGGCGAGTGGGGTTCAAAAAAATACCTGGTGTCCAGCCTCGATCAGAGCCTGCAACGCATGGGCCTGGACTATGTCGACATTTTTTACAGTCACCGCCCCGACCCCCATACCCCGCTGGAGGAAACCATGGCCGCGCTCGACCTGATCGTGCGCCAGGGCAAGGCGCTCTACGTCGGCATTTCCAACTATACTGCCGAGCAAACTGCCGAAGCCTGCCGCATCCTGAAGGCCCTCGGCACGCCCTGCCTGATCCACCAGCCGAAGTACTCCATGTTTGATCGCTGGGTGGAGGACGGTCTGCTTGATGTGCTGGAAAATGAAGGCGTGGGCTGCATTCCGTTTTCGCCCTTAGCTCAGGGTATGCTCACGGACAAATATCTGCAGGGTATTCCCGAAGATTCCCGTGCTGCCAAGGCGCATGGTTTTTTGAAAAAAGAAACGCTGACTCCGCAACGGCTGGGGCAAATTCAAAAACTGAATACCCTGGCCCTGGAACGCGGCCAAACGCTGGCCCAAATGGCACTCGCCTGGGTATTGCGCGATGCCCGGATCACGTCCGTGCTTGTCGGCGCCAGCCGGCCCGAGCAGTTGGCCGATTCGTTGAAATGTCTGAATAACCTGGAATTCAATCCGGAGGAATTACAGAAAATCGAACGAATGCTTACCTGAATGCGGCATCTGCACCGCACGGGCGACCGCATCACCACGCGGGCGACCGCATTACCACGCGGGCGACCGCATTACCACGCGGGCGACCGCATTACCACGCGGGCGACC
>CAZAEZ010000003.1:116217-195946 GCA_964484205.1 uncultured Saprospiraceae bacterium | reverse complement strand
ACCACGCGGGCGACCGCATTACCACGCGGGCGACCGCATTACCACGCGGGCGACCGCATTACCACACGGGCGACCGCATTACCACACGGGCGACCGCATTACCACACGGGCGACCGCATCACCACACGGGCGACCGCAAGGGTCGCCCCTACATTGATGGCGTCGTTGGGTCGGTCTATCGTTGTTTACCCTGCCGATTTTGAAGGGGAAGGTTGGCACCTTGCCGTAATGTTTTCAATACCCGGAATGCCGTAGGGGCGACCCTTGCGGTCGCCCGTGCGGGCACCGGGGTATGGAAATTCAACATTCCACCAAACCCAACGTCACCTGCACCGCCAGGCCGCCATCGGCGGTTTCCTTGTATTTGTGGTTCATATCCTCTGCGGTCTCTTTCATGGTTTTGATCACGGCATCGAGGCTGACTTTGGCCTTGGTGGGGTCACTTTCCAGTGCAATTTGGGCGGCCGTGATGGCCTTGATGGCGCCCATGGTGTTGCGTTCGATACAGGGTACCTGCACCAGCCCGCCGATAGGATCGCAGGTCATGCCCAGGTGGTGTTCCATGGCAATTTCAGCGGCCATCATCGCCTGCCCGACCGAGCCGCCCAGGCAAGCCGTCAGTGCTCCGGCAGCCATGGCCGACGACACACCGATCTCGGCCTGACAGCCGCCCATGGCGGCAGAGATCGTAGCGCCTTTTTTAAATAAACTGCCGAATTCGCCGGCTGTGAGCATAAAGCGAATGATCGATTCATCGCCGTCGAATTCCGGGCAAAAACAGGCGTAGTACATCATCACAGCGGGAATAACCCCGGCTGCCCCGTTGGTTGGCGCGGTAACCACCCGGCCGAATGCTGCATTTTCTTCGTTGACAGCCAGGGCAAAGCAGCTCACCCATTTCAGGATAAACTGGAACGAGCAATCGCACTGGCGGATTTGGTCCATCCACTCGTCCACGTTGTTGTACGGCCGGTCGCCGAGCAGTTTGACGTTCATGGCATGCGCCCGGCGCGTCACCTCCAGCCCCCCGGGAAGCACCCCGTCGGTGTGGCAGCCCTTGTACACGCAATGGCGCATCACGGCCCAAATGTCGAGCAGGCCTTTGTTGATATCTTCAGGGAAACGCCAGGTGCGCTCATTTTGGAAAACAATTTCAGCAATAGTTTTTTGCTCCTGGTTGCACCAAAGAGCCAGGTCGGCGCCGCGGTCGATTGGAAAGGGCAGGGTGACGTTGGCCGCCAGATTTTGTTCGCCTTCTTTTTCTACAAAACCGCCGCCCACGGAGTAGTACGTTTGGCTAAAGCCTGCGCCATTGCGCAAAAAAGCGCGGAAAACCAGGCCGTTGGCGTGGTAGGGGAGCGATTCGTGGTAGAGGAAAATTACGTCCGTTTCCGGGTCGAAAGGCAGCGTTTTTTGTCCGCCGAGGTTGATGGTTTTTGTTTTCCGGATATGCTCCAACGTTGGTTGCACGGCTTCCACGGGGATGGTCACCGGGTCGTCGCCGTTGAGGCCGAGGATAACGGCCAGGTCGGTGCCGTGGCCGGCCCCGGTTTTGGCCAGGGAGCCGTAAAGATCGACCTGTACGGATACGACGTGGTCAAAATTCCCGTCGCGGCCCAACTCACGCAAAAAGCGCTGGGCAGCCCGCCAGGGGCCCATGGTGTGCGAACTGCTGGGGCCGATGCCCACCTTGAAAATGTCGAAAACGGAAATGCGTTCCATGGGAGGCAAAGGTGGGGAAAAGTGCGGGAATTGAGCACCGATTTTGAGATGGCCGCTAATCAGCTAGGTTGCATTTTTTGCTGAAATGTGAGCACGATAAATTCCGCAGGCCGGCTGACGGCAACTTTCACACTTGCCCGCATGATGCCGTCCAGAATATCTACCGGCGTCATCGTGATACCCAGGCCAATATCGACGCTAAACGCATCGTCGGCAGAAGCGCCGGCCAGAGCGCCGGCTTGCCAAACATTCGTTAGAAAATTAGTGATCAGTGCCTGGACATTTACCCAGGTTGTCGCTGTATTCGGTGCAAAAACATAGGGCTCGATGGCATATTTGATCGATTGTTCGATAAAAATAACCGTGCGTCGTACGCTGATGTAACGCCAGTCCTGGCTGTTGCCGTCGAGGGTTCGGGCGCCCCAAACGAGTACGCCTTTTCCAGGAAACGTGCGAATGGCGTTGATGGCTTTGTTATTGAGCGGCATATTGAGATCGTCCTGTTCGGCGTTGGTCAGGTTAACTACGGGTTTTATCACCGATCCTATGCTGACATTGGCCGGAGCCTGAAATACGCCAACAGAATTGTCCACCATAGAATAAATTCCCGCCATGCCGCCGCTCGGTGGCAAGACGTTGATTTTGCCGCGCAGGGTATTCATGATTTTCTTGTACAAGGGGCTGATTGCCAGCAAATCCTCATGCAGGGTTCTGGCCGTTTCATACTGCTCGCCGGAAGCCGGATTATTCGGAGCAATCTTTTCGACCTCGGCGGTAAAGGCGGAAGCCCGCTTGTTATCAATCAAGCCTTGCTTTTGGGCTGTGGCGACTTCGTCCAGCAAAAGATTTATCAATACTGCATTTTTCGCCGGGTCTATATTCATAAACGAAACCTCGTCTGAGCCGGTGACTGTAGTTTCCAGATAGGGGTAATAGGCAGCGCCCCATTGCAGGTGATTGGCGCCGATATTAGTTCGAAACTGCTCAATGATTTGATGGGTGTCTGATTTTTGAATGTCCGTTTCCGACATCGGAACATCCAAAATAGCAAACCGGCTGCCCATCTTTTGGCAATGGCTGAGCATCGTTTTTTGAATAGCAGCGCATTCAGGTTTTGGCAACAAAACAGCGTCGGGGATGACCAACATGGTCGGCCCAGGTTCTTTCAGCAACGTCCGGATTCCAACAGCGTTCACCTTGCCGGTATTGGCGCCGGATGCATCCAAAACAGGAGTCTCACCATCGAAGTCGGATTGTTTCACCGCGCCGGAATAATCGCCGATCGATACGATGTAGCAATCGCTCCCTCCATTGGCAAAAAAGAATTTTATACTGTGGTAAAGTAAAAACCGCGACTGCGGATTGCTGAGTTGAAATGCCAAAACCGGGTCGTCGGCAATTTCATAAGTCGTATGCGGGCTGCCGCCAAAATAAAGCAGGTATTCGCCGAATGAAGAAAGGCGGGTAGGCACGTTTTTCAGGCTTTTTTTGTTTTGCGTTGCCTTTTCGGTGTATCCGATAAACGCGGGCACAGCCGTTGGAACCGGGACTGCTGAATTGGGGAAGGCGCTTTTTTCCTGAATAAAAACACCTGGCGTTGCAATTGTCTTAGCCATAGTAAGTCGATTTTAAATTGTACACATTGCCTTCACCCACGCCTTTTCCGCATCGGTCAAATACCGCCCGATTTTGCGCAGCACCAGGCCATTGTACGCACGCAACCAACGCAGTTCTTCTTTCGTCAGCAGTTTTTTGTCCACCAAATTGGTGAAAATCGGCGCGATAGTGAGGGTTTCAAACGCGTAGAACTCGCCAAACTCTGTTTTTTCATCCTCCACACAAAGCACCAGATTCTCGATGCGCACCCCGTGTTTCCCGGTACGGTAAATCCCCGGCTCCACGGAAGTGATCATGCCGGGTTGCAGGGCAGCATTCACCGTTCCCGCCGGGCTGATGCCTTGCGGCCCTTCGTGCACATTCAGGAAATAACCGACCCCGTGGCCGGTGCCGTGGCCAAAATTGATGCCCAGCATCCACTGCGGGTGGCGGGCGAAGGCGTCGATCTGATAGCCCCGCGTGCCTTTCGGGAAACGCAGCATGCTGACGCCGATCATGCCCTTGAGCACCAGCGTGTAATCGCTGATTTCCTGGGCTGTGATCTTGCCCAGCGAGATAACCCGGGTGGTATCGGTGGTGCCGCCGAAGTACTGGCCACCGGAATCGAGCAGGTACAGGCCTTCGGGTTTGAGTTCGACATTGCTTTCATCCGTGGCGCTGTAGTGCGGCAGTGCAGCGTGCGGACCGTAGGCGGAAATGGTGCCGAAACTTTCGCCGATACAGTCCTGCTGTTCCAGGCGGAGCTGGTGGAGTTTGGCCTGTGCATCCAGTTCGGTGATCTTTTGCTTGCCCACCGTTTGCGCCAGCCAGTAAAAAAACCTGGTGAGCGCGACGCCGTCCTTCACCATGGTTTGGCGGGTATGCACCGCTTCCTTGGCAGTTTTGCAGGCTTTGAGCGCGGTAGTCACATTGGTGCCTTCCAGCACTTTCAAGCCTTCGGGAAATGCCCCGGGCAGGTTCTGACTAATCCGCTTGGGATCGATCAGCACGGATGCGCGCGCCGGGAGTTTGCCCAAATAAGCCGTGATCGTCTCGTACGGATACACCTGCACGCCATCGCGCTTCAGTTTCCCGCGGATGGCATCCGGCATTTTAGCCGGGTCGATAAACAGGGCCGCTTCTTTGGGCCCGACCACGGCATGCGCGACAAACAGCGGGTTGTAGGGGACATCGCGGCCGCGCAGGTTGAGCATCCAGGCGATGTCGTCGAGCGTGGAAATAACGGTGTAGCCGGCTTTCTTTTCTGCCAGCCGTTCGCGGATTTGCGCCAGTTTTTCGTTGCGTGTAGCGCCGGCAAATTTGGCCGGATGTTCGTACACGGGCTCTTGGGGCAGAGCCGGCCGGTCGGTCCACAGCGGCGCCACCAGGTCGATGTGCGGATCGAGACGGATGCCGTGCGGCTTGGTGCCGGCTTCCAGCATTTGGTACCAGCCGCGGGAGAGCAGGCTGCCGTCGAGGCCGACCGTGGCGCCCTCGGGCAGGCGGTCGGCAAGCCAGTCGACAAACTCGGTGGTGTGCGGTACGGTGAGTTTCATCAATTCGATGCCGCTGCCGGCAAGTTGTTGCTCGGCCTGGATGAAGTAGCGGCTGTCGGTCCAGAGCCCGGCAAAATCGGCCGTGATCACCAGTGTACCGGCCGAACCGGTAAAACCCGAAGCCCAGTGCAGCGTACGCCAGTGCTCGGGCAGGTACTCGCTCATGTGCGGGTCGGTGACGGGGATAACGTAGGCAGCCAGGTTTTTGGCGATCAGGGCGCGGCGCAGGGCGGTGATGTTGTGTTTGGGTGGGTTCGACATGGTGGGTGGTTAGATTTTGATCCCTTGCTTTTTCAGTTGCTCTTCCAGGTTGAATGTAGCGCCATTGCCGATTTCCACCGTTCCGCGCCATTCCAGTGTTTGCCAGGGGCGATCCGGCTCTGCCAGCAAAATGCTTTTTACCGAAGTAAAAATCCAGATGACCCGTTTCGTGCCAAATGCCAGGAGGCGGCGTGTTTTTTTGGTCACATATTCCATGTCGCCCATGTCTTCCGTATCGGCTTCGATGTCAACTTCGATATGAACCTGGGCCGGCACTTTGGCATAGTGTTGATTAATGTCTTCCGGGCGCAATATTTTTTTGTCAAAAATCAAAATGTCGCCGGCCAGATTGATGCGTTTGCTCAGGTGCAGGCCGGGTTCATTGGTCAGGATGAAATAGTCGTTGTCGTCATAATGTTGAAAAATAAGCCGCAACAAAATGGACAGGATCGCGCTTTGGAGGGTGCTGGCGGGCATAATTTCTTCCAGGGTTTTGGTTCCGTTCAGTACCTGGCGGTAGCCCTTTCGGTAGATAGGTTTCCCGTCCAGAATTTCATAAATGAGCGCTTCCGGAAGGGACTTGGAGCGGCTGCGCCGGGGTGGTTGATCAAAAAGCATTTCCATGCTGAAATTTTTTTTGCAAGTTAGCGGTTTTTGACCGTTTTGATGAGGTTTTCGATAAAACCAGGCCATCTAACACCGGTTTCGACCGGAAAACCAAGTTGAGCGACTACATTTGGACCACAACTTTTTATCCTAATTTCTCCGGATTTATGAAAAAAACAACGCTTGCCACCGCCCTGTTCCTCCTTGCGATTTCCCTGACTGCCCAAACCGACGACATTGTCCGCCTCGAACGCGCCCTGTTTAATCTCCCCGATGTGTCGTTTAAACGCCTCGACGATCTGAACGGCCATCCGCAGTACGACTTGCGCGTGCGCCAACCGCTCGACCATCAAAATCCCGCACAAGGCAATTTTTACCAGCAGGTACGCCTCACGCACCACGGCTTCGACCGGCCTGCGGTGATGAATACGCAGGGCTACTACCTGCACCTGGGCAAAAACGAAGTGGAGGCCATTCTCGACGCCAACTACCTCAACATCGAGCACCGTTTTTTCGGCCCCTCCACACCCGATTCTGTGCAATGGCAGTACCTCACACTCGAACAGGTGGCCGCCGACCTGCACCATATCAATCAACTTTTCCGGCAGGTGTACGACGGGCCCTGGGTGAGCACGGGCATCAGCAAGGGCGGCCAAACGACGATCTTTTACCGCTATTTCTACCCCGATGACGTGGCGGTGTCCATCCCCTACGTGGCGCCCTTCAACAAAGGCCTGGAGGATACCCGTATTTACACCTTCCTCGACACAGTGGGCACGGCGGAGTGCCGGAAAAAAATTCAGAACTTCCAGATTTACATGCTCCAAAACCGCGAAAAAGTGCTGGACAAGATCAACTGGTTTTCCAAAGGCGCCAAACTGAAATACGAATACCTGGGCTCCCTGGAAAAAGCTTTTGAGTACACCGTGCTGGAGTATTCCTTTTCATTTTGGCAATGGGGCGGAAAATGCGAAGACATTCCGGCGCCGGGAAGCGACCTGGACGCTGCTGTGGAGCATTTCCTGAAAATCTCCGACATCGGTTTTTTCTCCGACCGCGACATCATGCACTACGCTACGCACTACTACCAGGCCGGTACTCAGATGGGTTACTACGGCTACAATATCGAACCGTTCAAAAAATACCTGACCCAGTTCAAGCAAAATCCTTCGGCGGTGTTCATGCCAAAAGACGCCAATCCGCCGCCCTACGACAACAGCCTGAATGAACAAGTGGACCGTTGGCTGCAAACCCGGGGCAACAACATGCTCTACATCTACGGCGCTGCGGATACCTGGTCGGCCGACCGGATCACGCCATCCGATAAGGTGAATTCAAAAAGTTACATCTTGGGTGGAAAAGACCACGGGCAGGCGCGCATCCGAAACATGGATCCGGCCATGCAAGCGGATTTCGCGGCAAAACTGCGGGAATGGCTTGGCGGTACAACGGTGAATATGGAGGCCCTGAAGACGAAATGATAAAATCATACCACTTCCGCGTTCATTGCCGTCCAAAGCATATCCTTTAGCTGCTGGATATTTTTTCCGGTAATCGCAGAAATAAAAATGGCAGGTATGCCGGGCGGCAGGGTTTCGCGCAGCATGGCCTCCAGGTCGGCGTCGATCAGGTCGGCCTTGCTGATGGCCAGCAGGCGGGGCTTGTCGAGCAGTTCGGGACTGAATTCCTGCAATTCGTTGAACAGGATGTCGTATTCCTCGTGCAAGGCCCGGTCGGTGTCGGCCGGGATCATGAACAACAGCACGCTGTTGCGCTCGATGTGGCGCAGGAACCGGTGGCCCAGGCCGCGGCCCTCATGTGCCCCCTCGATAATGCCGGGGATATCGGCCATGATGAACGACTTTCCCGGCCGTGCCTCCACGATGCCGAGTTGCGGTACCAGTGTGGTGAAAGGATAATCGCCGATCTTGGGCTTGGCGGCACTGACGGCGCTGAGCAGGGTGCTTTTGCCGGCATTGGGAAAACCGACGAGGCCCACATCGGCCAGTACCTTGAGTTCCAGTATAATCCACCGTTCTTCACCCGGCTCCCCGGGTTGGGCATGGGTGGGTGTCTGGTGGGTGGCTGATTTGAAAAAATTATTGCCTTTGCCGCCACGGCCTCCGGTCAGCAGAACTTTTTTGTCGCCGCGCTCCAGTATTTCCAGCAGCACCTCGCCGGTTTCGGCGTCTTTGGCTACCGTGCCAAGCGGCACTTTGATCACGATGTCGCCGCCGTCGGAGCCTGTTTTGAGGCCGCTTTTACCGGGATTGCCGTTTTTGGCAAAAATGTGCTTGGTGTATTTCAGGTCCAGCAGCGTCCATTCGTTGTGGTCGGCTTTCAGAATAATATGGCCGCCCCGGCCGCCGTCGCCACCGTCGGGTCCGCCTTTGGGCACGCCCGGGCCGCGGTAGAAATGCACACTGCCCGCCCCGCCTTTTCCGGAGCGAAACAAGATTTTTACGTAGTCGACGAAGTTTTGTTCGGCCATGCTTGCTTGCTGTTGGTTATTTGTTTTTGGCTTTTGGCTGTTCCCGGACAGGGGGTTTTTCGAATTTTTGTATTTAAACACCTATAACTCCGGGTGCAGCCAACGGCGAACAGCCAATAGCCAACGGCCAATAGCCGGCAAAGGTAGGCATTCGGTACCTGAACTGGTTATTAGGTAAAACTGTTGCGTTTTTTTCACCTTTGCCGGTCAACCACTGCAATGCACCATAATTGCTTTCCAAAAACAAATTTTTATGTCCAAACCACGCCGCCCTCTGATAAACCGCAATGAATCCGTTTGGCTCGAAGGCCCCAAAAGTCGCAGTTACGAGTTGGGCTTTGCCCTCCGCGTTTTTTGGGAAATGATCAAAGGCCTGCGCGCGCTGCATTTTACCGGTCCGGCCGTTACGGTGTTCGGCTCGGCGCGTTTTAAGGAGGGGCATCCGTATTACGAACTGGCGCGAAAAGTAAGCGCGCATATCGCCACCGATTTGGGCCTGACCATCATGACGGGCGGCGGCCCCGGCGTCATGGAAGCTGCCAACCGGGGCGCCCGGGAAGCCGGAGGTAAATCGGTGGGCTGCAACATTGTGTTGCCGCACGAACAGGTGGAAAACCCGTACCTCGACAAGTTTGTGCTCTTTCGCTACTTTTTTATCCGGAAAGTGCTGCTGGTCAAGTACTCCTACGCCTTCGTCATTATGCCCGGAGGCTTCGGTACCATGGACGAGTTTTTTGAAACACTGACGCTGATCCAGACCCGGAAAATTGAAGGTTTCCCCATTGTGGTTATGGGCACGGAGTTTTTCAAACCACTGCGGGATTTTATTTCGTTTATGGCCGACCAGGGCACGATTTCGCCGGAAGACCTCGATTTGCTCCTGTTCACCGACGACCCGGAAGAGGCCGTGACGCATATCCGGAAATACCTGTTTGAAAACTACCGGATTGTGAAGCGGAAGCCTTCGTGGTGGTTGTTTGAACGGTAACGCGAACGGTTCGTTCGCGTCAAGAGGCGAACCGGAGGTTCGCCGCTACATACTTCCCCAAAATATCAAACTCGATATTCACCAAATCCCCAACTGCCAACGCCTTGAAATTTGTATGCTCCCAGGTGTACGGAATGATCGCCACAGAAAACAAATCGTCCCGGGGCTCTACCACGGTCAGGCTTACGCCATTGATGCAAACTGAGCCTTTGTCAACCAGCAAATGCCGGTTCGCAACCGGGTACCGGAACGTATAGCGCCAGGAGCCGCCGGTTTCCAATACTTCCACGCAGGTCGCCACGGTATCCACATGCCCCTGCACCATATGCCCGTCGAGCCGGCCGCCGATGGGCAGGCAGCGTTCCAGGTTGATGATGGCGCCTTCCTGCCAGGAGCCGAGCCGGCTGCGGCGCAGGGTTTCTTCGACGGCAGTAACTTTGTGGATTGCGGATTGCGGATTGCTGCCTGCCCCGCTCCAGCGGGGGATTGCGGATTCCACCACCGTCAGGCAAACGCCGTCGTGGCTCACGCTCTGGTCCACTTTTAGTTCGCCGCTGATGGGGCTGGCGATGGTGAAATGAATGTTGGAGCGGTCTTTTTCTATTTTTTCGACGGTGCCGAGGGCTTCAATAATTCCGGTAAACATGGGCAGTGTGCAACAGTTCTAGTACCTGCAAAGGTAGCTATTCTACCAGCAACTTGGCGGCGCTATTGCCGTAGGGCATCTCCAGGCGGATGGTGTACATGCCCGCGGCCTTCAGGGCTTCTGCCGGCAGCCTAAATGGTGTATGGCCGGCCTGGAACGCTGTTTTCAGCGAAAAACGTACGACTCCACCGGCGTCAACCACCGTCAGCAAGCCGCCGCCGGCTTCCGAAAGTTGAATGTCGACGATGGCGTAATCGTGTGCAGGATTTGGGCGGACGTTCAGGGTAACGGAATTTTCTGTTATCGGGCTTGCCGGCTGGCGCAAAGTCGGCTTGGGATCGTCGGCGCGCACCTCCAGTTCGACCGTGGAATTGAGCAGGTCGATATCGCCGTACTGAAGGTAAAAGCCCGGCTCGTTTTTAAGTTCATTGCGTAAAATATTGGCGGCTGCCGCCGAAAACACAACCCGCGACAATTCCCCTGATTCCAGCGTTTCAACCTTAAAATTGCCCAACGAATGCCGCGTAGCGACCGTCCGCAGGCGCCCGAGCGCATGGGTCGGCAACACTACCTGCATGGGGCCACCGGCACGGGCCTGAATGCCGGTTATTTTCAACACATCGCCGGCTTGCAGCGCGCGTTCCAGTTTTTGGATCAGGTCGGCCGGTACTTCTGCATTTTTGATCAGCACGCCGTAGCCCTTGAAATCGAGGGTAAAATTGAAGTCCGGCAGCAGTTCCTTTTCGCGATACAAGCGGGCCGGGAGTTGCAGCATGCGGATAATTTCTGTTTTGGCCAGGGTGGCTACGCGCTGCTGTTTCGGGTTATCGGTATGTATGAATGTGCCATTGTTGTCGCGGTAAGTGCAGGCATAACTGGAAGCAAAACTCAGCGAAAGGTTTCCCCATTCCAGGAAATAGGTTTTCCGGTCAGCACGGCGCAGGAAACGCCGGGGATCATACGGTCCAACCAGTTGAAAAACCGCACTGCCCGAGCGCATTTGGGTACTGGAATGCGGGTCACCGGCTTTCCGGGAATCCACCCAGCCGGTGATCCAAACAATAGCGCCCGGTTTCAACTCCAGTCGAATGATTTGCAGTTCCGCGCGCAGTTGTTCCAGGGTATAAGCATTTTCGTACTCGTTCAGCTGGCGCAAAATTTGGCCTTCGGGACCGGTAATACGGCAGCTGAATTTCGTTGGCGTTTGTGGTTCAACCGATTCATTGCCTGCCTTGAACTTGATCGTCGGCGTATTTTGGATATAATTCCAAAATTCCGCTTCGGTGAAAAACTGCTGGTCGACCAGGTGCTTTTCGCTCCATTGCAGGTTCAAAAACGCGCTGTGCTCCCGGCCCGCGTCGGTTTGCCATTGCACTTCGGAGCGTTGCCGGGGCAGCCAGTTTGGCGGCTCGATACCGAGCGTTATCCGGACAGTAGCAGTTTCGCCGTTTGGCAGGCGGAGTTCGCGGAGTTCCAGCACATCCGCGCTGCTCAACCGGGCGATGCGCTCTTCCAGCGCACTGCGCACGCCTGCATACACGGCTTCATTGTTGTAATCGGTACGCACCGGGAGGCCATCGCAGGAAAAAGCCAGGTGCTGTTCGAGTGATTTGCCGTTCCAGAGCCGCGGTTCGCGCTTAAGCGCTTCGCGTACTTCTTCCGGCGAGGATTCCAGTTCCAGGCTATACGATTTTGAAAACGAATCGTACATAAATTTTCCGGACAGCGACCCCCAGTAAAAATTATACGGCGTAGGTTCCGGAGATTGTGTTCCGGGGGCTTTAATTGTGATTTCACTCAGGTTTTCGGCATAATTTCCGACGGTTTGAAGGGCTTCGTGCAGGGGTTTTGCCGCAGGCAAATGTTCGATCAAGCGGAAGGAAAATAACAACATCAGGGCTGCAAACAGCGGCAGGGCGAGCAGGTATTTGACTTTGCGGTAGGGGCGGGAGGGCATTTTGGCTAACATTTCAAGACGGTTTTTTATGAATGAATGAAAGGTGTTCACAAAGCCGGAAGGCTGGGCGCCAGGCTGGCGTTGGCGCCGGACCAGCAATTGGGCATAGGCATGGCGCCGCCCCAAACGGTGCACGACAACCGCATCGGCGATATACTCATGCACACTGCGCAAACTGCGCCGGTAGATGTACAGCAAGGGGTTGAACCACTGAAACGCAATCAGCAGTTCCATCAGGATCAGGTCGAGGCTATGCCACTGGCGCACGTGCACCAGTTCGTGTTCGAGGAGGTAGCGCTGCTCCTGTGCATCCGCAGTTCCGGGATGCCAAAAGACGATGCCGAAAAAAGAAGCCAGCGGGGTGTTTTCCGGGCCGTTTGCCAGGGTGATCCCGCCCCGCTGCCCGGCAAAGTTGCAGCGCCGTAAAAAAGCAAGTAAACGGCAAACTCGGAGAATCAGGTGGAGGAACAGGACAGCCGCCACAACCACGTAAAGCCACCACAAAACCTCGCCAAGGGTACACCAGCCCAGCGAATGGCCGAGTGCCTGCCCAACGGTCTGCTGCGCAAATTGCGCATTTTCGACCCACAGGGGCAGGTCAAATTCCGGGGCCGGTACCCCACCCGGTTGCACCGCCAAAACAGGCGCCGGCTGAACGATGGAAATATGCAAGGCCGGCAGTGCAAAGGCCAGCACAGGGGCCAGCAACAGGTAGGCGCGGTTCCACTGAAAAAAAGTTTCCCGGCGCAAAACAAGCCAGTAAAGTGCATACAGGCAGGCCAGGCAAAAAGCCGATTCGAGCAGGTACTGGATGGAGAGCATATACGTGGGTTTTAGGTGTTATCGTCCTTTTCGCGCTTCTTTACTGCTTCGAGCAATTTTTCCAGTTCGGCCGCCTCCAGATTTTCTTCCCGGGCAAAATAGGAAAGCAGGGCCGCCGGCGAACCGCCGAAGTAGTTGTCCATCAACCGCCGGAAAGCATTGGCCCGGTAATCTTCTTTTTTCAAAATGGGAAAATAGCGGTGAGTTTTGCCAAAGGCTTCGTAGCCAACCAACCCCTCGGTTTCCAGTTTGCGCACGATGGACGACACCGTGTTGTACGGGGGCTTGGGTTCTTCCATTTCTGCCAGAATATCGTTGACAAAGGCATGCCCAAGGCGCCAGAGGATGGTCATCACTTCTTCTTCCTTGTGATTCAGTCGTTTCATACGCGAGTTTTTCTTGTTGGAAACAAATGTAAAACGATATTTTAGTTTTTCAACTAAATTTTAGTTATTTAACTAAAAAGTCGTTTTGAATCGAGTGCTTCTCAACACATTGGTTCGTGAAATTTGCTGTTGGCGTCCTCGCCAACAACTACTTTAGCCTTCATTTCCAACGACTTATTAAATTCTTCACGAACTATTACAACAATAACCACCCTTAAATCTTTATCGCTTGGCGGAAAACAGGGTTTGTCCCCGCAACCGGCAACGCCAAATTATTCCAGCACCAGCTCCTGCCGTGCAACCCCCAACGCAGTGTTTAAAAACAAAAAATACCGGCCCGGCCGGCGAAAAACCAGGCGCGGGAGTTCCACGGTGTGCCGGCCCGGCGGGTATTTGTTATCCAGGGTAAAAACGGTTTCTCCCGTTTCGGAAAATACACTCAGTTTGGCATCCGTCTCCTGCAAAAACTCCAGATCGACGGCATAGCCGGCTCCGGCTGCAACCGGCGTGTGCAGTTTGGCAAGGTCAGTCCCGGGAGCAACGCGGAGCGCGTCCAGGCTGTTTCGCAACCGACCGTTTTCCCGAAGGGTATAATAGCGCAGCGAAAAATGTATGTCGGGCAAGCTGTACCCGGGGGCCGACAAGGCATCGATGTCAAACTGGACCATGAAGGCATTATCCGTGGAATCCGGATGCGCAAACACGCCCTGCGGCAAGGGCTGGCCGGGTTTAACAACCGCCGAATCCAAAGGCGTTGTCAACCGGAACACCATATCAGGCACCGGCTGCCCGTCGATCCAGAATTCGGGACGCCCGCTCAGCATGGCCGGTCGCTCC
This sequence comes from uncultured Saprospiraceae bacterium, assembly GCA_964484205.1. Classification (GTDB taxonomy): domain Bacteria; phylum Bacteroidota; class Bacteroidia; order Chitinophagales; family Saprospiraceae; genus M3007. The sequence goes on along the minus strand of CAZAEZ010000003.1, from coordinate 182,078 downwards.
GAGGCAGTAACCCGGCCGATCAGCTCGATCGGCGGATCGACAACGATGGTATTACTCTCGGCATCTTTGAGTTCGAGTAAGTAAAGTCCGGGCAACGTTTGCTCCCAGGCGCCCCAACGAATTTTCAGGCTGTGGGTATCGCGGTTTCGGCGCAGGGCCAGCCGAGGATCGGCATCGCCGACGATGTACATTGTTTTTTCGTACAGCTGCTCGTGTTGTGCTGCGCTGTGCAGGGTCAGGGATACGGCAGCGCCCGGTTTGAGCAAGTGGCGGTAATTTTCCAGATTTTTTAGCATCGCGTGGTATTCTGCAGGATCGAGGCCTGCGCGCAAATCCAGCGGCGTTTCACCCAGTTCGTACAGGCGAATACCTGCGCGCACGGGCTGCGGCCTGGCGTAGGGCGCCCATTCGAGCACCGGGAGTTGTTTGACGGTTTGCCAAAATTCTGTTTGGGAGAAAAAATCGCGGTTGGAATTGTCATAAATATCCTCGCGCCCCCAGATAACCAGGTTTAAAAACCGGGTGTTCAGCATGTTGGCGGCCGTGTAGGGTCCGGAGCCAGCAGGCGCCTGTCCGGCGGTTTCGATGTGGAATTCGATGCGGCCCGGGGTTTGCGCATCCAGCTGAAGTTCGGTAAGCTGAAGTACTTGTCCGGCGTTCACTTTTTGCCCGATTGCCTCGTCTAATTGTCCGATCATGGCGGGATAGTCCTGCCCGCTGCGGGTGGCGGTAACCGGGATGCCTTCCAGTTTGAATGTAATTTGACCGGCCATCCCGGCGCCTGTCCACAGGTAGGGCGTACTGTGCAGCATCTGGCGAAATGCCGCCGCCGTACAAGTGAATTTTCCGGTGTAGTTTGTTGTTGGGCTAAGATCACACTGAAATTTTCCCCAGTAAAAAATATACTTTGCAGCGGTAGGCGCCGCCACCGGACTGCCATCTGCCACTTGATAAGCCCGAAGCAATCCAGTAAACAAAAGGCAAAAGCACGTGGTGCAATACAAGGAAATCCAATGCGTACGTTTAATTTTCATCGATATCAAAAACGCAGTATTAGTTGACGGTTATTTTTTAAAAAACGGCATTGACCTGAGGGTCTCGCGCACCAGGGTTCCCAAAATCATCCGGCAAAGTCCCTGTGAAGTTTTGGTAAGTAGTACCTTCGATGCCCCCGGAAAACCAAATATCCGATGAGAAAATTTATCGATCCATCCCTTTTTTACGAAATCGGCCCGGAGTACAAAGCGGAATTCTTCCGGCAGCTGAACCTGGAAAATTCCAAAAAATCCTACATCATCGCGAGGCTGGGCCTGTTCTTTTTGTTGGTGCTGTTGCTGCTCGACTACATCCGGCATATCCAAAACGATCTGTGGAATGATTCCGTGCATGTGTGGTTGTTTTTTGTCCATGCTTCCTTTATCGTGTACATTGTCCCGTTCTGGATATACAGGGCGAACCGCCGAAAAATTCACGAAGGCTCCTTCACCGGCGGGCGGCGGCTCACGCGCGTCACGATCGATATTCTTGCCGTGACCTTGTTGCCCCTGACCATTCTGGGCATACTCGATCGGGGCACCATGATCCTCTACGCCATCTATGTGCTGATCTGCAATTTGTTTCTCAATTTGTCACACCAGGACCGGCTGGCGCTCAACATTTTTTCCTTTCTGGTGATGGTGGCGGCGATTGCGCTTATTCCGGAACCGAATATCAGCCTGACGTTTATCCGGGTGCTGGAGTGCCTGGGTTTGCAGTTGCCGACCTTTGTGTTTGCTTCGTTCCAACACAATCTGCGGGCGCGGCAGTTTGCCTATGAAAAATTGCTGGAAGAGCAAAAAAACCTGGTCGAGCGGGAGCGGCTGCGTTCCGAAAATCTGTTGCTCAACATCCTGCCCGCGCCGGTAGCCGAAGAATTGAAAGAACGGGGATACGTGCAACCGCGCTACTTCAGCCAGGTGACGGTGCTTTTTTCCGATTTTAAAAATTTTTCAAAAATATGCGCCACGCTCACGCCGGAACAACTGATTGCCGATTTGAACCACTGCTTCGGGCAGTTTGACCAGATCGTCAAACGCCTGGGCCTCGAACGGGTGAAAACGATCGGCGACAGTTATATGTGCGTGGCCGGCATCCCCGACGAACAACCCGATCATGCGGTGCGCATGGTTCAGGCAGCCTTTGCCATGCAGGAATTTATGACCCGCTGGCGCAAAGAACGTGCGGCGGAAGGCCTGCCGGAATACAAGGCGCGTATCGGCATTCATTCCGGCCCGGTCGTCGGTGGCATTGTGGGAACCACCAAATTTGCCTTCGATATCTGGGGCGAAACGGTGAATATCGCCGCCCGGATGGAGGACAAGGGCGCCACCAACCGCGTCAACATCAGCGGCAGTACCTATGCCCTGGTGAAAGATTTTTTTGACTGCGAATACCGGGGAAATATTCCGATCAAGAATATTGGTGAGGCGGAGATGTACTTCGTAACGCCGTCTGTTAGACGGCGTGGCAAAACCTCGAAGCGGAAAAAAGAAAACCTCTGAAATGGGTAAATTTCAGAGGTTTTCTTTTTCAGGCCGTCTGGCAGACGGCGTTACTGCAAATTTCACCTGACAGGTTAAGGTGGCACAATCGTCCGGAAATAATTTCACCACGTCATTCAATCGCCAAAAACGTTCTGAATGCCTCCGGCGTCAGCAACGAAAAATTGGCGGCAGGGTAAGCAGCTGCAAAAGCCGAAGGCACTTTAACGGTGCGCGTAGCCTGCCACTTTATCTCAAAGGCTGAAATGTTGCCGTCGCTTTCTTCGAGGTAGTCAATCTCCTGCCCTTGTTTGGTGCGCCAGAAATAGGTATTAACAAAATGACGCCTGGCATAGCTGTTCCGCTTGAGGCGCTCGCTGACCAGGAAGTTTTCCCACAAAGCGCCTTTGTCCTGCCGCAATGCGAGCGGCGAAAAATTGCCAATAAGCGCATTGCGGATGCCATTGTCATAAAAATAAATTTTCCGGGTGGTGGAAATCTCGTTGCGCAGGTTTCGGCTGAACGGCCCAAGGCGGAAAATGACGTAGGCCTGCTCCAGCGCGGTAATGTAATTGGAAACCGTTTGCTTGTCCACCTTCAGCAGACCGGAGAGTTCGTTGTACGAAACTTCCGAGCCAACTTGCAAGGCCAGGGCCTGAAGCAGTTGCTCAAGGAGTTCGGGTTTCCGGATCGGCGCAAAGGAGAGCAGGTCCCGGTAGAGATTATCGGTGGCAAGCCCGGCCAACACCTCTTTTTCCTCACCTGGCCGCATCAGCACCTCCGGGTACATGCCGTATAACAGCCGCTGTTCGAGGCCGCTTTCTGCAGTAAATACGCCTACATGATCGATCCATTCCTGCCAGCAAACCGGGAAAAGGTAATACTCCACCTTGCGGCCGGTGAGCGGTTCGTTGATCTGGTTGGCCAGTTCGAAAGAAGAGGAGCCGGTGGCCACCACGCGAGTATTCGGAAAATGGTCGGCCATGAGTTTGAGGGTGATTCCGATGTCGCGAATACGTTGTGCCTCGTCGAGGACCAGTAAATCATTCCCTTCCAGTATCGGGCGCAAGGTTTCCAGGCCGGCATCGGTAAGCCGGTTGCGCACCGCGGGGTCGTCGCCGGTGAGATAGCGGGTTTTACCACCCGATTGTTCCAGAACTCGCTGAACCAGGGTGGTTTTCCCCGTCTGGCGCGGGCCGAGCAGCAGCACCAGCTTGTTTTTTTTTAAAGACAGGCTTTTCAAAACAGAAGCCTCGATATACCTGGAAATCATACTTTTCGTGGTTGTAATCCCCAAAAGTAGCGACTTTTGGGGATTACAACCACGAAAAGTATGTAACGCCGTCTGTCAGACGGCGTGGAAAAAAATATCCCAGAACAACAGTAAACCCAACCAAGTAAAATTCCCGCTAACTATCCTTCATAACAACCCGAAACAATAAAACCGCTGCGCACAATTGTACCGCAGCGGTTTTTTATGTTTACGCCGTCTGCCAGACGGCGTTACAAATCAAACTTGATCCCCTGCGCCAGCGGCACCGTGTCGGAATAGTTGATGGTGTTCGTTTGCCGGCGCATGTACGCTTTCCAGGCGTCGGAGCCCGACTCGCGGCCGCCGCCGGTTTCTTTTTCACCGCCAAATGCGCCCCCGATTTCGGCGCCCGAGGTGCCGATGTTGACATTGGCAATACCGCAGTCGGAACCCGCAGCGGAGAGGAAGCGCTCGGCTTCGCGCAGGTTGTTGGTCATGATGGCCGACGACAGGCCTTGCGGAACGCCGTTTTGGAGGGCAATGGCCTCTTCGATCGTTTTGTATTTCAACAGGTACAGAATGGGCGCGAAGGTTTCGTGCTGCACAATGGCCCAGTCGTTTTGCGCCTCGGCAATGCAGGGTTTGACGTAGCAGCCGCTTTCATAACCCTTGCCGCTGAGCACACCGCCCTCGACGACCATTTTGCCGCCGGCTTTTTTTATTTCCTCGATGGCGTGCAGGTAATTTTTCACCGCATCGGTATCGATCAGGGGCCCCACGTGAATGTTGGGGTCGAGCGGGTCGCCGATCCGGAGTTGCTGGTAGGCTTTGGCGAGGGCGTTTTTCACATCGTTGTACAGGCTTTCGTGGATGATGAGCCGGCGGGTGCTGGTGCAGCGCTGCCCGCAGGTGCCGACGGCGCCGAATACGGCGCCGGTGAGCACGATCTTCAGATCGGACGAAGGGGTGATAATGATGGCGTTGTTGCCGCCGAGCTCGAGTAGGCTGCGGCCGAGGCGTTCGGCTACGGTTTTGCCCACGATCTTGCCCATGCGGGTGCTGCCGGTGGCGCTGATGAGTGCCACGCGCGGGTCTTTGGTCATGAACTCGCCTACGCGGTAGTCGCCGTTGATCACCGAGCTGATGCCTTCGGGCAGATCGTTGGCTTTCAGTACTTTTTGGAACAAATTCTGACAGGCAATCGCGCACAGCGGTGTTTTCTCGGATGCTTTCCAAATGGCTACATCGCCGCACACCAGGGCGATCATGGCATTCCAGGACCAAACGGCTACCGGAAAATTAAAGGCCGAAATAATGCCGACGATGCCCAGCGGGTGCCACTGCTCGTACATGCGGTGCGCCGGCCGCTCGCTGTGCATGCTCAGGCCGTAGAGCTGACGGGAGAGGCCCACGGCAAAGTCGCAGATATCGATCATTTCCTGCACTTCGCCCCAGCCTTCCTGCAGGCTTTTGCCCATTTCATAGCTAACCAGGCGGCCCAGCGGGTCTTTGTACTGGCGGAGTATCTCGCCGTACTGCCGCACGATCTCACCGCGCTGCGGCGCCGGCATGCTGCGCCATGCCAGGAAGGCTTCCTGGGCGCGGGCAATCACCTGCTCGTATTGGTCGCGGGTGGTGATGGTGACGGAACCGATGTGCGTACCGTCGACGGGCGACTGGCTGTGCAGGCTGCGGGCGCTGCCGGGGAGGTGAGCGCGGCCCGTCCAGGTTCCGGCGTTTTTGGTTTTGAGGCCGAGTTTGCGGAGAAAATCTTTTTGCATGGTGTTTATTTAGCTGGATCAAAGTGTCGGCGTGACTACGAGTCGAGTCACGCCGACACTACGGAGAAAAAACGGGCGCAAAGGTAGGGAAAGGTGCCGGGAAAACACTGGAATCAAAAATCTATGCCGGCCTCAATCAGTTCGATTCGTTCCAGTACGCGTTCAATCTTATTGAAACCCAAAATTTTTAAAGTTGCTAACCCAATAGAAGTTTTGCTTTGAATTAATCCATCTTGAATCAAAAAGCGGCAAGTTCTGGCATCCGGCAATATTCGCAGCGAAAGCCGGCTCTGGAAGCAACCGCCTTTCGCAGGTTTTTGGAGACAGATCTACGCACTCAGGAAGGCATTTTTGAAAGGTGTTTCAGCGCGCGGGCTTTTGCAAGGCGAACGATGTGTTCAACCATAAACAGTTTATCCAATTCGGTTGATTCGGCATCGGTTATTTCTCCGGCTTTTTTTTGTTCAACCAGGTAATCTACCCGCTTTTGTATTTTAGAGGGGGCTTGGTAGGACAGTATTTTTTCGGGCGATAAGCCTGCAATGAATTCGGCAAAATCTTCGTAAATATTCAGTTCCTCTGCGATCATACCAGTAATTTTAGCACAAGTTAAGGCTTTTATCCTATTTATCAGGAGGGAGTAGAAGCCTTTTACATCGCTTAGTTCAAAGACAAAATGCACCGTATTAAACTGCTCCAGGGCGACATCACCAAAATCCGCGTTGACGCTATCGTAAACGCCGCCAATTCCTCACTCCTGGGCGGCGGCGGTGTCGACGGGGCCATTCACCGCGCCGGCGGGCCTGAAATTTTGGAGGCCTGCCGGAAAATCGTAGCCCGGCAGGGGTCCTGCCCGACCGGCGAAGCGGTCATTACCACCGCCGGCAAGTTGCCGGCAAAATTCGTGATTCACACCGTCGGGCCGGTTTGGCATGGCGGGCAAAACGGCGAGCCGGAACTGCTGGCCAACTGCTACCGGAACGCCTTGCAACTGGCCGTGGAGAACGGTTGCAAAACCGTGGCTTTCCCGAATATCAGCACGGGGGTGTATGGCTATCCGAAGGAACAAGCCGCAACAGTTGCCGTGGAAACAGTGCGGGCTTTTTTGGAAAAAACAACGGCAATTGAACAGGTAGTTTTTGTTTGTTTTGATGCGGAAAACTTTTCACTGGTGCAAAAGCAATTGCAGCTCAATGGTTGAATTTTTCAACGACTGCACATTCGTAAATTTAATCCAAGTTGTGGCCTGTCTCCTGTTGATGATTACAACTTGAGTTTTAGAAAAAAAGCATTCGGGAACCTGACTTTTCGATTAATCTGCTTTGCGCCACTGGCTGCCGTAACCCAATATTTAACAAAAAAACCTATGTCCAAATCTTACTTTCTGTTACCCGTATTTGCCCTCTGTTCCCTGACGTTGTCCGCGCAAAAAACCTCCAGTGCCTGGATCAGCACCGGCACCGTGCGCGCACTACTCACCGAAGAAGGGCCATTGGTTTCATCCTTTGAAGCCTCCATCGGCGGCCAAAACCAGGAATTGACCGGCGACATTTCCCTGTGGATGGGCGCCGTCGATCCGGCCGGAAACCTGATGCTCTCCATCCAGCAAGCTAATCCCGCGCTGAACGATTTCCAGGGCGGATTCCGGGACGTTCCCTTTTCAGCGGGCGTCTGGAAAGTGACCAAAGCTGAAATTGAGCAGCACCTGAACGATTTTCTGGACAACGGCGTGATCGACAATCCCATACCCGCCATTTTTGCCTGGCCGGGCAGGGGAAATCCGTATTCGGAACAGTACAACGGGTTTGCCGTGGATACATTTCCCGGGATACTTGCCGCACCATTTGGGGACTTCGGTTCAAACTGGGATTTGGAATACGACCCGGGCAAAGGCGATTTCCCAACCTTCGGCACACCCATAATAAACATTCAACGCCCGCCGGATGAGATCGTGTACGTTCCTTTTCACACCAAACACAATTCGGCCTTGTTTCCCGGAGTCGGGATGTATCCCGTCGCCATGAATTGCAGTGCCGTTTTCTTTACGTACTACTGCGACGACGCTGGTTTTCTCGACCACTCGGTATCCGGCTATGTGAACCTGGGGCACCTCCCGGGCGAATATTCGGACTCCTTATTCGCCGGTTTTAATATCGACGGGAATATCGGCGACCCTTCCGATGACTACTTTGGATTTATTCACGATTCAAAAATCACCTATTTCTACAATGCCGACACGGCAGCCCTGCCCAACGGGTTGTTCCCACCGGTTGTGGGTTTTGATTTGCACCAGGGTATTTTTGACGAATTCGGTACCACGAAAGGGATCAACAGCGTCATTACAATCAACCCGGAAAACGCCAATGCGCCGCCTCCGGCACTTCGTTATCCGCAACTTCCGCTGGAGTATTACCGCTACATCACCGGGTATTGGCGGGATGGGTCGCCCCTGACAATTGGGGGAGAAGGCTATGGCGGTAGTATAACTGCAAATTACATTTTTCCCGGTGCTCCCGGGGAGCCCGGGGCCTGGACGGAATTGCAGGCGCAAAACCCGCCCGGCGACCGGCGCGCCCTGGTTTCTACCGGACCGGGGTTTTTAGCCGGTGGGGGTTACAACCGGGTTTTCTTTTCCCTGAACTATGTTCCGGGTGAGCAGAGTTTGTCCGGGCAATGGGAAGTCTTGAGGGAATATTCCACTCATATCGACAACTTTTTCTACGCAGACTATTTCCCTCCGGCAATCAACCCCTACGACACGCTGCCCTGTTTCAAGCCGACAATTTCAATTTTTGAGCAGGAAAAAACGCCGGTAAAAATCTTCCCTAACCCGGTTGGCGATGTCCTGCAAATTGATGTGGGCACAGCCGAAATCCAGTCGGTGCAAATCCTGGACCTGCTGGGCAGGCTGGTGTTAGAGCAGCATTTTCCGGCGCCGGGAAGCAGCTCGGTACAGTTGGAAACCGGGGCATTACAACCCGGTATCTATGTTTTAAAAGGAAAATTGCGGGATAACAGGGTGTTTGTGGGAAGGTTGGTGAAACGGTGAAACGGATACTCGTCCTACGACTTGAAGTCGTAGGACGAGTCATATCAATCCCGGCACTCCCAAACCCAATCCGACAGCGGAAAACTCTTCCGCTGGTACGAAAAATGCCACCACTCGGTGCGAATACCCCGCAGCCCGGCATCTTCCATCACCCGGCGCAGCAGCTGCCGGTTTTTCAGCACCTGGGCGGGCAATTGATAGTACGTTGTGTGCGCCTGCGGCCCGAAGAAATCGTAGGTCGTACCCATGTCCAGTTCGCGGCCCTGGGCATCCACGATGGTGAGGTCTACCGCGGCTCCGCGCGAATGCATGGAGCCTTTTTCAGGCGGCGTCACGTAGTCGGCATCGGGCACTTTATCCCACAACCGCTGCTGGTACGGCTGGGGGCGGTAGCAATCAAACATTTTGAGGCCCAGGCCCTGGCGTTGCAGCATCCGGTGGGCTTTTACGATGGCCTGGGCGGCTTCGGGGCGCAAAAAACAGCGCGGGCAGTCGTAAATTTTGCTCTCGGTAAAATTGTCCGTCGTTGCATATCGGATATCCAGCCGGATCGACGGGTCGAGTTCCTGCAAGTCCACAAAACCTTGCTGGGTAGGGTTGATACTTCCGCGCAAGCCGGCCGGCGGTGCGGTGGAGCTGGGCGCAGCGGGCTTCATGGTGGGCTTGTATTGCGGGCGCTGGGGTTCCGGCTCCTCCAGTTCAACGATCGTTGAGTCGGCAGGCAATGCACCGGGCTCGAGGGTGTCCGGGTTAATCTCCGGCGACTCGGCCATGTCCTGCCCGGTTACCGGCGGAGCGCCGGCATCTTCCGACACGGCGGCATTGCCCTGTTGAGAGTCGTTGCGGCAGGCCGCAAAAAGGAGCAGTGTAAGGAAAACTATGGTCACAGATTTCATGTCCTGGTCGTGTTTTTGGTTTAAAACGTGTGATGCAAACTTAATTGTGCCTGCCGTTTTTCCCAGGCATCGGTGGTTTGTTGCATGATGCCCAGTTGTACGCGCAGCCCATTGGTGAGGGAGTAGCCCAAGGCAAAATAGGCCCGGTTGCGGTCGAACAGTTCAACCTCCCGGCCCTCGCCGATATCGCGTTGGCCGTTTATAAACAACTCGTTGTACAGGGCAAGGTAAATGGCGCCGGGCTGAAAATCCTTTTTATTCAACGGAATATTGAGGAACAGGTTGTACCGGAAGCGTGTCCGTAGGTTCTGATTTTCCACCCAACGCTGTTCGTAGCGGAAGCGGTGGGTCAGGTAAAAGCGTTCGCCGATTTTTTGCGGCAGCAAAGCCTCCTGATAGATACGGCTTTCCGGGCTGGTGGTTTTTTCCGGGCCGAAGGCGCCGGTGGACACAAAAGCATACCCTAGCGTAAATTTTGCCTGGGTGTTGTGCGGCTGGTACGTGGCGCCCCCACGGAGCAGCAATTGTTCGAGGTCGCCGGCGATATTCCAGTTGCGGTACTGCACGTCGCCCTGAAATCCCCAGGGGCCTGATTTTAGGGTGGTGTTCCAGAAATACATGTACCAGGCGCCCAGTTGGCACTCGTCGGGCTGGCTGAATAGCTTTGCGGAAAACAGATTAAAAGCGAATAGAAAGCACAGGATTACTGATTTTTGCATACGTTTTTTATAATTTTTAATAGTACAGGTCGTATAAACAGGACCGCTAATCGATTCAAATTAAACGAAATTAGGCCATCCGGCGTTTAAAAGGCCAAGCTACTCCACCCATGCGCATTTACCTTTTCATGGCAACAATGATTTTCCGTGGCCTGTTTGCGGCCGCCCAAAATACACCTTTCCCCGGTCAGCCGGCCACCGGCCCCGGCGGTGCGGAATACCTGCACCGCTCCGTGGCTTTTTATGATGCCGCCACTACAGCCGACGGTTTCTGGCTTTTCGAGCCTGCCGACCCCAAGCCCGACTCCGCCGAAGTGGTGGTGTTCATGCACGGCTACGGCGCTTACAACCCCCTGGCCTACGGCAAATGGATCAAGCACCTGGTAGCCAAAGGCAATATCGTCATTTACCCCCGTTACCAGAAAAATCTGCTCATGCCCCGTCCGGATGCCTTTCCGGCCAATGCCGCCAAAGGAATTCAGGATGCCCTGGCCCTGCTGCGCACCGGCGATCATGTACGGCCTTTGACCGGCAAGGTGGCCTATTTCGGCCATTCCTACGGCGGTGTGATCACGGCCAACCTGGGTGTTAACTGGAAAAAATACGGCATCCCCAAACCTACCGCCATGCTGCTCTGCGAACCCGGCTCGGGCCCGCTCAAGGGCGCCCGGCTGGAGTCGTACGAGCGGCTGGACCCCACGCTCAACCTGCTCATCATCGTCGGCGAAGACGACTACGTGGTGGGCCATGAATTCGGGAAACTGGTTTTTGAAACGGCGACCAAAACACCGAAACGCAACCTCATCGTGCAACGCCACGACACCGACGGCCACCGCTGGGTGCTGGCCACACACTCCGAGCCGTACAGCTACGATATTGATTTCGATACCGGGGTGCGCAATTACACCACGCGGCGGGTTTTCCAAAGTTCCCGCCTGAACGAGGTGGATTTCAACTGTTACTGGAAACTCGGCGACGCCCTCATCGAGTACACGCGCAACGGCCGCTACGAAGATGTGGCGTTCGGCAACACCGACAAACAGCGCTACCTGGGCCAATGGGCCAACGGAAAAATGATCCGCCCGCTCGATGTGATTTTGCCGGAAGCTTTGGTTGCGCCGGAAAAAGAGGCCGTTGGGGCAGCGGTGGGGAAGTGAGCCGCTGTGCCCCTCCGTGAGCCGCTGTGTTACTTTTTTAGTTCCACAGAGGCTTACAGAGGAACGTAGGGCTCGGAGATTTTAGAGACAAGTCCCAAACGGGCTGATTCCACATTTGTAAGTATCTTTATCACCGGCCGGCGCTTAAACCGGTGCAACCTGTATACCCTAACCCAACTTGTACAACCCTATGCTGACCCGCTCCCTTTCCCTGCTGCTTTCCGCATTGCTGTTTTCCTGCCTGCCGCTTGCCGCGCAGGATTTTTCTGAAGTCGATGCCCGGGCACGTAAAACACCGTTTCCGAAAAACCAGAACGTCGACCAGTTGGCCGCCGCGCTTACCGGGGGCTTGACGACGGAGAAAGAAAAAATCCGCGCGTTTTTTGTCTGGATTACCGCGAACATCCGCTACGACGTGAAAACTTTCGAAAACAAGCGGGAGCTCGACCCCATGGAAAAGGATGCCCTGCAAGTTCCCAATCAGGTGCTCCGGCGAAAAATGGGCGTTTGCGCCGGTTATGCCAACCTGTTTCAGGCGCTCTGCGAAGCCTCGGGTATCGAGGCGATCCGGGTGACCGGTATTGTGAAAAATCACCGGGGAAAAATCCCCCGCACGGGCCATGCCTGGAACCTGGTGCGCGCCGACGGTCAGTGGGCGCTCATCGACGCCACCTGGGGCGCCGGCGATGTGGACACCGACGAGGGCAAATACACGCCCCGGTTCAAGGAAGCCTTTTTTTGCATGGCGCCGGAAACGATGATCCTCCACCATTACCCCAACGACCCCTTGTTCCAATTGCTTCCGGCGCCGCTGACACCGGAGGAATTCCGGCTGGACAGGACTGCCGTCCAACAAGTACTTTCCAACAGGGCTGCCGATAAAACCCTGGCCGTTTACTCCTCCAAAGACAGTCTGGATGCCTTTGTCCGGCTGGATTCGGCTACCCAATTCTTCAACTCCAGCCTGCGTATCGTGCGTTTCGATCCGGCAAACAACCTGGGACTTTTGGGGCTGGCCATGTATCAGAACAGTATGGCTATTGAAAACCTGCAACGCGTACAGCAAGAGATGAACGGCCTGGCATTGGACCCGCGCAACCCCGGGCTCGCGGCTATTCTCGACCGCAATATCGACCGTTTTTCCGCAGCTGAAACCCATTTGAATGCCTGCCTGGCGACCGCCGATAAGATCACCACGGCCGGCGGGTATCACAAGGCGGCGCGGCAGCTGCAGGCTACGGTTCGGAAGAATCTTTCGGAATGTGTGAAGAGTAAGGAGGTTTTGGAGAAGACGCGGGAGCGGATGCGGAAGTGAGGGGGGCTTTGTAATATTGGCCGTTTCTGAGATAACTGAAACATTAGCCTTTCATGCTTTCTTTTAGCCAGATTTCAGGTCAAAACTTGCCTTCCCGATAACTGTGGTCCGAAGCATCGGAAGAGTTGGGTGCGGAGGGATTTATAAACCACGGCCCCAACTATCAAGCGGACATTGTCCGCATTCCGATTTCGGTGTAAAGCGGAAAGCCGGCGCCCTAATTAAATCAAATTCTGTACATTTGTGTAAATGCTTTAATACATGGGCTCCTTGAATGAGCCGAATCAAATTTATCGAATATGCTCGTTGAGATTCCAGATACCGTGATGGCGGAAACACCGCTCACACCAGCGGAGCTCCGGCTGGAGCTCGCCATCTGGCTATACGTGCGCAAGCGGCTGACCTTCGGTCAGGCCCGCAAACTGGCTGGATTCAATGTTATTGATTTTCAGAAAGCCCTTGTCGAACGCGACCTTTATCTGAATTACGATGAAGAGGATTTGGCCGACGATATCACCGCGGCGCATTCAATTTCATGATCGTCGTCAGCGACACCACTGCCATTACCAACCTTTACCAGGTTAATCGGCTCCATCTGCTTAATGATGTATTTGGTGAGGTTTTGATTCCTCCTGCAGTTGAGCGAGAACTCGCTGAAATGCCCGGCCAACTGGATGCTATCCGGGCGCTCAATTTTATCAAAGTGCGAACCCCAAAGGATTCCAATGCGATATCGCGTTTCAGCGTCTCGCTCGACGCCGGTGAAGCAGAAGCTATTGCACTGGCGCTTGAGGTAAAAGCGGATTACCTGGTAATTGATGAATGGAAGGGCCGCAGAATGGCCAAACAGAAAGGCTTGCATGTCATCGGCCTTATTGGTATTCTGTTAGCAGCAAAAAGAAAAGGGGTCGTTGAAGCGATCAAACCAATTCTTTTGACTCTGACAAGTGAAGCCGGATTCAGGATACATACCACTTTGTTGAAGGATGCATTGCGAGATGCTGGCGAGTCGGAACTTTAACAAAGAAACGCCCCAATCCCGCATACACCCGTACGTTTCCGGGATGGCTTATTGGGCACGGAGCGCTATTTTTGCCTTGCTCCCATAAACTTCGACGCCAACCGCTCCACATCAAAATACTCCCGAAAAAACTCATCACACCACAAACAGACATTCTGCAAGTCCTCCGCCCGCGCCTGCGCCAGTTCGCGGGGCACGCCCACGGATTCGCCCATGCCGAGCGGGTCGCCTTCGTTGATCTTTTGAAAAACCGGTGATTGCGCCACCCGAGCCAGCACGTCGGCTACTTTTTCGCGGCGGGCGTCGCCCAGGGCTTTGTAAGTGCCGGGGCAGCAGGGATTGATCCGCCAGAGTTGGATAGAGATTTCCTGTGGGATGCCTTCGGCGCCGGTGAGAAAGCCGATGCCGCCGCTCAGAATTTTGCAAAAATTGTGCGCCGGATCGCGCTTCCAGATGCCTTTTTCAAGTGCCCGGCCGCGCGCCCAGTTGCCGCCCAGCCACATGTCTTCCGTGGCGCCCCAGTAGCCCCAGGAAAGCCGGTGGCCTTGCACCAGGTAGGTATCTTTTTCCACCAGCGGGTCTTTGTCGTCGCCGTTCACGCCGCGCGATTCGAAGAGTTCAGCCAGGTCCATGAGCCGGGCGCCGGCGTGTTTGTGGAAGCGGTCGATGCTGGCAATGTCGAAGCGGCTGACGCCTTTTTCGATCAGGGTGTCGAGAATTTCGCCCGTAAGCAAATCGCCGTTGGTTTGCAGCATGAGCTGCGTGCGGTCGCCATAGCGTTCGCGGAGCCGGTCGAGAATGCGGTAAAGTAATTTTTTTTCGGCCAGGGGTTCGCCGCCGGAGAGGATGAGGCGGTCGATCGTATCGGGCAGGTTGTCAATGATCTGCAGGCATTCCCGCTCGCTGATGCGTTCGCCTTGCGGGCCGGAATTATTGTAGCAGTGGTCGCAGGTATCGTTGCAAAGTTGGGTGAACACCCAGTAGAGCGATTCGCAGTGGTTCAGGTTCATTCAGCGCAATTTTTTCCAAAAATCAATTTCCTGTTTCATGCCGGTTCGGGGATCGGCCACAAAAGCGCCGAGATTGTCAAACAAGTCGAGGCGGCCGTTTTCCATGTACGCCAGCCGGTCGCCCATGCGTACGGCCTCTTTGAGGTCGTGGGTCACAAACACCGCGGCGATGTGGTATTCTGCAGCCACGCGGCGGAAGAGTGCCTGCATGTTGGCCCGGGTTTCAACGTCGAGATTGCCGAAGGGTTCATCGAGCAGCAAAATGCGCGGGTTGATGATCAGCGCCCGGCCAAATGCGACGCGTTGTTTTTGGCCACCCGACAGCTGTTCCGGCATTTTTCCGGCCTGCGTGGCAAGGTCCAGATTTTCGAGCAGCCGGCTTGTCTGCTCCCGGACGCTTGCCTCGGTTTCGCGGCGCAGCCGCAAGCCGAACGCTACGTTTTCAAACACATTCAGGTGCGGAAACAGCAGCGCTTCCTGGTACAGGTACACCATGCCGCGCTGTTGCGGTTTTTGTTTCAAAATAGATTTTCCGGACAACAAAATATCCCCCGCGTCGGGCGCCTGCAAACCCGCCAGGCATTTGAGCAGCGTAGTTTTTCCGCAACCCGAACGGCCCAGGATGGCGAGCGTTTCCCGCGCCTGAAGGCCGAAGTTCAGGTCCCGGAGCACGTCCTCCGCGCCAAAACGCACCTGCAAATTTTCAACGGTCAGCAGCATTGTCGTGGGTTCGGTTTTGAAAACGATAGTTGAGCCAGAGCAGCAAGAGCGGCGGCCAGATCAGCAGCGTGCTGCCCAGCGCCGCAAAATACGGATTTGCCTCGCCGACATACTGGTATACGCGCACCGGCAAAGTGGGCACACGGCCCTGCCCGATCACGGTGGTCAGGCCATACTCAAACCAGGCGAGCAGGAAGGTTTGGAACAGCCCGTTGAGTAGCGCCGGACGCGACACCGGCAGCAGCACCCGCCGCCAGGCCGCCCCGGTGGAGCCGCCCAGGGTGTACACCAGCGCTTCCATGCGCTGCAGGCGGGGCGTCCAGTGGTTGACAAATAAGATCACGCTGAAGGGGAAAACGAGCAAAAACTGCCCCAGCAGCACCCCGGTCATTGTGCCCGCGAGGTTTGTTTTTAAAAAGAAAAACTGGAGACAAAACGCGTAAATCACCGGCGAAAACGCATAGGGCAAATAGGCAACGGCCAACAACAAGCGGCGGCGGCGGTGACCGGCGATTGCGTGGGCAATGCGGAAGCCCAGCGCGGTGCTGCTGAGGGCTACCAATGCTGCACACACTACCGATAAGGCCAAACTATCGGCCATGCCGCCGATGCGCCAGGCCAGTTGCCAGTGTTCTAGGCTGAGCCCTTCGGGCAAAAGGCGGGGGAAGCGCCATTGCGTGGCCAGGGAAAGCAGGGGCAGATACGTAAAGGGCAGCACCAGCAGCAGGATCAATCCGGTGAATGCAGTTTTTTTCATGACAGTCTCCCGCTTGTTTGCCGGCCGGGCCGGAATGCGATCAAAACCGCCAGCACCACAGCGGCGTACAGCACCGTAATGGCGTAGGCCTGCGGCAGTTCGAGCAGATCAAAACGCCGGAATTTCTGTGCGATCAGTATCGAGATCATGCGCGCCGACTGGCTGCCCAGCAGCAGCGGCACTTCGTAAGCGCCGAACAGAAAAACGCCGTACAACACCAGCAGGGGCCGCAGTTTTTGCAACAGCACAGGCACGGCCACCCGCCAGGTGCATTGCCGCTCCGAGGCGCCCAGGCTGCGGGCGAGTTCCAGCAGGCGGGGCAGTTGTTCGGAGCGGTAAAACTGAAAGAGCACGACGGTGAAAAAGGGAAATGTGGCCAGGGTCAGCACGGCAATGATCCCAAGTTGCCAGGGGTCGTTGATCAGCGGTGCAAAATCCTGCGGTCCCGCGATAAGCCCCGTTGCAGCTGCCAGCCGTGCCAGCAGGCCGGAATTGCCCAGCAGTTGAAAACCCCAGAACGCCGCCACAATCGGCGGCACGGCAAGCGGCCAGTAGACACCGAAGCGCAGGGGGTGCCTGCCCAACTGCCGGTGAAAAACCAGCACCACCGCCAGGGCCAGCCCCGCCGATAGCGCCACCACCACCGCCGCCACCAGCAGGCTCTGCCCGAGTGCCAGCCAGACTGCCGGGCTGCCCACCACGCCCAGCCAGTGCTGTGTCGTAAACCCCGTTTGCAGGGCGCCGGTCAGGCCCAGACTGTAGGCGAGGGCGTAGCTGAGGCCTGCGGCCAGGGGGAGGAGGGTCAGGAGGAGGAATGCGGTGGGGAAGAGGTTGCGCATGGCGGAGGTTTGACTTTCATTCTCAGATTTACCCATAACGGCTTTACGCTGTCCGGAATTTGACGCCAAATATGATCCGGGATTCCAGCCTCCTTTTTGTGCAGTACTTCCTTGCCATCTTCCCAGGTCGTAAGGAATTCCCAAAAAGTTAAAACGAATTCGCCGCTGTGCACAAACCCCATCCAGCCTTCGGCAACCAAACTGTCCATCTCGTCAAATACTGCAATACCCGAAAAATTCTCAAGGCTTCCATCCAAATAAAAAAGCTGGTGCCCTTCTACGCAACTTTCTGACCAATCAAATTTGAGTTTCTCTTTTTGGACCTTATACGTTTGTAAGTCGGCGCCTAGTTGTTTTTCAACCAACATGCTCTAAATCTGTAAAGTTTGGTTCAGTTTTTTTCATCGTGTTTATAAGGATGTAGCATGGGCAGCCCGGTTAATCACTTTGGAACATGGCAGGTGGCGGATGTTGATAGCACTTCTATCTTCAATCTATCCCCTTTAATCGAATGATATACTGAAAATGAGGATAAGGAAAAGTAAACTCAATTATTTTTTGATCAAGGTCAAGGCTAACTACAGTTGAATAACCGCAACAAGTTTTCATAACGCCGTCTTTCATAATTCCGAACTCTATGTATTTAAAATCTTTCGGCGCACCGTGATTCAGCCCAAAGTCCTGATAGTTTTGTCCGGCAAAGGGCTTATCCACAACCCTGATTCGCCCCTCCTTTAATTCAAATAAATCCCCGGAATTAACGGTCAAACTATTTCCAAAATAGTCTATAGTGAATTCCGGACAACTGCCAGAGGGTGTTTCGTAGCAATAAATTGTATCGACAAGAAAACTATCCAGCATCCCATATAGCCCGGTATCATCAATTATCGATTTGAATTCATCATGCAGGTTTTTCTGCTCTTTCGAAATACCATATAACCATTGCATTGGATGCCCTCCAACGGGTTCCTCTTTTGAGCATCCCAAAATCAACACAAGGATTGAAGCTGAAATTACAGTTTTACTTAGCATAGGTTTAGCTAATTATGAAGATTGCCCAAAATACGCAATAATGCAAGGCTTTCGAAAAAAACAACAGAGAATCAGCAATTTGCACTATATGCTTTTCACAAGATTATTTCTGGTTGGCATATTTCACAATTGTGCTTTTCGCTCTAAGTATTGATGTTGTGTTTTATCATTTTTTGAACGAAGACATTACTTGGCACGGTTACTCTTTCGCCGTCTTTTGTCTTGATGATCACAAAGAAAAGACCGATGTCGCTAACTCTTCCTTCGACATGGTAATCTTTGTCTATGATGGTGATTGTGTCATCTAATTTGACAGGATGGCTAAAAAATATAATTATTCCAGAGGTGATATTCGATAAAATTGACCATTGCGCAAACAAAGCTATTCCTAAAACGGCAAGAAAAGAACTAAAAAAAATAACCAATTCGGATTGTTTGACCCCCCAAACAAAAAACAAAAAGGCTGTTGTAATTGACAGCAAAATAATATTAACGCCTTTTTTAATTACCTTTCCTCTTGTTTTCTGCATTAAACTATTCTCTACGGTTTTATCTATTGCTTTGCCTGAAACAATACGTATCAGGAGATAGGCCGCAACAACGGTAACCGTTTCTATTATTTTTATATCCATTTTTCTATTTTTTACAGATATATTGATCGCCAAGCGAGGGGGGGACAACCAGTCACCCCCTCGCTATCAGCACACCGTTATTCTTTCAGGAAGGTCGCTATTCCCGTGTCCATATCGTAGGTCGCACCAACTATTTTGATCTCACCGTTATCTTCCATTTCTTTTAATATCGGACTGTTTATCCTGATTTGTTCAATCGTGTGCACAACGTTGCTTTCGCAAACCATATGAACAAATTCCGGATTTTCAGACGTTCTGTCACCGGCATAGTCAACCTTTTCTACAGCCGGCCGGATTTTGGAAAGCATCGCCGTGATGTTACCCAATTTGACATCGTCAATGGTTGCCTTTATCGCCCCGCAATGCTCGTGCCCCATAACCACAATCAATTTGGAACCCGCTACTTTACAAGCAAATTCAAGGCTTCCCAAAAGATCCTCATTCACAAAGTTTCCGGCAACGCGCCCAACAAAAATATCGCCTATGCCTCTGTCAAATACATCTTCGACAGGCACCCTGCTGTCGAGACAGGAGATAACTGCCGCTTTGGGGAATTGACCATTTGCACTTTTTCTTACCTGGGCCGAATGGTCCCTTGCCGTCAGGTCATTTTTTACAAACCGCTCATTGCCTTCTTTAAACGTTGCTAATATTTCATCGGGTGTTAACGCATCCCGCTGCGCTTTGGTCAGCACTTCCTGAACAAGAGGCGTGAACTGTTGCGTGGTTTCCCGGGTATTTTCCGGAGTTTTTGTATCGTTATCAGGCCGGCTGTTGCAGGCAGTCAATGTTAAAACGACTGCAAATGCAAACACAGAATTCAAGCTGTTCATTTGCGTAATATTTATTTTGTAATGCCTACTTTGTAGTGCGGTGTTCGGCTTGTCCGTTTTTTTAGCAGTTTATGGCATCGGGTTCAGGAACTCTCTTGTGCATACCTATCCTGGTCAACGCCCCGGTTTCGTACTGTCCCGAATACCCGGCATTCTAAACCGCCCGAGTACTGTACAGGTCAAAATGACCCACTTTAGTGTTTAAGAATATCCCGATATGCATATCGATGGTTAAACAGTTTTGCGTAACAGCTGGTTTTGCCGCAGCTTTTTGCAGACAAAAAAATGACGAGGCCCGAGCCGGACATTAGCCAATCAGGCTGAGTTTATCTTCCAAAAAATTTCATATTCGGGGGCCACTGGCAACGATTGCCGGTATTGTTTTTGGGCCCTTCAGGAGCATTTTTTTGAGTAGATGTTCAGGTCAATTGCAAATTGCCTCAAAATGAAAAAGGTCTGCACCGTTCGATAAATTCCCCCTACCCCCATAGCCATCAACTTAAGGAATTATGAGTAGTAATAGATTGACGGTTAATTGATTACATGAATACATGATTGAAGAAGTACCCGTAGTGTGCACAACATTTTTAATAAAGCATCCAATATTTCCACCTTGTCAGAATAATGAACCACTTCTTCAATAATGTAATCATGTAATCTTCAATCATGTAATCAATTGAATTTCAAACCTGGTCGCCTTAAGTTGATGGCTATGCCCCTTACCCCTCAATCACCATCTTCCGAAAATCCGAATACAACCGCACCATATACTCCGCCGCCGGCTCCTGCAGGGCTTTAGCCTGAATATCCGCGCGGCGCGGCGCATGCCGGCGTTCGGGGATGTTTTCAAAACGCGCGCGCCAGTCGGCAGGCAGTTTTTCCATGGCCAGTACGGTGCCGTCGCCCCAGACAGCGGGTTGCATTTTTTCCAGTTGCGCTTCCGGGGAGATCATGAAATTGATGACCACCAGGGCCCCGGCTTTGTTGGCCGCCCGGGCGGGAATGCCCAGAAAATGCGAATTCTGAATGGTGCCCGAGTCGAACACATAGGCCCGGGCTGTAGGCGGGAAAATATTTTGCAAAATTTTGTTGTCCACCTCGCTGTCGTTGTTGCTCATGGTAAAATCCAGCTCGCCGTTGGCAAACATCTGGTGGGTGGCGGCCAGACTTTCGGGGAAGGTTTTGCCTTTGCGCCAGAAATATGCCTTGTTCCGGTTGATAAAATCCCAGAGGCGGGCGCTCAGCTGCGCGTATTTTTCTTCGTCGAACGGCCCGTTGAGCGCCTCCGGATCGCCGGCCAGGGCGATCATCCAGGACTTCAGGAGGGTCATGCCGGTAAACTCGTACGGGATGGTGAATTTGCCCGGATGCGCGCGCACGTACCGCTCCAGGGCTTCGAGCGTGCGGGGCGGGGCGGGGGTGCGCACCGAATCGTAGATCACCGTCATTTGCACATTGCCCCAGGGGCATTCGTAGCCATCTACTTTTTGCTGAAAATCGTAGCCGATGAACGGATTGTCGAAGTCGATGTATTGCGCGTTTGGTAGTTGCTGGCTGAAGGGCCCGTACAGGGCTTCGATCTGCCGGAGTTGAAAAAAGGTTTCGCCGTTGATCCAGCACATATCAAAGCTGCTTTGCGCCTTGCCGGCTTCCTTTTCGGCCAGCAGGGTTTTGACAATTTCGGTGCCCTGGCCAGGAGCGATTTCGACGGTCACCCCGTAGCGTTTTTTCACCTCGGGCGCCACGTATTCGGCCATGTATCGGTTGATCAAGGGGTCGCCCTGCCACATGGTGAAGTGCACGGTGCTGCCTTTGGCGCGGGCTTCGATTTGGGGCCAGGGCAGCTGTTGCAGGTTTTCTGGTTGCTCCGGGCTGCTGTTTTGGGCGCAGCCCGAAATTAAAAACAGCAATGCCAGGAAACAGGCACTCCGGTTTAAACGCTTCGGTTTTAACATCGTAATTTTTTTCTGCTCGGCGCAAGGTATGGCCAATTTGAAAATGCCCATGCCCCGGGTCGCAGATCGTTATCCGCCGGGTACAATCTTTTTTAGTAACCTGCTTACCCTGTTCCAGGTCAATAATGCCGGAATATGTCGGCGATATTTTTCTCCACTGCTTCCAGCGGCGTCTGCCCCGTTGTCAGGTAGGCCCGGTGGAAAGCGGGCAGCGAAAACGTCTTTGGGTTTTCCTTTTTCAGCTGCCCGGCCATCTGCTGGATTTTCCAGGCACCGACCTTGTAGCTCAATGCCTGACCGGGCCAGTTGGTGCAGCGCAGGACCTCCCGGCCGGCGATGTCGTCCTGCCCGGGGATGTGCGTTTTCCAGCAT
Source organism: uncultured Saprospiraceae bacterium (assembly GCA_964484205.1). GTDB lineage: Bacteria > Bacteroidota > Bacteroidia > Chitinophagales > Saprospiraceae > M3007. The sequence goes on along the minus strand of CAZAEZ010000003.1, from coordinate 160,219 downwards.
GCGATGGCCTGTTCATTCGTCCAGCCGTAGTGGTGGATGCCCACGTCGATGAGGATGCGGGTGGAGCGCACGAGGTCCCACTCCCATTTCCCCAGTTCGGCATAGGCGTCGCGGTACAGGCCGATGTCTTTTCCCAAATATTCCACATAAGCCGCCCAGCCTTCGAAATTGCCCGGGTAGGAAAAATGCCGTTTGAAAGCGGGCTGCTCCGGCAGACGGTTTCGCATGCTCCACTGGTAGTGGTGCCCCGGCACGGCTTCGTGGATGAACATCCAGTCCATCACCCGGCGATTGTGGCGGTTGCCGTAGAAATTGAAATGAAAGACTGCCGTGCCGTAGGGGTTGTTGTCAACGGGGTTGTACCTGCCGGGTGGCGTGAAACGGTCGGCGCCCTCCCATTCCATGAAAGCGATATCCGGCACATCGGTATCGGAGAAGCACTTGCCGAAATTGGCGTAGGCGACCGACTTGATTTCCTCGTAGCGGCGCAGCACTGCTGCCTTGTCGGTCAGGATGAATTCGTTCGACCGGAGTTTTTTGTAAAAACCGGCACTGTCGTTGGCAAAACCCAGCGTCGCCTGGATTCGCCTGATTTCGCCTTTCACGCTGGCCACTTCCTTTTCGCCAAAGTCAAACAATGCTTCCGGCGTGATGTAAACACTGGTAAAACGGTGGATGCGGTACTGGTACCAACCTTTCGGGAGTTTGCTCATGCCGTCGGCGGGTACGGCGGCGGACGGTGCTTCCCGCCAGGCTTTTTCCAGGGCCAACCGCTCCAGGTTGAGCCTGATTTCAAATTCGAGGTGGTCGTATTGCAGCCGGTTATTTGTGGCGAGTTTATCCCGCTGGAAACGCTGGAGTCCACGCTGCATTTTTTCAAAAAAAACAAGTTGCCAACCGATATGCGCCGAGTCGGGGATGGCCGCCAATTCTTCCCGGTAATCGTAGCGGTAGCCGGGAACGTCAAGTGCTGCGTAGCCCTGGTCGAATTGCTGCATGAATTGCGTGAAAGCAGCGTTTTCGGTCACCGCCGGGTGGCGGCCTTGCAGGAGCAAAAATACAGCAAAGAGCACCGCCAGCATTAGCGTTTTACTGTTTCGATACACGGATCGATAAGATATTGTCGTCATTTTTTTCATTTACGTGTGTGACGCTGACGACCCCATTCCACCAGTCGCCGTTATCATCCTGAAATTTCCACAGGCTCTGGTGGGGTTTGGAGGGTTGTTTTTCAGCCTTTTGCCAAATTACATGCGGCGTTGTCCAAACGTTGTTTTTTAAAATGGATTCATTGGTGCTGGCAAAGAGTTTTTCGGCGGACAAGTCTGTCACCCGCCATTTGCTCTCCCAATGTTCCCGGTTGCCTTCCCGGCTGAGGGTTTCCGCTTTCCCCTCGTCGGTGAGCCAGAAGTGCATGTGTTTGTCGGCCAGTGCGGCGCGGGCATAATTTGCCTCGGGTTGCCAATTGTATTCCAGCCCCAGCGCTTTGGTTTGAGCCTGCCCCCTGCCGAAGAGTTTTTCCACCAGGTGGAATGCCCCGTCTATGCCGGAGGTCAGCCCGGCGGTGGTGATGATTTTCCCATTGTCGGTGAAGCGCTTGTCGCTGATCACCTTTGTGTTGGGCAGCAAAGTGTCCAGGTCGGGGATGGCCCGCCAGAAGGTGGTGGCCTCCAGCCCGTCGAGCAAGCCGGCATGTGCCAGGATAAAAGCACCGTTGCAAACCGACATGACGTGCTTCGCCGCGGCGGTTTTTTCCTTTACCCAATTCATCATAACGGGGTTGGCAATGATACTGCCGACGCCCGCCTTGCCGGGCAGGCTACTGCCCCCGCCCGGAATCAGGAGGATGTCGAACGCCGGGCAATTGTCAATGGAGTAATGGGGCGTCACCAGCATGTTCATGGCGGTTTTAAGCATTTTCCCGTCCTGCGAAACGGTAAAAACGTCCAGGCCTGCCGCGCCGAGCACTTCGTAGGGGCCGGTGAAATCAATGATTTCCACGTTGTCGAAAAGAAGAATGGCCACCTTGTAAGGTGGTGCGCCGGGGTTTTGGGCCAGGCTGGAGGTTGTGAAAAACCAGCCTGCCAACAGCATGGCGAAGAAGATTGCGGAAGATTTCATATTGCCGGCGTTTGATGTAGTGCTATCAAGGGTTTCCGTTTTTTTCCAAAAAACAAATCCCGATCGTACGGCCTGCCTGCCGGTTGAAGAGGATGCGGCCCTCCCGGCCGGCATACCCTGCCCGCGCATCGTAGCGGGGCGGTTCGGCGAAGGTGCGCTGGCGCAGGCCGCTGCCGTCGGCGTTCATTTCGTAGAGGCAATAGTTGCCGTTGCGGCGGGAAGAAAAGATGATTTTGCTGCCGTCGGGCGACCAGGCGGGCCAACCTTCCATTTGGGGGGTATTGGTCAGGTTGACCGGGTTGCTGCCGTCGGCGTTCATCACAAACACCTCGTCGCTGCCATCGGGAAAGCCTTTCAGGTATAGTATTTTTTTGCCATCGGGCGAAAACCGGGCGCAGGTTTCCACCTCGGGGGTCTGCGTGAGCCGGCGTTGATTTTTGCCCGAAAGGTCGGTTTGATAAATTTCAAAACTGTGCTCCGCATCGCGGGAGGAGTTGAACAACAGGCTTTTTCCGTCGGGTGAAAAATAGGGGTGAATATCGCGGGCGGGGCTGTCCGTCAGCCTCGTCAAGCCGCTTCCATCGAGGTTCATCACGTAGATTTCCTCGTTGCCGTCGCGGTCGGAAGTGAAAGCCACCTTGCGGTTGTCGGGTGACCAGTCGGGGAAGTTGTAGTTGTGGTCGCCCTGCGTGATTTGGCGGACGTCGCTGCCGTCGGCGTTCATGGTGTAGAGGTGCCAGTTGCCACTGCGGTTGCTCTGGAACAGGATTTTGCTACCATCCGCCGAGGCTCGTGGATAGGCGTTTTCGACGCCTTCTTGCCATAAGACCTCGGTGATGCGCTCTTTTGTCGACCAGGGCTGGGCAGCCCAATTTTCCGGCAGTTGTTTTTTGAGCCAATCGCCCAGCACCACTGCCACCTGCGCGTTGAACAAATTGGGATTGTTGAGCGCCTCCTGAAAAGTCGAGGCAACGTACATGCCGTGGCTGCTGTTGGGCATTTCAACGAAAGTGCCGTTGCCGGGATGCGCCTGGTTGACGGTTTTGGCAATCCATTCATGCTCGAAGCGGGAGGCGATGAAATCCGTGGAGCCCCAAAGGGCGAGCGCTTTCCCGTTGTATTGCTGCCAATTGTAGCTAATGTTCATGTCGTACAATTGCCGCCAAAACCCCTCGCTGCGCAACAGCAAATCGTTGTACACCGCGCCGCAAACAGGGTTTCGTTTCGCGGCTTCCTCCCTGGTAAAACGGGCTTCGAGCAGCAGGGAGGCGCACAGGCATTGCTCCTTGATGTAGTCGTCTGTCTCCGCCGCCGTCATGCCGTAAGCCTCGGCGATGGTGCGGCGGGTAAGGGTGAAATATTCCATGAAATTGGTGCCGATGGTGCCGTAGGCGGCGATGCCTTTCACCGGGAGTTCTTTGGCGACGAGGGGCGCCATGACGCCGCCCATGCTATGCCCGAAAATGAAACAGTTGGAGCCGTCCACGTCGTCCCGTTTTTGCAAGGCCGCAAAAGCCTGCCGGTAACCTTCCAGTTCGGTGAAGAAGTCCATCTGTTCGCAAGGCGTGCCCTGGCTGTCGCCGAGGCCCGATTTGTCCATCCGCATTACCACAAAACCCTGGCGGGCGATGTAGTTCAGCAGTTGAATTTCGGAACGGAGGGTATCAAATGGCGTGTCCATCGAATAGCAGCCGATGCCCTGGATGAACAGCAGGGCCGGTAGCTTGCCCTGCCTGGATTTGGGCCGGGTTACGATGGTGCGCAGGCCGGCATCGTGCACTTTTACGGCGCCGTAAGCCACGTCCAAATCGGGGTAGCTTTCCTTCGGCAAACCCTGAATGGTGGTTTTTTCCGCCAGCGTTTTCCCGGCCCGGATGAGTTTGTAGCGCAGCGGCTGCCCGGCCCGGTACGCAGCCACCATGCGCACCGCTTCGCTGGGAGAGTTGACTTCCCTGCCGTCGAGTTCGAGAAGCACGTCGCCGCGTTGCAAACCCGCTGCCGCTGCTGTCGAACCAGAGATGACCGCCTGTACCAGCACGCCTTTCAAAGCGGGCAGGTTCATCACGCGCTGCACGTCTTCGGTGACGGGTTCCATGCGGATGCCGAGAAAGGCCCGGCGAGGTAAATCATTTGCGCTTTGAGCGGATGCCCGCGAAAACAAAAAAATGAAGAGGAGCAGGAAAACAGGAAACCGTTTGTTCATGCTTTTTTTTAAGCAAAAATAGCGGGTACGCCGCCGGGACAATGTGCGAAAAAGGCTAATTTTTCCGGTCGGCAAATTCCCCTGGCGTGCAGGCATAATGCCGCCGGAAGAGCCGGATAAACGAGCTGGCATCTTCGAAACCGACCGAGCGGCAAACCTCGTTCACCGGGAGTTGTTTTTGCAAAAGCAGGGCGGCCGTTTCCAGCCTCTTTTTTATGTGAAACTGGTGCGGCGATATGCCGAACAATTCCTTGAACGTACGTTTGAAATGATGGGGTGAAAGGCAGGCCGTATTGGCTGCTTCTGCGATGTCGATTTTTCTGGAAATATGTGCATCCATAAAATCCCGGGCAATATAAAGGCGGCGATACAATTCCGAGCGGGTAGACATTTTAACGCTGCCTAACTTGTTGATTTCCTGGCGGGCATAGCGGTGTGTTTCCAATAACCGAAGCAATAATGCCGTATATATTCCATCCAAATCCGCTTCTTTTTTTATACACATAGGTTCATCCACGAGGCTCCTTAATGTTGAAAATAATTGCGCTATGACCGGGTCTTTCGGATATGTTTTTTCAAAAAAACATACCGGTTGGGGGTTGTGCAGATACGGATCATCGAGCAACTTGTCTTCCGGCCTGACGAGGTCGTGCAGCAGCCCTTCGGCAAAGCCCGGCTGGAAGGCAACGAGAATCATTTCCTGCTCACAATCGGCAGAAAATGCGGTGCGGTAATGCTGCCCCTGATTCACTACGAGGTAATTGTCGGGCGTGACGAGGTGGTCACCACGGCCCACTTTGTAGTGCTGCTGTCCGTTGAGCATCAGCCGGATGGACAGGCGGGATTCATGGTCGGCGGTTTCTTCCAGCCTTTTGGTTTTGATAAAAAGCGTTCCGGTGTCCAGTTTTTGCATGGCAGTGCCCTCGTTGGAACAGTAAACATGCCCCAGCAGCAAGGACCTTGCATTTCGGCAATAAGGGCAAATATTCATGTAAAATTGGTTGGCTAAATCTGAGCATAAAGTCAGTAAAACCGGGTGGCAGTTGCTTGCTGCCCCATATCTGTTCTCCGCAGTGCCCATGTGGAAAAGCAGCCCCGCTCATTTTAACTCCACTCCAGCCTCCGGCGCCCCCTGCCCAAACTCAACCTTCGAGCGATCCAAACCCGGCACATCCAGTTGAATACCGGCGCACTGGCTTCCCAGCACCCGTACCCGGCCGGCTTCATCCGACACGATTTCCATGTTTTTGACCGCCGTATTTTTTGTGTTGTAAAAAATAAGGCCGGGGCCTTCCCGGTGCCGGAGGACAATGTTTTTTAAAGAAATACCGTCGGCATCGATGAGGGTGATGCCTTCCCGGGTTTCAAAGGTCGCGTCTTCCAGTGTGACGTTTTGAAGGTTCATTTCGGGCAGGCCCTGAAACCTGGCAGCAATGTTCGAGCCCGACACGGTAATGTTTTTCATGTGGATATTCCGGAAGGCGGGCGTTTCTTCCGTGACCGGCATGGGCTTCTCGTCGCGGGCTTCGTCCTCCGCATTTTGGTCGGCTTCCAGGATGGGCGAGTTGCCGCCGTAAAAAAGGTTGAAACGGATGGCCTCGGTCGGGATACCGATCATGTCGATGTCTGAAATGTAAATGTTTTCGACCACGCCGCCGCGCCCGCGGGTGCTTTTGAAGCGCAGGCCGACATCGGTTCCAATGAACGAGCAATGCGTTACCCGGACGTTTCGCACGCCGCCCGACATCTCGCTGCCGATCACAAAGCCGCCATGGCCGTGGTAAACGGTGTTGTGCGACACGAGCACATTTTCGGTGGCCATGCCGCGTTTGCGGCCGTCTTTGTCCTTGCCCGATTTGAAACAAATGGCATCGTCGCCCACATCGAAGGTGTTGCGGTAGATCAGCACGTTTTTGCAGGATTCCAGGTCCAGCCCGTCGCCGTTCTGGGCGTACCAGGGGTTGCGGACCGTCAGGTTGCGGATGATCACGTCGGAGCACATCAGCGGGTGGATGTTCCAGGCGGGCGAGTTTTGGAAGGTCGGCCCGTCGAGCAACACCTTTTTGCAGCGGATCAGGCTGACCATCACGGGCCGCAGGTAGTCTTTGACGGCTTCGAATTGTTGTTTGCGGCTGAGCTTGGGCACATTGAAATTGCCGGGGCTGTCGCCTTGTTTGTATTGCTCGGACGGGTACCAGGTGCGCTTGTCGTCGCTCAGCACGCCGCCGCTGCGTACCAGCGCATCCCAGGCGGAGGGCGCCATTTTGCTTTTTTTGACCGGGCGCCAGGCATCGCCCGAGCCGTCGAAAATGCCCTTGCCGGTGAAGGCGATATTTTCCAGGTCGCGGCCATTGATGGGCGACATGCAGCGGTAGGTCTCCAGGCCTTCGAAGCTGGTTTCGACGAGCGGGTAATCAGCCTTGTCGGCGCTGAACAGCACGAGCGCCCCATCCTCCGTGTGTATGCGCAGGTTGCTCTGCAGGGTGACCGGCCCCGTCAGCCAGATGCCGCGCGGGATCACAACCGTGCCGCCGCCCTGCCGGGCCACGGCGGCGATGGCATCGGCAAAGGCGCGGGTGTTTTTGGTCATGCCGTCGCCCACAGCGCCGAAATCCGTGAGGCTTACCCGGAAGTCGGGGATTTGTGCTTCCACTACCTTGGGCATATCGAACGGCAGGTCGGTGTACAGCGCTTGCAGGAAGGCGGCATCGTCGTGGTTTGACGGTTGTGCGGCGGCCTGGTGGCTGAAAAGGCTCAGGAGGGTGCAGAGGAGGAGCGATCGGGCAGGATGTAGCATTGTTTGCGCGGGAGTTTTTATTTAACAGGAAGGTTTGGCTTGCTAAAATCTAAGGTACGGCAAGCGGTCCGGGAATTTTGAAAACCGGGGAATTCCGTCTTACTTTGTAAAAAAGAAAATTACATGGTAAACCTGGCAGATATCATCACCATCTCCCCCGAAATACAAAGCGGGGCGCCTGTCTTTGCCAAGACCCGCGTTCCTATAAAAATTCTGTTTGATTACCTTAAAAGCGGAGATACTATCGAAGAATTCTTAACGGATTATCCCTCAGTAAAAAAAGAGCAGGTGGTGCAGTTACTCGAACTTTTGGAAAAGCACTACGCCCTTACTGCCAATGAAGAAAGTATTGCTTGATGAGAACTTGCCTCGTCCTTTGGCCAGGTTAATTTCTACGGACAAGGTTGAAGTGGTTTCAGTACATGATATGGGCTGAGCTGAAAAGAAGAATGGTGAACTGCTTCGATCCATGGTTGCGGAAGGATTTGGATACCTGCTTACCGCGGACAAAAACCTGCAGCATCAGCAAAATCTGGACAATTTCCCGATCACATTGGTTGTTTTGCGCATTATCGACAACCGACTCAAAACCCTGGTTTCTTTCGTGGATATAATTCGTCAAAGCATTCAAGATTTGGAGGAGTCTGTTCAAATTCTGGAAATTGATCTCAGAATTTTAACGAAGGAATAATGCTGCTGCCGGGCGACCCTTACAATATTCAGTTTTGTTATTCATTTTTTTTAGTAACGCTTAAAAAATAAAGCCACAATTTGTTAAACCCAGATTCCTCCCCCGCAGGGCGGGGTCGGAATGACAGGGTCTTGAGAAAGAACGTGGGGGCGGTAGATTCGGGCAAAGGCTGCATAGTGGCGCCCCCATATTTAGTCCTTGGGTCTTGCTCGATTCGTTTGGAAACAATAGGAGGGGCTACGCAATGTTTCGTTTCCGTCATCTTTCGCCCCTCCATTTCTTGTTAGCGGCACTTGTCATTCCGACCCCGCTCTGCGGGGGAGGAATCTGAATTCATCCCAATCGGGAAGTTGATTTTTAAGCATTACTTGGCGGGGCCTCTTTCGGGCCGGAGGAGCGGGTACTGTCGGCCGCGCGGCAGGCTACTGCTTTTTTTTGCGCCTGCAAGCCGGGCCGGTACCAAATATTGGTTAAATTTGTTGTCGCCAAATAAATCGCATTTGACCAGGATTCTTGGACATATTATTTGCACACTGCCCTTTCTCCGGAGGTTTGTTTTTTGGGGGGAGGGCAGTGTGTTTGATTTTGGGGAGGTTGTGTGAGGTCGATATATTATTTTTAAAAATGGTCCTATTTTTTTCCTCTAAACCCTTACACAAAATGAATCACATCTTTCTCCTCTCGTTCCTTATCGTGCCCATCCTTGGATGGGCGCAGCAGATTGACTCCACCGCCATACGGCAGGTGGACAGCCTTATCCAGGTATCCCGCGACCTGACTGCCAAAAAGGCCTTTGACCACGCCCTCGAAGTCAATGCCGCCGCCGAAAAGATTGCCCTATCCCGGGCACCCGGGATGGGACGGGAGTCAGCAGCGTATGGCAGTTGTTGCTTTAACCGGGGTCGAGTCTTGCATATCATAAGAGACTATCCGGAAGCCGAAAAATGGTACCTCGAATCCAAAGCCATTTGGGAAAAAGCCCTGGGCAAGGATCATCCAGATTATGCCTCAAGCCTGAACAGCCTGGCAATTGTTTATAAGAAAATGGGCCAATACGAAAAAGCCGAAACGCTTTACCTCGAAGCCAAAGCCATCCGGGAAAAAGCCCTGGGAAAGGATCATCCCGATTATGCCTCAAGCCTGAATAATCTGGCGCTTCTGTACAGTGACATGGGCCAATACGATAAAGCCGAACCCCTTTTCCTAGAAGCCAAAGCCATCTGGGAAAAATCTTTGGGAAAGGATCATTCCGATTATGCAAAAAGCCTGAACAACCTGGCGATTTTGTACAGAGATATGGGTCAATACGAAAACGCCGAACCCCTTTTCCTAGAAGCCAAAGCCATTTGGGAAAAAGTCCTGGGAAAGGATCATCCCCATTATGCCTCAAGCCTGAACAACCTGGCGATTTTGTACTATGACATGGGCCAATACGAAAAAACCGAAACGCTCTACCTCGAAGCCAAAGCCATTTGGGAAAAAGTCCTGGGAAAGGATCATCCCCATTATGCCTCAAGCCTGAACAACCTGGCGATGCTGTACGCTAACATGGGCCAATACGAAAAAGCCGAAACGCTCTACCTCGAAGCCAAAGCCATTTTGGAAAATGCCCTGGGCAAGGATCATCCCCAATATGCCTCAAGCCTGCAAAACCTGGCGGTTCTGTACTCTGAAATGGGCCAATACGAAAAAATCGAAACGCTCTACCTCGAAGCCAAAGCCATCCGGGAAAAAGCCCTGGGCAAGGATCATCCCCATTATTCCTCAAGCCTGCAAAACCTTGCGTCTCTGTACAGGTTCATGGGCCAATACGAAAAAGCCGAACCCCTTTTCCTCGAAGCCAAAGCCATTTTGGAAAAAGTCCTGGAAAAGGATCATCCCGATTATGCCTCAAGCCTGAACGACCTGGCGCTTCTGTACAGTGATATGGGGCAATACGAAAAAGCCGAAACGCTCTACCTCGAAGCCAAAGCCATTTTGGAAAATGCCCTGGGCAAGGATCATCCCCAATATGCCTCAAGCCTGAACAACCTGGCTACTCTGTACTATGACATGGGCCAATACGAAAAAGCCGAACCATTCTACCTCGAAGCCAAAGTCATCCGGGAAAAAGCCCTGGGCAAGGATCATCCCGATTATGCCGGAAGCCTGAACAACCTGGCGATGCTGTACACGAACATGGGCCAATACGAAAAAGCCGAACCCCTTTTCCTCGAAGCCAAAGCCATTTTGGAAAAAGCCCTGGGCAAGGAACATCCCGAGTATGCCAAAAACCTGAACAACCTGGCGATGCTGTACACGAGCATGGGCCAATACGAAAAAGCCGAACCCCTTTTCCTCGAAGCCAAAGCCCTCTTTAATAAAGCCCTGGGCAAGGAACATCCCGAGCATGCCAAAAACCTGAACAACCTGGCGATGCTGTACACGAACATGGGCCAATACGAAAAAGCCGAACCCTTATTTAATGAACTGTCCACCCTCAACAAGCAGTTGATTACAAAAGCTGTTCACCACCTTTCCGAACGGGAACTGGGCAACTATCTGAATACCTTTTCCCATAGTCAAACCCGAACCCTTTCGTTTACCCAGACTACCGGCAGTAAAAAAACGGCCTCTACCTGCTACGACAACAGCCTTTTCTACAAAGGCTTTCTGCTCCAGTCCACAAGACGAATCAAACAACTGGCCCTTTCGGATGAAGGCGCCGCTGAAAAATACATACGCCTGAAAGACTACCAACGCCGGCTGGCCACTCAATACGCCCTACCCATAGCCGAACGCGACAGCGCCCTGGTAGCCCGACTGGAGTCCCAGGCCAACGACATCGAAAAAGACCTCGCCCGCACGGTGGCCGGCTATGATGAAGCCAGGCGCCCGGTACAGTGGCAGGAAGTGCAGGCCGCTTTACAGCCTGGAGAAGCAGTAATGGAGTTTGTCCATTATCGTTACTACGACAAAAAGGCAACAGACAGCATGATGTATGCCGCCTTGGTGCTGCATCCCGGCAACTCCATGCCTTCATTTATCCCGCTTTTTGAGGAAGGCGCCCTCGACAGCCTGTTGTCGCCGCACAGCGAACGCCGGGCCGATTATGTGAACAACCTGTACACCATCGCTGATCGAGGTGTTAGACCGATTGAAAAGCCGCAAAAAACCTTGTACGAACTCATCTGGCAGCCCCTGGAAAAAGAACTGGCAAGCGTCAATACCATTTACTATTCCCCTTCCGGCTTGCTGCACCGGCTCAATCTGGGCGCCATCCCCGTCAGCGATGAAGAAACCCTGACAGACCGCTACCGGTTAACAGGCATGACCAGCACCCGGCAACTGGTCGTGAAGGCAGAAGTCAAGATCGTCGAACAAAACGCTTGCCTGTTCGGGGGTGTCCAATACGAGATGGACAGCATGGCCATTGCAGCAGCCAATCAGGAACTGGAAGCAGACCTGCTTGCCACAAGAGGAGAAGTTTCTTTCAGCTATGCCGATTCCACCCTTCGCGGCGGCGCCTGGAACTACCTGAAATGGACGGATAAGGAAGTGGACAAGATCCATACCACCCTGTCGGAAGCCGGTTTCCAAATCGATACACGGAAGGCTTATGCCGCAACGGAGGAGTCCTTCAAAGCCATCGGCGCTGGCGGCCCTTCCCCCCGGATTCTTCACGTCGCCACCCACGGCTTCTTTTTTTCCGATCCTGAAACCTCACCCTCCAGCCTCCTCTCCGGGGGAGAACGGGTGCCTGTGTTCAAACTATCCGACCATCCCATGATCCGCTCCGGACTTATCCTCGCCGGGGGCAACCACGCCTGGCAAACGGGCAAGCCCCTCCAGCCCGACATGGAAGACGGCATCCTGACCGCCTACGAGATCAGTCAGATGAACCTGTCCAACACCGAACTCGTTGTGCTCTCGGCCTGCGAAACCGGTCTGGGCGACATCCAGGGTAACGAGGGCGTGTACGGGCTGCAACGCGCTTTCAAAATCGCCGGTGCCAAATACCTCATCATGAGCCTCTGGCAAGTGCCGGACAAGGAGACGGCCTTTTTTATGGAACTTTTCTACAAAAACCTGTTCGGGATGGACATGAATATCCCTGGCGCTTTCCGGGCCACCCAGGACGAGTTGCGGGAGAATCCCTTTGTCTCTCCCTACGAGTGGGCGGGGTTTGTATTGGTGGAGTAGATTTGATTGGCATAATTAGAAACCACCTCAAAATATTCCAAATCTGAACCAAAACCACAATCCGCCAACAAGCGTCTCCAACGCGACACCCACCCTCACCAAGTCTCCGGCTTTTCATAAATGCAACCTTTCCCCACCGTGGCTTTTGGTTTGTGCAAAGCACTTGAAAACCTTCAGTTGACGACATTAGACTTGTTGGAAAAGTCAAAATAAAAAAAGCCCGGCGCTCCAATTGGAAACACCGGGCGGTCACCGTTCTAAATGTATCTTTTTTTACCGTTTTACAAAACCGGTCAGGTAAAAATGGTGCGCATCGGCGTCGTGGTCGTGCTTGAACCCGAATTTTGTCGGGTAGTATTTGCCCGGAAAACGATAGGCCGTAACGGTCGGGATGGCCTTTTCAAAATTGTGTTTTTCTTCAATAAAGGCCTTCGTGATCATCGGCTCATAGAAGGTCATTTTGCCGTCGAAGGAGCCGAAAATGAAGGTTTCGGTGAAGGGCTGGCCGTTTAATTCCGGTGCGGTCACATCGATCCAGTGTGCGCCCATCGTGGGTACAAGGCCGGTGTTGATGTACGTTGCCGGTATTTCACCGGCCGGCAGCGGCTTGGCGCCCGCCACGGTGTCGGCGGGCGTAATGGCCAGGCGTTCGGCTTCGGGGGTCATGTAAAAGTGAAAATCGAAGTGTGGCTTGTCGTAAATGCCGAGCGGCTCGTGGCCGTGCGGATTGTAGCCGGCCCACATGTGCACAAACGGCGTTTCGTTGTCGCCCGTCGGAAAATCGAGGCTCCAGTCGGTGTCAGCCGTTAGTGCATCGAAGCTGTTGAAGGCCGCTTCCGGAATCGTAAACCCCGCCTCGACCGGGTGCCCGTCTTCATCGGTGGTGATGTAGGTGCTCAGGGTGCTGCCCTGGTAGTTGGTGGTTTCGCCGATCCGGGTGCCCGATTTGTCTTTTTTACAGGCGCCGGCAAACAAAAGTGCGGCTACAGTCAGCACAGCCAGTGGACGAGCAGTTAACGTGATTGCTTTCATAATGTACTTTAAGAATGTGTTGAGTGATAAAAGGATTGATTCGATTAGCCGGGCGTGCAACGGAACTACCATTTTGCCGCACCCGTTTTTTAGAATATGGGCCGTAGGACGCCGGCTTGCCAACCAAGGTTGCAGCGCCCAATAAAGTACCGGCCATCTTTCCATTTCCCATACGGTTTAACTTTTTGGTTAAAAAAAATGGTCAAAAGCTTGACAGGCAAAAAAAGTGCGCATACTTTTGTCCCGAGTTAACCAAATAGTTAAACCTGATGGACAATCTAAATCAGCCTGCAAATACACCCGGAACTACCGACAGTACCGAACAGCGCATTTTTGATGCTGCACACGAATTGTTCGTGCTCAAGGGTCTGGATGGCGCCAAAATGCAGGAGATCGCCGACAAGGCGGGCATCAACAAAGCCCTGCTCCACTACTACTACCGTTCCAAGGAAAAACTGTACGAGATGGTGGCCAAAGCCGTGATCGGCCGGGCAGTGCCGGTCATTCAAAACCTGCTGGAATCGGACGACCCCCTGGAAGAAAAAATCAGCCGGTTCATTGATTTTTATATCGACATGGTGAGCCGCAACCCCTTCGTCCCGCTCTTTGTGATCAACGAATTAAATAAACACCCCGACCGGTTTTTTGAGACAATTCTGCCCAGAGACTTGCCCAAGCCACAGGCTTTTTTCAGGCAGGTGGAAGCAGAAATTGCGAAGGGGAATCTCCGCCCCATAAAACCCCAGCACCTGCTCATCAACATCGTATCGCTTTGCATTTTCCCCTTCGTGGCCAAACCCATGATCCGGATTGTACTGGGCCTGGACCAACAGGAACTTAAAACCTTCCTCGACGAACGCAAGGAAGAGGTCAAGCGCTTTGTTTTTCAGGCGATCAAAGCCTGATCAGAAAAAAATGAATCCATGAAATACACAACAATCATCCTGTTCAACCTGCTGTTTTGGGCCTCCGCACTACCGGCTTCCGACACCCTGACCGTCGATCAGGTGCGCGCCCTGGCGCAGCAAAACAGCCCGCTTCAACAACAAAAAGCATACGCCGAAACGCAGGCGGCCTTGCGGCTGCGCAACATTCGCAGCAACAGCCTGCCCCGCATCCAGTTCTCCGGCCAGGCCACCTATCAGAGCGATGTTTTCGGCTTCCCGAACGACAACCCCGTTTTTCAGGTACCCGTGGTGCCCAAAGACCAGTACAAAGCCGGCGTCGATATCAGCCAGCGCATTTGGGACGGGAATTCCGACAAGTACCTGCGCCAGCAACAGGAACTCGAACGCATGCACACCCTGGCACAAACGGATGTGGACGTATTCCAGCTCCGGGAAGCGGTTACCAATTTGTTTTTCAATGTGCTGCTGCTCCAGGAAAAAGAGGCGATTCTGACGGCATCGCTGGCAAACCTGCAAACCCGCCAACGCCAGGCCGATGCTGCCGTGAGCGGTGGGGTGGCCTTGCGCACGGCAGCCGACCAGGTGCGCATTCAAATCCTGCAAACCGAGCAGCAGATAACCGATGCCCGCACCGACCAAACGGCGCTCAAAGAAATTCTGGCCATCTGGATGGGGCGTTCGGACACCGGTTTTTATTTAAAAACAACAACCTCCGCCCTCCGCCCGCTGCCCTCCACGCCCCAACGCTCCGAATACCGGTTGTTTCAGTTGCAGGAACAACGTTTGCAACTCGGGCAGGATATGCTCCGGTTGCAGGCGCAACCCCGGATCGAGTTGTTTGCGCAAGCCGGTTTTGGCCGCCCGAATCCCTTTAATTTTTTCGAAACCGGCTTCGAGCCTTTCGGACTGGTCGGCCTGCGGGCGGTGTGGACCCCCGTCGACTGGGGCAACCGCAGCCGCGAGCGCGAAGCCCTCACCCTTCAGGCCAAAATGGTGGATGCCCAACGCCAGACTTTCGATCAACGCCTGGAAGCCGCCACCGTCAAAGACAAAACCGACACGGCCAAAGCGCAGGCACTGCTCGAACAGGACGATGCGATCATTACCCTGCAGGAAGATATCGTGCGGCGCGCCGAAGCCCAGGTGCAAAACGGCGTCATGACCAATACCGACTATCTCAGCCAACTCAATTTGCTCACCCAGGTCAAACTCACGCGCAAAACGCACGAAATCCAGGCCCTGCAGGCGCAGGAATTGCTGCGCGCGAAAATTGGCGATAACTAAAATTGATTTACCACGGAGACATGGCGAACACGGAAATCCGCCTTCGGCGGAATTGGTTTAGACAGGATTAACAAGATCAACATGTTTTTTTCTTGTAAATCCTGTTGATCCTGTCAAGTAAAATAACCGCCGAAGGCGGAAAACGCTGTGTCCTCCATGTCTCCGTGGTGAAAAAAAAATAAAAAAACACAACATGAAATACCCACTCATCACCCTGTTCCTGCTCCTCTCGTTGGCTGCCTGCAAAGACAATGGCCCGCAAGCCGATGCCTACGGCAATTTTGAAGCCGACGAAATGATCGTTAGCGCCGAGGCCAATGGCCGTATTCTTGAACTCAATTTGGAAGAAGGGCAGGATCTGCCCGCCGGTCAAACGCTGGGCCGCATCGACTCTACGCAGTTAGTTTTGAAAAAAGAACAACTGCAGGCAGCCATTCGAGCCATTGCCGCAAAAAGCCCCGCCATCAGTGCACAACTTGCGGTTTTTGAAAAACAGCTCAACACCACGAAACAGCAACTCAGTGCCCTGAAGCGCGAAAAACAACGCGTGGAAACCCTGCTCAAAAGCGACGCCGCAACGCCCAAACAACTCGACGACCTGAACGATCAGATCGTGCTGGCCGAGCGGCAGATGGATGTCATCCTCGAACAGCGCAGCGCCACCGATGCTACGCTCAGCACCCAAAAAAGCGGCTTGCTGGCCGAGATCATGCCCCTGCAAAAACAAATTGCGCAGTTGGAAGACCAGATTGAAAAATGCCGTATCGTCAACCCCACGGCTGGTACCGTCCTGAGCACTTATGCCGAGCCCGGTGAGGTGGTCACTTTCGGCAAACCGCTGTACAAGCTGGCCAATCTCGATCACATGATCCTGCGGGCCTATGTGGCCGGCGACCAGTTGGGGAATGTCAAGTTGGGCCAATCGGTAAAAGTGGCGATCGATGCCCCCGACGGCGCCATGCAGGAGTTCCCGGGCAAAGTCACCTGGATTTCATCCAAAGCGGAGTTTACACCCAAGATCATTCAGACGAAAGCTGAGCGTGTCAATTTGGTGTATGCGGTGAAAATTGAGGTGGAAAATCCGGATGGCAAGTTGAAGATTGGCATGCCGGGCGAGGTTCGACTTTGATTTTTTTTCACCACGGAGACACGGAGCACACGGAGAAACGTTACTCGTCCTACGGCTTCAAACCGGTCCATTACACACAAGTTGTTTATAATGAAATTTTCGTGTCCGTCCGCGTCAACCCCACCCCCGGCCCCCATAGCCATCAACTTAAGGAATTTTGAGTAGTAATAGATTGACGATTAATTGATTACATGAATACATGATTGAAGAAGTATCCGTAGTGTGCACAACATTTTTAATAAAGCATCCAATATTTCAACCTTTTCAGAATGGTGAACCACTTCTTCAATCATGTAATCATGTAATCTTCAATCATGTAATCAGTTGAATTTCAAGCCTATTCGCCTTAAGTTGATGGCTATGCCCCCGGCCCCTCCCCAAGGGGGAGGGGAGACGCGATGTACACCGGAGATTACACTATTTACCTTGGATATGGGGAAAAATGAAGCGGTCAACGCTACGGCTCCCCTCCCATTTGGGGAGGGGCGGGGGTGGGGTTGACGCACGAAAGACGAAAAAATTTGAATCCAACGGATTTGTGTGTAATGGACCGGTTTGAAGCCGTAGGACGAGTAACGTTTCTCCGTGCCTCCGTGGTGAATAAAAAACTTCAATATCCCAAAATGCTCCAAAAAACACCTCAAATACTCCAGCCGCCAATACATTTTTTTTAAATACATGTAAAAAATAAAAACATGTAAATCATGTCAATCCTGTCCATTCAAGCACAAAACCTGTCCAAAGCCTACGGGCCCGTCCAGGCCGTAAAAAACGTCAGTTTCGACGTTCGGCAAGGCGAAATATTCGGCCTCATCGGTCCCGACGGCGCCGGCAAGACCACGCTTTTCCGCATACTGACCAGCCTGTTGCTTCCCGATGCCGGCCAGGCCGGCGTCGACGGGCTCGATGTGGTGCAGGACTACAAGCTGCTCCGCCGGCGCATCGGCTACATGCCCGGGCGGTTTTCCCTGTACCAGGACCTGACGGTGCAGGAAAACCTCCAGTTTTTTGCCAATGTGTTCGGCACGACCATTGAAAAAAACTACGCCCTCATCCGCGATATTTATGTCCAGCTCGAGCCCTTCAAACACCGGCGCGCCGGCGCGCTGTCGGGTGGCATGAAACAAAAACTGGCGCTTTGCTGCGCGCTCATTCACAAACCCAGGGTACTCTTCCTGGATGAACCCGGAACGGGCGTCGACCCGGTGTCGCGCAAGGAATTCTGGGAAATGCTGCGCCGTCTGCGCGATTCCGATATTACCATCCTTGTCAGCACCGCCTACATGGATGAAGCCGAACTTTGCGACCGCGTGGCGCTCCTGCAAAAAGGCGAAATTCTTGCCATTGATACGCCGCAGGGTATCACGGCCAATTACCAGCGCCCGCTTTTCGCGGCCCGCTCCGACGACATGTACCGCCTCATCACCGACCTGCGCGTCCTGGAACCCGGGGCTGATTGCTACGCCTTTGGCGAGTATGCGCATTTGGCGTTGGCTGCTACCGCCACTCGTCCTACGACTTCAAGTCGTAGGACGAGTACGGAAACCATCCAACAATACCTCGAAAGCAAAGGCCACCAGAATGTTGAAGTTTTGAACGCCACGGCCACCATCGAGGATTGTTTTATCGAACTCATGCACAACTGACCATGGACTACGCCATTCAAACCGAACAGCTCACCAAAACTTTCGGCAGCTTCACCGCCGTCGATGCCATTTCCTTCCAGGTGGCCCCGGGCGAGATATTTGGTTTTTTAGGCGCCAACGGCGCCGGAAAAACCACCGCCCTGAAAATGCTCACCGGCCTGCTCAAGCCCAGTGGCGGGCAGGCCTGGGTAGCCGGCATTGACGTGCAGCGCAAACCCGAACAGGTAAAACGCCGCATCGGCTACATGAGTCAGAAATTCAGCCTGTACGAAGACCTCACGGTGCGCGAAAATATCCGGCTCTACGGCGGGATCTACGGGCTTAAACGCACCGACATTAAAACCAAAACAGCCGTGCTGCTCGAAAAACTCCAACTCGAACCTTACGCCGATCAACTGGTGGCCGGTTTGCCCCTGGGCTGGCGCCAGAAACTGGCTTTTTCGGTCGCCCTGCTGCACGAGCCGCGCATTGTGTTCCTCGATGAGCCCACCAGCGGTGTCGACCCGCTCACCCGGCGGCAGTTCTGGGACCTGATTTACGAAGCCTCGCACGATGGTGTGACCCTCATGGTCACCACCCACTACATGGACGAAGCCGAGTATTGCAACCGGGTCAGCATTATGGTCGACGGCAAGATCGAGGCACTCGACACACCCCGAAACATGAAAAAAACTTTTGCAGCCACGGATATGGATGAAGTATTCCGAAAACTCGCGCGCCAGGCATAGGCCGTAGGGGCGACCCTCGCGGTCGCCCATTAACCGGTAGATGGGCGACCGCGAGGGTCGCCCCTACGGTGGGTAATGCATTGCAAACCTCTAACCCTCCAACCAACAATCTATAAAAAACATGAACCGCTTCCTGGCATTTGTCCTGAAAGAATTCCGCCACATCTACCGCGATCGCCGCACGATGCTCATCCTGTTCGGCATGCCGATGGTGCAGGTGTTGCTGTTCGGTTTTGTGCTGACCAACGAGGTGAAAGACGCCAACATCGCCGTGCTCGATCCGTCGAAAGATGTGGCCAGCATTCGGCTGACGAACAAACTCGTGTCCAGCGGCTACTTCCGCGTGGCGGCCAACCTGCAATCGCCCGAGCAATTGGAGCCGGCGTTCCGCAATGGGAGCATTAAGCTGGCACTGGTTTTTCCGCCCGGTTTCGGGCATACGCTCGACCATGAAGGCGCCGCCAAAATTCAGCTCATCGGCGATGCCAGCGACCCGAACACGGCGACAACCCTGATCAACTACGCCAACGCGATCATACTGGATTACCAACTGGAGCGCAGCCAATCCGCAATCGGAGCAGGCAGCAATCCGCAACCCGTGATCCTGGCGGAAACCCGCATGCGGTACAATCCGGAAGAAAAAGCGGTGTTCAACTTCGTGCCGGGCGTGATGACGCTGATCCTGATGCTGGTATCCGCCATGATGACCTCGATCACCCTGGCGCGCGAAAAAGAAATGGGCACCATGGAGGTGCTGCTGGTATCGCCCCTGAAACCCTTGCAAATTGTGCTGGGGAAAACGGCGCCTTACCTGGCCCTGTCGTTTTTGAACGCTGTGCTGGTGGTGCTGATCGGGATGCTGGTATTCGGCATGCCGATGCGGGGGAGTTTTCTCTTGCTGGGTTTCGAGTGTTTTTTGTACATGTTTGTAGCGCTGGCGCTGGGTATTTTGATCTCTACCCGGGCGCAAACCCAAATGGCCGCGTTGTTCGTGTCGGCGCTCAGCCTGATGATGCCGACGATCGTTTTGTCGGGCTTTATATTCCCGCGCGAAAGTATGCCGGTGTTTTTGCAGGCCGTGGGCACGGCGTTTCCGGCCACCTGGTTTATCCCCATTGTCAAAGGCGTGATGATCAAGGGCGTCGGGCTGAGTTATTTGTGGAAAGAAACGCTGGTGCTGGTAGGCATGGCGGTGGTGTTTATCGGCGTGAGTGTCCGGAATTTTAAAAGCCGGCTGGAGTAAATGTTTTTTACCACGGAGGCATGGAGGACACGGAGTTTTTCGCCTTCGGCGGTTATTTAACTTGACAGGATCAACCGGATTTACAAGAAAAAAACATGTTGATCTTGTTAATCCTGTCAAAACCTATTCCGCCGCAGGCGGAATTCCGTGTCCTCCATGCCTCCGTGGTGCATAAAAAAGTAAGAATCATGCGTACTGTACTATATCTCGTTCAAAAAGAATTCCTGCAGATTTTCCGCAACAAGTTCATGTTGCCAATGCTGTTGGTCATGCCGGTTGTGCAAACCGTCTTGTTGTCGTTTGCGGCCAATTATGAGGTAAAAAACCTCTCGCTCGGCGTGGTCGATCACGACCTTTCGCCGATGTCGCGGCAACTGGTAGCCACCTTTGGCGCTTCGGGGTACTTCAAGGTGTACAACACCGTTTTTTCCAGCAAAATCGCCGATGCCGATCTGGCGCGCGACCGCACGGACCTCATCCTTGAAATTCCGCCCCATTTCGAGCGCGATTACATCCGCGAAGGGGCCGGCAAGGTAGCCATCACGGCCAATGCCATCAATGCGGTAAAGGCGGGCTTGGCGATCGGGTATGCCAGCAATATTGTTCGGGCCTACTCCCTGAACGAAGCCTCTTCGGTTGCTGCGAACCGCCCGCCGGCTGCCATTCAGGTGGAATACAGCAACTGGTACAACCCCCTGCTGGACTATAAAACCTTCATGGTGCCGGGTATTCTGGGTGAGATCATTGCCCTGATCATTTGTTTTCTCACGGCGCTCAACATCGTGCGCGAGCGGGAGGTGGGCACCATCGAGCAGCTGAACGTGACCCCAATTCACAAATGGCAGTTCATCCTGGGCAAACTGCTGCCGTTTTGGGTGATCTCGCTGGTGATGATGACGGTAGGCCTGACAGTGGGTTGGCTGGTGTTCCGCATTCCCATGCTGGGCAACTTGTGGCTGGTGTTTGCCTACACCCTGGTATTTGCACCCTGCATGCTGGGTATCGGTTTTCTGATCTCCAATTTTGCCGAATCGCAGCAGCAGGCCATGTTCACCGCCTGGTTTTTCCTGCTCATTTTCATCCTCATGTGCGGCCTGTTCACCCCCGTAGACAGCATGCCCGAATGGGCACAGTGGCTCAACGTGATCAACCCGGTCAAGTATTTCGTGGAATTCATGCGGCTGGTGCTGCTCAAGGGGGCCACGTTTGCCGATATTCAGCAAAACTTTTTTACCGTGCTGGGTTATGCGGCTGTGGTGAACGGGTTAGCGGTTTGGACGTATCGGAAGCGGGTGTAACGGCGCACCTCTGGTGCGTCCGAGGTTGGCGTATTTTGAGCGATCAACAGTCCTACAAGTGCAACAAATAATACACCGCCACCCCGGCAAAATACCCGATGGCTGCATAGGGCGTAATGCGTTTCATGTACCACAGAAAATCGACTTTCAGGATACCCATGGAAGCCACCCCGGCCGCCGAACCGATGATGAGGATGCTACCCCCGGTACCGGCGCAGTAGGCCAGCAGGTTCCAAAAGTCGTGGTTGGGCGGAAATTCCGTCATTTTGTACATGCCCATCGAAGCGGCCACCAGCGGCACGTTGTCAACAACAGCCGACAGCAGGCCAATGAGGATGTTGATCAGGTAAATATTGCCGAAACTCCGGTCTAAAAATTCCGACAGCAGGTGCAAATGCCCGGAGGAATCGAGCGCGCCCACCGCAAGCAGAATGCCGAGAAAAAACAAAATCGCCGGCGTGTCAATCCGGTGCAAAATGGCGGCCACGGTGCGCTCGTGCCGTTGTTGGGGCGGGTCGCCGCGGTGCAAAAATTCGGTTACATACCACAGGGCGCCCACGCCAAACAAAATACCCATGTACGGCGGCATGTGCGTCAGGGTTTTAAAAACCGGCACAAACAACAGCGCAGCAACGCCCAAAATGAACAGCAACTTGCGCTCAAACGGCGAACTGTTGTTCCCTTCGGCAAGTTCTACTTTTGCCAGCTCCGGCTGCCCGCGCTTGCGCCGCAACACCACCGTAGCCACCACCAAAGGCGCCAACAGGGCGATCATGGAAACAAAAATGGTGTTCCCCATGATCTCCAGCGTGGTCACCTGCCCGCCGATCCACAGCATGATGGTCGTCACGTCGCCGATGGGCGACCAGGCGCCGCCGGCATTGGCGGCAATGATGACAAAGCCGCCAAAAAACCACAGATCGTCATGCTTCCGGACCATCTTGCGCAACAGCGCGCACATGATGATCGCCGTCGTCATATTGTCGAGCACCGACGAGAGGAAAAATGCCACCCAGGCTATGATCCAAAGTAATTTCACGCGGCTGGTGGTCTGGATGCGGTCGGTGATGATCCGGAAGCCGTCGTGCACGTCCACCAGTTCGACGATGGTCATGGCGCCGAGCAGGAAAAACAGGATTTCGGAAATGTTGCTCAGGTGTTCGGACAGGGAATTGTGCAAAAAAGCCTGGGAGTTGCCGGAAAGTTCCGTGCCGGAAACCGGCATAGTTTCGATGCCGAAAACAAGGATCGTCCAGCAAAAAACGCCCGTCAGCAGGGCAGAAGCGGCTTTGTCAATTTTCAGGGGATGTTCCAGGGCAATGAGGGTGTATCCAAGGATAAACACCACAACGATCAGGAGTGCCATATGCGGAAAGTTCTCCCCGAAAGGTAGACAGGCAGTTGACGTGCCGATTTATTTCCCGCATAATTTCGACTAATTTTTGTCGAAAAAATCACTGCGCATCAAAGGTGCTTTTCACCTGCAAAGCGCCGGTTTCGTCGGCGTAAATGCCGTACACTTTCAAGCCCTGTTCCTGTGCAATTTTCAGGGACTTTTCCAAACCCAGCACCAGAAATGCCGTGGCATAGGCATCGGCGGTCATGCAGTCGCCGGCAAGTACGGACACGCTAAGTAGGTTATGCGTAATCGGGTAACCGGTTTTCGGATCGATGGCATGGCTGTATTTTTTACCGTCGCGCTCCACAAACTTGCGGTAGCTGCCCGAGGTGGCAAGCGCCTGATTTTCCAGCGGTACCACCGTCTGCAGGGGACGGTCTTCGCCGCCGTCTTCCACCGGTTTGTCGATCCCGATACGCCAAAATTCACCGCGCGCATTTTTACCCGCAGCGCGTACTTCGCCACCCACTTCCACCATGTAATTTTGAACGCCATGTTTTTCCAAAAACAGCGCCAGCACATCCACGGTGTAGCCCTGTGCAATGGCATTCACGTCGACTTCCATGCGCGGGTCTTCTTTTTTCAAAAGGCCGTTTTCGAGCCGTATTTTTTGAAACCCGATCAGCTGCCGCAAACTGTCCACCTGGGCCGAATCGGGCGGCGGCAATCCTTTTTTATAACTAAATCCCCAGGCGCGCACCAGGGGCCCCACCGTCATGTCGAACATGCCTTCGGTGGCCGCCGCGATTGCCTGCCCGCGCTGGAATACCGCTGTGAAATGCTCGTCCGGCACCACCCCGGGTTCGTTCCGGTTCACCCGGCTGATGATGGACGTGCTGTCCCAAAGCGACATGCTGCGGTCGATCAGGCGAAACAGGCTGTCCACCTGTTCGGAAAAATCGCGGCTCTCCCGGTCGAGGTACGTGATATGAAACGTGGTGCCTTGCGCCTGCCCTTCGAGTTGGGTGTATTCGGGTTGTTTGTTTTGGCAGGCGGAAAAAAAGAGCAGGAAAACTAGAAATCTGTATTGCATGGTTTGGTTGTGTGTTCCCGATTCATGTAATGTGGTCATACTCCTCCGTCACACCGGCAGCAAATCCGGTGACAGCAAAGCGGCCCCTACCCGTTGAAGTATTTTGTAAAGTTAAAATCACAAGAGGGGAAAATGTTTTTCGCGCAGCGCAAAAAAACATTTTCCCCTCTTGTGATTTTAACTTTCCGTCTAAACTTCAGCTCCCGAAATCGTCAAAGGCCACCATTTCCTCCGGTACGCCCAAATTGTCGAGCATGTTTTGCACGGCGGAGAGCATGAGCGGCGGCCCGCAGAGGTAGTATTCCACTTCTTCGGGTTCAGGGTGTTTGCTCAGGTATTCGTCGAGCACCACCTGGTGGATAAACCCTTTGTAACCCGTCCAGTTGTCTTCAGGCAGCGGTTCCGAAAGCGCGATTTCGAAGCGGAAGTTGGGGAATTGTTTTTCGATCTGGCGGAAATGATCTTCGTAGAAAATTTCCCGCAGGCTGCGGGCGCCATACCAGTACGACACCTTGCGCCCGGTTTTCAGCGTATGGAACAGGTGGAAAATGTGCGAACGCAGGGGGGCCATGCCGGCGCCACCGCCGATATACACCATTTCATTTTCTGTTTTTTTGATGTGAAACTCGCCGTAGGGGCCGCTGATCGTGACCTTGTCGCCCGGTTTGCGGGAAAACACGTAGGAGGAGCAATAGCCCGGCGGCACATCGGCGAAGGCGCCTTTGGCGCGATCCCACGGTGGCGTGGCAATCCGGATGTTGAGCATGATAATGTTGCCCTCGGCCGGGTGGTTGGCCATCGAATAGGCGCGGAAGAGCGGTTCTTCCACCACGGTTTTCAGGTTCCAGATATTGAACTTGTCGTAGTCGTCTTTAAATCGGTCCGGGATGTTGTACAGGTCGCGGTCAAATTGGATGACGATTTCCGGCACATCAATCTGGATATAGTCGCCGGAGCGGAATTTCAGCGTTTCACCGGGCGGGAGTTTTACGACAAACTCCTTGATATACGTCGACACGTTGTCGTTTGAAACGACTTCGCATTCCCATTTTTTCACGCCAAACACCTCGTCGGGCACCTTGATTTCCATATCTTCCTTCACCTTCACCTGGCAGGCAAGGCGCAGGTGGTCGCGCACCTGGGAACGGTTCAGGTGGTTGGTTTCGGTAGGCAACACATCGCCGCCGCCGGCGAAAACCTGGCAGGTGCACATGGCACAAGTGCCGCCGCCGCCGCAGGCAGAGGCCAGAAACAGGTTGTTCGACGAGAGTGTGGACAGCAAGGTCCCACCGGGTTTAACAACCAGGGCATGCTCGGCGTCGCCATTGATCACGATCTTGACATCGCCCTGCGGCAGCAGCCGGTCTTTGGCCACCAGAATCATGTACGCCAGCAGCAAGATGACCAGGATAAAAACGACTATGCTGGATGCTAGTACGGGAAGCATATATTTTTAAAAATTACTGGTTAAACAGTTAGAGGTTTTAAGGTTACTGGTTGGAAGGTTTCTGGTTGTTCAACATCCGAAATGGTGTAAAACCGTCTAACCAGCAACCCTCCAACCGGAAACCTTAAAGTTGTATGCCGGAAAAGCTCAAAAAGGCCATGCCCATGAGCCCGGTGATGATCATTGCAATGCCAAGCCCCTGCAAGGGCTCGGGGATATTGGAATACCGCAAACGTTCGCGGATCGCCGAAAGCAGTACGATGGCCAGGAAAAAACCGATACCGGAACCGACGGAAAAGACGGCCGTTTCGGTGAAATTGTATTCCCGCTCCTGCATGAACAGCGAGGTACCGAGAATCGAACAGTTCACCGTGATGAGCGGCAGAAAAATACCCAGCGAGGTGTACAGCGCCGGAGCGAATTTTTCCACCACCATTTCAACGAGCTGCACGGCGCCGGCAATGGTTGAAATAAACAGGATAAAGGCCAAAAAAGTCAGGTCTACCGTTGCCAGCGAAGGATGCACCCAGCCCAGGACGCCTTCAACCAGCGCATAGCGCAGGATGAGGTAGTTGAGCGGTGTGGTGAGCACCATGACAAATATGACCGCAAGGCCAAGGCCGAAGGCTGTTTTTATTTTTTTGGAAACAGCCAAAAATGAACACATTCCGAGGAAAAACGCAAAAACGACGTTTTCCACGAAAATGGATTTTATAAGCAAGTTCAGTAAGTGCTCCATAATCAAGATACGTTAACCAGTTTCTTATTCCAGCTGCGCTGCGCCCAGATGTATACGCCGATCACAAACAAGGCTGCCGGTGGCAACACCATCAGGCCGTTGTTCACATAGCCGTGGTCGTAGGCCCATTGCGGAATCACGTGATAGCCCATTAGCGTACCGGCGCCGAACAACTCCCGGAAAATGGCGACCACCACCAGGATAATGCCGTAGCCCACACCATTGCCAACGCCGTCGAGGAATGACGGCCAGGGTTTTTGGGCCAGTGCAAACGCCTCGAGGCGCCCCATGACGATGCAGTTGGTGATGATGAGGCCAACAAACACCGATAGTTTTTTACTCACATCAAACATGTACGCTTTCAGCACCTGGTCTACGATCGTCACCAGCGTGGCCACGATGATCAATTGCACAATGATGCGGACGCGGTTGGGAATAGAGTTCCGCAGCAAGGAGGTGATCAGGTTGGAAAATGCCGTCACGAAAATCACCCCGACTGCCATGATCAGTGCCGGCTTGACCTGCACGGTGACCGCCAGCGCCGAACAAATGCCCAGCACCTGCACGGTGATCGGGTTGTTGTCGTCCAGCGGGTCGCGCAGGGTACGGATGTTCTTTTTCGAAAACAGCGCCTCTTTTTTCTTCTCCTGGACCGCAGGAGCGGATGTCGATTCTACGCTCATAATTCAACTATTTTGGCTCCGGCATAACAGCACCGGTGCTTGATTTTACAGATTCAAAGTAACCCAGGTAGGGCTCAATGCAGTTTTTCAACATGGCATCCACACCGCGCGAAGTGATGGTGCCGCCGGAAATGCCGTCGACACGATGTTCGGTACCCAGGTCAAACTTATCGGTCGGTTTTACAACGTGGACCGAAACAAATTGATCTTGATCCGACAGGATTTCTTTGCCCTGAAATTGCTCCTGAAAGGGTTGTTCGGAAATCTCGGCGCCGAGCCCCGGCGTTTCCCCCTTGTGGTCAAAAAAGGCGCCGTATACCGTGTTGAAATCACCTTCCAGGGCGACATAGCCCCAGATCGGCCCCCACAGGCCGACACCGTACACCGGCACGACGTAATATTTTTTTCCGGCCTCGCCGGTAAAAACGTATAGCGGCAGGAGCCGCTCTTCCGGTGCTTTGTTCACCTGATCTTTCAGGCGGATTGCCTTGGCGGATGCATCAGGCACTACTTCTCCGGCGCTGTTTACCACCATTTCTTCGACATTGGCATTGTACGTTTTTTCGATGGTTGCCCGGTCGTCTGAAGCAATACGGACCGAGCGCAGGATATTTTTCTTGGTGTCGAGCGCGACGTTGGCCTCCTGCAGGGGCTTCAGCCCTTCAGAGGTTACGGCCAGAATGATGGCGGTAACCACAGAAATGGCGGCTGCGTATAAAAGGGTGTAGCTGTTGCTATGCACGTTTCAATCTTTTTTTAATGTGTTGTTCAACGACCATATGGTCAATCAGGGGGGCAAATACGTTCATCAGCAAAATACTGAGCATAACGGCTTCGGGGTACGCCGGGTTGAATACCCGTAAAATAACCGTAAACGCACCGATAAGCAAGCCGTAAATCCACTTGCCGCGTTCGGTTTGTGCGGCGCTCACCGGGTCGGTAGCCATGTACACGGCGCCAAACGCGAAACCACCCATCAGCAGGTGGTAGTAGGCCGGTGTATGCATGGCGTGGTTGGGCATGTCTGCCGGAGCCAGGCCTTGCAAAACAAGCCCCATGCCCAGCACACCCAGCACGCAGGAAACGATGATCTGCCAGCTGCCCACACCGGTAATGATCAGGATCAGGGCCCCGATCAGGCAGGCAGCGGCGCTGGTTTCGCCAATGGAGCCCTGTTCAAACCCCCAAAACATATCGGCAGCAGAAGGCAGGTTATGAAAATTTACATCAAACGTCACCAGGTTCGTGGCGCCCGAAAAGCCGTCGACAATGGCATGCCCGGCTTCAGGACTAAGGTCCGTCCAGATGTCGCCCGACATGTAGGCCGGAAAGGCAAAGAACAAAAAGGCGCGCGCCAGCAAGGCGGGATTCATAAAATTCATGCCGGTGCCACCGAAAATCTCCTTGCCCAGCAGCGTGCAGAAAACCGCCGCCAGGGCCACCATCCACAGCGGGCAGTTGACCGGCAGGGTTAGCGGGATCAGCAAACCCGTGACGAGATAGCCCTCACTCACCGGGTGCCCCCGCAAAACGGAGAAAATAAACTCAACGCCAAGTCCCGCTGCATAGGAAACGACAATGATCGGAAGCACTTTCCAGAATCCAAACATGAAATTCTCCATGATGGTAGATTCCATGCCGTAGGCCAGGTAGTGCTGATATCCCACGTTCCACATGCCGAAAAGCACGGTGGGAATCAGGGCGATGATCACCGTCATCATCGTGCGCTTCAGGTCCATGGCGTCGCGAACATGGACGCCGTGTGCCGTCGTTTCACCCGGTACGAAAAGGAACGTCTCCAGGGCTTCAAAAGCCGGGTAGAGCTTTTCAAACCGCCCGCCCTTTTCAAAGTGCGGCTTGATGGAATGAATGATATTTTGTAAAAATTTCACCGTATGCTTTTTTTGCTGTTGGTTGTTGGTTTTGGGCTTTTGGCTGCTTTCGAAGGGCGGTTGATGCCGATTTTTTTTAACAATTTACCGGTTACCCGGACCAGCCCAAAGCCAATGGCTAAGGGCCAAAGGCCTACTCAGCCTTCCGTTTGCATATATGCCAGCCCTTCCGCGATGATCTTTTGCACGTCAATTTTTGAAGTGCATACAAATTCGCAGAGGGCAAAATCTTCTTCCGCCACTTCGTAAATGCCGAGTTGTTCCATCCGTTCAACGTCGTTCGCAAGAATGGCTTTGAGCAACATAACCGGCATGATATTCATGGGGAGCACCTTGTCGTACTGCCCGGTCATCACAAACGCGCGTTCTTCCCCGTGCATGTTGGTGTCCAGGTCGTACACCCGGTTTGGCGCCAGCCAGGAAAAGAACGTACGCGAGAGGCTCAGTTTTTTAAAGCCCGGGAGCAGCCAGCCGAGAAACTCGGGTTGGTCGCCTTCGGGTATAGCCGTGATCTGGTTGGTGTAAAACGACAAAAATCCGTCAGCCGACGACTTTTTCCCGGTCAGCACATTGCCCTGGATGATCCGGCAGTGGTCCGTATTCAAGCGGCCACCGACAATGCTGTCGAGGGTTTGGCCGGTGACTGCGTGGAAATACTGCGGCTGCGCTACGCAGCTTCCGGTAAGCGCCACAATGCGGTCGGCGCGGTAACGGCCTTCGAGAAACAACCGGCCGATGATCACTACATCCTGCGGATGCACAAACCAGACGCGTTCGCCCGCTTTGATCGGGTCGATATGGTGTATTTGAATGCCGACATTCCCGGCCGGGTGCGGCCCGCTGAAGCGGTGGATGCGCTCGGGGGAAATGCCGCCCAGATCGGATTCGCCCAGGCCGCCATTGGCGGGAATGCCAAGGTGCAGGTTGCCGTTTGCCAGTACCTGGAGTACCTGAAGCCCTGCCTGGAAGTTTTCCTTGTCCTGCCCGACAACATAAGCCAGATCGGGCGCCAGGGGCGCAGAATCAAAACAGGAAACAAAGATCGCTTTCGGTACATCCACCGAATCGGCGATGACGGAGTAGGGGCGCTGCCGGATGTAGTGCCAGCAGCCGCTGTCGAGCAATTGCTCGATTACTTTGGCGCGGTCGACTTTTGCCGGGTCGGCCTTCGAAAATTCTTTGTAGCGGGTTTTCTGCCGGTCGGCCAGAATGCGAATCTCCAGGATCCGCCGTTTGGCGCCGCGCACCACCTCGGCTACTTCGCCGCTGACCGGCGAAGGGAAGCGGAGGTTTGGTCGGTCTTTATCGTAAAAAAGCGCCTGACCGGCCAGTACCTCATCGCCCGGGCCAACTAAAAGTTTGGGAGTAATCGCCGGGAAATCCGTTGGCTTGATGGCGATTACTTCGGAGGTTGGTACTTCTGCTGTAACTTTTTCGGCAGCTCCTTTCAGCTTGATATTAAAGCCGCGCCGAATATTGATCTGTTTGCCCATGATAACATTCCTTTTCCGGAAGTGGCAAAAAAAGGACATTTTATTTTGATGACAAAGCGTTTATCCTAAAAGTATTTTGAAAAAAACGGCGTCTGTCCCGGATTGTCCCCCGCCGCCAAGTGCAAGAATTTTTGGAATGTGTCAATCATGCGGAGGAATGATCTCGAGCATTGTGCGCACGTAGGTTTTATTTGGTTTTGAGCGGAAAATTAACTGTTTGAGCGAAGGATGTGTGGTGGGCCGTATTGATCTGTTCCAGCAGCCATTCCCGTTCGGCGAGGTAGTATTCGTCGGCCATCTGTTGGCGCAAATCTTCCCGGGCCTGTGCATCGCCGGGCGGCAGTTTGAGCAATCGTTGGACCATGCGGACAAAGTTGGCGTTCAGGTCGCGGTGGTAACCAATGGTCCGGTGGCGTTGCAGGTATATCCGGAAACTGTGCAAGAGCGCATCGAGTGCATTGAACGCGCCGGTATCAAAATAGATCCGGACAAGCATGCGCCGTGCATCCAGGTTGTGGTGCACATCGCGAAAATCCACATCCCGCAAAATTTCCTGGGCCGCCGCGTAGTCTTTTTTTCGAAAAAAATACAGCGCCAGGTTGAAATGGTAGGTATTGTGCCGTTCGGCCGAGGGCAGGGCATTGCGGTAGGTTTCCAGGAAATTACGGGCCCAATCCCACTCTTCGGAGGCTAGTGCCAGCAGCAGAATATTCTGGTAGGTGGCCTTGCTGAGCACGCCGCTGTCCTGGATGACCTGCCGTTCCAGCCCGAGGCGATACAGGTCCAGCGCTTCCCGGATGAAGTTGCGGGCGCCGGTATTCAGTTTTTTGATGCAAAAGTTGATCGCGATCAGGTACACATCGCGCAACTCCTGCGACGGCAGCAGGGCCGGTTGTTCCGCCAGCAAATTTTTTAATGCCTCAAAATTGACCGCCGACCCCTCGTGCATCAATTTATAACAGTGGTAGTACACCTGCACAGCCGGAACGTCAGCAAAACGCCCCGCTTCCACTGCACTGACGGTTTCGGCCAGCCACGAAATTTCCTGACTGGCGATCAGGCCCGGCTGGTCCAGCGCTGCACAGCCGTGTCGCAAGGCCGTGATGGCGACAAAGTTTGAAAACGCCGCATCGGATGCGCGCAGTTGATTGCCTTCCATGGGGCCTTTGTGGTGCTGGGCTTCCCAATGTTCCATGGCGAGCTGGTACCGCTCCAGGTAAAATGCGGCATTTTGCGGGGCGTTTTGCGGAACGTTTTCCAGGGTTTTGAATTCCTTGTCGAACACCGCCGATAAGCCTTTTTTTCGCAGGGCGCGACACAGGTACCGGCCCTCTGCTTGCGGGTCGGCGCTCCATTCGCGCCAGGCCAGGTACTGTTTGACGATGCGGAACAGGTACGACATGGTGTGCCGCAAACCCGGCTCGTCGACGTCCAGGTGGCGGCGCAAGGTTCGTTTGTTCGACAATTCCGGTTCCGCCGGCTCATTGCCGCCTAGTTGGGTGCAGAGCCAGTCGTACAGTTCGACAACTTCGGGGCGGCGGTTAAATGCCGGCGACCGCACCCAACGCCCCAATTCCTGCCGCTCACGCAGGTTGAGGGCCGACAGGGTTTGCACCAGGGGTGATTTTTGCATGATGGACGCCATTTCAGGTTGAATGTTTTTTCAGTAAATAATGATACGCAAAAATCCAGCCATTGATTTTCAGGGAGTTGAACAGGCGATTAAATTTTTTATCTCGACAAATTGGAAATTTTGTGTTTGAGTGCAACGGGTATGGGCCGGACTTTTGTTCCATCAACTGGATTGATTAATAAATACATCTTATGAAAATGCAGAAATTCCAACTCCTGATTTTGGCGATCGCTGTTTGTTTAACCCCGGAACTTCCGGCACAGGGATTCGTGCGCCTGTATGATACAGCTCCGCATATTTCCACCAACGGGGTCATTGCCACCGCGCTCACCCCCGACGGCGGCTACCTGTTTTATATCGGCCGCCCCGACCGCCTGGTCAAAACCGACCCGAACGGCGATGTGGTTTGGGAAAAACCGGTCAGCCTGCCCAGTTCGGACGACCCCGTTTCCGACCTGTTCGTGCTACCCAACGGCAACTACGCGCTCGGGGTGTATGTCGAAAACAGCGGCTCGCCAACCGGTATCCTGCTTTTTGACCCGCAGGGGAATGAGATTGCGCAGCGCCTTTATACCGGCTTTTTGCGTTTTCACCCGGTGGCCGACGGCTTCTACGCCGCCAACCGGCTCAACGATTCCACCCTACAGGTGTATCGGCTCGACGCCGGCCTGAACACCGTTTGGAGCAAACCGCTGAGCACCCAAAAACTGGTTTTTCTCTCAGACCTGATCACCACCAACGACGGAGGCTTTGCCATGCTGGTTTCCCACGACGATCTGCCCAATTTTTCCGGCGCACCCAAACTGATCAAAGCCGATGCCAACGGCGATAAAAGCTGGGAACAGGGCTATCCAAACCTGGGATTCGTCTTTTACGGCAGTCTGAACCAATTGCCTTCCGGCGACTATATTCATTCCACGCAGGATGCCATTAACAGCCAACTCAGCCGGACCGACAGTAATGGGAATTTGTTGTGGACACAACTCTACAACGAGGTCCTCTGGTCCAGTTGCCTGACCACCGACGGCAATATTGCCCTGTGCGGCTCGGACTTCAATCCGTTTAAAATTGTCGTAAAAAAGATTGATCTCGCCGGGAACACGCTTTTTACAAAAGTTTACCAGCCAAACGGTTCTACCGGTGTTGGGTTTCACATCCGGGCCACACCCGACAACGGCTTGCTGGTCGGCGGTTTTCTCGAAAATCCAAACCAGGACCGATATGGCCTGCTCCTGAAAACCGACGCCGTCGGAAATATTTACCCAAACTTCATCCAGGGCAAGGTCTGGTTTGACAAAAACCACAACTGCGCCCACAATGCCACCGACCAAGCCCTGAAAAACTGGCTGGTAACCGCCACCGGAGACATCTTTGAAACGGCCATCCTGACCGATACCAGCGGCTTTTACCAGTTTAATCTGCCCCCCGGCGATTATGCCGTGAAAGTGCACCGGCCCGGCGACCTGTGGATCGCCTGCACCGAAACCCACAACCTGCAAATCGGCAGCCAGCCCGACACGCTGGAGCAGGATTTTTTTGTGCAGGATTCCGCCTTGTGCTCCCTGCTCGATGTGTCCATTGCCACGCCGTTTTTGCGCCGTTGTTTTAACAACACCTATAACGTAACCTGGTGTAATCAGGGCACGGTCGCTGCTCACGACGCCCTGATCCAGGTTATTTTACCGCCCCAGCTCGACTTCGTGTCGGCCACCCTGGCCCCTGCCCAACAAAGTGGCGACACGCTGTGGTTCGAGCTCGGGACGGTTGGTTTTGCCGAATGCGGCGATTTTAAACTGACCGTAAATGTCGATTGCGACTCGACGGTTATCGGCCAAACGCTCTGCGTGGAGGCGCGCATTTCCCCGGATACGCTCTGCATTTTTCCGGTCAGCTGGTCGGGCGCCCGGGTGCAGGCCGGCGCGCGTTGCGTGGGCGATACGCTGGTGGAATTTACCTTGAAAAACGTGGGTCCGGCGGCTACGGATGCGCTGGAATACATCATCACCGAAGACCATGTGGTGCTGTACAACGGCGGCTTTAACCTGGACCCCGGGCAGGAAATGCTGATCCAGCGCCCGGCCAACGGCTCCACCCAGCGCATCCAGGCCGAGCAGGAGCCCGGCTACCCGTACCCCTCCGTGCCGTCGGCGGCGATTGAAGGCTGCGGCGGATTTAATTCGACGGGCCTCATCAACCAGTACGCGCTCGACGATGCCGATCCGTTCACGGATATCGACTGCCGGGAAATCATCGGCAGTTGGGACCCCAACGACAAGCAGGGCTTCCCCACGGGTTATGAAAGCGAGCACTGGATCGAGCCCGAAACCGAACTGAGCTACCTGATCCGTTTTCAAAATACCGGCACCGATACGGCTTTTTATGTGGAAATCCGCGACACGCTGTCGGCCTGGCTTGATCCGGCTACCCTGCGTATCGGCGCGGCTTCCC
The DNA here is from genome assembly GCA_964484205.1 of uncultured Saprospiraceae bacterium. GTDB lineage: Bacteria > Bacteroidota > Bacteroidia > Chitinophagales > Saprospiraceae > M3007. The sequence continues at coordinate 126,190 of CAZAEZ010000003.1, read as the reverse complement.
ATCCGTTCACCTGGACGATGCGCGATGCCGGCGCCCTGTCGTTCCGGTTCGATAATATCATGCTGCCCGACAGCAACGTCAATGAAGCAAATTCCCACGGGTTTGTCCAGTTTAAAATCCGGCCAAGGCAAGATGCCCCCCTCGGCACGGTATTGTTGAACACGGCGTCGATCTATTTTGATTTCAATGCGCCGGTGGTCACCAACACCACGATGCACCGCCTTGGCCGCGATTTTTACACGGTGTCGCTAACGGAACTTTTCGGCGACGACGGTCTGAACGTTTCGGTGCAACCCAACCCGTTCCGGGAGCGCACGCGCCTGGTGTTGCCGGATGCGGCGGAAGGGGAATACCGGCTGCTGCTGTTCGACAGCCAGGGGCGCCTGTTGCGCGATCAGTCCTTTCAGGGCAGTTCGGTTGAGTTGAATTTGCCTGATTTGGATCGGGGCATGTACTGGTTTGAGTTGCGTGGGGTGGACGGGGAATTGCGTGCCCGGGGGAAGATGGTTAAAGTGAGCAATTAAATTCCGAGCTAAAATTCCCGGGTACGGACAGGTTGTAAATCCGTGCATATCCGCGTTGCGCCGAAGGCGCATCCGCCAAATCCGTGTTCTAACCACGCTACGCGTGGCCGCTTATGAAGCCTGAGAACACAGATAAAACGGATGCGCCTTCGGCGCAACGCGGGTTTTTTTTGTGAAAAGGGGGTGGTGCAGTTTGGAGGGTTGCTGGGATTTCTATTCCGCAGGAAATCTTACAATGCACGAGCAAGAATTGTTAATCCCCCCCGTCTCGTTAGACTTTATTCACCGGATCGCACGTATATTTCAAACGTTTTTCCGCCGGCCCCTCTCCGGCCTTGCCTGACAACCGCTAATCCAACAGCCCCGTCGCCACGCTTCGGCAATTCCCTCTTTTGATTCGATTTCTGGTGGCATTAGGGCCTTGCGTCGCTTTGGTCGTACAAGTTCGTGTACTTCCAGCCGCAAAGCAATTTTGTATTTATGCTTTGACTTGTCCAAAAGACAAGTTCCAGGGCATAACCATAACCGATTGTTCACCTTATCAAATCAATTCACCATGAAACGACAGCATGAATTCCAAAAGTTCTCTTCGGCGCCTGGCCGTACTGCTTGCGCTTTTTTTACCTGGCCTGTATTTTGGCTGGCGGTATTGTTTTGCTCCCCCCCCCCCTGTGCAGGCGCAAGAGCCGCCATGTTTCAGTATTGGAAATTGCAATGATTTACGCTTAATGATTATTAGAGACAGTTCCTACACACCTCCCGGTTGCCCGTCGGTTGCCTCGGAAGCATTAGGCTGCACCGGAGTTGATAATTTTTACCAGGTTAGTTACCGGGTTTACCTCCGCTATACAGTTGCCGATACTACGCCCGACTCTTTGTTAACCTTTAATCTGGATCATGCGCGCCTGAATGCACGTATCCGCCTGGTGTCGAGTGGTGGTTTTTCTTTTATCGACCACTATGCCAGCGGTACTTGCTTCAAGGAAGGCGCCGGGACAAATTGGGATTTGGAGAACAAGGTCCTTTGGGACGACAAAACCGCTAATGAAATTGCCGTCGATTTTATGAATGAAACAACCAGTCCTGCTCTTGATTGTGGCGCTTCGGATGCGCTGATTTCCTTTTCGCCAACCATGTCCGGCTCGGATACTCCGATTTTAAATGCCGAACCTTGTCCGTCGGGTAAAAAATGCACCTATGCTTACCTTTTTCCGGTAATTGTGCAGGCCTACCCGGGCGAGATTATCCAACTGGAGTGTATTGGCCTGGATTACGACTCTTACGACCAAACCGTTTCCTGCTCGCCCTCTCCCTGCGCTGTAAACACCAACAATGCCGGTTTTAACGGCATATTCCCGGATACCGTAAAATTGGCGGCAACGCCCGCCGGGGATAATGCAAACTTGCTGGTTCGTTTAACTACTGCGGTCAGTTCGTCGACGATAACCGGCGCCGAAGAACTGGATGTTGAAATTGTCAATACCGATATCGATGATGTAACGGTGGATTATTTAGAATTTATGGTAAAAATCGACATTGATGTAAACATACCGGCACTGCAATTTGGCGCCAATGCACCAATTTCCATTGAAAAAGTGCATACCGGTGGAACCACCTATGACTACTTTCTCCATTATTCCATTCCGTTTTTATCAGGACTTACTTTAGAAGAAGACGACCCGGTGAAGCTCAGCACGATAATTATAGGGCCGCCAATGCCTTTTAACCAAAATTGGGAAGGATTGGTGTCGCTCATTGCCGAAGACAAATCGAGGGTACGTTCCGAAACCGAATGTTCCCGCCTGGTTTTGTCTGATACCACCTGTGCACTCAATGGCGCCACCGGAGACGACCCCTGCGATGACAAATTACCTGAAGATGTTTTTTTTACGATCAAGGGCCAAAGTGATTCTACGGGTGGTTGTACCCCGCCGAAAATACTGATGGGATTTTATACCACACAGACCTCTACCATTCAATTGGTGTACGATTACTTTGAATGTGAGGTAGAATTCGACTGGAGCGGCGATTTGTCCATTTCCGGTGTGAATTTTATCAATGGCTGGGATTGCAGCACAAATACGGGCTGCTATACGGATTGTTACGAAGTGGATGGGAGCAATTCAAAATTGCTGAAAATCAAAATTTGCGATGAAGACGGTATTGTGCTGGAATCGGCCAATAACTACGAAGCCTTTTTTGAGGTAGAATTTGAAGGGGTTGGTTGTATTAATGGCGCCGACCTGCAAATCCTTCGCTACATACGCGAATATCCCGAAGACCCTTGTGTGCCTTTGTTTGACGGCGTTCAGGACCTTCCCGTATGCGGCAATAAAATAAACGGCCATATCCTAACTGAGGCAGACAACCCTATCGAAGACGTATTCGTCTATATGGCCCAATACGAAAACGACGGCACCTGCAACAACACCAGCTGCCCGCCCGATACCATGCTGACCAACAGCGCCGGTGAGTTTCAGTTTTGCACCTGCGAGGCTTGTAACGATTATATTGTCACCCCCTATAAAAACAATGACCCGCTGAACGGGGTATCTACTTTTGATCTGGTTCTTATTAATAAACATATATTAGGAACTGAGCTCCTCAATAGCCCGTATAAGTTTATTGCTGCAGATGCGAACAAAAGCAACTCTATCACGACTCTTGATATCATAGAATTTCGCAAATTGATTTTAGGGAATTATACGAATTTGCCAAATAATACATCTTGGCGCTTTGTGCAAACTGGCTATGAATTTCCCTCGCCTAACCCCCTAAGTGCTCTCTTTCCCGAAACAGATTCTGTTCCCCCCTCCATCATCAATTTCATCGGCATCAAAATTGGCGATGTAAACGGCAATGCTGTCACAAACAGCCGCCCGGAGGATCGCCCGGTCACCACCCTGGCCTGGCCGGCAAGTGTTTCCAGAGGCAGCAAAACGCTGACTGTGCCGGTATACTACACCGGTACTGAGCCACTGGAGGCTATTCAGCTCGGGCTGCGCTTCGACCCGGTTGTGTTGCAACTCATCAGCCCCTCCCAGGGCGATTTGCCGGGCACTACGGTGGGCAATTTCGGCTTGGACAAAGCCCCGGAGGGCGAAATCCGCATGCTTTGGCTCCCCGACGGTTCGGAGCCCGATCAATACATTCTGCCCGGAGCCGTGCTGTTTTACCTCAGCTTCGAGGTCACCGGCCCCATACCCGAAAGCGGGCTGCCGCTTTGGCTCGACCACACGATCCTGGAAAGCCTCGCCTGGCGCCCCGATGCCCTGGAATATCAGCTGCAAGGCGACCCCTTACCCGCCGAATTCCGGGAAGCGGCGGACAACCTTTTACCCCGCCTTCGCGCCTCCTGCCGACCCAATCCCACTACTTCGGAGGCGGTGTTTCACATCATCGCATCCGAAGCCGGGCCGGGTCGTATCGCCTTGTTCGACGCCTTTGGCAAACTGGTGTTTATGCGAAAAGTCAGCCTGCACGCCGGCGAACAGGACATCCCGGCGCCGGAAGTGGCCCAGGCGCCCCCCGGGGTGTATGTCTGGAAAGTGTATGCCGGTGGTGAGAAGATCAGCGGCCATTTGATCCGGCAATAAATTGTTTTAACTATACATCGCATGTTCTTTGGCTTTTTGCGCGTCAACCCCACCCCCATCCCCCAACGGGGAGGGGTGTTTGCCCTCAAACTAATTTTGGATTTCGCTTACGGAATCAAAAAGTAACGCGAAATCAAGCCCCCCTCCCATTTGGGGGAGGGGATGGGGGTGGGGTTGACACGCAAAACGTGTAAAAAAAACCAGTTTTCCCATGAAAAAAGCAACTCTACTTCTTATAGCTTCGCTGTGCTTCGCGAAGCCCGCCATAACCCAAAACACCCGCTACTACGTCCACGCCACCGCCACCGGCGCCAACACCGGCCAATCCTGGGCCGACGCCTTCACTGACCTGCAAAGTGCCCTACAGCTGGCGCAAGCCGGCGACGAAGTGTGGGTAGCCGAGGGAACCTATTGGCCCACCACCACGACCGACCGCAACATTTCCTTCGAACCCAAAAGCGGCGTACAACTCTACGGCGGCTTTGCCGGAACGGAAACCAGCCTCGACGAGCGCGATTGGGATCAATACCCGGCTATCCTGAGCGGCGACATCGGCCAACCGGGCGACAGCACGGATAATTCCTACACGGTAATGTACCTGCACGAGCCTGACAGCAGTACGGTGCTCGACGGCTTCACCTTGCGCGACGGTACCGCCGATTTCAGCGGCCTGAGCAGCTCGCGCGACCGGCGCAAATGCGGCGGCGGGCTGTACATCATGGGCGAAGACGCCGAAGCCTATCCCGGTATCCGCAACTGCCGTTTTCTGCACAACACCGCGCGGAACAGCGGTGGTGGGGCTATTGTAAACGGTGGCGGTGACGGCTCGGTAGCCCCGCTGTTTTTCAACTGCCATTTTGAGGCCAACCGCTCCTTGGGCAATGCCGGAGGCTTGGCCTACCTGGGCGCCGCCTGGGTAGAGCGCGGGGTGGAAGTTGATTCCTGTATTTTTCTGCGGAATGCTGCGGAAGTACGGGGCGGTGGTTTTTTCTACCAGGATGCGGAGCGCACGGATTGGTTGGATATAGGTCGCTGCCAGTTTTTGGAAAATCAGGCAGGAACTTTAGGCGGCGGTGGGCAGTTTTTTTTAGGCCGACAGGATGGTAGCCAGTTGAGGTTGTTTTCTACACTGTTTCAGCGTAATAGTTCTATACAAGGGAGTGCGGTTTCTTTTTTTTCTCAAGGATTTAGTTTTACTCGAGGGATACAGGTAAATGATTGTTTTTTTTACAGAAATATTCGCAGCACAAATTCTCCGAATGCGAGCATATTACATGCAAATATAGTTGATTTAGAAAATTCTTATTTACAGTTAAATAAAAATGCTTTTTTAGAAAATGAAACAACAACATCCTTGTGCTTTTTAGGGGGATTTGAGCAATCATATGTTGATATTATTTCCAACTATATTTTTAAAAATACGGCATTAAGTTTTCTATTTGATATCAGCGGAGGTGAAAATCAGGAAATAAAGGTGCAGTCTTGTATAATTAATGAAAATGATTGTGGGTTAGGAATTTGTGGAGGAGTTCGATACAAAATAACATCTACAGGAAGCCTATTTCAAAACAATATTATCAGAGGACATAGGCTCCATCATTCTTATGATAATGTACATGTTTACAATAACTGCTCCGTTATAAACAATAAGATGTGTACCAATATAATTGTTCCTGCTCATGTAAACAGTATAGATATTTCCAACTCCATAATCTCAGGCCCCGGCATTTGCGATTTGACAAAATTCCTCTCATCCGATCAAACCCACATCACCCACTCCTACTTCGACACTCTCAACTGCTCCAACCTCCCCCCCAACATCACTTGCGGCCCCGGCATCCTCACCGGCATCGATCCCTTGTTCGTCAATCCTGATTCGGGCGACTACCGCCTGCAGCCCTGCTCGCCCCTGATCAATGCCGGCAGCAATGCCTACGTGCTCGACTCCACCGATCTCGACGGTCTGCCCCGCATCCGCGGCGGCACCGTGGACATTGGCGCCTACGAAGCCCAGGGCCCTTCCCTGGCTGCTGATCCCCAAACCACCCCCTCCTGCCCCGGCGGCGCTTCTGGCGCCGTGGACGCCGGCCTGCAGGGCGGCTGCCCGCCCCTCCTGTTCAATTGGCAGTCGGGCGCTAACGCGGGCGCCACGCTCAGCGGCCTGCCACCGGGTATTTACCAGTTCACCGTCACCGATGCCAAGGGCCTGACGGCTACTTTTTCGGCCACTGTACCCGAAGGCACCGCGCCCGGCCTGATACCCGTCGGCACCGCGCTGCTCTGCGGCGACACTACCGGCGGCAGCGCCACTGCACTGCTCGATCCCGCCCTGCCGCCCCTGCAATTCCTCTGGGCCAACGGCAGCACCGACAGTCTGCGCACCGACCTGCCTGCCGGTGCTTACCCCCTCACCCTCACCGACGCCAACGGCTGCTTGGCCACAGGCGCCGTGCAGGTGAGCAAAAGCGGCAGTCTTAGTGTCGACATCGAGGCGCAAGCCATCAGCTGCCACGCCGCTGCCGACGGCGCATTCACCGTGCTGCCCGCCAACGGCAAGCCCCCTTTCCTGTGGAACTGGGCATCCGGCGCTACCGGACCCACCATCGGCCCGCTCGGCCCCGGCTCCTATTCCGGCACCCTCACCGATGCCCTTGGCTGCACCATCCAGTGGGTGCTGCCGCTGACCGAGCCCGGCCCGCTGCAACTTCAGGCCCTGGTGACCAATGCCGGCGACTCCACCGCAGCCAATGGCAGTATCCAACTGATGCCCACAGGTGGCACCGCGCCCTACGCCGTGCTGTGGAGCACCGGCGCCACCGGCCCCCAACTCGACAGCCTGCTGCCGGGCATGTACACGGCCACCCTTACCGATGCCAACGGTTGCAGCGCGGTGGAAACGTACGTGGTGGGGGTGACCAGCAGTGTGCAGGAGGCCGGTATCGGCTTGAATTTTAGTTTATCCCCCAATCCGGCGGCGGAAATCGTTTGGCTGTATCTAGCCACTCCGGCGCGAACCGGCTTGCCGCTGCGGGTACTGAATTCCGCAGGGCAAACGGTGCTTACAGGATGGCTTCCCCAGGGCAGCAAGGGCCTGCCGCTGCATGTTGGCGCTTTGCCCCGGGGCGTTTATGTGATACAACTGGGCGGACGCGTGGAAAAGTTGGTGAAACGGTAGGGGGCAGTGAATCTGGTTAAAGTCAAAAGTTAAAATGTAAAAGTCAAAAGTCAAAAGGGAGATGGAGCCGGCCGAAGGCCTGACCGATCTCCCTTTTGACTTTTGACTTTTACATTTTAACTTTTGACTTTTTATAATTTTCGCGCCCCCTCCAAAAAACCACGTACCGCGCTGAAACTCACCGTTTCGCGGCAAAAATGCGCCTGAGCGGCTTCCGCTTCGGCCTCGGATGCGCCGAGGTGGTTGAGGATGTTGGTCAGGTGCATTTTCATATGCCCCTGTTGAATACCGGTAGTGACCAGCGAGCGCACGGCGGCGAAATTTTGCGCCAGCCCGACTGCCGCCACGATCATCATAAGTTTTTTTGCCGAAGGATTGCCGAGCAGTTCGAGGGCCTGTTTGGCCAGCGGGTGCAGGGCGGTGAGGCCGCCGACGGTGCCGATGGGCAGCGGGATTTCCAGTTCAAAACGGAATACCCCGTTTTCCACCCGGGCCCGGCTCAGGCTGCGGTACTGCCCGTCGCGGCAGGCATAGGTATGGCCGCAGGCTTCCACCGCGCGAAAATCGTTGCCGGTAGCCAGGATGACGGCGTCGATGCCATTGAAAATGCCTTTGTTGTGGGTAGCGGCCCGGTAGGGGTCGATGGTAGCGATGCGTACGGCCGTGCAAATACGATCGACGGCAGCATGGCCGGGCAGGCCGGCATCGCGGGCCAGGTCTTCCAGTTCGGCTTCGGGGCACTCCACCCAGGCGCGCACCAGGCAGTTGGGCGTGTAGTTCGAGAGGATGCACATGAGTACCTCCACATCGCGCTCCTGATCGGTGAGCAGGTCTGTCGTTTCGATGAAAAACTCCAGTTGGTCGCCGAAGCGTTCCAGGACGGAGTTGATGAAATTGGCGCCCATGCTATCGCAGGTGTCGAAGGAGGCGCGCAGTTGGTAGTAGTCGGGTTCGAGGTGGGTGAGGTTGAGCAATTCGATGTCGAGCAGGCCGCCCCCGCGCTGTTGCATGTTGGCGGTGAGGTCGGCGCTGGTAGCGATGAGGTGGGCCTTCAGTTCCGGAAAAATCTGGCGCAGCCGCTCCGGATTGCCCACCCAACGGAAATGCACCTGCCCGAGTTTTACCGTGCCCAGCACTTCGGCATGAAAACCGCCGCGGTCGAGCCAGAATTTGGCGGCGCTGGATGCAGCGGCCACCACGCTGCTTTCCTCAATGACCAAGGGCACGGCGTACACCTTGCCGTTGATCATGAAATTGGGCGCCACACTGAAGGGGAGCGTATAGTTGCTCAGCGCATTTTCGGTGAACCCGTCGATGATCTTTTGCTGCTGCTCGTCGGGGCGGTGCCAGGCCAGCAGGCCTTGTTCGGCGGCTGCCGGGTCGGCAAAGAAATTGGCAGCCAGCCATTCGATCTTCTGGCGCTTGCTGAGTTTGGAAAATCCGGAAATCGTTTTTGCCATTATGGTGGTCGGTTAATCGCGTTGCCGGCGCTAAATTCGGGAAACTTCCGCAAACCGGGATTTTGTTTGCCGCGCGCTTCCCCGGCAGGCAAATCCAAAAACACCTGTTTCAGTCGCCGGTTGACACAACCGCGCTTTTTTTGAAAGAATCGCTTTTTCTCCACCTTAAGCGATACCTTTACCGATTCCTGTCAGCGCCCACATAGCCATTTTTTTAAAACGATTAACTAAATCTCCTGACTATGCTTCGATACCAAGCGGATGTCCGTTCTCTGATCTTTATGGCCATTGCTGCCGGCTCGCTGATTTTTCTTTGGGGCTATGGCAGCACACTTTCCACGCCCCTTTGGGTTCTATTGTACACCGTTCAATTGCTCCTGGCGGTTATTGTTTCCACGATGGTGCACAACCACCAGCACCTGCCCATGTGGACGGTGAAGTGGCTGAATGTGCTTACCGACAATTTTCTGACGGTCTTTTACGGCTTTCCGGTCTTTGCCTGGATTCCGACGCACAACTCAAACCACCATATTCATATCAATAAAGAACCGGACTATACAAAAACCTATATGGTTTCGGAAAAAAATAACTTACTGACGTTGTTGTCTTATCCTTCTTTAAGCGGGATGAAACAACAAAAAGCAGTCGGCAGTTATTTTTTAAATTTATACAAATCCGACCGGCGAAAATTCTTTTTCCATTTATTACAAATTGTCAGCCTGGTTGCCTGGGTTGTAATTGCGCTGCTGATCGACTGGAAAAAAGCAGTTCTATACGTAATTATTCCACAGCAATTGTCGCTGTTTGCGGTGCTTATTTTTAATTATATTCAACACATTCATGCCGATGAAGAATCGGAGTTTAACCACTCGCGAAATATGACCGGTACTGTATTGAATTTTCTATTATTAAACAATGGACTGCATACGGCGCATCATATTTCACCCGGCGTACACTGGAGTAAATTGAGAGAAAAACACGATAAAATTGCCGATAAAATTGACCCCCGATTAAATGAAGACAACTTTGCCTGGTATTTATTTCGCGTTTATATTCTGGGTTTATTCAGCGCATCTTTTCGAACGCACAATATGCGCTTGGAACGCATAGAAAATTTAGAACCGGAACGAATCTAGGCTATTGTCGGCGTGACTCGAAGTCACGCCGACAATGCCCACGTTATCGGCGTGACTCGAAGTCACGCCGACAATGCACACG
>CAZAEZ010000003.1:15225-116207 GCA_964484205.1 uncultured Saprospiraceae bacterium | reverse complement strand
TTTTTTGGGCTTCTATGAACCCCCCCCATACAATGACCTGTTTTGGGGGCTCATCTCAACCCACGCCGATAATACACACGGTATCATCCAACTAATTTATCAAAACAAAACAGCAGCGTACCATGAACGTTACCGACTTTATTCAAATAAAAAACCCACGGGTGTCTGCCCGGTACCGAAAGGGAAAAGCATCTATGGGTCATTTTGTCCAGGACTATATCAACGGGGGAATTGACATCACGACCGACCTGATGGAATTGCTCGAAAAAAAGGATGACCTGTTCACCTATGACTATATCTGGCACCACTACAAATTTTTTATCACCCGGATGATCCCCGAGGTGCTGATCCACTCCAAAGAACAAGACGAACGGATCGTGCGCAGCCACTACGACGACAAAAACGACCTGTTCAACTGGTTCCTCGGCCCCCGCATGATCTATACCAGCTGCTATTTCCACGACCACAACGAATCGCTTGAAGCGGCGCAGGACAACAAAATGAACCTCATCGCCCGCAAAATGCAACTCAAACCCGGCGAGTCCCTGCTCGATATCGGCTGCGGCTGGGGCACGCTCGTCGCGCACATGGCCAAATATTACGGCGTAGACGCCACCGGTGTTACCATCGCCCAGGCCGGCGCCGACTGGGGCACCCGCCAAATCGGCGAATACGGTGTGTCGCCCGAACAGGCCCGCATCTGGCGTATGGATTACCGCGACATCCCCCGCAATAAAAAATACGACAAGATCACCTGCCTCGAAATGGCCGAGCATGTCGGGATCAAGTATTTCAAAAAATTTATGCGGCAGATATACGACCTGCTGGAAGACGACGGGCTTTTTTACATGCAAATCGCAGGCCTGCGCGAGCGGAAGCACCTGTTTCAAAAGGAAAACCGGGAAGACCTCGTCTGGGGACTTTTCATGAACGAATACATCTTCTCCGGCGCCGATGCCAGCATGCCGCTCAACTGGGACCTGCAACGCATCGAAAAAGTAGGTTTCGAGGTGCACAGCGTCGAAAATATCGGTATCCACTACAGCAAAACCATCCACTACTGGTACGACAACTGGATGCGCAACCGCGAAAAAGTGCTGGAGAAATACGGCGAAAAAACCTTCCGCATCTATTCCGTTTTCCTGGCCTGGTCGGTCCTGATCGCGCGGCAGGGCGGTTCAACGGCTTATCAGATCGTTTGCCGGAAAAACCTGAACACCGCCGATCGCAACCGCTTCATCGGCGCCACCAATCTCGGCGAAACGGAGGCCGGCACAACAGCGAAAGCGGCCGCAGCCACAGTCTGATTTTTTTCGAAAAAAGGCGGATTTAGAGCATGTTGGGGATTTTCTCACCGGGTCCAAAACAGTTCTTTTTTCGCCATTTCTCGCCTTTTTTCAGGCACTTAGCTGGGCTAGGCGCCTGAAAAAACGCAAAAACTGTCAAAAAAAGTCCTCGTTTTTGCCTCCGGCAGTCCTGTCCCGCTTTAGCGGGGAAAATCCCCAACATGCTCTTACCGCAATTGCAGAAACGCAAAGGCCAGTTCAAGGCCCCGCACCTGGGCAGCCACATAGGCCTGCAAGGGGGCGTAATCGCCTTGGGCATGTTTCAGAAAACCCGACGCCTGGCCGTATACGGCGGGAATCGTTGATTTTCGGATCAGGTAGTAGCCGTCCATAAAATCGCGCACGCCGCCGGAAATGATCAGGTTGCCCACGCGGCATTTTTTTCCCAATTCGGCCTTTGCCCGGTTGGTCAGTTCGGCCATTTCGGCGGCGGTGTGGCCTACCCGGGCAAAGTTTTCAAACACCTGCTGCTTCATCGGGTCGCTGCGCAACAGCTCCAGCTTGGCGAAGTTGGTGCCGCCGGCCGCCGCAAACTCCAGCGCCGCCAGGGGAAGTTGCAACAGGGCGCGCAGGGTAGCCGGACCCATACCCTGGCCCACTTCTTTGACGACGACCGGATAGTCGGCCAGGTCGAGCAGGGCGCGAATGGTGTCGAGCGCCGGCTGTTGGTACTGATCGCCTTCGGGCTGCATAGCCTCCTGCAGGGGGTTGAGGTGGATGATGAGGCCGTCGGCGCGCAGGCGGCGGACGAGTTGGCTGATCACCCCCGATTCGTTGCGGCTGAGCAAGGTCTCCACCTGCGCCACGCCGAGGTTGGCAAACAGGGGCAGGTCGGGGCCGATATGGTCGCGCACATCAAAATCGGGCAGGTGCTCGTCGCTGTACAGCAGTTGGCGGCAAGAGCCGAGCCCCATGCCCATGCCAAATTCGGCGCAGGCGCGGGCCAGATTTTGATTGATGGTGCGGGCCAGTTCGGTTCCGCCCGTCATCGACGATACCCAAACGGGCGTGCGCAGGGTTTTTCCCAGAAAGGGCAGCGGGGGGATGCTCCCGGGCCCGGGGTGCGCGGCCAGCGCGGGCTCGTAGTTGAACCGCGGGTCGAGGGCGCCCGATTCGACCTGGCTTTTGAAGGCCAGCTCGATGTGATCTTTTTTTCGGGAAACTGCGGTTGGGTCCGGGTCGGGTGTTGCGTCTGGTTTCATACTGTTTTATGCCGCTGAACTTTTCAAATTGGAAAAGTCTGCAAGGCCTCGGATAGTTTGATTTTGTAACAGCCGATGTCAAAACACGCATCCGGCAAAAATGGTTTTGCATTTGCCCGGCCGCCTACGCACTGCCGTGCACGATCAGCCGGTGCATCCGCTGTGCAAATTCGACAATCTGCGGATAATCCCGAACGCGGGCCGGCTGCAAATTATCGGTAAACAGCAGAATCGCTTCGCCGTTACTTTCCAGGTGGTGAATGGTTTCGCTTTGCTCGATCAGGGCTTGCAATTCGGTGGTCAGGAAGGCACGCATGGCATCGATGTCTTCCACTTTGACGATGAAATCATCCGAAAAGCCGGGGTACAGCACATAGTCGATGTCTTTGTGTGCCGCGAGGTTCAGGAAGCGCAGTGGAAAAATCTTTTTTTCAATAGCAAACTTGGGAATTGGGCAAGGAAGGCGGATCAGGCCCAGTGTCGTTTTGTATTCCTCCGTCGAGATGAAGGCGCCTTCTTCAAAGGCAATGTCGGCTACCTCCCAGCCACTGCCGGCTGCTCCGGAAATACGGTTGAACTGCTCGTCGACCGGGCGCGACTGGAAAAAATAAAACGACTCGTAGTAGTCGATATGGTTCGAGGGGGCGCTTTGAAATTCCCAGCCGTTGGCGAGAGCCAGTTCGTTCAGGCGAACCTGGCGGGCACTCAACCGGTACATCGGATCGGTGAGGATTTTCAGCGCGCGTTTGTTCCGCGAGGAAGAAATATGCCGCTCCAGGCCCGTTATTTCGACCTTGCCGCCCGAATAGGCATGCGCACGCTGAAAATCGTAGAGATGCTCCAGAATGGAAAAGTCCACGAGGCGGGCACTCGACAAATCTACCGTCGCCGTTGCCCGGGCAGGGATTTTGCGCAGCAAATTTTCAATTTTAATCGTAGCCAGAAAATTGGCTATCCCGCTGATCCTCAGGCGGTATGTCCCGTCGTCCGCTTGCACAAGTTCGGAATCCGACTTAAACACGAGTTGAAAAAACGTGCGGGGCGGCAGCTTGGCCAGGAGCATATGCGTGATAAGCGCCAGCAGCAGGCCGCCGAAAATACCGACCAGCAGGTTGGTGAAGAGCGTCAGGATGAGCGTGCCGGAAAAAAACAGCATCTGTTCGATGCCCTGGCTGTATACGTGTTTGAATACGCTGGGCGATGCCAGTTTGTAGCCCGTGTACACCAGCAAGATGGCCAAGGCGCAGAGCGGAACTTTTTGGATCACCGGTGCCAGCAGTACGATAAACAGCAACAGCAATATCCCGTGAAAAAAGTTGGACCACCTGGTTTTGGCGTGGTTGTGCACATTGACGGTGCTGCGCACGATCACGTTGATCACCGGCAGCCCGCCCAGGGCTCCGGCGATCATCGTACTGAGGCCAATGCCCACCATATCTTTATTTGCATTGGTTTTCCGGCGGTAAGGGTCCAGTTTTTCAACGGCTTTTCCGCTGGCCAGCGATTCAATGCTTGCGATCATGGTAATGGACAGCACCGATAGCCAGAAGGGCAGGGTGTGCATCCGGGAAAAATCCGGATGCACCATGGCATTTAAAATGTTGTCGGGAATATTGATCAGCAGGTCGGGCCCCAACTCGTAGTCCTTGCCAAAAACATGCAGGGTGTGCGGCTCGAAAAAATTAAAGACGTACGCAAAGGGAATTGAAATAAGCAACACCCACATGGGCGCCGGTAAAAAGTGGAAAAACGTGTAGCTGATCCTCGAATGAAAAATGAGCAGCAAGAGCCCAAGCAGCGAAATGCCCGCAACGAACGGATTGATGTTTGGCGCCTGGCGGACGGCATCAACCAGTGTTCCGATAATATGGCCCGATACGGGGGTGGTACCCAGTGCAATGTGAATTTGTTTGGCCAGAATAATCACACCGATGGCAGCCAGGATACCATGCACCACTGTCGAGTGAAACAGGTCGGCAAAGCGCCCAAGTTTGAACAGCCCCAACAATACCTGGATACCGCCTGAAACGACAATGGCGGCAAAAACATAGTTCAACGTGCGGCCCGAACCGTCGTCCAGCGCAGCAACCGAAGCCAGCACCACGGCGATCAGGCCCGCCGTCGGGCCATTGATGGCAAGGTGGCTGCCCCGGACAAAGGTGGTGACCAGCCCGCCGATAATAGCCGACAATATGCCCGACACAGGCGACATGCCCGATGCGATGGCAATGCCCAGCGCAAGGGGCAAAGCCACGAGCGATACACTTACAGCCGCCAACAGGTCACTTTGCCAGTTTTCAATAAAGCCTTTTAACCCCGTTTTGGGTACAATCTCCATGTTGATTTCCGGTATGTGTTGCGTAGATGTCTTCTGGAAAAGGGTGGCCCTTTGAGAATTTTTTGCGCCGAAGTGGGTCGTTGCCAAAACCCGGGGAGCGGGAAGATAGGAATTATTGCCTGTCGCACAGCCGCAGTTTGCCCATATTTTGATCTAAACGCACACTATACCGGGAATCGAAATTTCACTACTTTTGCGGCTCTTTTGGCCAAAGGCCTGTTTGTTTTGAAAAATCAACCAGGCTCCAAACCCCGGCCGTTAAAACTTTTTAAACACGTCAAAACAAGATGAGTACTTTAGTTTACTTACTTCCGTTGTTCGGTGTGGCAGGCTTGCTGTACATGCTCATTCTGCAAAACTGGGTAAAAAAACAAGATGCCGGCGACGACAAAATGGGCTCCATCGCCGCGCATATCGCCGACGGCGCCATGGCTTTTTTGAAAGCCGAATACCGCGTTCTGGCGGTATACGTCGTTATTGCCGGTGCATTGCTTGGCTGGCTGAGCACCCAGGTGACCACCAGCCACCCGTTGATCGTTGTTGCCTTCGTGATCGGCGCCACGTTTTCGGTCCTGGCCGGTTTGTTCGGCATGCGCATCGCCACCAAGGCCAATGTACGCACCACTCAGGCCGCGCGCACCAGCCTGGCCAAAGCCCTCAAGGTGTCGTTTAACGGCGGCTCCGTAATGGGCCTCGGCGTGGCCGGACTGGCAGTGCTGGGCCTGAGCGCCCTGTTTGCCCTGTTTTTCAATTTCTTCATGGGTGGCGTATATGGCGCCGACGGACACGAGGCGATGACCCGCGTGCTGGAGGTGTTGGCCGGCTTCTCGCTGGGCGCCGAATCCATCGCGCTGTTTGCCCGGGTGGGCGGCGGTATTTACACCAAGGCAGCCGACGTAGGCGCCGACCTGGTAGGTAAGGTCGAAGCCGGTATCCCGGAAGACGATCCGCGCAACCCGGCCACCATCGCCGACAACGTGGGCGACAACGTAGGCGACGTAGCCGGTATGGGCGCCGACCTCTTCGGCTCCTATGTAGCCACCATGTTGGCTGCCATGGTACTCGGCAACTCCGTGATCCGCGACAGCGGCGGCATCGACGACGCTTTTGGCGGTATCGGTCCCATCCTGCTGCCGGTACTGATCGCCGGCCTGGGTATTATTTTCTCCATCATCGGGATGAACCTCGTGCGGGTGAGCGACAAAAAAGAAGCAAACTCCGACACCGTGCAGGGGGCGCTGAACCTCGGAAACTGGGTGAGCATCATCCTGACCGCCATTGCCTGCTACCCGGCCATCATGTGGATGTTGCCGGACACCATGACCATGAACTTTTTCGGTCGCGGTTCGCAGGTAGTGAGCAGCATGAATGTGTTTTATGCCGTTGGCGTCGGCCTCGTTGTAGGCGCCGCCATTTCGGCCATTACGGAATACTACACCGGCCTGGGCAAAAAACCGGTGCTCAATATCGTGCGCCAGTCGGCTACCGGCCATGCAACCAACGTGATCTCCGGTCTGGCCACCGGCATGATGTCGACCTGGATGCCCATCGTGCTCTTTGCCGGCGCCATCTGGGGCGCCTACACGCTGGCCGGTTTCTACGGGGTGGCTATTGCCGCGTCGGCCATGATGGCTACCACGGCCATGCAACTTGCCATCGACGCGTTCGGCCCGATTGCCGACAATGCCGGCGGTATCGCCGAAATGAGCGAACTGCCGAAAGAAGTGCGTGAAAAAACGGACATCCTCGACTCGGTGGGCAACACTACCGCCGCCATCGGCAAAGGGTTCGCCATCGCCTCGGCAGCACTGACGGCCCTGGGCTTGTTTGCCGCTTATGTGGATTTTACCGGCATCGCCGGGATCAATATTTTCAAAGCCGAAGTGCTGGCCGCGCTGTTTCTCGGCGGCATGATCCCCGTCGTGTTTTCCGCTTTTGCCATGCAAAGTGTTGGCCGCGCCGCCATGGATATGGTGAACGAGGTGCGCCGGCAGTTTCGCGAAATTCCGGGGCTGCTCGAAGGTACCGGCAAAGCCGAATACGGCAAATGCGTGGAAATATCGACCCGCGCTGCCCTGCGCGAAATGATGCCGCCCGGCCTGATTACGATCATCACCCCGATTGCAGTCGGCTTCATCATGGGCCCCGAAGCACTCGGCGGGTACATGGCCGGCGTGACGGTCAGCGGCGTGATGTGGGCGATCTTCCAATCCAATGCCGGCGGCGCCTGGGACAATGCCAAAAAGTCGTTTGAATCCGGTGTAGAGATCGACGGCAAAATGTACTACAAAGGCTCCGATCCGCACAAAGCGGCGGTTACGGGCGACACAGTGGGCGATCCGTTCAAAGACACTTCCGGACCTTCGATGAATATTCTGATCAAACTGACCTGTTTGGTTGGCCTGGCCATCGCACCTATTTTGGGCGGGCACACCAATGCGGTTGAGGGTTCGTTGCTCCAGCAGCCGGAACGGCAGGAAATTCGCCTGTCGCAGCAGGACATGCCGCAGCAGGATGCCGTGGCGCCGCTGAAAAAAGAGGAGGAATAAGGTTTTATACCCGCCGCAAAGTGGTTTGCGAAAGTGATGAGGCCGTATATATTGTCGGCGTGACTCGAGTCACGCCGACAATAACCTAACCGCTTCCAATTTTTCGCAAACCACTTTTTTCCTGGTATACGTTTAGTTTAAAACATGGTGGTGACGGGCTAATTTGCTTTGTCACCGGGTTCCTGATCGGATTTGGGGAGAAACTTCGTCCAGCCCCGCAACGCGTAATATTTTTCCTTTGGCTCGCCGGTCAGACCGTTAATTCCTTTTCCGGGCAGCCAAATGCCGTGGATATAAGCTACTCCCAGAAGCATTAGTCCCAAAAAGCCAAAGGACCATCCGCGGCCCAGGTAGGTTGAAAGCAGCACGACGATAAGGTTGAACAGCAGGAGTTTCAGGACCCTTCGGAACTTCGGCGTGTGTGCTTCAAAATGGCCGAAGAAAATACTTCCAAACGCCGTAAGGCCGCATACGACGGCTATTTCAAACCAGAGGGTGTTCGTGTCGAGATCCAGCATGGGTTTTGAATAATTTTAATGAACGAACGGCCGCATAAATTGCCGGCGTGGCTTCGTGTCTGATGTAAAACATATACCGGCATTGCCGGGAACACTTCCGGTCGATTTTTAAAAAAAACAAAAATGATTGTTTTGTCGCACCAAACAAAACATTTTATTTTAATTTTATCGCCGGATAAACTTTCTATTTTTGCCGGAAACCGGAAAGAACCGGGGCAAAAAACAGCAGTTGCCCAATGACCCCCAAATGACCCCAACAACCACCAACGACCCACCATATCCCACATGGCGCATTTTCTCGACGAACTCAACGATGTCCAACGCGCGGCGGTAACGACCACCGAAGGCCCGGTGCTCGTCATTGCCGGACCCGGCTCGGGCAAAACCCGGGTGCTGACTTACCGCATTGCGCATTTGCTGGAACAAGGCGTGGCGCCCTGGCAGATCCTGGCGCTCACCTTTACCAACAAGGCCGCCCGGGAAATGAAAGAGCGCATCGAAAAGGTAGTGGGCCCGCGCGCCCAACAGGTGTGGGCCGGTACGTTCCACTCGATTTTTGCCCGCATCCTGCGCTACGAAGCCCAGCACATCGGCTTCCCGACCAATTTTTCCATCTACGACACCGACGATACCATGAGCCTCCTGCGGGCCATTCTCAAGGAGATGAACCTCGACCCGCAGGTGTACAGCCCCGGCGCCATCCGCTCGCGTATTTCCCTGGCAAAAAGCAACCTGGTGACCCCGAAAGCCTACCGCGACAATGCCGATATGATGCTCCAGGACCGGCAGGCCAAACGCCCTTACATCGCCGATATTTATGAAAAATACGTAGCGCGTTGCCAACGCGCCGGCGCCATGGACTTCGACGATCTGTTGCTCCAACTCTACCGGTTGTTTCGCGACCACGGGGCGGTGGCTGCCAAGTACCAGCAAAAATTCCGCTACCTGCACGTCGACGAATTTCAGGACACCAACTTCCTGCAGTACGCCATTTTGCGCCGCCTCCTGAAATACCCCGGCAGCCCGGAAAATGTATTTGTTGTGGGCGACGACGCCCAGAGCATCTACGCCTTCCGCGGCGCGACCATCGACAATATTTTCGATTTTGAAAAAGACTACCCGGCCCTGAAAACCTTCAAACTGGAGCAAAACTACCGCAGCACCCATCACATCATCGAAGCGGCAAACGAGGTGATCACGTACAACCGGCGCCAGCTGCAAAAAACGATCTGGACCGACCGAGAAGACCGGCATAAGATCAAGTTGCTCAAGTGCATCACCGACGACGAGGAAGGCCGGCGCGTTGCCGACCTGATCCTGGAGCAAAAACACCGGCACCACCTGCCCAATTCGGACATTGCCATTTTGTACCGCACCAATGCTCAAAGCCGCAAATTCGAAGAGCACCTGCGCCGCCTCAACCTGCCCTACCGGGTGTTTGGCGGCCTGTCGTTTTACCAGCGCAAGGAGGTGAAAGACCTCGTCGGGTACCTGCGGCTGGCCGTCAACCCGAACGATGAGGAAGCCCTGCGCCGGGTGATCAACTACCCATCGCGCGGCATCAGCTCCGCCACTGTGGATAAAATCAGCCAGTACGCCGGCCAGCAAAATATCAGTATGTGGGATGCCATGTTGTTTGTGGATGTGACGCCGAGGGCCCGCAAGGCTATCGCCGATTTTCGAAGCCTGGTGGAAAACTGGCAACGCCGCGCCCAAACGGACAATGCCTACAAACTGGCTTCCGACATCCTGCGGCAATCCCGCCTGCTGGATAATCTCAAAAGCGACAACAGCCCCGAAGGGATCGGCCGGCTTGAAAACGTGAACGCTGTGCTGGACGCCATCAGCGAATTTACCGACAACATCGACCCCGTTGCCGGCGACGATCCGGATACGCCCAACGCCCAAACCAACGACAAGTCTCTCGCCGCTTACCTGCAAACGATCAGCCTGCTGACCGACGCCGACGAGGCCGTCAACGAACGGGATTATATCACCCTGATGAGTGCGCATGCCGCCAAGGGACTGGAGTTTCGGAGCATTTTCGTGACCGGCCTGGAGGAAAATCTGTTCCCTTCGTTCATGGCCCTGGAAGACCCCAATGGCCTCGACGAAGAGCGGCGATTGTTTTATGTGGCCATCACCCGGGCCAAGGAGTTGCTCACCATTTCCTACGCCCAAAACCGTTACCGCTACGGACAGATACGCACCAGCGAGCCGTCTCGGTTTTTAGAAGAAATCAATACCGAACATTTTGAATTGCTGGGCGGGATTGGCGCCGGGCGTCCGCCGGTTCCGCAAGCGATCAGCAACCCGCGCGCCAGCGTGAGCGGCTATTTTGCCAAACCACGCAATCAGCAACGGGCGCCGCTGGTTGCCCCGGCTGATTTCAAAGCCTCGCCCCCGGAGGCTATCGTGGCCGGTGCAACGGTGCGGCACCTCAAGTTTGGCGAAGGCCAGGTGAAAAACGTGGAAGGTCCGCAAGGCAACAAGGTGGCCACCATTCAGTTTGCCGGGGATGATTTGCCGGAACGGCGGATCGTGTTGCGCTTTGCGAAGTTGCAGGTGGTTTGAATTTTTTCTCATTCCAGGTTTCGTCAAATGCAAGTGTCGGCGTGACTACGAGTCACGCCGACACTACAGCCCTGGGAACATGAGCCTTTTTTTCCAGCAAATTAAAATTTACTGGAAGCAGGCGAAAAGGCTGTTGTTGCCTTTGTAGTGCGCACTGCCTTGCAGCAACAGGCGGAAAAAGTCGATCAGCGGAATAATCCCGAAAATTCCAAAAATCGTGAGGATGTACCACAGGATGATGATCGCATCGCTGCCCAGGTAAACCCGGTGAATGCCGAGCCCGCCGAGCACCAGGGCCAGAATAGCGCCTACGATGCCTTCGTTGTCGGTTTCGCCGCCACGGGCTTTTTTCTTGTTGAATTTGAACAGGCGCTCTTTTTTGGAGTTGGAACTGAACTTGCCTTTGTTGTGCTTGATGCCTTCCACATAGGAGGCATACGAAGCATTGGAACCGGTAGCCGGTACCGACTCCACACTGGCAAGCGCAGGTGTCGCTTGCGCCATCAAAAACAGACTGAATAAGACTAGGGTAAACAAACGCATGATAGAATGAGCTTGATTGGTGAAAGAAAGTGAATTCAGGAGGCGAAAGTACAAAAGGCCGTATTCAGTTTTTAATTAATTCCCCCATCTTCCAATTTTGTTTCCGCAATTTAACCTGTAGGGAATATTCGCCCTTCGGCAAGGTGTCCAGCTGTACCGTTCCGCCCCGTTGTTTCCAGCTTTTCCACACATGCCCTTTTGCGTCTACCAGTTTGAATTCCACTTTTTCCCTGGGGCCAATCCCGGAAATGGTATACGTGCGCCCTTCGGTTCCGGCAGCGATGCCGAGGTCAAAACCGACGCTTGCCTGTCTGCGCGTAGTCGAAACAGCCCCGGCAAACAGCCATCGGTACGCAGCCGGAAATTCGCGCCGCCAGAACCACTCCGAGTGTTGCCCGTCGGGCGGCATGGTGAAGTAAATGTCCGTCGGTTGGAAGCCGGCGGAAAGCATGGCATTGCCTACCTGAACCAGGTCGGACCCCACGTAATCAGGCTCCTGACCACCGGCCAGGAAGTACATTTTTCCCGGATGGTTTTTCGGGTGGCTGCGCACTTCAAGCGCCACCGAGTCGCGGGCAAACCAAAACGCCGGTGAAAACACCCCGGCCCTGCTGTACACATCGGGCCGTTCGGTGAAGGCGTACATCGAGATCAGGCCGCCCATGCTGCTGCCGAGGATGGCGGTGGTTTGCGGGCCGGGCAGGGTGCGGTACACGGAGTCGACGTAGGGCTTGAGGGTGTAGACCAGGAAATCAAGGTATTTTTCGCCCTGGCCGCCGCCGTATTCTTCGTTGACCCAGGGGGAGTATTCATCGAGGCGGGCGCCGGCGCCGTTGTCGATCCCGATGGCGATGCAGCCGTAGTCGCCTTGGTTGAACATGTTGTTGAGCGCCTCATCGATCTGCCACTCGCCGAAGCTGCTGGTTTGGTTGTCAAACAAATTCTGCCCGTCGTGCAGGTAGAGCACCGGGTAACGCTTTTTCGAGGTGGCATAATCCGGCGGCAGGTACACCCAGATGCGGCGGCTGCGCTTGAGCTGGGGCATGTAAAAATTGTCGGCCAGGATAAACACGTTGGGCGCAGCCGTGCCGCCGCCGCCGGTATCGCGGTCTTCCCAGGCGGGTATGCTGATCTGGATGGTTTTGGGCTTACCGTCGTATTGCAGGGTACGGTTGGGGCGGAATTTACCCGATTCGTTGCCTTCCACCGTGGCCCAGGAGCCGCGGGTAATTTTG
Source organism: uncultured Saprospiraceae bacterium (assembly GCA_964484205.1). GTDB lineage: Bacteria > Bacteroidota > Bacteroidia > Chitinophagales > Saprospiraceae > M3007. The sequence goes on along the minus strand of CAZAEZ010000003.1, from coordinate 103,902 downwards.
TATTCGAGAAAGCCGGCCTGGGGTTCCAACGTGATACTGTACTGCCCGTTTTCCAGCGCGGAGAACCGGTAGTTTTCGTCGCCGGCATTCCAGTTGTTGAAATTGCCCACGAGGTAGAGCTGGTCGGGGGCAGGCGTGTTGGCGGGGATGGCGGTAATTTGGATGGTGAGCTGGGCGGAGAGCAGGGTTGGGGCAAAGGTTAAAAGCAGGAGGTACTGTCGTAGTTTGTGCATGTGTTCGGTTGTTGGAAAAGGGCACAAAGATACGATTGGAAAGGAGCGGTATTCTTTTAAAAATAGGTAAACATTTTAACTAGATATGGTACCCAGATATTAGGATTCCTTGAAAACAGCGGCATTTTCTGCTTTGGTACGCCCAATCCGCTCTTTCAGGTTTTCATAGATACCCTGGTCACGTTTGGAATAAGGTCGTTCTAGTGCTATTGTGTTTTTCTTTTCAGCTAGTTCGACATAATATTTAAACATATCCAAATCCTTTTCGTCAAGGCAAAGCAAAGCATTTCGATAATAATACCAGGCCAACGTATCATAAAAACGATTTTGCCAAACATTAGGGGTTCCTTCGAAAGCGGTAAAATCATCTACATATTTACCCAGTGTCCGAAATGCTTCTGGAGTTCCGCCCTTTGTTGTGTAATAAATAAGGTTATTTAAGGCATAGTGATATTTTCGGGTTTTACGATGTCGTTTTGCAGAGTCCGTATCTTCTCCCGTGCTCAGATAAGCAATAGCATCTTCAAGGTATTTTATAGATTTTATATAGTTATCATAATGTGGCGAAGTAAAATCTATCTCTCCTAGTTCTGGGAACAATGGCTTCCCGACCTGCATGTGCCACATATTGAAACGCGTAAAAGCAAGGCCAATCCAAATGTTGTAATATGGATGTTTGGGCTTTTCTTTCATTTTTTTTTCTACGCACTCGGTAATTTTTATTACCATTTCCCTGCTACCTGTACTATGCAAGGTGATAGCATTGCTATGCAGAAATGCAACCTGATAATAATCATATCGGTATTCAAAATTATCACAAATCTGGACTATTAAATCCAATTCTTCCAACAGCCAAAGCAAACCAAGGTTTGACACCAGATTTTCGTCTTGTTCACCGCTTGAGACCCCACTGATTATTTCGGATATCATATTACTTACTTCAAATATGAAATCTGTTTCAGCATTCTGATCCGGATAATTTTTGTTATTATTTTTTAGAGGAGTTTGGTGTTCGATTTTTTGAATGGCAGCCAGGATAAATCGAAATTTATCCTGGATTATTTGTTCAAATTTTGGTTTGTCTAAGCCGAAACGGATAAGACCGAAAGTTAGAAAGATATCAAACCCAGATTGATTTATATATTCCTTATATTCTCTTGCAAACCTCCTTAGGCTTTCTGGGATTGATCGCCATAGGTTTGTTGACAAGCGGCTGATCCGGATCGGCTTTTCAAATTTTTTATTGAAGTCCTTGCGCTCTTTTTCGATAACTTTTTGAACGCGTTTTTTATTCTCATTGAATTTAATAACATTTTCGATTCCTTCTGCTATGTTTTGTATGCCATTTCTTTCCAACCAAACGTAATGCAAAAATTCATTTAGTACAACTGTATATATTTCATCTTCAAAATCTTTAAATTGAGTACCGGTTAAGGAGGTTTTCAATTTATAGTTTTGATATATCTGTTCAATCTCTCCTTTTAAATTTGTTATTTCATCAAAAAACTCAACGGGTTTAATATCGCGTTCAAAATTAATAATCTGATCTAGAATGAAGTATTCAGCGTCCCGGATAATGGAATAAAATTTTCCGCGATAAGAATAGGCAAATAATTTGGGGTCTTGTTCGCGCATCTTTTTAAGCGCACGATTGATAACCGGATGGCTGGAATAAAAAACAGGTATTGGTATACTTAGATCTGTTTCAGCTTGCTTTAGTTTTTCATGAAGCACTGTCAGGGCAAGTGCATCCATGTGGTTATTTTTTTCATAACGATCATAAGGGCGCTGCTCATTTATAGCCTTCCAAATGGTAGGATAGATGTCTTTTTTTTGCAAATTTATCGGATCATACGAATCCTGTTCGAACTTAATCGTTTGGTTTTCCCGCATCAATGCCTTGTAGCGATCAAACCATGTTGGAAGTTCTAAAACACTACTGATCTTGAACAAGGGACCGGCATCTTTTTGCAATTTTTTGGCATATTGTTTTATTTCATCTGCATCCAAATGATTTCCCGCCTTTTTCATAAAAGCATTTAAATCTAGATACGGAAGGAGCTCATTGAGGGCCAACTCAGGCACATCTGGGTAACGGGCCTTAAATAGTCTATCAAGTTTAGATAGCATTTCTTCCTCATGAGGAGAAAGCATCCGGATCATGCCTAACCAACCCTTGCTGGCAAAACAGTGTACATACAAATCACGGCTCGAATAAAATGCCTCCTTATCGAAATGGCTGCCATATTCATAGGCATAATATCCCTGAACAATCTTTACCACATCGACAGTGTCAAAATACCATTCTGTTTTCCGTTTATAGTCTGAGTCAGCCTTTACTAACTCATAACTATCTATAATTCGTTGAACCAGGGTTGCTGGTGAAGAACTGGCTAGCATATGGCGATTTATTTATTGCTTTCACTTTCAAACCGATCAAAAATTTGCTCAATGGGTCCTTCATATTTTCGGGGTTTCTGATTAAGCAACTTTTTTATTGGAATATGCAATTGTTCGACTACATGTTGTAAAATCTCCTCTGAAACTCGTTCGTGCTGGACTTCTTCATCCAGTCTGCGAATAAATTCTTCTTTTTCTGCTTCACTAATTTTCAGTTTCTGGAGTAATTTATCGGCAACCTTTATCGTGGCATTTCTCATTTCAAAAACAACTGTATACAGTTGTTTTTGCCGGTGGATTGCTTCCAAATCTGAGTCTGTTTTTGCACGATCCAAGCTTTCATCCGGGGCCTCACTAATTAGGGCAGTAGGTGACTCCGGCAGATATTCAGCCATTATCTCCCGGAATGGCCGGAATACGTCTTCTATGTTCTCCAGTTCAACATCCTGTTTCAATACTTCCCGAAGAATGCTGGTCAAATCTGTTGAAGCTTCAATGGCCGGAATAATTTGACGAAATGTTCGGACGGCAATTTCTCGCTTGTATTGAATCCGCATTTGACTTAATGTGGTTTCAATATTCCGCTTTAGCCTACTCCGGATGTTCGTATCCACAAAGACGTAATCATCAGGGATTTTTGGCAATACCTCAAGTGCCGCAGTCGGGTGGTTGTACTTGAATGCGGACATAACTGCTGGGGCCAGCCAAGGCTCCTTACCTAAGTCAATCTTTTGCCAGAATTCTTTAAGGGCAGGTTTTTTCTCTTTTTCCAATGCTGCCAAAAGTGTCAGCATATTCAATTTGAAAAAGGGAGATAGTCCGGGGGTGTCAAACTTGCGCATCAGGAACTCCTTGCTCAGGCCAACCCTATTGCGTGCCGTGATATCCATTATTTTCTTCACAGCATCTTTATCTTTTATTTCAGCACTTCTGAATGCACGTTGAAAAATGCTTTCAAAGCATTTTTCTATTTTCTCTAAGGTAGTATGTGGAAGGTTAATGAGCGAGTCAAAAGCATTTTGCGCAGCAGTGGCATATTTTGAAGATTCAAAGATCGTTTCAATACATTCTTTGTTTTCATACAAAATATCTTCAAGAAATTCTTTTAGGTCCCGGTCAGCGAGTCCTTTAATGAAGCCCGGCAGATTCCGGTAGTAATTTGATTCATCAGGCCCTAATGCCTTCAATTTATTGGGGAGTACCTGAATCAGCTTATCTATATCTTCAAAGTCGGTATCTTCAAAAACGGGTTGGCCACTTTCATTGCCATACAATTTCAGGTATATTTTTAAATAGTCTTTCATAAGATTTATTAATCCAAAATTTGAAATTCAACAATATGTTTCAATCTCAACCGGTCACTATTTCCAACGGCTTCGGGTCTTGTACGTTCAGGGTGTAACCTCCAAATTGGGCCTGCTGTTTGTGCCCAGGTGTGCTTGGGTTCGGTGGAGGGTACTGTCATGCCGAATCGGTATTCTGCTTTTCTGGGCGGAAGAAAATTTGGGTTGCAGGCAGCGTCTCCTATTGTTGGCCGGTGCAGGTGAAATTCAGAATATAAAACTTCTTTCAAGTCGAAAACAAACAAGAGCAGCTTGTTTATGGCAAACTCCTCCTGATTTAAGCCTAAATGTTCTACATAAAAATCCTTTTGCCGGTCATATTTTGGTTGCGCAACCAAATCCTTATAACCGGGCGTATCCCAAAAAAACCAACTTAGCCGCTTCTCTTTGCGAAATGGGATTTCAGCCAGATGTGCCGGTAATTTGTGGTGATTTTTTTCCAAGCCGTTAATAAAGCTTTTTATTCCGCTTTCACCATCAAACTCATTTCCATGAAAGTCACGTAAATATCCTTGAAAACGATCCCAGGAAATTACAGTTCCCACGTGTACCGGGTGATCACATCGGAGTATGCCACCGACCAGATTGTGCTTGTCTTGTAAGTAGTGCTTTAATTCATAGAGCTTGGTGGGATCGCCATCGGTTGTTCGCAACCCTAACCATTCTAAAATCATTCGGGCATTGGCTTTCCTCAAAAAATGTTCCCAGAACATTTGGTGAATTACCAGGGCAGCATGCCGTTCGTTATTGGTCGTCCATTGCCGAAAGACCTGGAGGATAGATTTTTGTTTGGATGAAGGCAGACGTCTAAATTGGTGCTGAAAACTCATATGGGGACAATATGGGCCGTTCAGTATTAATATTAATCAGATGCTACCGGCGGCGAGGGTATATCTGTGAATAATGGTTCAAAAACGATTAGGACGCTCAAAATTAGCATAAACTTTTTAATTTATATTTGTTTAATTTTAGCAGAAAAAAAAATGGGTACTTTGGGCTTTAGGCGAACAGGATTTTGCCATCTGCCCCAATTAACTAAAACAGGCGATAGTTTGCAAAGCAGGTGGCATCTATTCCAACGCCTCCTATTCTTATAGGCAGAAATCATATTTCGTATTTCAGAAATGCGATTTCGAAAAATCTGATCATGGAGAGAAATTTCATTATACCGCATGCACTTTGATCTACTTCCTCCGGTTTCTTATGAAGAACTTATTTCCGGCGTACAACGGGAAATTCAATTTTGGGACCTCCCAAAAGATTGCACTTGTGCATTCCTGGCCCTCACTCCCGGTCAAGGCGAAAAATCGCTGGCTGAACTTGTGTCAATCCCTTTGGATGGCAACTACAATCCTGATGCATTGGGATACGAACGAATGGCCCTTCGGGATTCTTTTTTCTACAAGGACATCAGTCAGATTTTAAAAAACAAGATCATTTGGGTGGAAGGGGGCTTGCCGGGAGCGATCGATAGCACCGATTTGGAATTTTTACCCGGAGATGGCCTTTTACCTGAAGGTTCCGTGCGCTATTTTCTTTTCCCCATCCCTGTTGTGGCTTCGCCCGTTGCGTTTTTTCTCTTGAGCCTTGGCCCCGAATGGGAAGGTTCGGCTGAAGGCTTATGTAAAGGGGTTCTGCACCTGGCCGACCGGCTTTCAGGCCTTCATCTGGCGACAAATCTGCTGGGAGCGTTTATGCCCAAGGCTTTGTCAACCATCCCTGATGAGCAAGAATTGGTGTCGCTTTTCGCATCGAGGATTGCCCAGTTACTCCTGCCGTCGCAATATCAGATCAATATATCTGATCGGCCTGAGCCTGCAAAATGGCAGAAATACACTCTCAACATTCCCGCCAGTGCAGAGGTATTCAAAATTCCGCTACGGCAGCGGTATTACCTGATGTACCATTTGTCTACGCTGAAAACACCCCAGGAATATCGCGCTTCAGACCGGGGGCTGTCGAAAATTAAAGCCCGAAAACAGCACTTGCGTGTTTTGATGGAGCGGAGCTACAACTATATTTATGCGTGTTGGCAAAGTGTAACCCAGGCTGATCTTGCAGTCTCGCAATCGGCCCAGTCGCTTACCCGGGAGTTAATCCAGTTGCGAACCCAGTTGAGAGAAAGCGCGGAAAATGCCGATTCCCTTGTGGATCGCCTGACGGTTAAACTGGGCGGAATCAAAAGTGGCAATTCCAACGCTTTTTACCGGACCAGCTACGGCTGGATGGTGTTTTTCAAAAACCAAATGGTGGAGCTAAACAGTGATCAGAAAGCCGGCTTTACCTGCATCCATCATTTACTTTCCAACCCCAATATTCCCTATTCCATCGAATCGATGGTTCTTGTGGTTAACAGCCAAACCCGCCGTGGATATAAAAAACAAAATTCGTCTACCACTACGGAACAAACGGACATTGAAGAAATCGAAATGGACAAGCTGTTTTCACAGCGCGGCTTCCAATTCAGTGCGGAACAACTTTGGGAAGAAGTAAACCCAATGGGCAGTAAAGCAAAATTGCTGGAAGCGCTGGCTTTGTATGAAAAAAAGGGCGCCTTCTCCAAGCAGGAATTTGGCGAAATGGTTCCGGTAGAAAAGGAAAAGGTTCTTATCCGGTTTTTGCACGCGTTGGCTTGCCAACGTTTTATTTTGCTTCGGCTTATCCAACGCTTTGGCGAAAATCCTTACCGCGCCCAATGCCTGGAGGTGGAAAAAAAGATCAATCAAACCACTTTTGTTCTGAAAGAGGACTCGGAAATCAACCCCGACCCTGATCCCTTGGAATTTTTTGAGGATACCCGTATCGATTTTTTGGGAGACCAATCCGTAAAAACTGTCGGCAAACCAAAAACGGAGCGAAAGAAATCTTATGAAAATATCACGAAAGCCATTATCCGGGCAATTGACAAAATCGATTCGGAAGACATGAAAGCGTACCTGCGGGAACATATCGATATTGGGGACCCCTGTTGTTATCGGCCGGGCTCGGTTAATATGGCCTGGACAACAGAGGTCCCGATGTAAAAAAAACTTACTGCAATTGCGCTTCTTCAAGCTGCGAGGCACTTTTAAACAGAATGGCCTTTATTGCAGGTGTCATGTTTTCCTCCATTTTTGTTTGTTCTACCCGGTTCCAATGTTGCAATACTTGCTGGTAGTAATTGTAGTTTTCCTGGCATTGCTGCACACAACGTGTCATGAAAGATTCATTGTTGCGATAGGCCATTTTTTGTACCCAGCCTACCAGGTGTACCCAAACAATTTCAAAACCACGGGCTGCAAACATGCCTACAAATATTTCGATGCCACCCCAAACAGGGATTAGATTCAGCGTATCTGCCATGCTTTCGTCTTCCAGGGATTTATTAGCCATACTGGTCAGGAAATACAAACATCCAATATAGAGCACGAGGCCCAGCCCGGCTCCTATAGCCCAACCCCAGGTAATATGGCGTTTGTTCGGTACCTGTGGGTCTGCTTTTACCCTGATGTTGTGCATACACAAACCTGTCGCCAGGCTCAGGCCCAGGAGTGCCGCCATCGGCAAATAGGAAGCCAGCTGTTTCCAGAACGGGTTGTCGGTAAAGCCTTGAAGAAATGCTGCTTCGAAGATTGGTGCAACGATAATTCCTTCATATACACCGGTAAGCAGGAATGGAATGATCATCAACACACAGATGATTTTCACAAGGGTAGCCATGCGATATACCTGCTCATTTTTGGCGTAATGCTGGTTGCAGGATATACCCAATCGCGCTTTTTTGCGCTGGCGGATTTCATGTTCGGTTGCCGCATCATTTGCCTTTAGCCAGTAGGCATTGATGGTGGCCATAGAAAGATTTTTCATAGACAGATGTAGTTTGAACTGTTTACAAAAGAGCTTGAAAGCCGGTCAGTTGAGTGACCTTGTTTTTGGGAAACACTTTTTTAAATTCGACCTCCGGAGCATTTCCAATTAGAATGATTTCGACATGCGCGGGCAGGGTCAGGGGGGCAGGTTGAGATTTTTGACCCGGCACATCATGCAGTAAGTCGCTGGTGATCACAAGGCGTATTTTGAAATCCTTGTAGTTCGGTTGCTCGGCTGTGATCTTTGCCAACCGTAGGGCGGCATTGACATCTGAATATTGCTGATTTCTGGGCAGTAGGATTTTTTTCGCGATCAGCTCGGTCGCCTTTTCCACCTGCGTGTCAAATGCCGCTTTGAGTGCTTTGTTCTTTTTTTGCACTTGCTTTGCCGCCAACCAGGTGCCCTCCACTTTCTGTGTATCCAGGCGGATTAAGGATGTGGAAACAGGCTGCTGGGTTAAGCTGTTTGAACGGATCAAAATACCTTCCATCCGTACGCCGCCAGCCTTCCCGTACTTGTACAGTAGCACACGCACTTGTGCCGGGGTAACTTGGAGGTAATAGTTGGACTTGGAGATGTCGTTTACAAAAATGAATAGGGTAGGCTGCGTATTACCCGGTACCGGTGTCTGTGGGCTTGCAGGCGCCGGATCATTTGCGAAGTCTTGTAGAGCGGGAGTCGCCAGGCTTGAAAGTGCAAGTGCGGTATGCTCAAGGCTTCGGGTTGGAACCGGCCTGGTGACTGCTCCATATTCTGCCTGCCGTCGGAAGATTGGCTCCGAACCGGGCTTGCCGATAGACAAAACCCGGATTTCGGTTCCAGTCACAAAGGCGGTTCCGTTACTTCGGAGCACCGGCTTTATTTCAAGCAGAATTTGCAACTTGTTGAGGCCTTCAACCGGCGGTATTCCTTTTTTAAAAATCAAAATGGTCCCGGTTTCGTCGGCAAACTCATAACCACCCACATTCAACGGACCGATGTACCAGCTGTTTATTACCTGACCGGTTAAAATGGCCAACTTGTTGTAATTCGTTGGATTATCATACGCTTCGGTTGTTGTGATTATGGGAATTGAGTTGAGATCTAACGTTTTTGGAGGGTGAGATTGAAAGCAATGTTTGTAGGCGGTTGAAATGCCCCAGGCCATTGCAATGAGCAATAGGAATCTGAATAAGGTAGCCATTGTTTGAATTGATTGGTTAGCAAATCCGGCCTTTTGCGCGTTACATCCTACTAACCAGGTTCGAATTCGTATTTCTTATTTTGGGAAATGGCTTTTCTTGCTCGAATTATTTACAGGAATACTTGCTGAAATAATGTTAATGGGGCGCGCCGGTTTCTCTGGTAATATTCTTAAAATTAATTCCAGCCGTCACGGGGTTACAAAAAAACCGTCCGGGTTGGGAAAACCCGGACGGCAAACCAAATTTCACCGCTAAACCAACTGGTCCGGATCAATACTGCACCGTCGAACGCAATACCGGCCCCAGCGGATGCGTCCGCTGAATGCTTTTGGGCAAACCCTGTGCATTGTATTCGTAGGCGTAGGTGGTAGTACTTGCAGCACCGTTTGCCGGCTGCACTGTCACCTTGCGCGGGTTGTTGAATTGCAGGCGCAGTTGCGGCAGGTAGGGGTAGCGCAGCATCCAGCTCAGCGGATTGATTTTATCGTCAAAATCACTGTAGGTCGTGGTTTCCAGCAATTTGAACTGATCGACCCCGGTTTGTTCATACATGATCACCTTGTTCAAATTGCCTTTGACGTCATATCCAAAGACGTGCTTGTTCAAGGCATCCGGTCCGCCGTTGTTACCGGGAATTCGCCAGATTTCCGCTGCGATCCGGTTGTCTGCATAGATGTAGGTCACCTCTTTAACTATTGCGCCATCAGAACCCAATTCCTGCGTTTTATGGATCAGGTTGCCGTGATAAAGGTAGCGACCCTTGTACCCGATCGAGTTGGTCAATTCTACCGGCCGGTTCAGACTGTCGTATACAACATCGTAAATAATGGTATTGATCTGGGTCGGATCACCTTCTACAAATTGCCACTGGGAACGAATTTGGATTACCTGCCCTTTGGCGTTGTAGCTAAAGGTTTGATGGTCTGTCTCCGCCCATTTCTGCTGACGAATCAGGGCATGGGCCGGCAAGGGATTGGGTAATTGTTGTTGCGGCGGGTTGGCCGGCTCCGCCACCGGGTCTTTTTTACAAGCTGTTGCGGCGAGCAAAATCGCCAGCGACAACAGCATAAGCTTACTGGTGTGTTGTTTCATAGCTAAGTTGTTTATGGTTCAAAATTTTAAGTTGATCACTGCGATACCTGCATATCCACATCTTCCATGTCGCGGCGCAGCAGCAAGCCCGTAGCCACAGCCGCGATGACGGTGCGCGTCTCGGCGTCCAGCCGCTCGTCGATCCAAACGGTGCCTTTATTGATGGTGGAAACAGCTCCCACGACGGTAGTGCCGATGCGAAATTCATGGCCGTACACGGTGAGTTCTTTCATCCAGTCGGGCTGGCCTTTCAGCCCGCGGATAGCCTCGATGGCGATCTGCTGTTCGCCGTTGCGGATAAATCCCGCGGAGGATTTTTCCCGGAGAAAATCGCCGTTGGGGTTGTGCAATATAAAATCCCAGTTGGCGCCTCCCTGGTCAACCGTAATGTTTCCGGCGAAATAGTTTTGATACTCCAACGGAATACCGAAAAAATCGCGCACCAGTTCGATTTCCGTGCTTTTGAATTTGCTGATGCAGGAAACGGTGGCTCTTGTGTTTTCGGGCCCGAACTGGGTGAAGCTCAGTTTTTCTTTGGCGCCCTGAAAACGCAGGATGAACGGAATGTCGTAGCCCTTCGTCCAGCCGCGCCGTACTTTGTCGGTGGTGTAGTCGCCGTAGCGGATCACCTGGCCGATCTGCAGACCGTTCCGGCCTTTCACCGGCATGGCGCCGGCGGTGAGCGAGGGGTCTAGCACGAGTTCGGGAGTATGGCAGGCGACGAGCCCGGTGAGTGCCAGGAGTGCGATGACTATTTTGGAATGCATACTTGTTGCGTTTAAAGGATGAATGAATTCCTGGACTGACGCTCCCGGAATTTCGGATGTTGCACGCTCTAGAGCTTCACAATTTTTCCGGTATACAACTCCCCGGCAGTTTGTGCGGTAAGGGTGTACACTCCGGGAGGCAACAGCGCCATGTCAAGCGTTGCGGCGCCGGCTTGCAGGTGCTGCATGCGCACCAGTTGGCCGCCGGGGTTGAACAGTTGAATGCCGGCGTCGCTGTCGAGCTGAAAGCGTACCTGGTCGGAAGTCGGGTTGGGCGATACCTGCAGGGGAAGCACGGGGCGCGGCGTGGGGCGCACCGGCACGAGGCCCTGGTAGTAGTAGAATTTTTTGGTGCTGAGTTTCCAGTCGAACTGATCTTCGTTCCAGTACAGCAGCATTTCCTGCGCCAGGTTTTCATCGTCGATGTAGGCGTACACGACAAGTTCGCTTGAGTCGGACTGGTACCCGTCGCGGATGGTTTCCCTGCTACTCAGCCGCTGCGCAAAATCATATTTGTAGTCGACCGATTCTTTCAAGTGCCAGACTGTGGTGTCCGGGTCGTGCTCGAACAACATGGTGCGCCGCACCTTGCCGAAGGTCATGTATGCAGTATTCAGGCGGCTTTCCGGCTGGAAATCCAGGCCGTTGAACACCGATTTCAGCTGTTCGATGGGCCGGTGATCGACATAGGTAATTCCCGTGCGGCTGTCCGGGTAAGCAAAGCCGTCCACAATGGCAAAACTTTCAATCAGGTGGTTGTCGTCGTCGTCGTTGTATGCGTAGGTATCGAGAAAAGTCAGTGTTTCGTCCTGCAGGTAAATCTCCGAGGTAGTGGCGGTCAGTTGGTCCTGGTTGTCAAATTCGTTGGCTATGCTGAAAAGCCTTGCCCAGCCGAGGCCGGCGGTATCCCAGGCATAGGTAAATACGGAATCCAGCAGTTCGTCCGAGTTGCCGTGCGGAAAAATTTGCAGCCAGGAGTCGAGCCGGAAGTTTTGCTTTTCCGGGTCGTACACTTCGGCCAGGATGTCGAGCAGCCGTTGCTGGTCGTCGGTGTAGTACGATGCGCGGTTAAGCGGTAGCCAGCTGCCGTTTTCATAAATAAAGTCGGTTTCAATTTTTAACCCCTGTTGCGGATAGGCGTAGGTCGAACGAAACAACGGCGTGCTGTCGCCGGGCCAGCCGCCGGTGTACTGGTGGAAGGTTTTTGTGGAGTCGAGTTGCAACGCCCCATTACCGCTGAAGTCGGCTGCCGGCGTGTGCATGGCGGGCATGTCAAAACCGGCGCGGTTCAGCGATTTCACCAGGGTGTACGTCCAGTTTTCGGCATAGGGTTTTACGCTCGGCGAGAGGCTTTTTTGGGAAAAAACCGGCGCAAAGGCCAAGCCGGAGAAGCAAATAAAAAAGAGCATGTGTTTCATAAAGACAGGATTTTTTTTGTTGGACCGGGCATGCAGCAGTCAGGCCGGCAAGGCGCCGGATAGTTGCTGCAACCCTGTTTTTGTTTTTGTTGCTGCAAAAGTGCCGGGGATACCGGCGGTAGTACAAGAATGAATTTCCGAATGCCCGAATACGGCCGACGAATGCCGGGTTTAGCGGCCCAACCAATCTTTGAAATCGGTCATCCGGTCGCCGCTCACAAACACATCTTGCCGGGCCTTGGGCGCGAGCTCGAGTTTGAGTTTGCCTTTGAAGTGCGTCAGCACGGTTTGGATGGCCGAAAAACTAACCAGGTACTGGCGGCTGATGCGGAAAAACTGCCGGGGATCGAGCAGGCTCACCAGCTTGTCGAGGCTGAAGTCGATGGGCAGGTGCTGGCCGTCGCGGGTGACGAGAAAGGTGATTTTTTCATTGGAATAAAAATAGGCGATCTCTGCCGTTTCGATGCTGCGGATCTTGGTGCCCACCGTGATCATAAACCGCGATTTGTACTCCGGCGCCGACTGCCCGATGGAGCGGAGCAGGGTGTTGAAATCGGGTTTTGAAAACTGCTCCTTCAGGGTTTTGTACTTGTCCAGCGCGGCGATGAGCTCGATCAGGTTCACCGGTTTGAGCAGGTAATCGATGCTGTTGACCTTGAACGCCTTGATCATGTACTCGTCGTAGGCCGTGGTGAAAATGACCGGTGCGGTGAGCGGCGCCAGCTCGAAAATTTTAAAACAAAGATCGTCTTCCAGGTGGATATCCATAAACACCAGGTCGGGCGCATCGTGCCGGCGCAGCCATTGCACCGACTCGGCCACGGAAGGCAGCGTGGCCAGAACGTTGATGCCGGCGTCGTATTTTTTCAGCATGCCTTCGAGGCGCTGGGCGGTGAGGGCTTCGTCTTCGATGATGATGGTGTTCATAAATACAAGGTGCGCTTTTGCTTACAAATTTACCGGCATAACCGTACCGGCAACCAGTGCAGGCCGGTGCAAAGGTGCTGCAATCCAGGCGTGGTACGCAACTGAAACGCGACGGTTGACCAAATTTGCAGGAAGAGTGCCGGGAAACTCAGGTTGGGCAGCTATCGCAACTCGGTTTGCCGGAATCGGCAATTCAGATCGAACTGCGGGCGCCGGCGCCGGGCACGGCAGCTGCCTGCTTGAGCGTGCCATCCGACATTCCCGCCTGCCTGCCTACCTTTACGAGCATGGTAGAGACTTTTCCCGCTATTGTGCGGGGTGTTCCCAGCATGCTTTTTCAACACGCCGTTTCAAAACGATCAACTTTTTCCGACCCTGTATGCGTAAAAACAAGCAAGCCCTGTTCGCAGTCATTTGTATGGTGCTGTTTTTTTCAAAAACAACAACCGCGCAATGCCCCATTACCGTTGATGCGGGCCCCGACAAGTTTGTCTGCTCCCCGGGCGAAAGTGTACAACTGGAAGGCAGCATCTCCGGCAATTACCTGGGCTTTCGCTGGAGCCCCGTAACGGGCCTCGACGACCCGTTTTTGCTAAATCCCACCGCTACGGCGAACAGCATGGTCACCTATACGCTTACCGGCGCCGCTTTCGATCCGGCTGCTCCCAACCTGGTGAACAACCCCGGTTTTGAAGCCGGCAATACCGGATTTGCCAGCGGCTACATGTACAACCCGGTGCCCATCACGCCAGGGACCTACGTGCTCACGACTTCACCCAACCTGGTCCTGTCCAATTTCCCGCCCTGCGACGACCACACCTATGGCAACGGCACCGGCAACATGATGCTCGTAAACGGGACCGGCGGCTCCAATTCGCAAATCTGGTGTCAGACCATCCCGGTCATGGCCAATTCCTGGTATTCACTGGGCGCCTGGGTAGCGAGCTCGCCGATTGCACCGCCGGTCTTGCAGTTTTCCGTGAACAGCTCGTTTATCGGCAACGAATTTTCGGCGTCGGGTGGGGGCTGTTTCTGGGAAGAGTTTACAGCCACCTGGTTTTCGGGCACTGCCACCAGCGCCCAGGTTTGCATCCACGATATCAGCGGCAGCGGCAATGGCCTTTTCGGCGACGACTTTGCGCTCGACGATATTTTTATGGCAAAAGCCTGCACCGCTACCGACCAGGTGACGGTTTCGGTGGCGCAGGTGCAGGCGGTGCTGCCGGTATCGATCATCCTGCCCTGCAGCGCCCAGCAAAACGGCATCCAGCTCGACGGCAGTGCCTCCTCCTCCGGGCCGGGTTATGCGTATGCTTGGGACGGGCCGGGCATTCTGTCGGGCGGCGACACGCCTGTTGCCACGGTCAATGAACCGGGGCTGTACACGCTCACCGTTTCATTCGACACCGGCAACGGCATTTGTACCAAAACTGCAAGCATCACGGTGCTGCCCGATCCGGCCACGGTGACCGCCGGCGCAGCAGCGATCGAAGAACTCAATTGCACAACAACCACAGCCATGCTCGACGGCTCGGGGTCGTCGGTAGGGCCCTTTATCAGTTATTTCTGGGAACCAACGGCATCCATTGTTTCGGGCAACGGCACCCTGAACCCTACCGTAAATCAGCCCGGCTTTTACACCCTCACCGTCACAAACACCATCAGCGGGTGCACCGAAACGGCCTCGGTGTATGTTTCTCAAAATCTGGCCCCGGCTATGGCTGCCGCCGCCGCGTCCACACCACTCACCTGCGCTTCCGAAACCGTCACGCTGAACGGCGCCGGCAGCAGTACCGGCTTTCAATTTGCTTACCAGTGGTCCGGGCCGGGCATTGTTTCCGGCGGCACCAGCCTCAACAATTGCATGGTGAACGCGCCGGGCCTGTACACATTGACCGTCACCAACGGTATCAGCACCTGCACCGCTACGGCTACGGCGGTGGTTGCCCAAAACACCACGCCACCCGTAGCAATTGCCAACGCCGACACGCCGGGTGCGCTGGACTGTACGACCGATAGCCTGACGCTCAACAGCGCGGGCAGCAGCACCGGCGCGGGATTTACCTACCTGTGGTTTTCGCCAAACGGCCATTTTACCGGCCCTGTTGACGGGGCTTCGGCTGGCGTAGACTCGCCGGGCCTCTACATTTTAACGGTAACCAATACCCAAAACGGCTGTACCGCGGTCGATTCCGTACAGGTTGAAGCCACTGCGGGACAGCCGGTCATCGCGCTGGCACAGCCACTTCCTGTTTTTTATTGCGCGACCGACTCGGTACGGCTCGATGCCTCGGCATCCTCGAACGGCCCTGCCCTCAACGTGCAATGGACGACCCCGAACGGCAACATTCTTTCCGGCGATACCACGCTGACACCCTGGCTGGGAAGTGCCGGAATTTATATTGTGCAAATCTTCAACACGGCCAGTGGCTGTACGGCTGCCGACACGTTGCAGATTGCTCTGGATACGCTTGCGCCGCAAATCAGCCTGGCAACACCGGGGCTGCTTGATTGCCAAACAACCACTTTGCAACTCGATGCTTCCGGGTCTTCCGACAGTAGCTCCATTGTTTTGCTCTGGAGTTTTACACCGACGCCGGGCGCCAATGGGCCGGGGTTTGTGTCGGGCCAGAACAGCCTGATGCCGGTGATCGATGCGCCGGGAATGTACACCCTTACGTTGACGGATACCTTGAACTTTTGCACCGCCTCTGATACCGTGCTCGTGCAGCAGGACAGCCTGTCACCACTTGCCGATGCCGGCCCGGATCGCTCCCTCACCTGCATCGCCCTGACGGATACGCTCGACGGCAGCAACAGCAGCCAGGGGCCCGGCCTGGTTTATCTTTGGAATACCGGCGATACCACCCTGTTGGTGCCTGTGAATACCCCTGGCTTGTATTTTTTGCAGGTGACCGACACGGTGAATCACTGCGTTGCCACCGATAGTGTGGTCGTGCAATTGCTCAACGATTTACCCAATGTTACTATCGACACACCGGGATTGCTTACTTGTTTTCAACCGCAAATTCAACTTCAGGCTAATGCCTCCGGTGGACCGGAATTTAGCTACCAGTGGAGTTTCACCGGCGCCGGCGCGGGCATTTTGTCGGGTGATACCACCCTGACTCCGGTAGCCGGCTCGCCCGGTGAATACGTGCTCCTCGTTACCAACACGCTGACCGGCTGCACTGCGAGTGCTACACAAACCCTGCAACAGTCGGCCGATCTGCCGCTCGCCGATGCCGGCCCCGCCCAAACGCTGTTTTGCGGAACGCCCTCCCTCCTGCTCGACGGCTCCAAGTCGGACTCCGGCCAGCATATCAGCTACCTCTGGACCACTACCGACGGCAATATTCTCAGTGGCGCCAATACCCTCAACCCCGAAGTGAACGCCCCGGGTACCTATCAGTTGCTGTTGCTCGACACGCTGACGGGCTGTTCATCTACGGCGGAAGTGCAGGTACAGCTGGATGCCAATGCACCCGTAGCAGCCATTTTTTCTGCGCAAAATTTGACCTGCGTGCAAACGGAAGTGCCGCTCGACGGCAGCGGGAGCAGCGCGGGCGCTAATTTCAGTTACCAGTGGACGGGCCCCGGCCTGCTGAGCGGCACGGGCGGTTTGACGCCGCTCGTGAATGCCGCGGGCACGTACAACCTGCAAGTGACTGATGCAACGAACGGTTGCACGGCGACGGCCACCGCGCAGGTGAGCGCCGATACGACCCAGCCCGTGGCGGTTGTTTTTGCTGCACAAAATTTGACCTGCGTGCAAACGGAAGTGCCGCTCGACGGCAGCGGGAGCAGCGCGGGCGCTAATTTCAGTTACCAGTGGACGGGCCCCGGCCTGCTGAGCGGCACGGGCGGTTTGACGCCGCTCGTGAATGCCGCGGGCACGTACAACCTGCAAGTGACTGATGCAACGAACGGTTGCACGGCGACGGCCACCGCGCAGGTGAACGCCGATACGACCCAGCCCGTGGCGGTTGTTTTTGCTGCGCAAAATTTGACCTGCGTGCAAACGGAAGTGCCGCTCGACGGCAGTGGGAGCAGCGCGGGCGCTAATTTCAGTTACCAGTGGACGGGCCCCGGCCTGCTGAGCGGCACGGGCGGTTTGACGCCGCTCGTGAATGCCGCGGGCACGTACAACCTGCAAGTGACCGATGCGGCGAATGGCTGCACGGCGACGGCCACCGCGCAGGTGAGCGCCGATACGACCCAGCCCGTAGCAGTTGTTTTTGCTGCGCAAAATTTGACCTGCGTGCAAACGGAAGTGCCGCTCGACGGCAGTGGGAGCAGCGCGGGCGCTAATTTCAGTTACCAGTGGACGGGCCCCGGCCTGCTGAGCGGCACGGGCGGTTTGACGCCGCTCGTGAATGCCGCGGGCACGTACAACCTGCAAGTGACTGATGCAACGAACGGTTGCACGGCGACGGCCACCGCGCAGGTGAACGCCGATACGACCCAGCCCGTAGCAGTTGTTTTTGCTGCGCAAAATTTGACCTGCGTGCAAACGGAAGTGCCGCTCGACGGCAGTGGGAGCAGCGCGGGCGCTAATTTCAGTTACCAGTGGACGGGCCCCGGCCTGCTGAGCGGCACGGGCGGTTTGACGCCGCTCGTGAATGCCGCGGGCACGTACAACCTGCAAGTGACCGATGCGGCGAATGGCTGCACGGCGACGGCCACCGCGCAGGTGAGCGCCGATACGACCCAGCCGGATGCACAAGCCGGTCAGGATGCCAGTTTGTCGTGCAATATGCCGACCCTGACCCTTCAGGGCAGCAGCGTGACGCCGGGTGCACTTTTTCAGTGGGCAACGGTAAACGGTTCCATTGTTTCCGGTCCGGCAACGGCAAATCCGGAAGTAGATGCTCCCGGTCAGTACGTGTTGGTCGTGACCGATGCGACAAACGGCTGCACGGCCGGCGATACCGTGACGGTCAGTGCAAGCAGTTCCGACTTCCCTTCGATCTCAGTAACGCTGCCCACTTGTGTGGACACGCTCGGCAGTATTTTGTTTGCCGGAGGGCATTCCGGCCTGGGGCCGTATTTGTACTCGATTGACAACGGTGCGAGTTTCGGGCAGGATAGTTTGTTTGCTGCCTTGCCGGCGGGGACATACCAAACGGTGGTGCAGGACGCCGGCGGTTGTGAGCAAGCGGCCGTCGTCGTATTTCCGGCCATTACCCCGCTGACCATTGATTTGCCGGGCAGCGTTACCCTGGCTACCGGAGCATCCTATTTGTTGAATCCTGTAGTTAATATTCCGTCGGCAGCAGTGGCATCGGTTGGCTGGACACCCGGTGTGGGCCTGAGTTGTACGGATTGCCTGAACCCCATTGCGGCCCCCTTGGCGAATACCAGTTACCAACTGGTTGTTACCAGCCAAAGCGGCTGCACGGCCAGTGCTGTGATTCTGGTAACCGTCAACACAACGGCCGAGGTTTACGTACCCAATGTTTTTTCACCAAACGGCGACAGTTTCAACGACTTGTTTCAGCTGCAAACGAACCAGTCCCTGCAAAACTTCGAACTGCGCATCTTTGACCGGTGGGGCGGGTTGTTGTTTGAAAGCACCGATCCGGGCTTTGGCTGGGACGGCACGGCCAGCGGCAAACAGATGAACCCGGGCGTATACGCTTATTTTATTCGATTTGACGTAGTAAATGCGACAGGGGAAGCGGAAGAACAGTTGCTGGAAGGTGGCGTGTTGTTGTTGCGTTAAATGACCCCTGCATATTGATAATTTATCGGAATCAAAACTATCCTGCAAATGCATAACATCACAATCCGCCCCGCCACCGAAGCCGATTTGCCGGCCATGCACGCCCTGGTGTACGAACTGGCGGTGTATGAAAAAGAGCCGGATGCAGTAGTCACCACCCCGGCGGAATACCTGGAAGATTTCCGCAACGGCCTGTTCGAGGGCCACATTGCCGAGCTGGACGGCCAGGTAGCCGGCATGACGCTTTTTTTTATGGCCTATTCCACCTGGCAGGGTAAAATGCTTTATCTCGATGATTTTGTGGTCAGCGAAAAATTCCGCCGGCACGGCATCGGCCAGTTGCTGTTCGATGCTTTTGTGGCGGAGGGCCGCAGGCGCGGTTGCCGCATGATCAAATGGCAAGTGCTCGACTGGAACACGCCGGCGCTGAATTTTTACAAAAAAAACAATGCGGAGATCGAGCAGGGCTGGTGGAACGGCAAGATTATTTTTTCCAACAAGTAGCGAAAAACGCTTACTGATCCCAGCATTCGCGCTCCAGCACGGCAGCAAACCCGGGGTCGCGCACCAGCCGCAGGTAGGAGTCGCGGTTATGTTTTGGGTTTTGTGCCGGCGGGGTCGACTGGAAAATCAGGTCGGCCAGTTGGCGCCAGCCCTTGTATTTCAGCGTGTTTTTGGCCACACACAGGCCGTGTGCCGGCGAGGCTTCGGGGTGGGCGCGCACTTCGGCTTTGCGGGCCATTTCGAGGTAGGTGGCCAGCGTTTGTGCTGCGGGTTGTTCAAATTCGACCTGGTGCACCCGCGGCGATGCAGGCAGGTAGCGCACGGTGAAGGCATCGCGGTCGTTGAGCGGAAAGCCGTTGGGCAGAATGATCTGGCCGGTATCGGGCACATAAAAATAGCCGGAGATCTGGTTGTCGTTTGCCGTGGTAAACCCATAGAAAACCTTGCGTTGCAGCGCGTCGGTCACGATGTACAACTCGGCCAGCGCAGTTTTGCCCTCGGCATTGAGCCTGCCGGCTGCTTCGGGGCTCAGGCCGCTGGTCAGGCTGGAGCCGCCCATGCGCGCGGTCTGTTGCTGCTGGCTCCACCAACGCAGGCCTATAAAAATACCGGTGACCGTCAGTATCAGCCCCAAGGCCAGGAAAATCATGTACTTCCGGTTGCGGCGGTTGTCGGCTTTTCGCAGCCGGTTGCGGGGCGTGTCAACTTCCTTGTTTACATTGAAATCGTAGGAAAACCCGGTTTTTTCTTTGAAAATCCGCACTTCACACAATTCATCTTCCACAAAAAAGGAATAGGTGCGCGACTCCCGTACGGAAAAATCGACCTGTACCACCCGAAGGTCGCAATGCAGGAGTACATGCCCTGACCGGTCGCCGTGGTAAAGGCCAACGCGGTGCCGGCCACCAAAATCATCCAGATATACCCAACTGACCTGAGCCATGTAATTTTATAAATGACGGAACCCTGCAACGCGACGACAACATGCCGCCTCCGGGATAAACGAAGGTAGCGGGGGGGATTGTTGCCGGCATATCCGGGTTCTCAAAATTTTATGCATTCGTCTGATTATGGCAGAATCCATATCCGTTCCCAAATTTCTCTAAAATCGCGGGTATACCTTGGGCGCCGGTTGTTAAATTTTCGGTCATGAAATTACTTTTAGTTGAAGACGAGCCCGAACTGGCTCGGAGTATTGCCACTTTTTTGGAGCAGGTGGGATTTCGGGTCGAGCAGGTGTCCGGATACGGGCAGGCTATGGAAAAACTAGCCCTGTACAATTACGAATGTCTGCTGGTGGATCTGGGTTTGCCCGATGGCGACGGCCTCGACATCATCCGCGCGCTCAGACAACAGGATGCTTCAACAGGCATACTGGTCATTTCGGCCAAAAATGCGCTGGATGACCGGATCGACGGCCTCAACCTCGGGGCCGATGACTACCTGCCCAAACCCTTTCACCTGGCCGAACTCAACGCGCGCGTCCAGGCAATCCTGCGCCGACGGCAGTTTGGCGGCAAGGCCGAAATTCGCTTTGCCGAAATTAGTGTGCACACCGCCGAGCGCCGGGTATTTGCCGGCAAGCGGGCGCTTGAACTTACCCGGAAGGAATACGACCTCCTGCTTTTTTTTCTTGCAAATAAATACCGTGTAGTGACGCGTGAAGCCATTGCCGAGCACCTGCTTGGTGATGATGCGGATCAAATGGACGACTTCAATTTCATCTACTCCCATGTCAAAAATTTACGCAAAAAACTGGCTGCAGGCGGCGCCGGCGATTACATTCAGGCGGTGTATGGCATCGGGTACAAATTCACGGATCAGACATGAAACTCCTTCAGCACACACAGCGCGGCTACTTGCAACCGGCTGTGCCTGTAATTCTGCTGGCCGGCCTGGGCATGTACCTGCTGCTCACGCAGGCGGTGTACGATTTTTCCGATGAAAACCTCCGGCAAACCAAATTTGAAATTGAGCACTATGTGCGCCACCACGATGCCTTGCCTGCTTATTTTCAATCCAGTGCCAATTTTATGGTCGCCCGGCCAACTCTGGCTGCTTGCCGGGAACGCTATCTCGACACCTTGCTGTTCAACGCTGCCGAAGGCGAACAGGAACCCTACCGGCGCCTGGAATTTCCGGTTTTGTTGCAGGGAAACCACCATTGTGTGGCCATTAATCAAAGCCGGCTGGAACATGAGGAACTGGCGCTGTGGATCGGCCTGCTGCCCGCGGTTTTGTTTTTGTTGCTCTTTGTGTTGTTTTGGTGGGCCAACCGGCGGGTTGCGCGCAAGCTGTGGCAACCGTTTTTCGCCACCCTCGAACAGCTGCGCAAATTCAATCTTGCCGAAAATACCCCGCTGCATTTGGGCGAAACGCCGGTTGATGAATTTCGCGAATTGAACCGCGCCTTGCTAAACTTGAGCGCCAGGGTGCGCGCCGACTTCCTGGCTGTCCGTCGATTTACTGAAAATGCCAGCCATGAACTGCAAACGCCGCTTGCCGTGCTTCAAAACGAAGTAAACCTGCTGCTTCAGCAGGAAGAACTAACCGCTTTGCAAGCCCGGCGCCTCGAAATCATCGCCCGGCAAACGCGCCGGATATCCCGCCTCAACCAATCCCTGTTGTTGTTGGCTAAAATTGAGAATGACCAGTTTGCCCTGCGCAAACAGGTCGCGCTGCATCAATTGATCGGGCAGAAACTGGAAGGCCTCGCCGAGGTAACGCAGGCAAAAAAACTGGCCATCGAAACGGAACTGATGCCGGTGTCGATTGTCTTAAACGCCGATTTGGCCGATATACTGGTGACGAATCTCCTCGGAAATGCCATAAAGCACAACATTGCAGGTGGCTTTTTACAGGTCCGACTTACGGAAACCGGGTTGTTGCTCCGCAATACCTGCCAACAACCCGGCAAGCCGCCCGGCGACCTGACCGCCCGGTTTGTCCGGGGAAACACACAGGTTGCCGGTCATGGACTGGGCCTGGCAATCGCGCAGGAAATTTGTTCAAAAAGCGATCTTCAGCTAACGGTTCAGTATGCGGAAGGTGTTTGGGAAACGGCGGTTTCCTGGAAAGCGCAGGTATAAACGGACCGCCCATTTTTCTCCAAATTTGCTTCCGATGTTTGCAGGACTATTTGCTCATCAATAAAACAACCGCACTTATGTTACGATCATTATTACTAACTGCCGCCGTGCTTTTCTGCGCAGGCATTTCATTGCAGGCGCAACAGGCTGTACCCGATGCCATAAGGTCTGCATTTGATGAAAAATTTCCGAAGGCCGACGATGTTGAGTGGAAACTGGAAGAAAACGGCAACTGGGAAGTGGAGTTCGAGCTGGACGAGGAGGAGTCTTCAGCAACCTTCAGCGCCGAAGGCAAGTGGCTTGAAACCGAAACCGAAATTGCCGTAGACGACCTGCCCGAAGCTGTCCGCAAAGCAGTGTCGGGACAGAAAATCAAAGAAGCTGCCCGTATCCTCAGGGCTGATGGAACAACCGTTTACGAAGTGGAAATCGGCAAGAAAGATCTGATTTATGATGCTCAAGGGCAGCTGCTGGGGGAAGAAAAAGATTGAATGCGGAGCCGCGGGAAGCGGATTAAACAAAAAACAACCGAAGCGCTGGGGAACCGGCGTCTCGGTTGTTTTTTGTTTAATCCGTTAAAAAAGTCTCGATATTCTGATAAAGAATTTTCATTTTAGCGATAAATATACTTCGAACCCCTTTTCCTGCATTTCATCGTATTTTTAGCGATTACCTGCCTTTTCAATTAATCCCTCGCTCGCCTATTCTTTATTTTTTTAAAAGCGCAAAACCATGTTTAGACATCTAGCAATTCTGGTTGCATGTTTCATTGCAGCCGCCTCTGCAACAGCCCAGGAAGACCCAACTATTTGGCTGTTATCCAGTGAAAAAGCCGTATCCTATCGTACGGAAGCCGGTACCTGGCACAAAAACATCCACCCCGGTGCGATCATCCTGAAAGCGAATACGCTGAAGGTTCCCCGGAAAGCAACGGCCACGCTGTACCACAACGGCACGTTTGTCCAACTCAAAAAAGGGAAGTATCGCTTGTCGGAAGTCTGGAATCAAGCGACCACCCTGCGTTCGCTTGGTTTTGACGAAATGTTTGAAAGTTACCTGGCTGCGTCGGTCTCCCTGGCGCAGGAAGCAAACGGCCTGAACACCGACTGGGCCCGCCTCATCGACCCGAAAACCGGCGGCGACGGCTGGGGCACCACCGACCCGAAGAAAGCCAAGGACGGCTGGGGCACCACCGACCCGAAGAAGGCCAAAGACGGCTGGGGTACCACCGACCCGAAAAAAGCCAAGGACGGCTGGGGTACCACCGACCCGAAGAAAGCCAAGGACGGCTGGGGGGTTACCGATCCGAAAAAGGCCAAAGACGGCTGGGGCGGTCAGGGCAAGCGCATTCACCCCATCATGCCATTCGGCAATCTGCTGCCTTCGGGGCCCGTGGTGTTTTCGTGGTCCAAACCGGCAGGCTCGGGTGCCTTTACCCTGAAAATGCACGACGCTGCCGGCAATCTGGTGCATGAGGCCGTTACGCAAGACACCTTTGCGGTTGTCGATATTTCAAAAGCTCCTTACGTGGATGGCGCGCACTTCGTCTGGCAGGTGTCTGCCGAACGCAACGGTGAAAAACTGGAATCCGACCGGTTTGAAATTGCCATCTCGAACAGTGGCGACTGGGAAGCCGCTTTTGCGCCCTTGAAACGCTCAAAACTGTACCCGACCGCCGATCCGATGCTCCGCGAGATCATGGAAGCCGTTGCGCTCGAGCGCGCAGAATGGTTTTATCCGGCACAACAACGCTACGCCGATTTGAAAGCCAGACACCCGGAGAACAACATGGCGCGCATCATGTTTGCCACGTTCTGGATGCGCTATGGCCTGGTGACCATGGCCCATGCCGCTGTAAAATCCTGAATTTTGAAAAAAATCATCTGAGCCTGCTCGTGTTACGAGCCTGGAGGCTGTTTCATAAGTTAGTTCTTCACCACTAAAAGCACTCAAAAGCACTAAATTCACACAAAAAGAAGGTTAACCTTAGTGGATTTAGTGTTTTTAGTGGTAAAAACCGCCTTAGGAAGCAGCCTCTTTTTATTTGACCAATCTGTGCATCTTTGCGCGATCAAAACACAGCGCGACTATGGCATTTATTCCAACCCCCATCCCCGATCTGGTCATTTTCGAACCCACTGTTTTTTACGACGAGCGCGGCTATTTTTTCGAAAGCTACAACCGCCGGGTATGGGCGGAAGCCGGTATGGACATCGAATTTGTGCAGTCCAACCAGGCGCGCAGCACCCGTGGAGTATTGCGCGGGCTGCACTACCAGACAGGCCCGATGGCGCAGGCCAAACTGGTGCGTGTGGTGGAGGGGGAGGTGCTCGACGTGGTGGTTGATGTACGGGAGAACTCGCCGACCTACGGAAAGTGGTTCAGTATCCGGCTCAGTTTTGAAAACAAACGCCAGCTGTTCGTGCCGCGCGGGTTTGCGCACGGCTACCTGGTGCTCAGCGAAACGGCGGAATTCGTGTACAAATGCGATAATTTCTACTCCAAAGCGCACGAGGGCGGCATTCGCTACGACGATCCGCAACTCAACATCGACTGGGAGTTTGATCTGAACCAGGTTTTGGTTTCTGAAAAAGATTTGGCCTTGCCTCCGTTTGGGGAGCACCGGAGGTGATGGCGTTGGCGGATAGTTTGTATTTTTAGGGCTACCTACCCGTCCTACGACTTAGAGTCGTAGGACGGGTACACAAACATCCACCAATCTATGAAACAAAAATCTACCTTCCGGCTTTCCTGCCTCCTCGTACTGGTTTTTTCGGCCTTCGGCCAAAATTTGTTCGCGCAGGCGAATATTCACAGTACCAATCCGCTGGCCGAGCAAATCCTGCTGGGCAACTACAACCCGGCCGACTATGCCGCCACCACGGTCACCGACGACCTGGCGTCGACCACTTCCGGGATTCACGCCCGGGTGTCGGCCGACAGCCTGAAAGCCTACCTGATCCAATTGAGCACGTTCGGTACGCGCAATACGGGCTCCGACACGGTTTCGCCCACCACCGGCATCGGCGCAGCGCGGCGCTGGGCGCATCAGAAGTTTACGGAATTTGGCGCAGCCAATGAAAATCGCCTGGTGGTTTCGTATTTGCAATTTGATCAGGATATCTGCGGCATGGGCCGGCACCGGAATGTTTTCGCCCTGCTCCCCGGCTCCAATCCGGCCGCCAACGGTGTTATCCTGATCGAAGGGCATATGGATAGCCGTTGCGATGTTAGCTGCGACGTAACCTGCGAAGCGCAAGGCATCGAAGACAATGCCACGGGTACGGCCCTGGTGCTCGAACTGGCCCGTGTGATGGCGCAGTATACCTTTGAAAATACGATCCTGTTTATGGTGACCATTGGAGAAGAGCAGGGTTTGCTTGGCGCCGAGGCAATGGCCATTTATATGAAAACCAGGGATATTCCCCTGCGCGCGGTGCTGAACAACGATATCGTGGGCGGTGTCATTTGCGGCGAAACGTCTTCGCCGCCTTCCTGCCCGGGGTTGAACCATATCGATTCTACCGGGGTGCGGCTCTTTTCGCAGGGCGGCGGAAATTCCAGGAACAAGCAGCTGGCCCGGTTCATCAAACTCCAGTACCAGGAAAACATCCTGCCGACAGCAGCCGTGCCGATGGACCTGCGCCTGCAGAGCCTCGAAGACCGCACCGGCCGTGGCGGCGACCATATTCCCTTTCGGGAGCGCAGCTACCCGGCCATGCGCTTCACCTCGGCCAATGAACACGGCGATGCCTCCAACGGCCCCGGATACACCGATCGGCAGCACACCTCCGATGATATTCTCGGTGCGGATACCGACGGCGACCAGGTCATCGACTCTTTTTTTGTACAGTTCAACTACCTGGCCCGGAATGTGGTCATCAACGGCAATGCCGCCGCTGTTGCCGCCCGCAATGTGCCGGTACCGGCCGGGCTCACGGCTTTGCGCTCCAGCAACGGTACAACCGGCCTTTTGGACGTTGAGATCGACGACCCGGCCAATTCGGGCGTCTACCGCGTAGCCCTGCGCTCCGGCGCGCTCGACTGGGATACGGTGTATACCCTGGCAGGCAGCACATTCGGCACCTTCCCGGCGCCGCCGACCGGGCTCTTGTACGTCAGCGTGGCCGCAGTGGATGATGAAGGGGCGGAGAGTTTGTTTTCCGGTGAAAAACTGGTGCTGATCACCGGTACCGAAACGCCGGCAGAGAACGCCGGCAAAAACATCGAGCTGTTCCAGAACCGCCCAAACCCGTTTGATGAAGCTACCTGGATATCGTTTTACGTAAAAGAAGTGCCGAACTACAAACAGGCGCAAATCCTGATCACGGACATGCAGGGCAAGGTAGTCGAGCGGATTCCGGTTGTGCTGCAGGCGGGCATGAATGAGGTGTATTATGTCCACGGCTATGGCGTGCGCGGCGCGTTCACCTATGCCCTTCAGGTAGATGGCCAAACGGTGGATGCGCGGCAAATGGTGTTTGCCTGGTGATTGCCGGTTCATTTAAAAAAGATATTTTTTTGCCCTTATGCATCGATTTTTAGTTGCACTTCTGTTTTGCGCAGTTCTGGCGGTTGCCGGCTCTGGGGTCAACGTGCCCTTGCCCGCCAAATCAGAATTACCCCTGCCCGTTCAATGCGACAGCTGCCGCTACCCGGTGGTTATGGTGCACGGTTTTCTTGCTTCGGGCGATACCTGGGCATCCTTTCAGCAACTATTTACCGCCAATGGCTACTCCACCGGGTTGTTGTTTGCCTTTGATTGGAACACGCTAAGCCCGACGACCAACCACACTGCCTTGCTGGACGCGTTTATCGATCAAGTACGGGCGAAAACCGGGGCGCCCAAAGTGCGGCTACTCGGGCATTCGGCCGGCGGCGGACTGGGGTACTCCTATCTTTCCGATGCCGGCCGCGCAGCCAAAGTCGACCGCTACGTGCATATCGGTTCGATGCCACAGTCCGGACCTGCCGGCCCCGGTGGTTCGGTGCCCACCCTGAACATTTGGTCGGCAGACGACAAGGTTGCCCGGAGCGGCACTATTCCCGGCGCCACAAATAGCCAGCTGCATGGCGCCGACCATTACCAGGTGGCCACCGGGAGGGCCGCTTTTGAAGCGGTTTGGGCTTTTTTTCACCCGGAGGAGTTGCCTAAGCCGGCGGCAAACAATCCGGAGGCTGTTGTACATATCGCCGGCAAGGTGCTTTATTTTGGAGAAAACAGGCCTTTGGCAAATGCCCGGGTAGATATTTTTCTGTTGGATCCGGTTTCTGGCAAACGCCTGACCTCCGAACCCTTCCAATCACTGTCGAGTGATTCGCTGGGCTGCTGGGGCCCGGTGCAGGTGGACAGCGGCGGTGTGTATGAATTTGTAGCCACTTCGCCCGATCCCGGGGGGCGGAACGTGCATTATTTTCGGGAAAGATTCCGGCACTCCAATGCACTGGTTTACCTCCGGGCCATTCCGCCACCGGGTTCTTTCGCCGGTTTTTTACTGAAAGGGTTGCCAAATACGGATAGCCAAACGGTGCTTACGGTGTTTTCCGCAAGCAAAGCCGTGGTTTATGGCCGCGACAGCCTGACCGTGGCTGGCGCTGTAGTGTCTAACGCCACATTTGCTTCGGCGGATAAAACTGCGATCGCCTGGTTTTTTTATGACGATGGCGACAACCGGACAGCACTGACGCCGGTTGGGATGTTCAAGGATTTCCCATTTCTGAATGGTGTGGATATGTATTTTCCAACGGGAGAAGCGGCAACTATTCCACTGGTATTCAATGGAAGGGTGCTGAATATCCGGAATATCAAATCCTCGGAGGGCATTGTGGTGGCAGTGTTCGACTGAGCGCTGGCTACCAGATACGCTCGGTTTTCAAATAGCTTTTAACGTAGTCGTCAATACCAGCCTCCAGACTGTAAAACGGCGCCTGGTAGCCGGCCAATGTGCGCAGTTTATCCATATCGGCCTGGGTATAGTACTGATAGGTATCGCGGATGTCGGCCGGTGTGTCGATGAACGAAATATTGGGCTCCAGGTCCAGCGCCCGGAAGGTATTGGTGGCCAGGTCGAGAAAAGTGCGCGCCTTGCCGGTGCCCAGGTTGTAGATGGCTGCCGGTGGTTTTTTTTCGAGAAAATGCAACAGCACATCCACCACGTCTTTTACATAAATAAAGTCGCGGCTTTGCTCGCCATCCTTGAAATCGGGTCGGTGCGAGCGGAAGAGTTTCATGCCGCCGGTAGCCTTGATTTGCCGTGCGGTATGAAAAATTACGGAGGCCATCCGGGCCTTGTGGTATTCGTTTGGGCCGTAGACGTTGAAAAACTTAAAACCCGCCCAGTTGGCTGGCGCAGCAACGCCTTGCTGCAAACCCTGTAGCACCCAAAGGTCAAAATCCTGTTTGCTTTGGCCGTAGGGGTTCAGGGGTTTCAGGTTTGGAATGGTGGCATGGTCGTCGGAATAGCCGCTTTCACCCAGACCGTACGTGGCGGCACTGCTGGCGTAGTAAAACGGGATCTGGTGGGTTGCACACAAATTCCACAGCGCTTTGCTGTAGTTGAGGTTCAGGTGGTCAAAAATGGCGGTGCTCAGTTCCGTGGTGTCGGTGCGTGCGCCAATGTGAAACAGGGCGTCCACATCGCCGTGGTTTTTTTCGAGCCAGTTGATGAATTCATCGCGATGGACTTTCTCCAGTGTTTTTTTGCCTTCGAGATTGCGGAGTTTGTCGGGTCGACTAAACTCGTCTACGACCAGGATGTCGTTGTACCCTGCTTCGTTGAGGCGGCGAACGAGGCAGGAGCCGATAAATCCGGCGGCGCCAGTAACTATTTTCATGTGCAGCGAACCTCCGGTTCGCATTTATTTAGTTGAAAAATGGTTCGCGCAAAGGTAACAGTCCGAAAGCAGAAGCCCGGTCTTTGTTGCATTGCCTTTGCGTGTAATCTTGTTTTCCGGGAAGGTGCTACTTTTGCGCGCGCAATGAACGGTTTGGGTATTTTTTTTGAAAAACAATGCTGTTGGACGAACAACGGGCAGTTCACCATCAAACTGAGCGAACCGGAGGTTCGCTGTACATGAAAAAAACATTCTTCGCTTCCGACTTTCACCTGGGTATCGACGGCCGCCTGCCGGCCCGCGAACGCGAACGCCAGGTGGTGCGCTGGCTGGACGCCGTGGCGCCCGAAGCGGCTGCAATTTACCTGGTAGGTGATTTGTTTGAATTTTGGTTTGAATACAAAACTGTGATCCCCAAAGGCTTCAGTCGCTTTTTGGGCAAGCTGGCCGAAGTGCGCGACGCTGGGGTCCCCGTCCATGTATTTACCGGCAACCACGACCTGTGGATGTTCGGCTATTTCGAAGCGGAATTTGGCATCCCGGTGTACCACAAACCCATTCAATTTGAATTGAACGGCAAGCAGTTTTTTGTCGGCCATGGCGACGGCCTGGGTCCCAACGACCGGGGGTATAAACGCATGAAAAAAGTGTTTACCCACCCGTTCAGCCAGTGGCTGTTCAACTGGTTGCATCCGGATATGGGCATGCGCCTGGGGGGTTATTCCTCCCAAAAAAGCCGGGAGGCCATGCCGCCGGAAGAACGCGCCTGGATGGGGGAGCAAAAGGAATGGCTGTTACAGTATTGTCACCGAAAGCTTGATCAGGGTATCGAGCCGGACTATTTCATTTTTGGCCACCGGCATTTGCCGATCGACTGGCGCCTGAAAAACGGCCGCAGCCGGTATGTGAATTTAGGCGAATGGCTGTTTTCCAATTCCTATGCTGTTTTTGATGGTGTTGAACTTGAACTGCGTTTTTTTGAACGGGAAGGGGAGGCGGTGCGGAATGACTAACCTGACAGGTCATTTTTTAACAAAAACGGAGCGCATCAGCGCTCCGTTTTTGTTAAAAAATGACCTGTCAGGTTTTAGCCCGCAAAAAAAACAAATACACGATCAAGGTACAAAGTGCCAGCGTCAGCAATGCCACCAACCATTTCTCCGACTCGAACCCGACCGGTTCATCATCGCCGAAAAGGACAAACGTGGCCCAACGGCTGGGGTGGGCTTCCGCGAGGGTAGCTTTGGCGAGGTAGTCGCGTTGGGCGCGGCTAAGGGCTTCGGCTTTGCCCAGGCCGGCTTTCAGGTTTTTGAAAAAGCCGAACATGATATCTTTTGAAGCAGCGTCGTTAGCGTTCCACAAACTCATGACAATATTGGGACAACCGGCGTATTTGAAGGCGCGGGAGAGGCTCATAATGCCTTCGCCGCGCTGGATGCGGCCGGCGCCGGTTTGGCAGGCGCTGAGTACGGCGAGGTCGGCGTTGAGGTGCATGTTGTAGAGTTCGTAGGCGTGGAGCGCGCCGTCTTGGGTGGAATCGCCAGGCGTGGGGGCGAATAGAATTTGAGAGTACAGGGGATCCTGATCGTCGGCGCAGGCGTGCGTGGCGAGGTGGAGGATGCTGGAACCCGGGGCAAACTGTTTAAAGTTGTTTTCCGTGGCTGTGGTGCCGAGGTAAGGGGTTCCGCCGATCAATTCGGCAACGGCCTGTACTTCGGGGCGGTTGAATTTGAGGTCGGGCACCGCGTCGCCGCCGCGCCAGTACGGGAAGGCGCGGGAAAGCACGGCGCTGTCGAGTCCGCGCGAATTCAGCGGCTGACCGCTGAAGGCGGGGGCAAAGCCGGCGTAGAAGGTTCCCTTTTTGTGTTTGGGCTGTTTGTCGAGCAGCAGGGCTGCGGAGTATTCGTAGCGGATGGTTTTGGATTTGAGGAGGTAAGGGAGCTCGCGCCAGTTTTCGGCGGCGAGAGTAGCGGGGTCGGGGTCTTTTTCGAGCAGGAGTTGGAAGGGGAGGTTGCCGAGGGGGCCGTCGGGGATGATGATGAGTTTGTCGATGGGTTGGTCGGTGGGGAGAACTGGGGCGAGGAGTTGGGTGTAGAGAGTGCGGGTAGCGTGGGTGAAGGATTGGATTTTGGTTGCCGGGCTCAGTTGTTTAACAGATTCCAGTGCTTTATACAGATACCGGTTTAGCGGGATGAATCGAAATTGACTTGATTGTTTGGAAATGAACACGGCATACAGGGCGGAGTCGGTCCAGAAGTATTCGACTAAGGCGGCGTTGCTTTGCAGGGCCTGGTCCTTTATCTCTTCAATGGAATGGTCTGCCAGTTGGAATTGTAATTTGTAATACTCTGGATACTGTTTTTTGATTACTTGTTTTAGCGAATCCAGTGATTCGTTTAGCAGGAGGCGTTTTGTATGTAATTTATGGACCAGCACAGAGTCAGCGTCGTTTTTTTTACGTTGTTGTTCTACAAGTATTTCCTGGGCAAACCGGAGGGCTTGTTTGAGGGAGTCTTCATAATGCACCGCCCATTCTGGCAAGTTGCCGCCGTAGTGTATTGTTTTATCCCGGACGGCTTCGCGCAAAGTGACTGCCTTGTTTTGTTCTATTAGTTTGAAAAAATCGCCAATAAGCGTTACGTTGCTCATTGATTTTTGGTATTCAAGTCCAATTTCCAGGGCTTGTTGTAATGCCGGAGTCGCTTGGGCAGAGAGGTATTGTTTCGAACCTTCCCACTTATAACTTTCCCGCATCTGATTAACGAATTGCATCGTCAGTTGGGCGGTTTCAAAACAAGCCTGCCAATGTTCTGCCTTACCAGAATATTCTGCGTACTGACGCCAGGCGTCTCTTTTTTCATTGAGTAATTGGAAGGCATCTTCTGTCAGGGCCAATTCATTCAATTGGGGGTTGGCATAGATAGATGCAGGTTTAAAAGAGGGGTTTAAGAATGTTAAACCGGATTGATATTGCTGCAGGGCTGTTTCGAAATCACCTTCTAGTAGATGACTATCTGCGATGCCAGAAAAGATTGTTTTTTCCGAGAATTGATTGGTAATATGTTTTGAATTTGCTCCAAAAAGATTTTTCCAGGCTGTTTGTGCATTTTTAAAATAGGTACGGGCCAATGCTGGTTTTTTCATTTTATTGGCTAAAAAACCAAGCTCAAATAAAATATCTCCGACGGATGTTCCCCATAAAACTATATTGCTGTCTGGTAAGGTATTTATGCCCGCCACACAGGCTTGTAAATGCATATCGGCTTTAGAGTATTCGCCCAATTGGCTGTAAATCACGCCAAATAAAAAATTACATTGTAATAAGTTTATCTTTTTGTGTTCCGACTCCGGCAAACTTCTTGAATAAGCAATTTTTGCATGTTTTAATGCAGATTCTAAGTCTCTACTTTTTAAATAAATGCGAACTAAATTGAATTGGGACATTGGAAGGAAGGCAGGGATATTCGACCTTAAAATTAATTTATCCAATCTTTTACCGTAATACACTGCTTTTTCGAAGTCTTTTTTGTCCGTGTAAGCCCTTGATAAATTGGAGTTGCCATTGAAAAAGGCACCATAACCGGGTGGATAAACGATGTGCATGATGTTTAGACTTCTATGCAGGTATTCAATGGCTTGATCAAAATCACCTCTATCGATATAATTTAAAGCGAGGCTTACACATATATGGGTGTTTCGGACGTGATTCTCACCAAATTTGGCGCTTATCAATTCGAATGACTTTTTAGAATACTCCAAGCCTTCGTCATAATAGCCTTGCGATCTCAACCCGCCTCCTATTCCTGAATATGAATGTGCATACACTTCGTATAATACAGAATCATATCGCTGGGCTAATGTTTTTTTTCCGAGAAGAACGATTTCTCGGCCAGTTTTTAGAAGTTTTTCATATTTACGGGAGTGTGAGTAATCCCAGAGCGTATCATACAGCTCTATTAATTTCAATGAATCTGCGGTGTATTGCGTGGGATCATATTTAACGGGCTGAACTTCTGGTTCCAGCCCGGCGTCTTCCGGGACTAGCGGCGATGTGCAGGTGCTTAGCAAGGAGGGTAGTAGCAGAAGAAACAGGGTTCGGGCAAAGGCGTTTATTTTCATAGTTTTTCATTTTTGGTCTTCTCAAATATAGCAATAAAGCTGTGGCCTAATCAAGGCATTGAATTTTTGTTCTCCAACTGCATTCGGTTACAATAAACATAGGCAGGCCCTTCAAATGAGCCTGCCTATGGCAATAAAAAGTACCAAGATTCAGATGTATTATATTCCATTTGGCCAAAAGCTTACCAGCCGCTACCTAAAAACAAGGATCCACATTCGTATCCACATGCACCCCGCCAATCACCGTGTTGCTCACGCCGCAATCTTTGACCAACAGGCTGCTGTTGGGCCCGCAATTGACCAGGTTGTCCACACTGGTGGGGGTTAAAAAGCCGAAGCGATAGGAATCGCCGACGAGCTCGATGTCGTAGGTGCCGTTGTTGGCTGCGGCGTTGCCGAGCAGCACATTTTTCGTGGCGCCGTCAATGACCAGGTAGCCCGCGTCGAAATTGTTGTGGGCATTGTTGTCCAGCACCTTGCAACTGGTTGCGGAAAACTGGGCGCCGGTGGTGGAGCCGTCGGGCAGCCCGAGTGCGTTGTCGGGCACTTTGCACAGGATGAGGCCGATGAAGTTGTTGTGGGCATTGTTGTTTTTGTAGTGGCCGTTTTTATCGCAGGCCCAAATGCCAAAGAGGGCGCCCGATACGTCGTTGTTGTTGACCTTGGCATTTTTACCATTAATAATGACTACGCCATGCGCTTCCGGCAGGGCGCCAACTTGCCAGGCAGTGGTACTGGTAATTGTGTTGCCCTCAATAATGCAGTTGTCCGACTGTTCCACCAGCACACTGAACTGGTAATTGTCGATCGCACAGTTTTTTACTTCCGTGCGATCCGAATCCTCAATTAAGATGCCGCCGCCACCCGGGTCGGCGGTCGGTGTGCGCAGGTCGATACCGGTGATCTTTGTGGCCGGTGCGTTCAGCACGTGCAATGCCGGCACGATAGCATAACCCGGTGTAGTGCTTACCCGAAGAATGGCGCCGGGCTCTCCCTTCAGGGTGATCTTGTGTCCGATGGTCACGGTGCCGGATTCGGTATGCGCACCGGCAGCAAGAATGACCGTGCCGCCCGGGCCCGCTTGCGCAATGGCCGCAGCGAGCGCATCGTTGGAACCGCCTGGCACGGTGACTGTTGCGCGGTTGCCGGCAACCATATCGACCGGTTTAAGAGCATCAGCAGGACTGGTCGTGTCTTTTTGACAGTTTTGAAGACCCAGCAGGGCGAGCAGGACAAAAAAGGAAAGATTGCGTTTCATAAAACTGGTTTTGAAAAGTGAAAAATTGCGGGGGATTTTCAACTGAATACCACCAGCAGCCAAAATCTTACCTCCCCATTGAAAAAAACTTCGTCGGCTAAATGAATCCGGGTTCGGGCTT
Source organism: uncultured Saprospiraceae bacterium (assembly GCA_964484205.1). Taxonomy (GTDB): domain Bacteria; phylum Bacteroidota; class Bacteroidia; order Chitinophagales; family Saprospiraceae; genus M3007. The sequence continues at coordinate 69,039 of CAZAEZ010000003.1, read as the reverse complement.
TTTTCATCAAATTTGTTTTTGAACATCCCAACCAAGTCATGTCCCCGCATTCAGACCAGCAATACATCGAGGCTATTCGGAAGCATGATACCGTGGTGATCCGGCAGATGATCGACGAGTGCTACCCGCCTGTCGAGCGCTGGGTATGCCAAAACAGTGGCACCCCTGCCGATGCTGAGGATGTGTTTGCAGATGCGCTGGAGGCCATCTGCCGGAAGCTGAAGCAAGGCCAGGCGCTTGACTTGACCGCCCGCTTTTCCACTTTTATTTTCAGCATTTGCAAAAATCATTGGCTAAAGCGGCTGCGCCGAAAAAAAGGTGCGGACAGGGTAAGGAATGACAACGCTGCGGAATTAACCACTGAAACGGAACGTTGGAACCAGGCGCTGGAAGATGCTGAACGTATGCAGTTCGTCCGAACAAAATGGGAACGACTCTCCGAATCTTGTCGGCAGCTGCTGGATTTGTGCTGGGCGGATGAAAAGAAATCGATGGCCGAAATTGCCCGGATATTGGGGTTCGCAAGTGCAGGCTATGCCAGCAAACGCAAACACCAGTGTATTGAAAAACTAAAGGCATTGATCCGGGATGACCCGGATTTTGACGCGTACTTTTAAACGTATTGGAAAATCCAGTGTTACGGAAGTTATACAGGCAGGGATCACTAAAATGGACGAACAATGTTGACTGAAGAGGACATCCAACAAATAGAGGCCTGGCTCGACGGTGCACTCGACAAAGCAGACCTGGTTGCCTTCGAGGCCCGCCTGCACGACGATCCAGGCTTTGCAGCAGAAGTTGTCCTGCACCAAAAAATGCGACTGGCTGTCGGCGAAAAAGATGTGGGGGCCTTCCGGCAAACTGTAGGAGACCTGCTCCGGGAGCGCCGGGCTGCTCCGCAAAATAAATTTGTATTTCTCCGGTACACTTGGATTATTGCCGCCGCGCTGCTTTTGGCGCTGGCGGCTATTTGGTATTTCAACCGGGGCGAAGCTACTCCGGAGCAGTTGTATGCGGAAGCTTTTCAACCCCCTGCCCGCTTCCATGAAGGCGCCAGGCGGTCGGACCGGCCGTCCGCCGGGGATTCGATAGCCGGACAACAAGCCGACTGGACGGCCCTGAACGCCGCATGGGCTGCCGGCGAACAGGAAAAAGCGCTATTACTGGCACTGGAAATTGCCCGGACAAGCACCGTTCGCGCAGCGGAACAGGAGGCATATTTTGCGGCGGGTGTCATTGCGCTGGCGCAAAAAAAACCGGAGGATGCCCTGCAATATTTACCAAAAGCGGAGGGCCCGGCGGTTTACAAAGAAGAAATTCAGTGGTACACGGCTTTGGCCCGGGTGCAACTGGCCATGCGTGATCCTGCCCAAAAAGAGCAGGCTGTCCAGGCCTTGAAGGCTGTTAAACAGGGCAGCCAGCCGAAAGGACGATATGCATTGGTTGATAAACTTTTGCGGGCCTTGAACGACTAACCTGACAGGTCGAATTTTCCAAAAAAAATTGCCACGCCAGGCGTGGCCATTTTTTTTGGAAAATTCGACCTGTCAGGTTTTGGCCCGCCGCATGCGCTCCCGCAAATCCTCGCCGATGAGCCGGTGCCCGGCGTTCATGCGGAAAATGCGGACGTTGGGCACGCCTTCCACCATTTTTTTGACGGTTTTGTACCGGATCATTTCGTCTTTGGTTCCAAAATAAATATCGACGGGCAGGCCGGATTCGCGCCAGATGGCCTTGATGCTGCTGCGGCGCAGGTAAAACGACTCCAGGGCAAACCAGCAACCGAAAGTGCGCTGGAAGCGGTCGGGCCGGGTGAGGTTGAAGGTCAGAAAATGCAGGATGAGCGGGGGCACCAGATTGAACCGGCGGCCCCAGTGGAGCAGAAAGAGAAACCAGGCCGGGTTTTTAAGGATTCGGTACAGGAAGTGCCGGACCCACATCGGGGTGCGAACAGCCATGGGCATGCCTTTGGTCTGGATGCCGTCGGGTGCAAGCAGGTAGAGTTTGTCGAGTTTGTCGAGCAATTGCGGCAGCATGGCTTGCACCAGCCGGGCGCCAAAGCTGTAGCCCATCAGGCACAGGCGCTTTTGGCCTTCCCGGTCCATGATCTGGTGAATAATTGCCAGTAAATCCGATTTGGTAAACGTGTGGTTTTTCCAACTAGTCTGGCCATGAAAAGGCAGGTCAAAGGCTACCACAGTGTACTGTTCAGACAGCGCTTCTTCCAGGATAGCAAAAAGCCGGGCGCGATCGCCAAAGCCGTGGAGTGCAATCAACAACTTCGGGCCCCGCCCAAAGCGAAGGCAGTGAATCTTGTTGTTTCCGTATTCCAGATAAAACGATTGCATTGACGTATGTTTTCGCAAGCGGCCTTCCGGATTATTTATTGTAAATACAAATCAGCCCCGCCGGATGCGCATTTTTAACAAAAAAATACGCATCCGGCGGGGCTGATTTGTATTTCCCGGCACCCTACTCATCCACCTTAAATTTGAATCCGACCCCGTGGATGTTTTCCACCTTTATTCTGTCGTCGCGGTTAAGGTATTTGCGCAAGCGCGAAATAAACACATCCAGGCTACGCCCGAGGAAATAATCGTCTTTGCCCCAAATCGTTTCGAGGATGAAGGAGCGTTTGACCACATTGTTTCGGTTTTCGTTCAGGAGTTTGAGCAGGTCGGCTTCTTTTTGTGTCAGGGTATCGCCTTCTTCGCCGTCGTAGGCCAGGTGCAGGTTGCGGTAGTCGAAGTGGTAATTCCCGATGGATACCGGTGCGTTGGATTTTACCGGGCCGGAGTAGGCCGAGCGCCGCAGGAAAATATCGATTTTTAGCAGCAATTCTTCGATGCTGAACGGCTTGGTGATGTAGTCGTCGGCGCCGATGGTCAGGCCATGGATTTTATCCTGCTTCATGCTTTTGGCCGTAAGAAAAATAATGGGGACCTGCTCGTCGCGTTTGCGAATTTCTTCGGCAAGGGTAAAGCCATCAACCTCGGGTAACATAACGTCGAGGATGCAGAGATCAAATTTTTGCCCGGCTTGAATCACATCCAGCGCTTTTTGCCCGTCTTCGCAATAGGTGACTTGATAACCGTTGAATTCGAGATTGTCCCGGGTTACATAACTCAGGCTTTCGTCATCTTCAACGTAAAACAGGTGTGCTTTGGATTCGGCCATGGGTCCGTCGGTTTGCGTGTTCAGGTTGGGAGATTAATTTGTCCATGGGCAAACTTAATACAAGTTCATGGAAATGTCTCGCTCCCGGTTTAAAAGCGCTTAGATTTCAGGGACTAAAAAAGGCTGCGCTATCAACGTTTTCGGATCAGCATGACCCCATCGCGCAGTGGCAAAAGCAGGTTGTCTACCCGGTCGTCTGCCTGCACCATGGTGTTGAATTCCCGCAACGCCTGTGCGGTGGTATCCTTTTTGTCGTGCACGACCTTGCCATCCCACAGCACATTATCGGCGAGTAAAAAGCCGCCGGGACGCAGTTTGGGCAAACAAAGTTCGTAGTGCCGGACATAGTCCAGTTTGCCGGCATCGAGAAATATCAGGTCAAATATTTCGTCGAATTGGGGGATCAGCACTATTGCATCGCCGAGGATCAGGCGGATTTTGTTTTCCAGGCCGGCGGCATGCACGTGCTTCCGGACGATCGGGGCGTGTTCGTCGTTCGATTCAAGGGTAAACAACAAACCATCTTCTGTCAGCCCTTGGGCCAGGCAGATGGCGCTGTAGCCGGTAAAGGTTCCGACCTCCAGCACCCGCCGCGGGCGGATCATGTGACTAATCAGCTGAAGTAGCATACCCTGGTAAGGCCCCGACAACATCTGCGGGTGCAGGGTTCGGATGTTGGTTTCGCGCTCCAATGCGTGGAGTACAGGCTGAACGGTGGTGGTATGTTGGAGGCAATACTGCAGAGTTTTTGTATCAATTTCCATAAAACACAGGATTGCAGGCTGTCAAGTTGATGCGTAAGGCGCAAAAAAAGTATATAAAACAAGATTCCCAGTTTTTTTTGAAAAATCTTTTCCTGTTTTAGCGAAAGGCATTACCTTTGCACACGCTTTTCGAAAGGGGGTCTTTTTTGGGAAGAAAAGTACGTTGTTTGAAGGATAATTTTTTACTTGGAAAAGCCTGTGGCGCATAAACTACAGGCCAGTGTAGCTCAGTTGGTAGAGCAGCTGATTTGTAATCAGCTGGTCGGCGGTTCGAGTCCGTCCACTGGCTCTCAAACAATTTTGGATAGTTTTACCATATGGGTGAAACATAACCCAAAATCAGTTCCAAGGGGGTGCCCCGGAGTTGGAGAGCCGGGCCAGACTGTAAATCTGGTGCTTTATCGCTGAGTAGGTTCGAATCCCACCACCCCCACTTTTCCCGCCGTAGCCTTGGCGAAAGCGGGTTTGTTGCTTTTCGGTTGAATTTTTTTATTGAACAATCGAAAAAAGCCGTTAAGCGCCCAAGCAAAAAAACTCCCGCCTTCGCCAAGGCTACGGCGGGTAAACGCGGTGGTAGCTCAGTTGGTAGAGCGTCAGCCTTCCAAGCTGAATGTCGCGAGTTCGAATCTCGTCCGCCGCTCCAGGCTTTACGAGAGGCCGTTGTAGCTCAGGGGTAGAGCACTTCCTTGGTAAGGAAGAGGTCGTGAGTTCAATTCTCATCAACGGCTCAAAAGCGAAAAAAAATGAATTGTTGTAGTGAAAGGTAGTGTTTCCGGCTTGTAATCGGAAGTTCTTTTTTCAACTTCGACTCAGTGTAATAAAATAGTAAACAGCGTTGTAGCTCAGTGGCAGAGCATCCCGGTGTCAAACCCGGGAGGTCGTGCGTTCAATTCGCATCAGCGTTACGAATTTAATGTGATAATTTGATCGTTTGGTCTTGCGGCTTTGGCTGCAGTCAATTTTTCTGTTTGTCACATTATCGCATTAACAAACTAACTCTTCAACAAATTATTTAGTCTAAACCAATGGCAAAAGAAACATTCCAACGGTCCAAGCCGCACGTGAATATCGGTACGATTGGTCACGTCGACCACGGTAAGACTACCTTGACTGCAGCCATCACCGTTGTTCTTGCGGGCAAAGGTTTGGCCAAGGTGACGGATTACGCCTCCATTGACGCCGCTCCTGAAGAAAAAGAGCGTGGTATCACCATCAATACCGCCCACGTAGAATATGAAACGGAAAAGCGCCACTATGCTCACGTGGACTGCCCGGGTCACGCTGACTACGTTAAGAACATGATCACGGGTGCTGCTCAAATGGACGGCGCTATCCTGGTAGTTGCTGCTACGGACGGCCCGATGCCCCAAACCCGGGAGCACATCCTGCTGGCTCGTCAGGTAGGTGTACCCCAAATCGTCGTTTTCATGAATAAAGTTGACCTCGTTGATGATGAGGAAATGCTTGAACTCGTCGACATGGAAGTGCGCGAACTGCTGTCCTCCTATAAATTTGACGGTGACAATGCCAGCGTTATTCGCGGCTCTGCACTGAAGGCCCTGGAGGGTGACGCCAAATCTGTGGCTGCCATCCAGGAACTGATGGATGCTTGTGACAGCGACATTCCGGAACCCGTCCGCGAAACAGACAAGCCGTTCCTGATGCCGGTTGAAGACGTATTCACGATCACTGGTCGGGGTACGGTTGCTACTGGCCGTATTGAGCGCGGCGTGATCAACACGGGCGACCCGGTTGAAATCATCGGCATGATGAAAGACGGTGAAAAGCCGCTTACCTCGGTAATCACAGGTGTGGAAATGTTCCGCAAAATCCTGGAGCGTGGCGAAGCAGGCGACAACGCCGGTCTGTTGCTGCGCGGTATTGAAAAAGACCAGATCCGCCGCGGCATGGTTATCTGCAAACCCGGCAGCGTAAAACCGCACAAGAAATTCAAGTGCTCGGTGTACGTACTGTCGAAGGAAGAAGGTGGTCGTCACACGCCGTTCTTTAACGGCTACCGTCCGCAATTCTACTTCCGTACCACCGACGTTACGGGCGACGTGAAGTTGCCGGAAAACGTAGAAATGGTAATGCCGGGCGACAACATTGAATTTGAAGTGACACTCCACAACACGATCGCACTTGAGGTTGGTCTGCGTTTCGCTATCCGCGAAGGTGGCCGTACGGTAGGCGCCGGTCAGGTTACGGAGATTAAGGACTAATATCCGGTTTTGAGTTTCGGGTTTGGGGTTTTGAGTTATTCACTTTGCTAAAAAGCGGTTAACTCAAAACTCCAAACCCAAAACTCAAAACGGTTTACAGGGGCATAGCTCAATTGGTAGAGTGACGGTCTCCAAAACCGTAGGCTGCGGGTTCGAGCCCTGCTGCCCCTGCAAGGACCACTACGTTGATCGTTACAATTTTTACCTCTTTTGCAGGTGATCGGTTCGTTGTCCGTTAATGAAGGCAACGAATTTTTTTGCAAACCCTGGAGAGCGTTTCGTCAGCGTCCTTATTATTAAGCATATCAACAAGTTATAATGGAGCGCATTACACTTTACCTGAAAGAAAGTTACCACGAGCTCATTAAAAATGTGTCCTGGCCTACACTTGCGCAGTTGCAGGAAAGTACGATCGTCGTGTTGGTTACTTCGGTGATTCTTTCCCTGATCATTTTTGTGATGGACATAGCTTGCAGTGTGGTGTTTAAAAACCTTTATGGCGTTTGGGGCAACTGATCAGCGGCACTCCCAATATTGCTATATCTGCCTTCCAAAAGCGTTATGAGTAAAGAAAACGAAACGACACCCGCCACTACTCCGGGAGTCGAAGAAAAAAAATGGTACTCACTCCGGGTCATTAGTGGCAAGGAGAAAAAGATCAAGGAACGTATTGATCTGGAAATCGAACGCTCCAATTGGAAGGATTTTGTTTTTCAAGTAATCGTCCCAACCGAAAAAGTATATAAAATCCGCGGCGGTAAAAAAGTGGTACAGGAACGGAATCTGCTGCCGGGCTATATTCTGGTCGAGGCCTATGGTAGCCGTTTGAATGGCGATGTAGCCAAAATAATCAGCGATATTCCCAATGTCATCCATTTTTTGGGCCGGGATATGCCGGTGCCGATGACCCAGGTCGAAGCCAACCGCCTGCTGGGTAAAGTAGACGATAGCAGCGAAGCCGGCGAAACAATGGCCGAGCCCTTCCTGGTCGGCGAAACGGTGAAAATTATCGATGGCCCGTTCACTGATTTTATCGGGGATATTCAGGAGGTCAACGAAGAGAAAAAGAAATTGAAAGTGATCGTAAAGATTTTTGGCCGGGGTACGGAAGTGGAGCTGAACTTTATGCAAGTAGATAAAATTACATAATCCCGTTTTTGAGGCCCGCTTCTCCCGGGCACGCTTCCATCAAAAAATAGGTTGTGTACTGTATAAACAATTTAAAATCAGAACGTTGTTTTTTAACAAGCTGATCCAATGGCAAAAGAAGTAGATGTTTATATTAAACTCCAGGTAAAAGGCGGCCAGGCAAACCCAGCCCCTCCTATCGGTCCGGCATTGGGTGCCAAGGGCGTCAATATCATGGAGTTCTGCAAGCGTTTTAATGCCCAGACTACTGAACAGATGGGCAAAGTGCTTCCGGTGCTTATTTCGGTGTATAAAGACAAAACCTTTGACTTTATCATCAAAACACCACCAGCAGCAATCCAGCTGTTTGAAGCCGCTAAACTGCAGCCCGGGCAGGGTTCCGCAGAGTCCAACCGTAAAAAAGTAGGCTCTGTTACCTGGGACCAGGTGCGCGCAATTGCTGAAAGCAAAATGCCCGACCTCAACTGCTTTACGGTAGAATCCGGTATGAAAATGATCGCCGGCACCGCACGCAGCATGGGTATTACCGTTGAAGGAACACCGCCTTGGGGAGCCCCGGCAGGCGAATAAGTGCATGCGCCGTTGTGTGAATCCGGTTTGTTTTTAACGATCCACGTATTTACACAGCATCTAATGCACCGAATTATGTATTGAAAAGGGAGTTCCGGCCCAACCGGAACGTTTCACCTTTAAACATATCATTTAATGGCACAACTAACAAAAAAACGCAAAGCCGTCGAAGGTAAAGTCGATCCGGACAAGTTGTATCAACTGGACGAAGCGATGGGACTGGTCAAAGAGGTAAACACTACCAAATTTGACGCTTCGGTGGACGTGCATGTGCGTATGGGCCTCGACCCCCGGAAAGCCGATCAGGCACTGCGGGGTACTGTCTCCCTGCCGCATGGCACTGGTAAAACCAAACGTGTACTGGTTTTTTGCACGCCTGAAAAAGAAGCCGAGGCTAAAGAAGCCGGCGCCGATTTTGTAGGCCTAGATGAGTACATGCAGAAGATCAGCGAAGGCTGGCTGGATGTCGACGTCATCGTCGCTACGCCTAACGTAATGGGACAGCTGGGTAAGGTTGCTCGTATCCTGGGCCCCCGTGGCCTGATGCCCAACCCGAAAACCGGCACCGTAACGAACGACATTGCCTCGGCAGTGCAGGAAGTTAAGAAAGGTAAAATCGCCTTCCGGGTGGATAAGTTCGGCATCGTCCATGCATCTATCGGACGGGTATCGTTTACGCCGGAACAACTGACGGACAATGCACATGAACTTATTGCTACCCTGGTCCGCATGAAGCCGTCGACCGCCAAAGGCGTGTACATGAAATCCGTTTCCGTGGCCAGCACCATGAGCCCGGGAATTGCTGTTGATCCAAAGTCCATCAAAGTGTAACCCGAGGCTCCGCCTCGTGGATATGCAATTGACGAATGCTCAAATTTTAAAAAAATGACCAGAGAAGATAAAATAGCAGCAGTCGCAGAACTGAAAGAAGAATTGGGAAACAGCCCGTTCTTCTATTTTGCCGACTCCTCGACCCTGTCGGTGGCCAAAATCAACCAGTTTCGCCGGATGGGCTTTGAAAAAGGGGTGAAGATCAAGGTGGCTAAAAACACCCTGATCCAAAAAGCCCTGGAAACGGAGCCCGAAGAAAAAGGCTACAAAGCCCTGTTCGAAACACTGAAAGGCCCGACTACGATCCTGATTGCTTCAAACCCAAAGGCGCCGGCCAAACTCATCGAAGAGTTTCGCAAAGCGGACGAACGCCCGATCCTGAAAGCAGCCTACATCGACTCCGAAGTGTTTATCGGTGATGATCAGTTGAAAATGCTGACCAAACTGAAAACCAAGGAAGAACTGGTGGGCGAAATCATTGGCTTGTTGCAATCGCCGGCCCGCAGGCTTTCGAGTATGATCACCGCTACCGGCGGCAAAATTGCCGGTATCGTGAAAACGCTTGAAGAACGCGAAAGCGCATAACCGAAACGGCATTGGCAGGCGGCGGTATCGAAATGCCGTCCCGGCCATTCGCCCATTTAATTTGGCTTCCAAGTACGCACTATATGCGAACCCCCCAAATGCCTGATAACCTCAAGTTTATACCCCCGCAAACCTTACACAACATTAGCAAATCACTTTTTAAATTTATCTAGCAGAATGGCAGATTTGAAAGCACTGGCCGAACAATTGGTAAGCCTTACCATTAAAGAGGCCAACGAACTGGGCAACATCTTGAAGGATGAATACGGCATTGAACCGGCTGCTTCCGCAGTAGCAGTTGCAGCAGGCCCCGCTGCCGGCGGTGGCGGCGAAGCTGCTCCGGCTGAAAAAACGGAATTTGATGTCTTCCTGAAAGACGTAGGCGCAAACAAACTCAACGTCGTGAAAGAGGTGAAAAACATCCTCGGCCTGGGTTTGAAAGAGGCTAAAGATCTGGTAGACGGTGCTCCAAGCGAACTGAAAACCGGCGTCAATAAAGCAGAAGCAGAATCGATCAAAACTGCTTTGGAAGGCGCTGGTGCTGTAGTCGAAATTAAGTAAGCGATCGGTGTTTGTGGCGCTCCTCCCTTCCCGGATGACTGCCCATGTTTTGTGTCTTGATTATAAGGCACGCCACCTTTTGACTTACGATTTCGACGTTATGTTCGGCACAACTACTTTTTTATTTTTTTTACAGACGATTGGGCTTAACGCATTCCCGGCTTCGGGTCGGGTGCGTTAAGCCTATCGGCGTCTGTACCGGTGGGAGTTAGGTAAACTTTTTCGTTGCTCCAAACGTTTTAGTACGTATTCCCTTCCTCCCGCCTTCCCAATCCGGCTTCAAAAGATGAAGCCGATCTGCAAATCGCACACAAGCATATTTTGCATAAAATGACCAATAACGGCACAACTAATGGGGTAATTCCCAAAACCGGAGTTCAAGAGCGCGTCAATTTTGGTAAAATCCGCCTCGCCGGTCACTACCCCGACCTCCTTGAAATCCAACTCAAATCGTTCCAGGAATTTTTCCAGTTGGAAACTACTCCGGAAAACCGCGCTGCGGAAGGCCTGTATAAGGTATTCACCGAAAACTTCCCCATTACGGATGCCCGGAATATTTTTAACCTGGAATTCCTCGACTACTTTGTCGATCCCCCCCGCTACACCATCGACGAGTGTATGCAGCGTGGCCTGACCTACTCGGTGCCACTCAAAGCAAAACTCCGCCTGTCGTGTAACGATGAGGAACACATTGACTTCCAGACGATCGTTCAGGATGTGTTTCTGGGCAACATTCCGTACATGACCCCCAAGGGCACCTTTGTCATCAACGGGGCCGAACGGGTTATTGTTTCCCAGTTGCACCGTTCGCCGGGTGTGTTCTTTGGCCAAAGTTTTCACCCCAACGGCACGAAGATTTACAGTGCCCGGGTGATCCCGTTCAAAGGCGCCTGGATGGAATTTGCCACCGATATCAACCTCGTGATGTACGCGTACATCGACCGGAAAAAGAAATTTCCCGTCACCACGTTGCTGCGCGCCATCGGGTTCGACTCGGATAAAGCCATTCTCGACTTGTTCAACCTGGCCGATGAAGTGCCCTGCACCCGGGAAAATCTCGAGGCTGCCATCGGGCGGAAACTCGCGGCCCGTGTGTTGAAAAGCTGGACGGAAGACTTCGTTGATGAAGATACCGGCGAGGTGGTAACCATCCCGCGGAACGAAGTTATCCTCGAGCGCGACACCATGATCGATGAGGAAAATATCGAACAAATTCTCGACGCCGGCACCACGACGATCATTCTCCAGCGTACGGATATCGATGAAGACTTTTCGATCATTTACAATACACTGCAAAAAGACCCGACTTCGAGCGAACTCGAAGCCGTGACGTATATCTACCGCCAGTTGCGCGGTTCCGATCCCCCGGATGATGAAACAGCACGCGGTATCATCGACAAGCTCTTCTTCTCCGACAAACGGTATAACCTCGGCGAAGTCGGTCGATTTAAGATCAACCGCAAACTGAAACTGGACATCGATACCAATAACCTGGTATTGACGAAGGAGGACATTATTGCCATCGTTCGTTACATCGTCAGCCTGATCAACAACAAGGCCGAGATTGACGATATCGACCACCTGTCGAACCGCCGTGTTCGTACGGTGGGCGAGCAATTGTATGCCCAGTTCGGCGTCGGCCTGGCTCGTATGGCCCGTACCATCCGCGAGCGGATGAATGTGCGCGACAACGAGGTTTTCACGCCGGTCGATCTGATCAATGCGCGTACGCTGTCGTCGGTGATCAATTCCTTTTTTGGCACCAGCCAATTGTCCCAGTTCCTGGATCAAACCAACCCGCTTTCCGAAATTACCCACAAACGGCGTATTTCGGCACTTGGCCCCGGTGGTCTGAGCCGCGAACGCGCCGGTTTTGAGGTGCGCGACGTGCACTACTCGCACTATGGTCGTCTTTGCACCATCGAAACGCCGGAAGGCCCGAACATCGGTCTGATCTCCACGCTGTGTACGCACGCCAAGATCAACAAGATGGGCTTTCTCGAAACACCCTACCGTCAGGTTAAAGAGGGTAAGGTAGTGATGGCCGGCGATGTTGAATACCTCTCGGCCGAAGCGGAAGACTTCCGGAAAATTGCTCAGGCGAATACGCCGGTGAACGAAAAAGGCGCCTTTTTGGAAGATCGCGTCCGCTCGCGGGAACACGGCGACTTTCCGATCCTGACGCCGGATGAGGTGGAATACATTGACGTGGCGCCGAACCAGATTGTGGGTGTTTCGGCTTCGTTGATCCCATTCCTTGAAAACGATGACGCCAACCGCGCGCTCATGGGCTCCAACATGCAACGGCAGGCAGTTCCGCTGATTCGCCCGCACTCGCCGATCGTGGGTACCGGCCTTGAGGCCAAAGTGGCCCGCGATAGCCGCATGTTGATCAACGCCGAGGGCTCCGGGGTGGTGGAATACGTGGATGCCAATGAAATTATCATCCATTACGACCGCACCGAAGAAGACCAACTGGTTTCTTTTGAAGATGCGCGCAAAACGTATAACCTGACCAAGTTCATGCGGACCAACCAGGGTACCTGCATCAACCTGAAACCCATCGTCCGCCGCGGACAACGGGTGGAAGAAGGGGATATTCTTTGCGAAGGGTACGCTACCGAAAACGGCGAGTTGGCCCTGGGCCAAAACCTGAAAGTGGCCTTTATGCCCTGGAAAGGATACAACTTCGAGGATGCCATCGTGCTCTCCGAACGCGTTGTTCAGGAAGACGTATTCACCTCCATCCACATCGAACACTTCGAAATGGATGTGCGGGACACCAAACTCGGTGAGGAAGAACTCACCGCCGATATTCCGAACGTGAGCGAAGACGCCACCAAGGACCTCGACGAAAACGGCATTATCCGGATCGGCGCATGGGCCAAGGAAGGCGATATTTTGATCGGTAAAATCACGCCGAAAGGGGAGACCGACCCGACACCGGAGGAAAAACTCCTGCGCGCCATTTTTGGCGACAAAGCCGGCGACGTGAAAGACGCTTCACTCAAGGTGCCGCCCAGTATCAACGGTGTGGTGATTGACAAGCAACTCTTCGCCCGCGCCAAGAAAGATAAAGTGCAGAAAGAACAGGAAAAAGCCCTGCTCGACAAACTGGACGACGAACACGCCATCAACCTGAACAACCTGAAAACCATCCTCGTGGATAAACTTCAGGTGTTGGTGAAAGATAAAATCACCAATGGCGTACGCAGCATTTACGCCGAGGAAATGGTGCCGAAAGGAACCAAACTCTCCATCCAGGTGCTGCGCGACCAGATCGACTACAGCCAGGTGGATTATGCCAACTGGACCGGTGAGAAGGATATCGATAAACCCATCGCCCGCCTGCTGCACAACTACAGCATCAAGGTGAATGAGGAAGTGGGCCGGTACAAGCGCGAAAAATTCAACGTCAGCATCGGGGATGAACTTCCGGCAGGCGTTTTGAAACTCGCGAAAGTATACCTGGCTAAAAAACGCAAACTCAAAGTAGGCGATAAACTGGCTGGCCGCCACGGAAACAAAGGTATCGTGAGCCGTATCGTGCGGATCGAAGACATGCCTTTCCTCGCAGATGGCACGCCGGTGGATGTCGTACTCAACCCATTGGGTGTACCCTCGCGTATGAACCTTGGGCAGATCTTTGAAACGGTTCTTGGCTGGGCAGGTGAGCGCCTCGGCGTCAAGTTTGCCACACCGATCTTCGACGGCGCAAAAACAGATGAGGTCGAACAGTGGATCGAACAGGCCAGTTTGCCCGAACTCGGACAAACCTATCTGTCCGACGGCGAAACCGGCGACCGCTTCCACCAGAAGGCAACTGTGGGCGTGATCTACATGCTCAAACTCAGCCACATGGTCGACGACAAGATGCACGCCCGTTCGATCGGCCCGTACTCGCTCATCACCCAGCAGCCGCTGGGCGGTAAGGCGCAGTTTGGTGGCCAGCGTTTCGGGGAAATGGAGGTGTGGGCCCTCGAAGCCTACGGCGCTTCCAACATCCTGCAGGAATTGCTGACCTTCAAGTCGGATGATATCCAAGGCCGTGCAAAAGCGTACGAAGCCATTGTGAAAGGCGATAATTTGCCGGAAGCGAATATTCCGGAATCGTTCAACGTACTGGTGCACGAATTGCGCGGATTGGCTCTTGATGTGAAATTTGATTAACGAATATGCCGGGCGACAGGCCCGCAAAGCTTGTCGCCCGGATTATACTTGTACTTTTTTCGACCGGTCCAAAATATGAGCGTCAGCAGCGTCCAGCATTTGCGCAGGGATTTTAACCTGCTCAAATTCCATACGAAGTGTTGGCTTGCCGGTAGCTACTTTACGCTCCTTGGAAAGAAAAAAGCAAAACTGGACGGGGTAGAGGTGTTGGTGCCATATGAGGTGACGGACATCCGGTTGCGGGGGCAGTTTCAAATAAAAAGCTACGAGAAACACGAGCGCCGTTATTTGAAAAAATATGTGGACCCGGAATCGAGTATCTTGGAATTGGGCGGTTGTATCGGCATTGTGGCCTGCGTGGCCAACAGCCTGCTCCGCCACCCCGAACGCCACGTAGTCGTAGAGGCCAACCCGGAACTGGTGCCCTACATCGAGCGGAATAAACAACATACAGGAAGTGGATTTGCCATTGAAAACTGTATGGTGTCGGATCAGGCGGTGAATGATTTTTTCATCGGTCCGAGTATCGGCGAAAGCAGCGCCCGGCGGAAATCACTGAAAAAGATCAGTGTGCCCGGCAGAACGATCGCCCGGTTGGAACAAAAACACGGACTGAATTTTGACACGCTGATTATCGATATCGAAGGCGCCGAGTTGGATTTCTTTCGGGAAAACAAACCCTGGCTCCAGCGTTTGAACACGGTAATCCTGGAAACCCACCCGCACCCGGAAATGCTTTCCAACGAGGAAGTTGCCGAGTGCCGGAATATTCTCGAGGAGGCAGGTTTGCACCTCCGCGTACAAGCCGGCCCGGTTTGGGTGCTGACCCGCGATGTTTAATCTGCTCTGATAACCCCTTTGAAAATTTGACCACATTTTTAGCTCAAGCATATGCCGTTTAAAAAGAAAAGTAACAAAACTGATCAAAACTTCGACAGCATTACCATTAGCCTGGCGAGCCCCGACGAAATTCTGGAGCGCAGCTATGGCGAGGTGCTGAAGCCGGAAACCATCAACTACCGCTCCTATAAACCCGAGCGCGATGGCTTGTTTTGCGAACGCATTTTCGGTCCGGTAAAGGACTACGAATGCTACTGCGGGAAGTACAAGCGTATCCGGTACAAGGGTATTGTTTGCGACCGTTGCGGGGTGGAGGTTACAGAAAAGAAAGTGCGCCGCGAACGCATGGGCCACATCAAACTGGTGGTGCCTGTGGTGCATATTTGGTTTTTCAAAAGCCTGCCCAACAAAATCGGCTACATCCTCGGGGTTTCATCCAAAAAACTCGAATCGATTGTTTACTACGAGCGCTACGTGGTGATCAACCCCGGTATCAAAGGCGATGAAGGCATCAGCCGCATGGACCTGTTGACCGAAGAGGAATACCTGGAAATTCTCGAAGGTTTGCCCAAGGACAACCAACTCCTTGACGACAGCCACCCCGATAAATTTGTGGCTAAAATGGGCGCCGAGGCCGTCCACCACCTGTTGAGTACGCTCAACCTGGATGACCTGGCCGCGCAGCTGCGCCATGAAGCCAATACCGAAGCCAGCCAGCAGAAAAAAGCCGATGCCAACAAGCGCCTGCGTGTGGTTGAAGCGTTCCGGAACGGCCTCGAATCCTCCGGCCAACGCCCCGAATGGTCGGTGATTCACTACTTGCCGGTGGTGCCGCCCGAACTGCGCCCGCTGGTGCCGCTCGATGGTGGCCGCTTTGCCTCCTCCGACCTGAACGACCTGTATCGCCGCGTAATCATTCGCAACAACCGCCTCAAGCGCCTGCTCGAAATCAAAGCGCCTGAGGTAATCCTGCGGAACGAAAAACGGATGCTGCAGGAAGCCGTCGACTCGCTCTTCGACAACTCGCGGAAATCAAATGCCGTGAAAGCTGAAGGTGGCCGCGCCCTGAAGTCGCTGTCGGATATCCTGAAAGGCAAACAGGGCCGTTTCCGTCAAAACCTGCTCGGTAAGCGTGTCGACTACTCCGGCCGTTCGGTCATTGTGGTGGGCCCGACCCTGAACCTCCATGAATGTGGTTTGCCGAAGGCCATGGCCGCCGAGCTGTTCAAACCGTTTATCATTCGCAAACTGATAGAGCGCGGCATTGTAAAAACCGTAAAATCGGCTAAAAAATTGGTCGACCGCAAAGACCAGGTGATCTGGGAAATCCTGGAAAACATCCTGCGCGGCCACCCGGTGATGCTTAACCGCGCCCCGACGCTGCACCGCCTCTCCATTCAGGCGTTCCAGCCCCGGCTTATCGAAGGGAAGGCCATTCAACTGCACCCGCTTGTTTGTACGGCGTTCAACGCCGACTTCGACGGTGACCAGATGGCTGTGCACGTGCCGCTGAGCCACTCCGCTATCCTGGAAGCCCAGGTGCTGATGCTCTCGAGCCACAATATGCTCAACCCGCAGGACGGTTCACCGATCACCCTGCCTTCGCAGGACATGGTACTCGGTTTGTACTACCTGACCAAAGAACGGCAGTCCATTCCGGAAAACCCGGTGATCGGCGAAGGCCGGAAGTTTTACTCGCCGGAGGAGGTGCTGATTGCCTACAACGAAAAACAACTCGACCTGCACGCCGGCATCGAATGCCGCGTAGAGTTGGAAGAGAACGGGCAGATTGTGCATAAGCGCATCAAAACGACTGTTGGCCGGGTGCTGTTCAACCAGTCGGTGCCGAACGGTGTGCCGTTCATCAACGAACTGCTGACCAAGCGGAACCTGAAAGTGATCATCGGCGAAATCATCCAGCGCACGAATTTCAAACTGACGGCCGAGTTTCTCGATGCCATCAAGGAAATGGGCTTCGGATGGGCCTTCAAAGCCGGCTTGTCCTTTAACCTGGGTGACCTGATCATTCCGGAATTGAAGAAAACCGTACTGGAATCGGCCCAGGAAGAAGTCGATGAAGTTTGGGAAAACTACAACATGGGTCTGATTACCTATAACGAACGGTACAACCAGATCATCGACAAGTGGACGTACGCGGATAACCGCATCACCGACCGCCTCATGCAGGAGCTGAGCCAGCACAAACAAGGCTTCAACTCCGTGTTCATGATGCTCGACTCCGGCGCACGTGGTTCCAAACAGCAGATCAAACAGCTGTGCGGCCTGCGGGGCCTGATGGCCAAACCCCGGAAATCGGGCGACACCGGTGCGGCGATCATCGAAAACCCGATCCTGTCGAACTTCCTCGAAGGACTTTCCGTGCAGGAATACTTCATCTCCACGCACGGCGCCCGCAAGGGTCTGGCCGATACGGCCCTGAAAACGGCCGACGCCGGTTACCTGACACGTCGTCTGGTAGACGTAGCCCAGGACGTGGTAATCCGCGAGGAAGATTGCGCTACACTGCGGGGCATTGACACCACGGCACTTAAAGAAGGCGACAAAATCATTCAGCAGCTTTCCGAACGGATTAAAGGCCGGTACAGCCTCCACGATATTTACCATCCGTTATCCGACGAACTGATCATTGTCGCAGGCGACTATATCAGCGAGCGTATTGCGCTCGATATCGATGCCGCCGGTGTTGAAATGGTCACGATCCGTTCGGTGCTCACTTGCGAAAGCCGGCACGGCGTATGCGCCAAGTGCTACGGTAAAAACCTGGCTACGGGCCGTATTGCCGAAATGGGCGACGCCGTGGGTATCATTGCCGCACAGTCGATCGGCGAGCCGGGTACCCAGCTCACCCTGCGTACCTTCCACACGGGTGGTACGGCTATGATCGGTAAAACGGAAAACGAAATCGTTACCCGGAACGCCGGCAAGATCGAGTTTGACTCCATTAAAACGATCAGCAGCGTTAATGCCGACGGTGAAAAAGTGCAACTCGTGGTTTCGCGGATCGGTGAACTCCGTGTGGTTGATCCGAAAACAGGCCGCATGTTCTCCCAAAATCACATTCCCTACGGTTCGACCTTGTTTGTCAAAGACGGCCAGGATGTGGACAAGGGCGTGAAAATTTGTTCCTGGGATCCGTTCAACGCTACCATCGTCAGCGAGTTCGCCGGGATTGTGAAGTACGGCAACCTCGAAGAAGGGGTGACCTACCGCATGGAGCGCGACGACCAGACCGGCTTCGCTGAAAAAGTGGTCATTGAAAGTAAGAACAAGCGTAAAATACCGTCTATCGCCATCGTGGATGCCAAGACCGGCGAGGAGTTGAAAAACTACCTCATGCCGATCGGCGCCTATATTTCGGTGGACGACGAGGTTGAAGTGAAGGTGGGTAAACAGATCGTGAAGATCCCGCGTAAACTGGGTAAAATCGCCGATATCACCGGTGGCCTGCCGCGCGTAACGGAACTTTTCGAAGCCCGTAACCCTTCCAACCCGGCTACTGTTGCTGAAATCGACGGCATCATTTCCTTTGGCGCGATCAAACGCGGCAACCGCGAATGTATCATCGAAGCCAAAGACGGCCAGAAGCGCAAGTACCTGATCAACCTCACCAAGCACATCCTCATGCAGGAGGGCGACTTTGTGCGCGCCGGTACTGCCCTGACAGAAGGTTCGATCGCCGTGAAGGATATTCTGGCAATCAAGGGCCCCTTTGCTGCCTCCTCCTACCTGGTGAATGGCGTGCAGGAGGTATACCGTTCCCAGGGTATCAACATCAACGACAAACACATCGAGGTGATCGTGCGGCAAATGCTGCGCCGCCTGGAAATCGTTGACCCGGGCGATACGCACTTCCTTGCCGGCGAACCGGTTGAACGGAACGAGTTTATTGACTACAACGACTGGATTTTTGATAAAAAATTCGTCACCGATGCCGGCGAAAGTTCCAAACTGCGTCCGGGCTCACTGGTATCGCTGCGGCAAATCCGGGAGGAGAATTCCTTCCTCAAGCGCAACGATAAAAAACTGGTGGAATACCGCGATGCCCTTCCGGCTACGGCAGTTTCCATGCTGCTGGGTATCACCAAGGCATCGCTGGGTACCGAATCGTGGATTTCGGCGGCGTCCTTCCAGGAAACCACGAAAGTGCTCAGCACGGCTGCGATCGCTGCCAAGAAGGACTTCCTTATGGGCCTGAAAGAAAACGTGATCGTGGGCAAGAAAATCCCGGCAGGAACGGGTATGCGCCAGTACGACCGCATTCAGGTAACCAGCGTAGAGCGGCCCTTCCGCGAACAGCGGGAAGCCGATGTGCTCATGCTGGAAGATGACGAATAGAACACGATACTTGACGGAATAACACAGCGCCGCCGTCCCGATACCGGGGCGGCGGCGTTGTTTTTAGATACAATACTCGTCCTACGACTTGAAGTCGTAGGACGAGTGTGCCCCGTGATGAAATTTTGGAACATGTTTCAGTCTTTTAGAAAGCCTGTTTCAGCAGTTTCACGCTTCCTCCAACAGCGGCTTGATTTCCGCCGGCAGCGTGCTGATCACATCCCTGATCTCTCCCTCAGAAACATGTTTTTTCAAAACCCTGAACACCGCCAGGATGGCCTGATGCACCTCGTAGTCGGTCGTGAAAAACGCCATGGTGCCGCGCCCGCCAGCTTCGCGGACCGCTTCGATAAAATCGCCCAGGTGGCGTAAGGTGCGGGTTTCATCTTTCATTTGCCAGCCGTCTACGTAAACGGCCTTGATCAGCATGGGCAGTTGAGCGATCAGCTGGAGCGATTCGGTCGGCGGAATGCGGTTGCGGAAGGCATGGAGCACGGCGCGCAGCACGCTACCGGCTTTTCCGGTATCGTCCGGGCATTGCAGTTCGACAGCGACTTCTTTGACAAAATGCTCGCCATCGGCCACGTATTTTTGGAAATTGAAAGCCATGATGCATTGATTTAAAAACTGAGTGCGTTGAATAAATGCCGGGTCTTTTGGTTACGTCACAAAATTAGGCGGATTCCCTGCCGCTTTTGGATGATTCGTATCACCCGTTTCCCTGACCCGGATATTTTATATTTTGACCGGCTTTCGCGAGATTCGTATCGGATTTTTTTACAAAAAACAAACCCGGTAAGATGCAGAAAAAGCATGCAATCGGTATCGATATTGGTGGCACGCACATTAGTTGCGGGGTGGCTGATATTGAAGCGGGCACGCTGCTCGAACCGACGCAGGCGCGGGTTACGTTTGATCACAAAGCGCCCTCCGGCGAGATTCTGGAACACTGGGCCGATGCGCTGAACCAAACGCTGGCGAACACTGATTCCAGCCGGTTAATCGGTTTCGGCTTTGCGATTCCCGGGCCGTTTGACTACCGGAACGGTATTTCCCGGATGCAGCACAAGTTTGAAGGCCTGTATGGCGTGCATATCCCCGATACGCTGCGCCCTCTTTTGACGACCGGTCAAAACCTGCCGATGCGTTTCATCAACGATGCTACCGCTTTTGCCATTGGCGAGAGCTGGATGGGGGAGGGGCGCGGCCTGCGCAAGGTAGTGGTGATCACCCTGGGTACCGGATTCGGCTCGGCTTTTCTCGACGACGACGTACCGGTGGTGCAGGGGGCCGAGGTGCCGCCGGAGGGTTGCCTGTGGCATTTGCCCTTCCGGGATGGTATCGCCGACGACTATTTTTCCACCCGCTGGTTTACCAAAACCTATGCGGAACAAAGCGGGCGCCGTGTTCCCGGCGTAAAAACCCTGATGGATAAAGCGGCCGTCGATCCCGTGGCCGGGCAGTTGTTTGAAACGTTTGGCCAAAACCTGGCTGCATTTCTAGCCCCCTGGCTGCGTCGGTTCGATGCGGAGGTGCTGATCATTGGCGGTAACATTGCGCATGCGCTGCCCCTGTTTGGTCCGGCTTTGCGGGAGGGAATGCGTGCTGCCGGAGTATCCGTTCGGATTACACCATCGGTATTGTGGGAAAAAGCCGCCCTTCTGGGCAGTGCCCGCTTGCTCGACGATGCTTTTTGGGCAAAGGTGTCCGTTCATTTACCAACACTTTAACACTGTACAACTATGTTACTCGACACACCGATTTCGACCATAATGACCCGGGATGTATTCATCCTGGGCGCCGGCGACCCCCTGTGGCAAGCCGCTATCACGTTCAACGATCACAGCCTGCGCCATGCTCCGGTAACCTCCCAAGGCCGCCTGGTAGGCATGCTCAGCCTGGTCGACCTGAAACGCGTACCCGCCAGTGCACTCGTTGAGAGCACTGCTGACGGGGGCCGCGAAGTGGTCGCCGACCTGATGAGCCGCGACCCACGTACGGTGCAGGCCGGCGACCCTGTGCGCGATCTGGCACAACTGTTCACGGAAAATGAATTTCACGCCGTGCCCGTGCTGGAGGGCACGCGGATTGTGGGCATTGTGTCTACCACGGACCTGATCCGGTTCTTTTGGGATGAACTGGAGGGGGCGGAATGAGCGAAGTGCATGCCAACCTCCGTTTATCGAAAAGCACCCGGCTTGTATCCAAGAAAGCCGTCACGCTTCGTTTTCTTTAGCCTTTTTTGCTAAAAATAGTGGAGCAATGATGACAAAAACAATCATCCTGGTCGCCCTGTGCGGCTTATGCTGCTGTGCCTTCGGGCAAACAGGCTTGCAAGGCGAATACTTCAACGGGCAGCAATTCGAAGAAAAAATCTTTACCCGGACCGATCCGCAAATCAACTTTGCCTGGTTCAACGAAGCGCCGGCGCCGGGCGTTGACCCGCACGTTTTCTCGGTGCGCTGGACCGGTTTTTTACAGACGCCGGAATCCGGCACTTACCGCTTTCGCGCCTTTGTGGACGACGGCATCCGGGTATATGTGAATGGCCAACTGGTGATCGACGCCTGGGATTTGCACGATACAGGCCGCTTTGCCGGTGAAATATACCTGAACGCCGGACGCAAGTACCCGCTGAAGGTGGAGTATTTCAACGCGATGTTCGAAGGTGAAATCAAGCTGCAATGGCAGCTCCCGAGCGAGAAACCCTTGTTTGACGGGTATTTCGGCTACAACGATCGCGATATCGAAACGCGGTATTTGACGCCACCACCACCGCCGAAAGCCAGTCCGGAAACATCCAAACCCACACCAGCCAAACGCGAGGCGCCCGCAAAACCTGAAACCGCGCCCAACTCGTCCCCGGCGCCCGCACAAAAAAAAACGGCGCCCGTTGTCATTTCGGCAGACACCCTGGAAATGTACATTCCGAAAAACATTCTTTTTGTAAAAAGCAAAGCCATCATGCTGCCGGCCTCTGAGCCGGAGTTGAACAAGTTAGCTGATTTTTTAACCCGCAACCCCCGCTACAAGCTGGTGGTGGAAGGGCACACCGACCGGATCGGGAATTCCGCCAAAAACATGATTTTGTCCAAAGAACGCGCCCAAACGGTGGCTGCTTACCTGATCAAAAAAGGCATTGCTGCCGGCCGGATTACAGCCATCGGCTACGGCGATACCCGGCCGCTGATCCGCGAGCCGGAGGGGGTGGCGAATCCGAAGAACCGGCGGGTGGCGTTTTTGATTGAGGAGTAGGGGGGATGGAGATAGCGCCCCGCCGGGGGGGGGGGGCGGGTTGTGGTCGTGCATGTTTGCTACCAAGATATAGCCCCGCTGGGGCTGGGGTGCCGGTACCTGTCCCGGAGGGACAATATCCTGGTAGTATGCGAATGGCAAAATCGTTTAAACCCGGCCCGGAGGGTCGGTATCTTCTCGCTAGACCTCTGCATCAAAATAATCCGAATCCAGCCGCTTGATCTCATAAACATCAATAGTGGATACGCCAATGCCATAGTCAATCATAAAGCCTGCCAGTTGTTCACCATCGATCAGAATGACTTTTTTGCTGATGTTTTTTACGTACTCTCTGGCTGTGCTGGCGAAAGAGGAGGTCGTAATAAAAACACCTTTGACAGCGCGTTTTTCCTCCAAAGCGCCGACAAAAGACTGAATATCCGGACGGCCAACCTTGTTGTCCGCCGCATATAATTTTGCTTGCAGATAAATTACATCCAGGCCCAACTTGTCCTCATTAATCACACCATCGATTCCGCCATCATTGGTGGGCTGGGTTACCTGGCCGGCATCCCTGACAGAGCCGCCGTAGCCCATTTTAACCAGCAGATCAACAACCAACTGTTCAAAAAAACGCCAGTGGCTCAACCGGACTTTTTCGAGCAAGTCTCGTTGGAGCGCTTTTCGCAAGCGCAAATAGGCATCGTCGAGGATTTCCTTGGGTGATTTATCGATAGTCTCCGGCTCTTCAGGTGTTTCCTTCGCATCGATATCGGTATTTGAGGGTCGGATAAACTCCAGATATTCGGGGTACTGTTTCAAAAAAGCCATATTGATCCGTTCCGGTTTTTCTTGCAATACGGCTTTCCCTCTTGCGCTTATCCGGAACACTGCCCGTTGGGGCGATTCCAGCAGCCCGGCTTTCATCAGATGCTGCTTGGCCCAGCCTACCCGGTTGCCAAAGCGGCTCTGCTTTCCGCTTGACAACATTTCGTCTCGCTCTGCTTTAGTAAGATTAAAACGTTGCGCAAGGTGGTCTTCTGTCTCCGGAAGGGAATGGTCCTTTGCATCGGAAGTATGTTCCAGTAGCGCCAACATTATGGATTGGAAGTCGGGAATGGGCATGGTGCAATGTGGTTCAAATTTGTCGATTTCAGTGTGCTCTCAAATGTATAAATAAACTATAGAAACAATCCGGCGTCCATCCCAATTCTGACGGCAAAATGCAGCGCAGCAAGCAAAATATCGCCTTCTGGCATCAAAAAAAACAAAATCCACGTACAAATTTTTCCAACGATAAATCACTGTTTTACAGCAAATTAAGTATGTTTCAAGCAGAAGCGTAACGCCTCCCAGGTTAAAAACCACCTAAAAACCCCAAAAAATCTGTACTGGCAATCCGACCCAACAACCCTGCTTCTTTGCGGTATCAACCAACTATTCCGCACACAAAAAAGGATTGTTATGAAACCGTATTTTTTTAAAGTATCTGCCATTATGCTGCTCCTCGGCGCCCTGTGCTGGGCTTGCCAAAAGGAAAACGAAGCGCCGCCACCTCCTCCGGCTGCTTCTGCCCTGAAATGGGATGTCGAAACGCCGCGCAACCTGCTGTACGAGATCGAATTTAAGGGCTACACAAAAGGCGAGCCGGCCCAAACCCGCACCACCAACCTGGAACTGTTCTTTACGGGCGGCGGCAAGGTTACGGTCGTGTTTGGCGATGCCGCTGCCAAACAGGAATTTATCATGGATTCCACCGGTGTTATGCGCCCTGTGGTACCCGGCCAACCCTATTCTCCAATCCTGGATCTGTTCGCCGTACTCCCGGCCGACGGCCTGGCCCAATCCGCGGTGGGAAGCCAGTGGGATGTGTTCACGCCTACGGCAAAACAAGTGGATGCAAACGCTGAAGCCTGCATCATTCAATCGCGCCGCACATTCCGTGTGCTTGGCACCGACGGGGCTGACGTTCGCATGCAGCACGACGGTTACCTGCGGGTGGTGGACAATAAAGCCGCTGCTGCCAATTTTGAAACGATGTTCGGCACAGCAGCCGGTATGCTGGCCCGCCAGGCATGGACCCAATGGCGCCTCTTTCAAACCGGCGAGACGGTGTTTTCCGCCTCGGACAACAACCTGCGACAGGCCAGCTATGTGGCCGTTATCCTGCCCGGCCCGAATATGGACGCAGCTGCGCTGTACATATCCCCCGAACGGGAAGAACTCACCATCCGCCGCCGCCCGTAGGTGTCCGAATGTATCCTAAACACTAACATTCAAAAATCTTCAGTCATGAAATACTATCTTTTGCTCAGCTTTCGCCTCGGGATCATGCTCGCCGGTTACCTGCTCTTTTGTTCCTTCCCGGGCTGCAGCATCTCCGACGAACACATTCAGGAAGAATTCAAAAAATTCCGGCAAGACTGCGGCCTCCCCGATACCGAATGCGACGGCATACTGGGCGCCGGGCTGTTTTGCGGCTCAACGACGTTCTCCGACGGCACCCCCTGCGTGCGCACCAAGTCGATGAACGACAATTTCGAGATCAACATCGTGGGCTTTTTCTCCGTCAAGGGCAAAGGCTCGGGTACCCTGAGCCTCACCACCAAACCCCGCTTTGCCATCCACAACCACTTTGTCGGGGAGCAGGGCACCCAACGCTGCGCACCCGAATACATCATCGCCCAGTACGGTTACGAGGAAAAAGGCAGTTTCAAATCGGAAGCCGGCGTCAACATCATTCAGATGGCCAACGGCCAGGCGGTGAGCGATGTGTCGCACGTTTTTGCCAGCGGGGCCCGGTGTGTGAAAGCGCCGCATGGCGCGCCGTTGGAATGCCATGAATAGAGTTTTTTTGATTTACGAGTGACGAATTACGAATTACGATTGGTTCACCATTCCGGAATGGTGAACCAATCGTAATTCGTAATTCGTCACTCGTAAATGCTGCTATATTCACGCCCGGCGTACCTTTATTTTTTTAAAAAAAACATCAACCGTGCGTCTCCCATCCAAAATTTGCTTTTTCCCGCTCCTGCTTCTGCTCCTCAGTTCGGCCTGTGCCTCCCTGCACTGGCAACACAACCAGCCGCTCGCCCCCGGCCTGCACTGGCGGCACAGCCACACGGAGCAGTTTTTTCAAAGCAAACAAAACATTCATGTTCTGGCCATAACCCCCCGGCAGCGGCGTCTGGAACTGGCTTTCGAGACCGATACGTTTTTAACGACCAGCCACTTCGGCCAAAAAGCGGCGGCACTTGCGGCCATGAACGCCGGTTTTTTTAAAATAAAAGAAGGGCGCGGCTCGGCGACCTACCTCCGGGTAAACGGCCAAACGATCGACGACCTGCCCACCCAGGATCATCCCCGGCTCAACGGCGCGCTCATCCTGCCGGCGCGGGGCTTGCCGACCATCGAATATGCCCAACCCAATGCGGTGTACAATGCCGCCCCGGCCGACGAAACGGTGCTGGTGACCGGCCCGGTGCTCTTGCTCGACGGGAAGCCGCAAGCCATGGATTCCACGTCGGAATTCATCCGCCACCGGCACCCCCGCACTTGCCTGTGCACCACCGGGCGCGGCACGACATTGCTCGTTACCGTCGATGGCCGAAACGAGGAAGCCCTGGGGATGTCGCTGTTTGAATTGACGGATTTATTGAAAAAACTGCGCTGCCGCAATGCCATCAACCTCGACGGCGGCGGCTCCACCACGCTCTGGATCAACGGCCGGCCCGGCAACGGCGTGGTCAACTGCCCGTCGGACAACGGGGAATTTGATCATGCGGGGGAACGTGCGGTGGGGAATGTGATTTTGGTGCGCTGAGGGGGGGTAAAAGGAAAATGGAGTGTACTTTGGCAATACACCAAATTGTGATTGCCATGTGCGACATCCAGCCTCTTATTAATTTGGCTAACCTATTTCAGGTACGGTTTTTGTTTTAGCCACAATTTGTAAGTCCGGTCGAAAATACCTAGACTTGCCAGCACTTTGTTCTGTTTAAAAAAACCACGTACCCGCTCCAGAACACATGGAAAATAATCCGATCCTCAATTCGCCATACAGCGAACCCCGCTGGCACTACGCCACTGATTTGCAAGGCAATCTGAACTATGAGGACATTCGTCCCGGCCGCCGCATTTTTGATCCTACCCAGGGCGGCTATACGATTCCATTAAAGAAACAACGCCAGGGAAGTCTGATTGAGGTGAACGAAATGGCTGCTGAATACGGCGAACACCTGATCAATCTGATCCGTCAGGAAGTTGGCAAGTGGCGGCAGGCGGAATACCCCGACGTGACCGGCGCAACCCGCGATCTGCTTCGCTACTGGTTCCTGAATCCCGAGCGCTACGCTACCCGGAAACTTTTCTTTGCCCAGCGCGAAGCCATCGAAACCGCGATCTGGCTCAACGAAGTAGCCGACAGAAGCAATGCCGGAACCAATATTCTCAACAGACTTCGCGACGCCCAAGGCTCGGAATCCGCCAATGCGGCATTGTCCCGCATCTGCTTTAAAATGGCTACCGGTACGGGAAAGACCGTAGTCATGGCCGCTCTGATCCTCTACCACTACGTCAACCGCCAGGAATATCGGCAAGACACGCGTTTCTGCGACTATTTCCTGATCGTAACACCCGGGATTACCATCAAAGACCGCCTGGGCGTGTTGTATGTGGACAATACCACGCACGACAAAAATCGCGCGCAGGACTACTACCGCATCCGCGATCTGGTGCCGTCCCGCTTCGACCGCCTGCTGGACGGGCTCAATGCCCGCTTGGTAATCACCAATTACCATGCCTTCGAGCCCAAGGTGCTGCAAGGCAACAAACGCAGCGTGTTCGACGGCAAGCGCGGCGCCGACGGCAAAAAACAGGAAGCCCGGGAAGACATGGCTCAGGTGCTCCGTCGCCTGATACCCAATGTTAAGCCCGGTAGCCGTCTGCTCGTGCTCAACGACGAAGCCCATCACTGCTACCTGCCGCGCGAAAAAGGCAGAAATACCGAAGAGGAGAATACGGCCGACGAGAACGCGCGCGCCGCCGTGTGGTACACCGGTGTGAGCGAGCTGGCCAAACGCTTCCAGGTGCGCGCCGTGTACGACCTGAGCGCCACGCCCTACTACCTCAACGGCAGCGGCTACCAGCCGTACACCCTCTTCCCCTGGATCGTGAGCGAATTCGGGCTCACTGATGCCATTGAGAGCGGGTTGGTCAAAATTCCCTTCCTGCCCGAAATCGACAATACCCAGGAGCTTACGCCCGTACTACGCGACATCTACGAGCACGTGAAGGAGGCATTGCCCCGAAAAGGCCAACGCCGGAAAAAAAGCGAGGCAAAAAAAGAGGCCGGCAACAAGACTGCCCAGCCGGCAGAAGCGCCGCCAAACCTGCCCGAGATCGTGCAGGCTGCCCTCGACCAGTTTTACAACCACTACAGCCAATACGAAGCCGGCATGCGCAGTTACGGCGAAGCCCGTGGAGATGTGTTCTCGGCGCCGCCGGTGTTTATCGCCGTTTGTAACAACACTTCGGTGAGCAAGGAGCTCTACAAACACGTAGCCGGCTACGAATACGAGGATGGGGAGGGCAACACCATCGTGGTGCCGGGCAAGTGCGACTTGTTCAACAATTACGAACGCGACAACATGGGCCGGTGGACGGCCCGGCGCAAACCACCCACGTTATTGATCGACTCCGACGCCCTGGAAAACTCCAACCAGGTGAACGACGATTTTAAAAAAGTATTCGCCCGCGAGATCGAGCGCTTCAAAATGGAATACCGTCACCGCCACCCCGAAAAAAGCGTGGACAACCTCACCGATGCAGACCTGTTGCGGGAGGTGGTAAACACGGTTGGTATGTCCAAGGCTCTCGGCGGTCATGTGCGCTGTGTGGTGAGCGTGAGCATGCTTACCGAAGGCTGGGACTGCAACACCGTCACCCACATCATGGGCCTGCGCGCCTTTGGCAGCCAACTCCTCTGCGAGCAAGTGGCCGGCCGCGCCCTGCGCCGCAAGCAGTACCAGCCGGTGCTGTACAAGGAAAGTGTGGGCGCCGACGGCAAGCCCGTCTGGCAGGCGGTGCCGGCCAAAGACGAGCACAAGTACAAGCCCGAAAACCTGGTGCTCAAATTCCCGCCCGAATACGCCCACATCATCGGCGTGCCCTTCAAATTGTTCAAAGGCGGTGTCACCACGCCCCCGGGACCGGTGGCGTACGAAACCGTGAAAGCCCTGCCCGAGCGCCAGCAGCAATACGAGATCATCTTCCCCAACCTGATCGGCTACCGCTACGACATCAGCGGGGAAACCATCACAGCCAGTTTCGACGGCCTGCCCAACTTCGAGGTGGACCTGACCAAAATACCCGTTCGCACCGTCACCTCCTCTGCCTTCCTTGGCGAAAAAGAGAACATGGAAGTGAAAGACGTGCTCGAATACCGCGAGCAGGAGATCATCTACGGCATCACCCGCCAACTGCTCAACCTGTATTTCCGCGACAACGACACCGGCACACCTTTCCACCTCTTCGGGCAGTTGAAGGAGATTGTGGCCCGATGGTACCGCGAAAAAGTAGTGGTAATCGGCGAAAACGACCCGGTGTATAAAAAACTGGTGGCCACCATGAGCGCCAAGGCTTACTGCCAGCACATCTACGAAGGCATACGCCAGGGCCGCCGCGAACGCGGCGAAGAACGGGTAATGCCCATCTTCAACCACTACAACCCCTGGAGCAGCACCAAATACATCCACGGCAACACCACCAAGCCGACCTGTGAAACCACCAGGAGCCACGTGAACCTGGTACCTGCCGATGCCGTCAGTCAGAACCCGGAGGCCAACTTCTGGGAACACATCGCCGCCAAAACCCTCGAAGAACCGCTCGCACGACAAGCCGGAGGGCCTGACAATCCTCAACGACAGCACGATTGCCGTGGTGAGCGACAACGACTTCGGTATTGCCAGCCCGGCAGCCGACGGAAGCATCGAACTGACCGGGAAAACCACCCGCCTGTACATTTTCGGCTTGCCGGAAAAACTGGGTTACCAGTCGCCGTACTGCACCTTTGATCTGGCCCAAACGAGCCTGTCGGGTACCTACTCCGTAACGGTGATCAACGCCGTCGGCTGCGAAAGCACGGATGCGGTGCTGGTTTCGATCATTAGCGGAACGGCTGAACCTCAGTTGGCAGGCCGGCTGACCCTGTTCCCGAATCCGACAACGGGCTGGGCTTATCTGCGCGTCGATCAGTTTGAGCCCGGCAGCTATGCGGTGACGGTATTGGACTTGCTGGGTCGGGCTGTTGCCCGGGAGTCGCTTGAAATCGGTGCGGCTGAAGGCACCTTCCCTGTCGATCTGAACCGCTTGCCTTCGGGGGCGTATTTGCTGCGCCTTTCGAATGCGAAAGGTGCGTTGACGCGGCGGTTGGTAGTGGAGTAAAGGGTGTTTTCAATCAAAAAAAGAGGGTGCATCATAAGTCCTCATCCGCGCAGGCGATTCCAAGTTTTTACCACGGAGACCACGGAGTTTAATTCTCCGTGGTCTCCGTGGTGAATAAAAATATTCTACGGTGGGCATTTTATTCTCCGGATAAAGTGGTTTGCGAAAGTAATGCTGCCGTGCGCATTGACGGCGTGACTCCAAAGTCACGCCGTCAATTAACTGATGCCTCCGATTTTTCGCAAACCACTTTCTTGCGGGTATAGATATTTATCTTTTGATACAGCCTCTTTTTTTGAAAACCAGCAGGTTCAAACGTTGTGAATCACGCCGACCAGGTACCATACACCCGGCCCTGCGTATTGTTCAAAAACCAGGATCAAACTCGATGTACCTTTTCGGTATTCCGTGAAAATACAGCCTGGAAAGCGGTGCGCGATCGCGGCTGCCGAAAGGTCGAATTTACCCGGGAAAGTAATTTCATTAAAACGCAGGCTGGAGGCCTCTAAGAAATCAGCGTCGTAAATGTAGCTTTTGTAATAATGGATAAACCCGCTTTTGATGGGCGGTTCGGCGGCGGATGCTTTGCCCCAATCATATTTTACGGGGTTGAACATGGCATTGGCGATCGACTGCACGGGGAGCGCTTTTCCGGCTGCTTTTAAGCCTGCCGGATAAAAGTGGATGCCTTTTTCCGGGTGGATGTATTTGGCTGCCAGGCGCTCGAAGTTGGCTTGCTTCAAATACGTCAGGGCGTATTTGGAACGGTGTTTTATCAAATTTTCCGCTTTTTCCGGCGCCATGAGCCTGGCGGGCTGCTGAACGGGTTGGGTGGGGGGATCTGTGGTGGTGGTTGGCGGTTCTTCTTGGGCGGTGGCCGGGCTGACCGAAATGGAGTCGGCGGCCTGCAAGGTGGCTTGTGCGGGTTTATACGCAGTGTTTTTTGCTGCAATCGCCGATGCATTAGCCGGGGTTCTAAACGATCGAAAGCATAGCAGGGCGACGGCAAGTGCCAACACACCCAGCAGTGCAGAAAAAATAATGCGCCAGCGCTCCTGCCTGGTAAACAGCCATTCTGCCCGGTTATCCAGCTCATCCAGTGCCTGCTGCATGGCTTGCCATTGTCGATTCAAAAACGAGACGTTTTCCTGCATGGCTTGCTGCTGCCGGCTCAACGTTGCCAGATCAACCTGAATAGTCTGTTGCCCCCAACCGTTCGATGATTTTTGCTGTAGTTCTTCCAGGCCTGATCGAATTGTGGCCAATTCGGTTTCGGTATGCCTGCGCCGTTCATCGTCCTGATGAAACTGGTCGACCATTTTTTTGAAATGGTCAAGATTCGCTTTTAATTCGGTAAGTGTATTATCTCGGTTTTCAGGCATGATTTGACGACATTTATTAGCCTGGTATTAAAAAAGTCAGCGTGTGTTCTATGAACAACGTAGAGTTTGGCAATTCTTATGCCACTTCTAGGTAAGTTTAACGCAGGCCGCCGTTGCGCATGCTTAAGTAAGCCTGCATGCCGCGCTGTTAAAGTGGCTGTTGTATGAAAGGCGCCATAGGTAAGGCAAAGAAAAGCGCCGTAACCTGTTAAAAAACGAGTTACGGCGTTTTAAAATACTTCTGGAGGTATCGAGCGGATTGGAACCTTGAGTTTAGGTTATTGAAAATGTGTGTTTTGCGATTTTTTCAATTTGGCTTAGTGAAACATTGGTGAAACAATTTTGGCTGTACCGGTTTTTGGAGTTTGGATTGGAACCGTTGTGGGAGGGCGGTTTTTTAGGCGAAATTTCAACCATGCAACAGGGCGCCTACTTGTGCCTTTAATTCTAAAAGGTGGCGTTCCAGGATACCCCAAATTATGGCGTTGTCAACGGAGTCATAACCGTGAATAATGCGGTTGCGTAAATCTACAATCCGGCGAGCATTTGAAATATCAGGCGGGTTCTCTGTTTTCAGAAGTTGGCCAAGCGCTTCGCCGATTATTTCCAATTCGCGTTCAACGCCACGACGAACCAACAGGTTTTCTTCGTAATCTTTCAGTGAAGAAACTGATATAGTGAAAGATTCAATATGCAGTATTGCGTCTTCCACGTCAATCAGATATTTACGTTGTATGTCGGTCATGCGGCAGGCAAAGCGTAGAGCAATTGACGCTTGGTTTCCACCTCGCGCTTGAAGATTGGGTTTCTTAAACCTGCCGGTGTAAGAACATCTACCGGGCGTTGCAGAATAAACTCCAGGTCTTCGCAAAACTGGAAATATTTATCCGCGTAATCCGCAGGCGGCATTGGCGCAAACTCGGCCATAAAATCCACATCGCTGTCCTCCTTAAATTGGTCGGTCAGCACAGAGCCAAATACAAACAACCGCCGCACCCCAGCGGCCCGGCATGCTTGTTCGATTTGTGGGAGATGTTGTTTTAATAGCGCTTGCATGGTTTGCAAAGATAACGGTACAAAATTGAAAGTTCCCGTATTGAGTCTGTATAAGGCAGGTGTGCCCAGTACCTCAAAAATGGCGCGGATTGTTTCTTGTTGCTGCATTTTGTAAAAAGTCACTACAAATGTGAATAAATGTAGCTGTTTTTTACAGACCGAGAGGGGCTGTGTGTGTAGGGCGCCTCAGCATAGTTTTTTCGTTAAAAAGTCCGAGGGTTTACAGACTTGGATTATGAATACCGGCGAACTATTCCTTTACAATCTTATTTTGTGTGGTAAGGCAACCTGAAATTTTTTGAGTGCATATGCCAAATCAAGCCAGTACAAAATTGACCTCACTCCAACTGGAATTGCTCAAAATTTACTCGTCCAACCCAACGGAGGAGGAATTGCGCGAATTGAAAAATTTGCTGGCCAAGTTTTTTGCACAACGCTTTTCGGAGAAAGTAGATAAGGCCGCCAAGGAGAAAAATATTACAAACGAGGACTTAGATTCTTGGTTGGGAAAAGATGGGCAGTGATCTTCGTTTGGTTTTGGATATCAAGGCCTTCCCGATGTCTATGTTGCCACAACATTAGCGTTGATAGTTGATCAGCAGATTAGCCTTCATTAAAATCACTGTACATGGCAGAATTAATTGCAACGATAGCCAAACTCAGCATAGCAGACCGCATCCGGTTAGTGCAGGAAATTTTGGCTACCATTTCGGTAGAAATAGAAAGCCAGGCAGAGATTGGTTTGACCAAAGACCAATTGAAAGAGGTTGAGAAACGCTCCTTGTCCATCACCAAAGGCACTGCCAATGCCGTATCCTGGGACGCTGTTGAAGCCGCACTAATAGAGCGATATGGCCTACAACTTTGAACTCCTTGAACAGTTGGAGCAGGGATTATAGGGTGCTGTTTTGAAAGCGCTTGCAAGGTTCGTACAAAATTGAAGATATCCGTATTGTATCCGTATCGTATCCGTAAATTGAAGCGAAGGCTTAATAAGCGTCCACTCTATTGAACCGCTTTAACCAGACGATTTTCCAGATTCAGGCGCCTGTTTTGTCACAAAGTGGAGGTAAAATTTGGATGTTTTTGTCACAAAGTGAGGGTAAAATATGGAACACTTTGTAACAAAGCGAGGGTTAAATTTGAGTGCTTTTGTAACAAAACGGAACTTATTGGTTTGCAGTTCGTGCTTAAAAAGCGTCGATAACCCGATCAATTTCAGCGCGTTGTCATACTGTCATGCTTCCAGAGCCTATCTGAAATATCCGTATCGTATCCGTATCGTATCCGTATCGTATCCGTAAATTAAAGCCAAAGCTAACCATCCTTTCTTTTTTTAATCTCATCCAATCGTTGTTGGAGACGGGCCTCTTCTTGCCTTGCCCTTTCTCTGGCGCCTTCCTCGTAGAAGGAAGTAACAGCCTGTACAATATCCGAACCTATTTTCTCCCACGAGTCCGCTGCAAAAACCCTGATTGTCGGGTCCCGCTCGACATAAGGTACTGCCAATAAGTGATCTGTAAGGATGCGCGGACTATGATTAGGATAGCGTTCCTTGAAAAAGCGAATGAGTTCAGCAAGTTTATAGCGCATCAAAAGCGCGTGAACGTCCCGGAAATCTTTTTCTTCTTTTCGGTTCGTTATGGCTTCCAATTTTAACGCGGCAATGTCTGGCAAGTCGGCCATACGCACCCCATCCGATTCAACCGCCGGCAACAAAAAAGGCGTCGCCCAAGTGTACAAATCAAGCTTTACACCTTCATACATTGCCGCAAATCCGTGGGCTGACTTTCGCAATACCATAAAACCCGGTAGCGTGCTGGATAGTAAGTTGGTAGCGGCATCCTTATCAAAATCCTCATTGGAAAAAAAATCGGCATCTATCGACATCCGGTGTCCCAGTTGTAAACTTAGCGCTGTTCCACCGACAAGTCGAAATTTCTGAAAAAGCAGCTCGGCAGACACCGCCCGGATAATTTTCAGGAGAGTGGGTGTAACTGCTTCGAGGTGGAGCATTTGAAATCTTCCGGTTTGAGATGAAACAGGGCCGATGCCAACAATATGGCATTTTCAGGCAGATAAGCAGCCGACGTAAGGGCTTCGATGAGATGTTCCTTTTTGTAAAACCACAGGGCCTCTACAACATCTTCGATCAAGCCCAATTCAAAAACCCGCCGGATAACTTTGTTGCGGTCACGCTCAAAATCCATTTTCTCCGGGTCGCTGTCCCAAAAAAGGAAATCGGAGAAAACGGGCTTTACCTGTGTTGTAGTGGGCATGTTGTTTTTTTGAATACAAATTTAGGGGTTTTAGCCCAAGATGGGATATCCGGACGATTATACTTAAACCCACCACTTCTCCTGAAAACTTGAATTGGGGTAAAACTGCTTTCCCAATGCCGGCACATAAAAATTAAGCCTGTTTTTGATAGCCGCTTCTATAAAATCCTCCGCAGGCTGCGTCCAGCTATGCTGATACGACAGGTCGAAACCGCCCCAGTGGACGGGCATCGCCTTTTTTGCGCCGGCGTCGAGGGCAGCTTGCACGCTTTCGTCGGGAAACAGGTGAACCGGGCGCCAGTCTTCGTTGTATTGGCCGCATTCCATGAAGGCAAAATCGAAAGGGCCTAGTCGCTTTCCAATTTCATGGAAATGCTTGCCATACCCGCCGTCGCCGCTGAACCAGATGTTTTCCTGTGCCGTTTTGAACGCCCAGCCGCCCCAGAGCGTTTGCTGGCGGTCGGTCAGCCCCCGGCCGGAGAAATGGCGGGTCGGGGTGAAGGTGAAGGAAATGTCGCCCAGTGAATGCTGGTCCCACCAGTCGAATTCCGTGACCAGATCCGGTGCAACGCCCCAGCTGACCAGGTGCCGTTTGACGCCCAGTGCCACGAAGTACTGCCGGGTTTTGGTTTTCAGTTTTTGAATGCTGGCAAAATCGAGGTGGTCGTAGTGGTCGTGGGTCAGCAACATCAAATCGATTTCCGGAAAATCGTCTGTGTACGACAAGGTGTTTTCCGAAAAGCGCTTCGTGGTCATGGGGGCAATCGGGGTGGTATCGGGGCCTAGCATGGGGTCGATGAGCAGGTTTTTGCCGTTCATGCGCATCAACACGACGGAGTGTCCGTACCAGTGAAATTTCGTCTCAGGCGCCGGGGCCAGAAATTCGTTTTTGTCAAAGGGCGCGACGGGCAGCGGCCGCTGCGGTTGCCGGTTGTTCCTGCCGGCAAATTGTTTGTACAGGATGCCCGGCATCTTCGACAGGCTAACTGCAAAGTCCGTGTTTTCCAGGTTCTGAAAACGCCCGTTTTTCCAATTGGGTGAACGCGCGTACTGCGCCTTTAATGCGTCGGTTACTCTGCCGCCAAATTGTTTGAAATTCATATTGGGTATTAAAACCGTGGTTTTTGTGGTTTGTTTTTTTGGGTCTTGGGGTTCGGGTTTTCGGCGATACATTGTTGCTTTCCCTGCGCTTATTATGCGTTTGCACCCGATAGGGTATAAATCTTTTATTTTGCAGGTTGTTTATACCCTATCGGGTACGTCATGGATAAGATTTTTTCTTACACCTGCACCCCACTTCCCCAAACGGGCAGGCCTCCTGCATAACCACCAGATTCCATTGAATTTCCGAATTGACGGCATACTACAGAGGCTCGCTGCTCCCGTCGGCATAAAGATTCAATTTTACACGAAATGCAAATTCCGTCAGTTTATTGACTGAATTTATGCAAATTCCGTCAGTTGACCCTTCGCACTGACAAAAGTATGTTAAAGGAGCAGCATTTCATCATTGCAATTTTTTACACCGTGCATCCGCGTAATTATGAACATTGGCCGGGAGGCGCTTAGGCGGCGATAGTTTTACCGGTTGTTGACGAGATTAATAATCAGTTTTACCATCAATTCTTTGTCGGCGGGATCGCTTTGCGCCACTAACAGCGCCAACGCTACCAAGGCATTGTCGTTGATCTTCAGTTCCCCGGATTTTTTAAACCGGTGTTTGTTTTTCTCCAGAAACCAGATGAAGAGGAAGGCGCCGATGCGTTTGTTGCCGTCGTTGAAGGGGTGGTTTTTGATGGTGAGGTAAAGCAGGTTGGCGGTTTGTTCCTCCATGCTGCGGTAAAGGTATTAGCCGCCGAAGGTTTGCACAATATTTCCGAGGATTCCCTGGAAGCTGTCGTCCTTCTGGTTGCCGAACAGTTCGGTGGCTTCCTTTTGGGCGATGAGTTGTTTCTTCAGTTCAGCGATGGCGGATGCCGCCTCGGCGTATTCAATTTCATAAGTGATGTTTTCGTTTACCTCGCGGACGGGCAAATCCTGGCTGTCGAATTGATTGAGCAGGACGAAGCTTTGGGTGTAGTGGGTGATGATGTCGAGCAGGCCCTTGGCTTCGTGTTCGAGGAGTGTGCCGGATTGCCCGGTTTGGTGGATTAGCTGAACGGTTTGTTCGAGGTCGCGCAGGTTTTCGGCAAATTGTTTCAGCCGTTTTTCATTGAGCGTATAGCCGCGTACGAGGTAGTCTTTCAGGCGTTGGGTGGCCCAGATTCGGAATTGGGTGCCGCGTTTGGAATTGACCCGGTAGCCTACCGAAATAATGACGTCCAGGTTGTAAAACTTTACCTGCCGGGGACCTGGCGGCTGCCTTCGGTTTGAACTTGTAAATATTCTTTACAAGTTGCCGGTTCTTCCAATTCACCCTCGTCATAAATATTTTTCAGGTGAACTGTGATGTTTTGTGGAGTAGTTTGGAACAACTCTCCCATCTGTTTTTGCGTAAGCCAAACCGTATCGGCTTCCAGTTTGACCTCGACCTGCGTTTGCTGGTCGGCGCTTTCATAAATGAGCACTTCGCCTTTGCTTTCCATGGTTATCTTTTTTCAACAAATATCAGGGGTGCGGCGCAGTGTTTAAAACATTTTGTGGCGTTTCAATATATTTTTTTTAATTACATACCAGAAATATAGCAACCGTTTTGCACTGGCGATCACAGCAATTGCCTGAATTCCTCCGCCATTGCTGATCGCCTCGGATACCGTTCCAGCAGTTCCCAGGCGAGGGCTTTCACGGCTTCATGGCTTCCGGAGATATCGTGTTTCAACGTTTGCATGATTGCTGCCAGGCGGCGGTAGTCGTTGCGGCTGTTGGCGCGCTCGGCTTCCGCTTCGAGTACGGGCATGTAACGGGCCAGCATTTCGGCGGGGTAACGCGGGCAGAGGTGGGAATGTACCGTGTTCAGGGTGTGGAGGTCAGCGTCGGTGGGCAGCAGTTGCAGCAGGCGCTCCCATTGTTGTTCCTGGATGTAAATGGGTGAGAAATGCAGGAAGAGGGCATGATCCAGTTTGTCCCAGGCGCCGCGCCGCGGCCGGTTTTGTTCGGCTTCGGTAACTTCCCGGATATGCTGTTCAATGACGGCGGGCCATTCTGTAGCAGAGAAGCTATGTTTCCATTCCAGGTAATACTGCTGCCTGAAACTGCGATCTAAGGCGAATTTTTTGGCATAGTGCCGGATTCGTTCGGTGTCGTTCTCATGTTTTGCAATGTCGAGCAGCATGATTTCCCAGCTTTCGACAGTTCCCGGATGCCGCTTTTCTTCTGCGAGCCGGATGCCATCTAAGAGCAGCTGTTTGGCGCGGTCGAAATCGGCAGCCGCTACTGCTTTTTCCACCTCGGCCTTGCGCACGCCGGTAATGTCCAGGTTTTGGGCTGTCAGTTTGTCCGCTTCGGCCGTGCGACCGATCGTCCGGAGAAACCGGATTTTTTCTTTGGTTAAATAGTTGCGGCTATACTCGTCGTACGCCCCGGTTTGAGCTTTTTTCAGCGTATCCAACAGGGATAAATACCGCTCGGGATCGATCCGGCTGGCCGCATTCGCGGCGGCGACCAGCAGTTGGTAGCCAAAATCGCCGTAATCGAACCAGATATTGGCTTTCAGAGAGGATTCGGTATAGTCCAGGATATCCGCAGCAATTGAGGGGGGCAGCGAATCGGTTTCCGAAATTTGTTCAATGATCGATATTGCATTCGAGAGCGTGCCGCCGATGCTGCCGGAGGAATCGTCGCAGGATTCAATGACCGGCAGCAACTCCTTTAACAGCGCTTTCAAAATAGCCAACGCTATCGAAAATTCTTTTCGCGCAAGCGCAGTTTCCGAGGCAATCAGGACCGGCTGGAGTTCACGGCTGAGGTCGTAAGTACCGCGGTAGTCGATAAAACCCCTGTCGGAATACCGGTTTATGCTTTGGCGAATCAGGGCGGCGTACTTCCCCGCCACGTCGATACCGGGGACTTTACCGGCAAAAAAAACCATAAACTTCTCGCCGAAATTCTGGTCTTCCAGGTGCTGGCTGCGGATAAAATCGCGCAGCTCGTCGGCCTCCAGTTTCAGAAGCAGGTCTTCAAAATTCGGTTGCCGCGCTTTGGGCCGCTTGCTTTTCGGCTGTGCCAACTGTTCCCGGATCGAGAACAGTACGGCTACGGCGTGTTTACAGATGCCTTCGTCATAAGGACAATTGCAGGTAATGCCCTCAACCTGCTGTTTTTTTGTAAAAATAGCCACCACCTCATAAGGCGCCGTGCCTTCCACCGCCGCCTGCCATACGCCGGGCTCCAGTTCTTCGAGTTCATACACGGCCCCCGAGTCGAAATAGTCCTGGCCGCGGGCGAGGATTTTTTGGGGTATGGCGGATTCAAAGTTGTTGATAGAAAACATAATCAAAAAGTGTGTACGAAGATAGGTTAACCAGGTGTATAATAACCCCGCTGTATCGATCTGGCAAATCCACGCACAGAATTCCACATTAGCCGGTTAAATTTGCGTTGTTACGCCAATCAACATCTCAAATATATGCAGCCGCCTGCTTTTGCTAAAAATCCCGATGCCTGGTACGAAGCTTACGATACCTTGACCGATACCAGCCGAAAAATAAACGAAAGAAAAAGAGCAGGAAGCGATAGATAACTATTCCGATTCGTATCCCGCAGCAACACAAAAACAAGTTCAACAGCAGATACCATGGCCAAGTCCGCACCCACCGGTAAAAAAGCGACCAAAAAAACCAAAGCCAAAAAGAAAATCCGCGTATCCTACCACCGCCGCCCGCAGGATATGCAGCTCGACCTCTGGCAACTGGGCCTGCGCAAACAATTCGGCGAAGAGAACGAATTCCTGGTGACGAACACCGGCGCGCACCCGGTGTTTTCAGAGTTCAGCGTTTGGAATCCGGCTACGAAGAATAGCTACCGGGTAGACATCCGCACGGCCCTGCCCAAAAAAGGACTGCCGCCGGAAAATACGCTGACCTGGGTCGGGAATTCCTGCAGCTGCCAGGATTTCAAAACCAACCGCCTCGGGCTGTGCAAACACATCAGTGCAACCCTGCACCGGGTAGGCAAACAACGCGGCGCCAAAAAACTGCTGGCTGCCGGCTACCGTCCGGCGCAGGCCTCGGTGTACGTGGATTACCGCCAGGGGCCGCAAGTCCGGCTGTGCATCGGTACAGCAATGGAAAAACGGCTCCGCCGTTGGGCCGCCAATTGGTTCGATCCGGAGGGTTATCTCACGGAACACGGCTTTGCCCATTTTGAAATTGTACTGGAAGAAGCCCGCGGCATTCAGCCCGGCTTTCAGTGCCACCCTGATGCGCTCGACCTGATCGCGGAGCGCCGGGAGGGTTTGCGCCGGAAAGCCTTATTGAAAAAATTGTTGCCAAAAGGTCCCGACAGCCCCTATTTCAACCGCCTGCTGAAAGCCCGCTTGTTTGCCTACCAAAAACGCGGCGTCTGGTTTGCCGCCCATGCGGGCCGTTGTTTGATTGCCGATGAAATGGGCCTTGGCAAAACGATCCAGGCTATCGGTGCGGCTGAGCTGCTGCGCCGCGAACTGAATATCCAGAAAGCCCTGGTGGTGTGTCCGACATCTTTGAAATACCAGTGGAAAACGGAAATTGAAAAATTCAGCGACGCGCCGGTGCACGTTGTGGAGGGTTTGAAAACAAAACGCGTCGAGCAGTACGCCAACAGCGAGGCCTTTTTCCACATCATCAGCTACAACACCATGGCGAACGATACGGAAGAACTGCAACAACTCGGCGCCGACCTGCTCATCATCGACGAGGCCCAACGCATCAAAAACTTTCGCACCAAGGTTTCCATCCAACTCAAAAAGGTGCAAACGCCCTATTGTTTTGTGCTCACGGGCACGCCTCTGGAAAACAAACTGGAGGAGCTGTACGCCGTCGTCCAGTTTGTCGATCAGTACAAACTGCCGCCCCTGTACCGCTTCCTCGACCGCTACCAGATCACCGGCGAAAACGGCCAGGTGATCGGCTATAAAAATCTCAAAGAAATCGGGGAATCGCTGTCGAACTGCCTCATCCGCCGCCTGAAAAAAGAAGTGCACAAAGACATGCCCAAACGCATGGACAAGGTGCTGTTCGTGCCCATGACGCGCCAGCAAAAGGACATCCACCTCGAGCTGGCCGACGCCGTGGCGCGCCTCGTAGCCAAGTGGCGGCGCTTCCATTTCCTGAATGAAAAAGACCGGCGCATGCTCATCCTTTGCCTCTCCAAGATGCGCATGGTGGCCGACAGCACCTACGTACTCGACCAGCAAACCCGCTTCGATACCAAGATCGACGAGCTGCTCTGTATTTTCGAAGAAGCCCTGGCCGACCACGAGCAAAAGATCGTCATCTTCAGCCAGTGGGAGCGCATGACCCGCTTAGTGGCGCAGGAGCTCGAAGCCCGCGAAACCGGCTACGCCTACCTGCACGGCGGCATCCCCAGCGCCGACCGGGCCGATCTGCTCGAGCGCTTTCACAAGGACCCCGATTGTCGGGTGTTCCTCTCCACCGACGCCGGCGGCGTGGGCCTCAACCTGCAGGCTGCGTCCCTGCTCATCAACCTCGACATTCCCTGGAATCCCGCCGTGCTCGAACAGCGCATCGGCCGCATACACCGCCTGGGCCAAACCGACAACGTGACGGTCATCAACATGGTGAGCGCCGAAAGTATCGAACAGCGCATGCTGGGCGTACTGGAGTTCAAGGCCTCCATGGCCCAGGGCGTGCTCGACCCGGAGGGCGACGACACGATCTTCATGTCCGAATCGAAGTTTAAAAAATTTATGGAAAACGTCGAGACGCTCAGCACAACGGAGAGCTGGCAACTGCCCCGGCCCGAACCCGCCGGAATCGAACCGGAACCGGCCGAAAGCGAGGATTTCGAACTGCCCATGCCTGCGCCTTCTGTGTCCGAACCGGAAAATTACCCGGGCGACGACGATGTGCAGCCCGACAAACAACCCGCCCGCACAGAACCCCAACCCCGCGCCCGCGCAACTGCCGGCGCCGCGCCCGCTACCCCGCAGGAGCTGATCCAGACGGGCGTATCCTTCCTGTCCGGCTTGTCGGAAACGCTGAGCAGCCCGGAAAAAACGCAGGAATTGGTTCAGTCGCTCGTAGCGACCGACGAACAGACCGGGCAGACGTATCTTAAAATTCCGGTGGAAAGTGCGGCTGTGGTGGAAAATGCGGTTCGGTTGTTGGGGGGATTGTTGGGTGGTTTGGGGCGGTGAGTATGCCCGCTGTCAGATTCATTGGTCACAGTATTTCAACCTATCGTTATCGTTAACCATGTATCTTTTCTTCGACACGGAAACCACCGGACTACCGCGCAATTGGAATGCTCCGGTAACCGACACGGCCAATTGGCCGCGAATGGTGCAGCTGGCGTGGATG
This sequence comes from uncultured Saprospiraceae bacterium, assembly GCA_964484205.1. Taxonomy (GTDB): domain Bacteria; phylum Bacteroidota; class Bacteroidia; order Chitinophagales; family Saprospiraceae; genus M3007. Next base: position 26,960 of record CAZAEZ010000003.1, on the reverse strand, counting down.
CTGTACGACTATGACGGGCGGCTGGTGGAGTCCGACAACCACATCATCTACCCGGAGGGATTTACCATTCCGCGTGAGGCGGCAGTGCTGCATGGCATCACTACCGAGCGAGCAAAGGCTGAAGGGGAGGCACTGGATACAATCCTTGAGTTGTTCGAAGCCTTGCTGGATGAGGCTGTAATGCTTGTGGCGCACAATATGAAATTCGACGAGAAGATTATGGGCGCCGAGCTAATCCGCGCCGGCCGGAACAACAGTCTGCCCGGCAAGCCCAAACTTTGTACTATGGAGTTGTCTACCGACTTCTGCCGCCTGCCTGGCCGCTATGGTTATAAATGGCCCAAACTTTCCGAGTTGCATTATAAACTCTTTCGCACGCACTTTGACGAGGCACACAATGCAGCGGTGGATATTGAAGTAACGGCAAAATGTTTTTGGGAAATGAAACGGCTTAAGGTGATTGGTTAGCTTGTCGTTTTTTTGCTGGTACAATTAATTTCAATCTTACTTTCCGCAGCAAAACTTAAATTTCTCGCCGCTGCCACAAGGACAATCGTGAAACAGACCCAACCAGGGTTGCAAGTCTTTGGGCAACTTCATGCCGATCTTCCATTTGAACAAAACGTAATGCCGGATATACCGCCTGGCGTATTCCTTATCCTCAAGCAGGGTTTTAAACAGCTGCAGAAGTTCTTCAGCATACGGGCCTTGCGACTGCATCGGTTCAACTGCCGGCCCTTTGAACCAGTTCAACATTTCTTCCGGCATTTCCGGCGACCATTTCCGGTAAAACGACCGGGGTTCCCAGCCGTAAGAAAGTATGGCAAGCGGTGGCGCTTGCGAATCCATATCCGGACGGTGGACGTTTATCATGGCCCGCCTGCAATCGCATTTTTTATCTACACAATAAGAGGGCAAAAATCCGTATTGTCCCATAGGCAGTACCTGCTCGCCCGCCGGTACGGTGACCGTACGGGTTTGCACTGCAGCGATGTTGGGGAATTCGGCGTAGAATGGTTTGTAGTGCATGGATAGTCGATGTTTGTCTGGATATCGCCGGTCATGACACTATTTCCCATACTCCTCCAGCAGCCGCTTAACCGCTTCTTCCAATCGTTCAATGCGCGCTTCCAATTCCTCCAGCCTGCCTTTACCGGCGGTTCGATACGTCGACGAAGGCTCCCGAACCATTGCCGGGCTTTCAGCATCGGGGGCCATGAACATCTCCCCTTCGCCGGTAAGCAGCCAATGGAGGTTCACCGTTTTATACGTATTTGTTATGCCGTTTAGCACTTTTACGGAAATGGCGCTTTCGCCGGTCACCATGCGGCTGATGTTGGGTTGCGTCATGCCAAGGCTTTGCGCAAAGGACGCCTGATTGTGTTTCAGTTCTTTAATCAGATTTTGTAGGCGAGCGCCTTGTTCGATTTGACTTTGCTCCATGGTGAATACAAAAATTCATTTTTGTTATTTTTTTATTGATAGTTCATTTATAAATAACAAAATCGCATATATTTGTTTGAAAGTTATTAAAAAATTGAGACCCAACGCATAGGAACACGCAGCCTTTAATCAGGAAACCTGAATCTAACTATAATTTTAACCATGGGCGCCGACAAACCCACCTTGGAAAACACGGGTACAAAAAAACAAGCGTCCTTTTGGCCGTTATTCGCCGGCATTGCATTGTTATTGGTAGCTGTTGCGATTATCCCAATGATTGATTTTGAAAGTGAGGGCGACAGTGCATCAAAACTCAACCCGCAGGAAACGCTCCGGCTTCTGAGACGGTTGAATGAAATTGATGACTCTGAACAGTATGTCCTGATTGCGAGAGAAGACGGTTGGTATCCATGCCTGCACAGCGGCCGAACCACTTATTACCTGAAAACCGGCGAGGTATGGAAGTACGGAGTTACCAGCAAAGGTCAGCTTGGGCGCTACTCTGCAATGTTTTTTGTCCAAAATAATGTTTCCTATATCATTGAGTTTAAAGGCAGCTTTTCTGAATGCCTGAAGCGGGAACAGATTCAGCTCTTCCACTATCCTTACCTCCCGGAAAATCTGGCTCGCCCGCTTTCAGAACGTTTACCAAGACCGCCTTACAATCGGATAATGCGGTAAGTTGCGCTTTTGGCATGTCAAACTTACCTTTGTTAAAAAAACTGGTATGGTAGTCGTAAAAGTAGTTGAAGCTGATGTAGCTGACAAAGTAGACACCCAGTATATTGAAAATCAATTTCCCGGCCTTCAAAACATCGGGATGGTATTCATTTGCACCTCCGAAGGCGGCGAGGAAGATGACTGGACTGAAGACGGCCAGCGCTACATTGTCATTCACTTGCCCTATGAAGAAGTCCGGCAGCTCCCCGACGCACGCCCCCTGATGCTGGCAAAGGCACGGGCGCGGCTGGGTTTGGCGGCTTGAGGCGCACGCTAAACCGCCGGCATCAACGCCCCACCCTCCAAATCAAACCAGGCATAAAACACCTGCAAACCCGTTCGTTTCCGAAGATTTTCCAAATACAGCTGCACCGGCGGCTCCGGCTTTTGGTACAATGGTAAAATCATGCCCTTCCAAAAAAGTATTCGTTTCTACGCCCCCGCTAAAATTCCACAACTCCCGGCCGTTGGCCAGCCGGTTGGCAATCCGGACAACCAGCTTGGGCGGATAGGGCTTGTTTTTATACACCAGATCGCACCCTGTGGATTGTTGGTGCGGGGGGGACGCCATCGCGGTCTATTTCGGCTAGGGCTTGCAGCAGGTGTTGTTTTTTTATGTTTGTGGGGATTATCTATATGCCGGATTTCTTAACCAATAAAAATTCCAACCCAGGCTCCTTACCCTCCGGGATAAGCCACAACGCACAAATTCTCGGAATCTCCACTTCCGGCAAAACCTCATGTTTGGCCATCCAAAGTTTTTTTGCGCGTTGGGCACAACGTTCCAGTTGACCCGGATCGACTTCTGCAAGCGGGGTTTTCCGGGTGCAGGCAATCAGATTCAAAATTTCATCTTCCTTTTTTGCAAGCAGCTGATTGTTGGATATGTCGTAAAGTACAATTTCTGCTTGCCCTTGAAAGTCCAGCAACAGAAAAATCAGTTGGCTATCGCCCGTGTAGGTCATCGCACTCGAAATATCATTGGGTATCGATTCGGCACTGTTTATGTTCCTGCAATACTGCTACGTGTCTGAGAAAAGGCGACACCCCGGAAAATTCTTCAATCTGGCCCGGATCGGCAAGCCCCAGGTATTCAATTTTTATAGAAGACAAAGCGCTAAGCGAAGCAAAGTCCACCTGATCGGACTCCGGGAGCAAGGGTAGCTCGCTGAATTTTTCAGCCTGGCTGCTCCGCCCGACTAATTTCCGCAAGCGGTTTTCCACAATAAAAGTTTGCTTGGCGCGGGCCTGGTCGGTAAAATCACCCAGGAAAACAATGAAATCCACCCGGCGTGGTTGGGGCCAGAACCGGAGAATACGCCCAGCCCGTTGAATAATCACATCCGGCGTCCAGGCCAGGTCGTAATTGATGACCACACTGGCATCCTGAAGGTTGACGCCGGTACTGTAGGCATCCGTGCTGATAAACAAATCGTAAGCGACTAATTTTTCACGGGGACTTATCTTGTCAGCATTGGCCACCGGGGCAAAACCCTTGATCATTTGTAACACATCCGGTTCGAAGTCCTTCAGCGCGGGCCCGTCCGGAGTTTGCGCAACCGAATTGGCTACCAAAACGTCTGGCGCTTCCGCCTGTAAAGATTCTTCCAGGTAAATCGCTGTGGACAGGCGTTCCGTAAATAAGATCACTTTCCGTCCGGCTTGTTTGAATTCCTGGAGAAAGGAAACCAGTTGCTTCAGTTTGGCATCCTCCTGAATCGACATGCCGGATAAGCGGTCTAACACCGGCTGGAGTAATTCGAGTCGGCGTTCCGCTGAAAGTTTAAACCGGACTTTGTAGCTATCGTCGATAGTTTGCTGAACAACACTGCGTAAGGCGGCCGGCGAACTGGTCCAGGCAATTTCCGCTTCTTTTTGAATGGTGGTGGTGGAAATCCGCCAGGTATCCCGGTGCTTAAAACGCAGCCGGTGGTGCTCGAAGCTGCGCTGCTCCAGGGCTTCTACCATTTCCGTTTCAACCAAAAGCGGTACCGTTACTTTAGTAATCCCGATTTGTGGTATCCAGCGTTTTTCAGCGCCGAAAATCAGATATTCACCTTCCGCTGTTTTGGTGGCAAAATCTTTCGCTACCTGCGAGGTGCTCATCACGGTAGATACGGGGAGGTTCAGAAAGTGTTCGAAATACTGCTCGTTTTCGGGTACGCGCCAGGCCTCCGGCGAGATCAGATCATCGACCATGCCGGGTAATACAAATTGGCCTTTGTTGGTAAGGTATTTCTTTTCGGCGGTGTGCGGCAGCAGCAATAACTGGCTGTTCAGGTCACCGATTTGTTTGGAATAGGGCGTAGCCGTGAGCAGCAAAATATAAGGCTTCTTTTTACGGGTTTTATCCATCAGGCGGTTGAAGGAGTGCCGCTTGCGTCCATCACCAGCCCGGAGTTGGTTTCGGAAGTACTGGCTCTCGTCAATAATGACCAGATACTTGTCGTCCAATTGGTCCAGGGCATCGTGCAGATCCAGGGTCTTTCTGCCTTTGGCCCCTTCAGCCCGGTCGAGCAGTTCCCGGGTAAAAATATCACAGCTCAAGCCGGCACTTTTCAGGGCGCGTTTCCAGTCCGGGTGTACTTGCTTTGGGGCAAAAACCAGGTAGTTGATGGTTCTGCGCTCGTGGGTCATTCGCAAGGCTACATGCGTAGCCATCACGGTTTTTCCTAAACCGGTGGAGGCCACCAGCATTGCGCCCCGGTATTGCTTGATCTGCCGCAACACCCGGGCGATGACGACTTGCTGGTACTCTACCGGCATTTTATAAGCCTCCCGTGGAGGTTCAACTTCTTCTTCGTGAATGAGCGTCTGAATAGCCTTTAGGTACACGTCAAATGGCGGGTGCAGTTTCAACCAGACAAGCAAGGCTTGCAAGAGTGCCTCGGTCAGATCGTAGGTCTGCTTATCGTTCCAGTACTGTTGGAACATTTCTACAAAAAACTGTACCCGTTCGGGCTCATCCTGTAAAGTGCTGCCTTCTGCATTGTACAGCAGGCCACTGGCGGTCAGGTTGATGGAACCTACGATGACCTTGCATTCGTCGAGTATAAACACCTTGGCATGGTCGCGGCTCCGGATACGGGCGTCTACGCGTTCATCCCGTTCCAGCCGTTCCGTAATAATAAACCGCCCCGCCCGGATGCGCTCCACCAGATCGAGCACTGCCGCCCGGCGGTCTTCCGCACTCCACTGGCTCAGGTGCAGCATAATATCCTCGATCAACTTCTGCCGGAGCCGCTCCTTCGACTGCTCGTCAAAACCTACCAGAATCTGGACATATTTGCCGGACAAGACTTCTCGCACCAAATCGTAACCCTGGATGGTGAAAAAACCGGTGGCGATCTGCACCAGGCGTTCGGCCTGACTGAAGTGCGGTCGGAGAAAGTCGAGGGCGCGTTTGTTCCAGTGGTCGGTGCGCATGGGGGTGGGTTCGGTGTTTGTATAAAAACGAAGCTTGAGGTGGATTTGACTTAAAATTTATTCTACAGGTTAACAATGCTCCGGCACATTGCAAGAAGTGCGCCCGTTCCAGCGGTTGTCGTGCCAGGGAACGCGGGCGGAGAGGTGTTTGGTGGGCAATACTTTTTCCATAACTATTTGAGAGTTGCGATTTTATCCATTTCGGCAATCAAATGCCGGGCAAAGTCATCTGCCAAGGCAAAATAGGAATGGCCCCATTCAATGGCGCCCAACTCTTCATTACCCGGACGGGTCAACGGCAGACCTGTCGATGCATGGTAAGTTGCTCCAATTCCTTGCGGCTTGAGCAGTATTTTCTCCCAGTTCTCAGAGAAAGGCTTGCTTTTATTTTCCGCATAGATCCCATAGGGAAAACGCATGCGCCAAGGCTCTGCTTCCTGCTCTGACTGTGGCGATTCAAACATCCTGGAAATTACTTCGCAATAGCCAACCAAGCATTTGTGGCCGACAGCATACAAGAGCAAAATGTCGCCAACATGCACGCCGGTTGGACGCCGTGCTTTGGAATAATGTACCTCGTAGCGATACTGCTTGTATGCCGCTTCCGGAAGGGGTAGTTCGGTTGTGCCGATGGGTTTTAGCCAGTAGGTCATAGTTATAGTTTACTTGTTTTTCAATCTAGTAAGTGGCCCACTATATTCAGCAATCAAACTATTCATAGGCTCAACGCCATTAAAAAACACTTGTGAGTCAATACCATATTCCGATGTTAGCCGAGTAGCTTTTAATACTTCTTTTAGTGCTTTAGAATGCATTTGACTCTTCCAAGAGGGAAAACCAATCTGTAATACCTTTGTACGAACCTGTTCTGTTTTGCCTCCAATGCCCAAAAAGCCTCCAACACGTTTGTCTTCTATTTTTATTACATCAATAAAATTTCCAGATGGGTTTTCAAGAAAAACATTGTGTTTGTTTAACAATCGATTAAATTCCTGATAAGTAATGGTATAAAATCTTTTATCGATAGGGCGGCTATATTTATGTATTAAATGCGCCAGTAAACAAATTTCTTTATCATCCAATTTTTCAATTTTTTTAGCTTCCTTATACAAGAAAATACCTTTTTTCTTTTCAAATAATCTATTTGATGCAACATTAATTGCTAGCCGGTCTAAATCACGTTGACGAATTGTAAATGTGCGACCATTCTTATATAGCTGATAAATCAAGACTAAAAGCCCTGTCCTTTTATTGCAGTCATGAAACGAGTGATTTTTAACAATTCCGTAAAAAAGAGTGGCACAGACCTCTTCCATTGTATTCCATTTCGTTTTTCCAGCAAAGCCGGTAGTTTGCCTCCCAATTGCTGAGCATAACAAATTATGATCTTTTACCCCACATATTACTTGTTCGCCTTGTTCCTGAAAGTAATCGGCAATTAAGTAATGAGCTCTTAAAACTTCTTCATACTCAATGTATTTAATTGGCCTGTTTGCTGGCAGATCAATGCTGACCAGTTTTTGTAAATCAGCTTCAAAAGCTTGGTTTAATTTTGGATGAACCTGTAGCATATAAATTAATATTGAATTTTCTAAAACAACTCCCCCTGCCGCCCCTGCTCTTCCCGAAGCAAAGCCGAGCCTTCCTCCCCAGACGCCCCAGCAGCAGTGCGCTTCTTCCCCTTCCCCTTCCCATGCAACCCCCGTGCCACTTCCTCCCCATACACCCGGTGATTCAACTCCAGCCGCCGCTTAAGCACCTCCCGCCGAGCCTCCGGGTGTATCGTGTACCGCACCCGGTCATTTTCCGGCAGATAATCCACGTCGTAGAAATCATGCCGGAAGGCAAGGTCGCTCCAGCAGTATGCCTCCAGCACGGGCAGGATGTCGTTGAATTGCGGCGTTTTTTCTTCCACAGTCAATAGGTGTGAGCAATCTCCGGCTTAATATTAAGGCTTTCTGTAAAATTCAGGCCCAGCATGCGGCCGACTGCCTTTGCTCCCGCGCCCGCGTAAGGGTCACATTCAACTTCCGGTCCTCACAACCCGTATTTACCGACTGGATGACTCGCAGTTGTAGACGGCCAAAGGATGATGAAGAAGCCATGATTGGAGTCTTGAAGTGTTCGTCGGTACCAACCTTCTAATTTCTGCATGGAGGAAAGGGAGGGAATTCAATCCATGTAACTTGAGGCTCATCCAATCCGATCATTTGAGCAATCGGCAGAAAATATACCAAAAGCGGTATGTTTTTCCACGTAACTATTATTGTGCCAAACTGCCGAAGCCCCACAGGGTTGATTCTGAAAAGCCATTGCGACGATTGCTTTCTTTCATGGCAAGACTAATTGGGCGGAGAAAATTGGGAGCCCTGTGTTGGATGGGTATTGTCCGCTCCCTTCCATCCGAAACATCCAAATTAGTTGAGCTGCTTGATAGCCAGATAGCGGAGCTACCGGCAGTATTTTGCCCGGTCGTTTTCAGCGCGTCGAATTCCGATCCTATATGTGGGGGCTCAATCTCCGGGCACAAAAAAAACGCCGCAACGAACAAACGTTACGGCGGCATTGATTTCCTGTGGAGGTATCGAGCGGATTCGAACCGCTGTAGCAGGTTTTGCAGACCTGTGCCTAACCCCTCGGCCACGATACCGTTTTTGTGAACGGGCGGCAAAGATAAACCCAAATCTCTCAAGCGTGCAAGCACCGCCCAAATAAATTTCCCCACCGTAGGGGCGACCCTCGCGGTCGCCCACCCTTGCGGTCGCCCACCCTTGCGGTCGCCCAAAATCCTCACACCAACCGCCGCACCGAAACTGCCGCGCCCAAATGTTCGCCAGCCCCCAGCCCATGCAGCACCAGCACCCCCGGTGTTTTCCCCGCCTCCAAACTACCCAGCGTATCCTCGAACCCCAGCGCTTCGGCGCCGTTCAACGTAGCCCAGCGTAGCAACTGTTCGAAGGAAACATAGCTCTGATACCGCGCAATCGTTTTCATTTCCTCCAAAATGGAAAGCTGCCAGTTGGAGGTCAGGCTGTCGGTACCGATGGTGACGCGGGCGCCGGCATCCAGAAAATATTGATAATTCGGGAGCCGGTTTTCAATGTACAAATTGGCGTTCGGGCTGGTCGTCCAAAAGGTATGCGGGCTCCAGGCTTGCGCAGCGCGGATGTCATCCGGCGTGCTCAGGGTGTTGTGCACAAATAAGCTCCGGAGTGCCGGGTTCATATGTTGCAAGGCATAGAAAATGGAGGGTTTGCCCGGCGCCTCAAAATGCGCTAATGAAACATCAAACAGCTTGTAAAAATCGTAAAACGCGCCGCTGCCCTGTTCGAACAGTTCATTTTCGGGCGGCGTTTCCTGGTTGTGAATGCTGGTGACGCTCCCCGAAGCCGGATTAGCGGCATTAATTTTTTCAAACAAACCGGGACTGACGGAGTAGGGCGCATGCGGCGCCAGCGAACGTGTACTGCCGGGCGCCAATTGAAGTTTTTCATACACGGCTTTCCCGCCGGCAAATGTTTTTTCTGCGTTGGCATCCTGCAAAAAATCAAACACTTCCACAAACGTATGGTAGCGCATGCGCCCGCGGGCCTTCACGGCAAACGTGTCGGTCGTGTTGGAAATATCACCCAGGGCCACAATGCCGGCATCTAGCATGTCCTGTTCGGCGCGCGCAATGGCCTCGGCGATCACCTCGGCAGCCAGGTTGCGCTTGGTGACGACGCTGGTAATGAAAGGGATCAATCCGGTGCCGGTGTCCACCATGCCCTTCATGTGCGATAACTCCAGGTGGCAATGGGTATTAATAAATCCGGGGACTAAAACTCCGTCAACCTGTTCGAGACTGGCCGGATCGTGTTGTGCCTGGCGTTCAATGGCCAGGATTTTCCCCGAATCATCCGTAATGACCACACCATTTTCGATAGGATCCGTGGCAACCGGGTATATCCGCTTCGCGGCAAATTTTCGCATAAACCGTACAAATTCGTTCGGCGGCAAAATACCCAGCCCGCCGGATAAGCCGATAATAAATCAGGAAGAAACCAATGGCCGAAGGTGTTTTTGTCAAGAAACTGTCAATGTTTTCTCAAAAAAGTACGACGTGGAAATGTCCCCCTTATCCAAATTAAATTTCCAAAACAGCCGTGTTCCTTTTGTCCGGGCGTTTATCCAGGCAAGTGTTCACCCGGGAAAAAGAATTATATTTGCGCATCACTTCCGTGTTCTTGCCTGTATAAACGGGGGACCAGTCCGGTCTCTTGTGACAATTCCGCCAATCCGGCGTTAATACATTATCCGCTTTCAACTAATTTCTCTTTGCATGGCTTTCAAATCTCTGTTTATTGCGCTTTTGGTGTCCCTCACCAGTCAGGTCTATGCCGGCGATCCTTTGATTGACAAATCCAAGGCAGGCAGCGACGGCCCTCATGTCTTTTACCGGGGTAAAAATATCGTGGTTAAAACGGTTGAAAAAGTCGATACCGGCCTCGTTGTCCGGGTAAAATATTATTCAAAACGGGAAGAGGTTAAACTGAAATGCGTGGTGCCGGAATCCGGCGATGCCTTTTCGTTTACGCTCAAAGACAAACTCAAAGTCGACAAAGACCGCTTTTCGCTCCCCGACCGTATGCTGGTACTTTCCGACATCGAAGGCAATTTTGAGGCCTTCAAACGCATCCTGCAAGGCGCCCGGGTAATGGACGCCAAATTCAACTGGACTTTTGGCGATGGCCACCTGGTTTTGATCGGCGATTTTTTCGACCGCGGGATCAATGTGACCGAATGCCTTTGGTTGATCTACAAACTGGAATCGGAAGCGGAGAAAGCCGGTGGGAACATCCATTTCATCCTCGGCAACCACGAAGCCATGAACCTCTGCGGCGAATACGGCTACGTGCGCAATAAATACATGGAAAACGCCCAACTGATCGGCGAAACCTACAACCTGTGGTACGATGATCATTCCGAACTCGGTCGCTGGTTGCGCACCAAAAACGCGATTGTAAAAATTGGCGACTTCGCTTTTTGCCACGGCGGCATCAGCCCCTATGTGGCGAACTCCACCCTACGCATCAGCGATCTGAACTATATCGCCCGCCGGTATCTGGGCGTCAACTACGGCGAAATTGTTGACTCCCTTGCCCAATATGTCTTTCATCCCGAAGTGGGCGTGCTCTGGTTTCGCGGCGCCGCCAAGAATAAAATCAGCCGGGAAGAAATGGATACCGCGCTTGCCTTTGCCGGCGTCAAACGTATCGTGGTTGGCCATACGCTGGTGCCCGACGTCATGGCGCTGTACGATGGCAGCCTGGTTTGTGTCGACCTGTTTCACGACGAAAATTTGCGTGCCGATGAACTGCGCACGCTGTATGTCGAAAAAGGGAATCTCTATTCCCTGGATGTGAAAGGCGTGAAGTCGACCGTATTTACCCTGGCATTCAAGAGCAAGGAATAAGGCTGCTGCTTTGTTAGCCAGGTTTTTTTGAAAAAACGCACATGCGTTTTGCTTGGAGTTCCATAAACAAGGCCAGCTGATTGCGCGCCCGCACCAGATTGTGTTCCGGGTACCGCACTTTGTAGTAGCGGTCGCCCGCCAGGTAGTCGGTTAAAAAACGCAAGGCCTGTTCCCCGATGATCCACCGGGCGCCCGGCAAAAGGTGCTCGCGCTCGGCAGGCATTAGGAAATCCGCCGTTGTTTCCAGGAAACCGCACATCAGTGCATTCAGTATTTCCTTGCGTAGGCTAACCGGGCCGACCACATCCTCCACAACATTCGGCGTAAAACTGCCTGCCGGTTCAAATGTTCCGCAACTACCCGGATATTATGCATGACCGCCTCCGGGTCGGTGAACACCTGGTGGTTGAGGCGCTGAAGCAGCCAGGATTGGGTTTTGCCATTAATGGAAAAGGCCACCCGAAACGTATCGTTGATATTTCCTGCGCCGACCGGGTCGATCGTCGGTGCGACATCCGGCTGGAAAAAGTGCCGGGCAATAATTTCCAGTAAATCAGAAGTAACCATTTCGAGGCCAAAATCGGTAAATTTCTCCACGATGTTCCGTAGGGGCGACCCTTGCGGTCGCCCATGTATTTGCGGTCGCCCATGTATTTGCGGTCGCCCATGTATTTGCGGTCGCCCATGTATT
>CAZAEZ010000003.1:0-15125 GCA_964484205.1 uncultured Saprospiraceae bacterium | reverse complement strand
TTCGGGCGACCATGTATTTGCGGTCGCCCATGTATTTGCGGTCGCCCATGTATTTGCGGGCGACCATGTATTTTCGGGCGACCATGTATTTTCGGGCGACCGCGAGGGTCGCCCCTACGGCGCCTCGCGGTTAATCCACCCAATCGGCCACAAACACATTCGTGTCGCGGGTGCCGCCGTTGTCGCGATTGCTGCTGAAGGCAATTTTTTTGCCGTCCGGCGAAAACATCGGGAAGGAATTGAAAATGCTTTCCGAGGTAATTTGCTCCAGGCCGGTGCCGTCTTCGTTGATCATGAAAAGTTGGAAGTCGTAGCCCCGTTCGGAGTGGTGATTGCTCGAAAAAATGATCTTTTTCCCCGAAGGATGGAAATACGGCGCCCAGTTGGCTTTCCCCAGGTTGGTAACCTGTCGCAGGTTGCTGCCGTCGACATTGCACACAAAAATTTCCATGTTTGTCGGCGCCACCAAACCCTGGCTGAGCAGTTCGCGGTACTCATTGATCTCGGCGTCGGTTTTGGGCCTGCTGGCCCGGAAAACAATTTTAGACCCGTCGGGATTGAAAAAAGCGCCGCCGTCGTAGCCCAGATCGAAGGTGATCTGTTTCAGATTTTTTCCGTCGAGGTCCATCGTCCAAAGTTCAAGGTCGCCCGAACGGGTGCTGGTGAACAGAATTTTGTCGCCCTTGGGGCTGAGCACAGCCTCGGCGTCGTAGCCGGGGCTATCGGTGAGGCGTTTGACCACTTTGCCGTTCAGGTCGGCTACGTACAGGTCGTACGAATCGTAAATCGGCCAGAGGTACTTGCCGCCCTGGCGCAGGTTGGGTGTGGGCGGGCAGGTGTCGGCAGCCGACATGGTGCTGGCGAAAATGATGTTTTTGCCGTCAGGCATAAAAAAAGAGCAGGTCGTCCGGCCCTTTCCGCCGCTGATGGCCTGCGGCTTGTACGCCTGGTTATTTGCCGCTTTTTTCACGTCCATGGCGAAAATGTGGTCGCATTGGAGGCCCCACCCGGGGTTGTTGCTTTGAAAGGTCAGCCACTTGCTGTTGGGGCTCCAGTAGGCTTCGGCATTGTCGCCGCCGAAGGTCAGTTGGCGGATATTTTTCAGGTGGGTTTCGGCTTGCCCGCCGAAGCCTTGTCGAAGGCTGGGCTGTGTGCTTTCGGCCGCAGGTTTTGCCGCGGTGTGGGGATTTTGCGCGGGCAGCAAGATAACTGCGGTGCAACAGAGCGCGAGTGTCAGGACTTGAATTTTCATATTTCGGTTTATTTTAAAGGCGCAAGGATAGACGGAATGGAGCAAATTGGCGTCAGAAAATGGTCAAATCATATCGATAGACGGCGCATGCTGCAAAATTGTCGCAGAATACCGCCCCGGCCGCAACTTCTGTCGATTCCGGACAAACACTTCCGGTAATCGGGCGTTATTAGCATTGACTTATGAAAAAACTATTGCTTTTCACCCTGTTGCTTGTTTCCGCGTTCGGCCTGGCCGCCCAGGAAATTCCGTACATCAAGGCCGACCAGATCACGGCCTGGAAAAATAACGATTCCGATACGATTTATGTGCTCAACTTTTGGGCAACCTGGTGCGCCCCCTGTGTGGCCGAGCTGCCCGATTTTGAAAAATTAAATGCCGAATACGCCGGAAAAAAAGTGAAAGTGGTGCTCATCAGCAACGATTTCAGCCGTGATGTGGACAAAAAAGTGAAGCCCTTCGTTAAACGGAAAAAACTGAAAAGCACCGTCGTTTACATGGACGAACGCACCCCCAATACCTGGATTGACCTGGTGAGTACCGAATGGACCGGCGCTATTCCGGCGACGCTCGTTGTCAGCAAAGGCCGCGGCTTTGAACGTTTTTTTGAAAAACGGTTACACTACGAGGAACTGGAATCTACAATTTTGGAAGCACTGAATACACCATAAATATCTATGCGCCTTGCAGTTCAACGCAGCAAGACGCGTAAGCACTGTTTTACACAACAAAAACGTCTAAAAATTATGAAAAAAGTACTTTCCCTCCTTTCTGTGGCTGTGGCGCTGGTAGCCTGGTCGTTTACCCTGCCGGTGCATGAAGGTTATCATGTTGGCGATACTGCCCGCGATTTCAATCTGAAAAATGTCAATGGGAAAATGGTCTCGCTGGCAGGCATGAAAAAGGCTGAAGGCTACATCCTGATCTTCACCTGCAACCATTGCCCATACGCCAAGGCGTACGAAGACCGCATCATTGCCCTGCACAAAAAATATTCGAAGCTGGGCTATCCGGTCGTGGCCATCAACCCGAACGACAAAGACCGGCAGCCGGAAGACAGCTTCGACAACATGAAAAAACGGGCCAAGTCGAAGAAATTTCCTTTCGTGTACCTCTACGACGAAACGCAGGAAATCGCCAAAGCCTACGGCGCTACCCGTACCCCGCACGTGTACCTGCTCGATAAAAACCGCGTTGTGCGCTACATCGGCGCCATCGACGACAACCACGAAGATGCCGATGCCGTAAAGGAAAAATACCTGGAGAACGCCATCGACAACCTGCGTGCAGGCAAAGAAGTATCCACCAAAGAAACGAAAGCGCTGGGCTGCACGATTAAGTGGCGGAAAGCCGAATAACTTACGAATTACGATTTAAGAATTACGATTGATACACCATTTCGGAATGGAATGATTTCATGCAAATTGAATTTCTCCAAGAGGCATCCACTTCCTTTAACCAGTATGGTGAACCAATCGTAATTCGTAATTCGTAAATCATTTAAGCACGCGTATTTCCACGCGCCGGTTCTGCTCCTGTTGCTCTTCGGTGGCGCCGCGCTTGGGAAACAACATTTCGGTATTGCCGTAGCCTTTGTATGACATGCGGGCTGCGGCAATGCCGTTTTTTAGCAGGTAGTCGTACACCAGTTTGGCCCGGTTGACGGAGAGTTCCCATTCCCAACTGTCGAGTGCTTCGGGCGCTACACCGGGATGGTTGATGTGGCCGGCAATTTCAACCTCGAGGCCGGGGTTGATCTGCATGAATTTCAGCACCTTCGGCAGCTCCGGCTCCGAGGACTTGAGCAGGATGGCCTGATTTCCCACAAAAAATAAATTGTTGATGGCGGCTTTCTCACCCGCTTTTGCCGGTACGAGCGTCAGCTCGGCCGGCTGGTTTTGCATGCGTTGCAGCATTTCCGGCGAGCCGTAGATGCGCTGCATGACCGACTTGAAAAAATAGCCTTCGGCAAACGCTTCAATTTTTACCACCGAATCTTTGGGCAACCGCACCGAGTAAAACCCGACGGAATCGGTATTCACTGAATCGCGCCGGCTGCGCGTGGAAAAATGCACGGTTGCCGGAATGCCTGCCCCGGTCTGCTGGTCTTTTACCTGGCCGGAATAGGGCATCATCGGGATGCTGGTGAAAATGTCGATGGTTGCGCGCCGGTTGCGCTGCCGGCCTTCCTCGGTGGCATTGGCGGCCACGGGTTTCCGTTCGCCAAAGTAGGCCAACTCTATTTTTTCTGCCGGTACGCCGCGTTTGGCCAGGCCCGATTTTACCATCCCGGCCCGCCGTTGCGAAAGCGCCAGGTTATTTTCCAGGCTTCCTACGGAATCGGTATGTGCGGTGATGCGCAGTTTGACCGCCGGTTTTTGGTTGTTCCAAAGCCCGGCTACCGAATCGAGCGTATGTTCCGCTTCAGCACTCAGGTCGTGTTTGCCGAAGGCAAAAAACAATTCCGCGGTGTGGGCTGTCCGCAGGGAGTCGAAAACGGATTGTGCGGTGGCGGAGAAAGGCAGGAGCAAGCAAATCAGGAAACGAAACAATCCGCCGGGGCCACGGCGCTGGCGGGTAAATGTTGCAGAATGAAATCTCGACATGTTGATTTTAATTTAAACGAAGGTCATTGGACCGGTATCTTTTGGGGTGCAATAAACCGCCAAAATGCTGCGTGGCCGGGCATGAAAAGGTCAAATTGCGGCGGTAAAAAAGTATATTTGTGTAAAAATACGCGATACGATGACTGCGACAGCCAGTGAAACGAAACGATACACTGTAGCGGAATACCTGCGGACCGAGGCCCGGACAGGGGAGCGCTATGAATTTTATAACGGCGAAATACGACCCATGCCAGGAGGAACCATTTCACACAACCGGATAACTCGCAATGTTTTGTCCGAGCTCGACCAGATTTTTAAAAATAAAACCGGCTTCGAAATTTTCGGCAGCGACCAAAAAGTCTATCTCCCGCACTACAATTTCTATTTGTACCCGGATGCGGTAGTGGTTGCGGAAAAACCGGTTTCCGCCGAGCAACACGCCCATGCGATCATAAACCCGCTCCTGATCATTGAAGTGCTCTCCGCCTCCACGGAAGCCTACGACCGGCAACAAAAGTTTTTGGAATTTCGAAGCTTGCCTACTTTCCGGGAATATGTGCTCGTCCGGCAGGATGTTCCTGAAATTCTCAGTTTTTTCCGCGAAGCGCCCGACCTGTGGCGGGAATCCAGCGTGGAAGGTCTGGAAAATTCGGTCCACTTTCGCTCGGTTGATGTTGTGCTGGACCTGGCCCTGCTTTACCGGAACGTGACGTTTTAATTCACACGCCGATATCCATTAAAACAGCCTATCTTTGCGCGCCCAAAACGGGGGCGTATTTATTTTTTCCCCGCCAGTCAACACAACAACAACAAAATCACCCATTCATTCAACAGAATGAAAAATATCCGCAACTTCTGCATCATCGCGCACATTGACCATGGCAAAAGCACCCTGGCCGACCGCCTGTTGGAACATACCCATACCATCAGCCAGCGGGATATGCAGGACCAGGCCCTGGACAACATGGACCTCGAACGCGAGCGCGGCATCACGATCAAAAGCCATGCGATCCAGATGCAATACATCCACCCGGCCGACGGGCAGGAATACCTGTTTAACCTGATCGATACCCCGGGCCACGTCGACTTTTCCTACGAGGTGAGTCGCTCCATTGCCGCTTGCGAAGGCGCCTTGCTCCTCGTAGACGCCACGCAGGGCATTCAGGCGCAAACGATCAGCAACCTCTACCTCGCCGTGGAGCACGACCTCGAAATTATCCCGATCGTGAACAAGGTGGATATGGAAACGGCCAATATCGAGGAAGTGCAAGACCAGATCATTGACCTCATCGGCTGCAAACGCGAGGATATCATCTCTGCCTCAGGCCGTACCGGTATTGGTGTGGATACCATCCTGGCTGCTGTTGTCGACCGGATTCCCGAGCCAACCGGCGACCCGGAAGCGCCCTTGCAAACGATGATCTTCGACTCGATGTTCAACTCCTACCGCGGTGTGGTAGCCTACGTGCGGGTGATGAACGGCACCCTGCGCAAGGGCGATAGAATCAAATTTTACAACACCGGTAAGGAAGTAACGGCTGAAGAGGTAGGCATTCTCCGCCTGGGCCAGCAGGTAACCGGCGAGCTCAAAGCCGGCAATGTGGGTTATGTGATCACCGGCATCAAGATCAGCCGTGAAATTAAAGTGGGGGATACGATTACGCATGTGGTCAATCCCTGTACCAAACCGGTCAAAGGATTTGAGGAAGTCAAGCCCATGGTGTTTGCGGGTGTGTATCCGCTGGACAACGATGATTTTGAAGATTTGCGTGACTCCCTCGAAAAATTACAGCTCAACGATGCCTCCCTGGTCTTCGAGCCGGAAACCTCGGCGGCCCTGGGTTTCGGCTTCCGTTGCGGCTTTTTGGGTATGCTGCACCTGGAAATTGTGCAGGAGCGGTTACAGCGCGAATTTGACCAGGACATCATCACCACGGTACCAAACGTACCTTATTATGCTACCGAAATAAAAGGCAAACGCTTCCTCGTACGCCAGCCCTCCGAACTGCCCGACCCGAACCGGCTTGAGTCGGTCGAAGAGCCGTACATCTACGCCCAGATCATTACGAAGCCGGATTATATCGGCAACATTATGACCCTCTGCCTCGAAAAACGCGGCATTCTTCAAAAACAAACCTACCTCACGCCAACGCGCCTGGAGCTGACCTTTCACATGCCGCTTGCCGAAATTGTGTTTGATTTTTACGACAAACTCAAATCGGTCACGCGCGGCTACGCCTCCTTCGACTACCACATTCTCGACTACCGCGAAACGGACCTGGTGAAACTCGACATCAAGCTCAACGGCGACCAGGTAGACGCCCTTTCCGCGCTCGTGCACCGCAGCAAAGCCGAACATATGGGCCGGCGCATGTGCGAAAAACTGAAGGAACTACTGCCGCGCCAGCAATTTCAGATCGCGATTCAGGCGGCTATCGGCCAAAAGGTTATCGCCCGCGAAACCATCAGCGCCATGCGCAAGGACGTAACCGCCAAGTGTTACGGCGGCGATATCTCGCGGAAACGCAAACTGCTGGAAAAACAAAAAGCCGGCAAAAAGCGGATGAAGCAATTCGGCAATGTGGAAGTGCCGCAGGAGGCATTTTTGAAGGTATTGAAGTTGAATGATTAAAAATCCCCCTATCTTTGCCCAATATTTAACAAAAGAAGATGCTTTTGCACTCGAAACAGGCAGTTTTTAGCCCAAAAAACAACCCCACAGTAACGACGTGTAAGACCCTTCACCCTTTTTACACGTAATTTTTCAACATGAATTTTAATGATTTAGGGCTCACCGAGCCCCTCCTTCGCGCCCTGCGCGACGAAGGCTACCAAACCCCTACACCCATCCAGCAGCAAGCCATTCCAATCGTACTTCAAGGCAGGGATTTAATGGGCTGCGCCCAAACCGGCACCGGTAAAACGGCGGCCTTTTCCGTACCCATCCTCCAGTTGCTCGCCGGCCGTACCCAAGCGTCGCAAAGCGGCCCCCGTCGTATCCGTTCGCTTATCCTGACCCCCACGCGCGAACTGGCGCTGCAGATCAGCGAGAGCATCGAAGCCTACGGCAAATACCTGCCCCTGCGCAACCTGGTCATCTTCGGTGGTGTGGGCCAAAAGCCCCAAACCGATGCCCTGCGCCGTGGGGTGGACATCCTCGTGGCTACCCCGGGCCGTTTGCTCGATCTGATGCAGCAGGGTTTTATCTCCCTGGAACATATTGAATTGTTTGTGCTCGACGAGGCCGACCGTATGCTCGACATGGGTTTTGTGCACGACGTACGCCGCGTACTGGCCAAACTGCCGCAACGCCGGCAGTCGCTGTTTTTCTCGGCCACAATGGCGCCCGAAATCGTAAAACTCGCCTCGGGTATTCTGACCAATCCTTCCCATGTGGAAGTGACCCCCGAGTCGACGACGGCCGAAACCGTTAACCAGAAGGTTTATTTTGTCGAGAAACAGGATAAAAAAGACCTGCTCAAGTACCTGCTCGAAGACCCGGCTATCGCTACGGCACTGGTGTTCACCCGTACCAAACACGGCGCCAACAAACTGGCCCGCGACCTGGATAGAGCCGGGATTTACGCCGAAGCCATCCACGGGAATAAATCGCAAACAGCCCGCGTGCGCGCGCTGAATGCCTTCAAAAACCAGGAGATCCGGGTGCTGGTTGCTACCGACATTGCCGCGCGCGGCATCGACATCGACGAGCTCAGCCACGTGGTCAACTACGAATTGCCCAATGTGCCGGAAACTTACGTGCACCGCATCGGCCGCACCGGCCGCGCCGGCGCCACCGGCAGTTCCATTTCGTTTTGCGATTCCGAAGAGCGCGCTTACCTGAAGGATATTCAGCAGCTGATCGGTCAGCAGGTACCGGTTGCCGGAGGGCACCCCTACGAACCCGCCGGCGCTGCGCCTGTCGCCCTGCAACCGCCCAATGGCAAACGCCCGGCTCCGGCAGCACGGCAGCAGACGACATTTCGGGAAAACAAGCCCGCTTCAGCCCGACCAGGCTCCGGAGAAACTTCATCCGGTAGTTCGAAAAACCGCCGCCGCAATCGCGGAAACTGGTGGAAGAAAAAACGGGAAGCCGGCGGGGTGAATTCCTAACCTGCCAGGTCAAAATTTCAATCAAAAAGGGGCGCATCATGCGCCCCTTTTTGATTGAAATTTTGACCTGGCAGGTTTTTATTTCTTAAAAACAATCCGCTTCAGCGCAACCGGCTCCGCAGCCGTTGCCCCTTCTTTTAACCGATACGCCGCGTCCATCTGCAACCCGGTAAACGTACTGTTGGGCACCCCCGGCCGCGGCCATTGTATTTCCACGGAAATAACTTCGGTGGCATCGCCCAAACCGATCTCCTGCCGGAGGCTGTTGGCGCCAAAACTGCCGCCGGTGCCGACCGTCGTTCGGATGGCCCGTTCGCTGCCGTCGGGTTGTCGGACGTTGACGCGCACCCGGGCGCCAATGGCATCGCGGTTGGATTTTACCCCTTCGACGAACAAGGTCAGCCAGTGGTTGCTGTTACCCGGGTTCTCGTACAGGATGTTATTGCCGAGGTCGCCCTCGAACGCCCCGCCTACGACAACGTAGATATCCTGGTCGCCATCATTGTCGATGTCGCCGAATGCGACGCCGTGCCCTTTTTGGATTTGGCTGAAACCGTTCATGGAAATGTCTTCAAAACGGGTGCCGTTCAGGTTGTGAAATACCCGGTTGGGGATCAGCGCACGCAAGTCGGGTTTGCCCGTCCCGAGGTAAATGTCGGGCCAGCCGTCGTTGTCGAGATCGCCAAAGTTGTTGCCCATGGCAAAAGTGATGGTGTGCAGGCCCATTTCCCGGTGTACGTCGGTGAAGGTGCTGTTGCCGTTGTTCCGGTAAAGCCGCAGCCAGTCGCCTTCGGGTTGCTTGCCGGTGTATTCCTGCAACAGCGGCACTACCGACGCGCCTTCATAATCCACCGGGAAGTGCGTCGAGAAAATATCCTCAAAACCGTCGTTGTTGTAGTCGAAGAAAAAAGCGGGAAAACTGTTTTGCGGGTATTGGGTGGCGGTGTTGTTGGCCATGTTTTGGAACGACCATTTGTCGGGCGCCGTTCCACCCTGGTTTACGAGCAGCAGGTTGTCGCCAACCAGATTGCTGATGTACAGATCGGGGCGTTGGTCGTTATTGATGTCGCCCCAAACAACAGCCTTGGGGAAACCGTACCAGGCTGCAAGGCCAATTTGCGGAGCGATGTTGCTGAACGTGCCGTCGCCATTATTGTGATAGAGTTCGCAGCGGTTGGGCTCTTCCGGGCGGTAAGTTTCGTTGCCGACAAAAAGGTCGAGCCAGCCGTCGCCGTCGTAGTCGGCCCAATCGGCCGTTTGGGTGGGGTTGAACGAAAGCAAGCCGGCGTAGATGGTGACATCGGTAAAAGTGCCGTCGCCATTGTTGCGCAGCAAGGAGTTGGGGTGTTTGCCGTGGTAGAGCCAGGCCCCGCGCAGGATAAAAATATCGCGATCGCCGTCGTTGTCGTAATCGGCATGGATGGCGTTTAAGCCGCTCAGAATTCCGGTCAGGTTGGCCTCCTGGGTGCGTTCGCTGAAGCTGCCGTCCCCATCGTTATGGAAAAAACGCACCTGGTCGCCCAAACCGTAGGAGGTCATAAACAAGTCGAGGTTGCCGTCGTTGTCAAAATCTTCCATGCACACACTGCCGGAAATTCCCTGCACGTCGATGCCCAGCGGAATAGCAATATCCCGGAACAAAATGTCGGAATTTGGAGATTGAAAAATATCGGCAGGAAAAAGAAACTTGGCCGGTACCCCGGCCGGCCATTGGCCCATAGCCATGTGTGCCAGGTTGAGCAACCAGCGGCTGAGCAAATCGTCGGGGTATTGCGCCAAAATGCGTTCGTAGATTTTTACGGCATTCTCCGGTCCGGCTTTCAATTTGTATATCCCCTCGCCCCGGATGGGCAAAATGCAGGATTCCGGGCTGTGCGTCTCGATACAATTGCTCTGTTCGCCCAGGCGCATGTAGGCGAGCGCCAGCATTTCGTAGAGCATTTTGGTGTTGTCAACCAGTTGGTCCCCGATCTTTTGGATCAGGTTTTGGTACTGCACGATGGCCGCTTCATTTTTACCCGACCGCAGCAACTGGTCCGCATAATTGAATTGCGCAAGCAGCGCCTCATCCCCGGTTTTTTGTTGCATCAATTGTTCGTAATACGCGATTTTCCGAAGGTTTACATTCAGGTAATTCATCGGATCGGCGTTCCGGTTGATGCTGTCAAGCATGGCCACCATGCGTTTATGCCCTTCCGTTATTTTGGCGGAGGGATCAGCATCGTTTTGACAAGTGGAAAATAGAAAAAGTAAACAGCTCAGGCAAATTCCGGAAAGCAGGGTACGCAGCGACATAGTGTAGATGTAATGTTGTGTTGTTTAGGCGGTGATTGATTCAAACCGTGGTCTCTAACACGGCACCTCAAAGCGTGCGCAAAGGTACAGATAATGCCTTGCCTTAAGAATAGACAAGATTAACAGGAAAAACATGATCAAGCGGCCTCTGGCCGTTTGATCATGTAAATTCATGTTAATCCTGTCCAAAAAATAAAAAAAATCTGTTTCCATAATGATTGGTCACAACTCGGGTTAATTCGTGAGAACCACCTTTTTCGTCCAGGATTTTTGTGCCGTACTCAGCTGCAACAGGAAAACCCCGCTTGCCGGCAACACCGAAACCGGCAAATTATGCCTCCCGCCGGGCAACGTTCCCGAAAAAATTGGCGCATACAAACGCCCGGCACGGTCAAATAAATCAATCCGCAGCGGCGTCTGCGCCGGCAACTCCAGGCTGATCCAAAAAAGGCCCGCCGAGGGGTTCGGGGAAACCTGCCAGCTCATTTCTGCCGGCGCACCGTGCACCCCCGATACCGGCATGCCCTCCGCAGCGCCGATGGAACGCGCCATGGCGTAGAGCTGTCCGTAAAAATCCCGCACGGGCGCCGGCACGTCCAGTCCTGCGCCCACAGCCGGGCTTCCGGGCGGGATTTGGCAGTTGCCGTTGGCCGGGTCGGGCAATTGCGGATTTTGGTTGATGATGCCGTTCGTTTCGGGCGCCGGGATGCTGGGACCGTTCCAGTTGGGATTGCCGGTGTGAAACCAGAGGTTGTTGGAAAAAGCAAACGTTTCCGGACGCGTGTTGGGCCCGATGTTGGTTTCGGTGGAGAGGCCGGCATCACGCACCACAATGTTGTTTTCAAAAAAATTGTCGCCGCAGGCCAGAAAACGGTCGGGGTCTACGGTTTCCTGCAAAATGCGCAGCACCCAGCGTTCGGGCAGGTAAATGGTGTTGTTCACCACCTCGACGTTGACGGAGCCCACGTAGGCCACCGCAGCCACCGAACCGACAATCAGGTTGGCGTACACCTGCAAATTGGCCGCTTCGAAATGGGCGGTGTCGGGCCGGAAAAACTGGAGTCCGGTGCTGCCGCCGAGGTTCAGCGTGCGCTGGCCGCAGTTTTTGAAAAAATTGCCCTCAATCCGGATATGCTCGGTGCCGCCTTTGGCCTGGATGGCGTTGGAGCCCATGTTTTCGAAAATGTTGCCGCGAATGACCCCGCGGTGGCAGCCCACCATGTCGACTCCGCTGCCGCCGCCGGCGCCGTTTAAAAACGTGCATTGGCGTATTTCAAAATCATCGAGACCGGACAACTTCAGCAAATCGTTATTCCCGGAGGCGGCCATATCGCGGAAGATGCAGTTTTCAAAAATGATATGGTGCGCCGGCGTGGCGTAGCTGCCGCCGTCGTCGGTGTTGAAGCCGTTGCCGGTCTGGTGCTGAAAGGTCAGGTTTTTAAAATGCAGGTATGCCGGGTCGGTCAGTTGGATGGCGTTGCTGCCGCCTTCAAAAATAACCGTCTCACCGGCAGCGCCCCGGATGGTGATCCACTGGGCGGCGGCGCCTTTGAGGTTGGCAAAAAAGAGGCCGCCGGGGTAGCTGCCGTTGTGGATTTCAATGGTGTCGCCGGCTTGCACGGTGGCTATGGCAGCAGGCAAAGCCGGGTAGGTTTGGCCGGCGCCCACGTGGAGGGTGGCCGCTTGTAGTTTGGGCAGCGGGCACAAAAGCAGGAAAAGTAAAAATCGGTTCATAAGAGATGATTAAGTAACACTAATAAATGACTTCCCGATTAGAATGAATCAGATTCCTCCCCCGCAGGGCGGGGTCGGAATGACAACGGTTGCGAACATGAAAGGGGGGGCGACAGACGCCGATAGCGAAACATTTCCCAGCCCCTCCCTTTGAAGCCAAACTGATCGAGCAAAACTTAAGAATTCCGCTTGGGGGGCGCCACCAGGCAGCCTATGCCTGAATCTACCGCCCCTCACATTCTTTCCAAAGACCTTGTCATTCCTCCCCCGCCCTGCGGGGGAGGAATCCGGCTTTAACAAATCGTGACTTTATTTTTTGAGATTTACTTAAGTGTAATTAAAACGCCTTTTTGAAACAATAAAGAACGTGAGTTGTCGACCGGAGGAAGATCTGATTGATAGCATGTTAAATCACGTAATCGTTAATTTATTGATCAAACCTATCCAAAACTCACGTTAAAGATATACCGCTGGGCTCGTTTAGCGTTTGGAAGCCAAACAGCGACCCGAATGGAACGTATTTTTTTTGCCTTACTTTTTTGCCTGCATACCGCCTGTTCATCAGACGGGCACGCCGTGGTGGATACGCGGCAAGCCCGTACGGATTCCGTTGCCCCTGTGATTAATCCTTCAGGAAAAACATTGGCAACCCGCTTTCCGGCGCCCAAAGGCTACGCCCGCGTCCTTGCCGATTCCACCTCGTTTGCAACCTACCTGCGCCGCTTTCCGCTCTTGCCCGACGGGTCGCAGGTTTTGTTGTACAACGGCCGGCCCAAGGCGCGCCAGAATGTACACGCCGCTGTGCTCGATATCGACATCGGCAAGCGCAACCTCCAGCAATGTGCCGATGCGGTAATGCGCCTGCGCGCCGAATATTTGTTTGTGCAAAAGCGCTATGGGGCGATCCACTTCAACTTTTCCAACGGCTTCCGGGCTGAATATGCCCGTTGGCGGCAGGGCGAGCGCATCCGGGTGGATGGGAAACGGGTGTATTGGGTTGGCGGCGGCACTGCTTCGGGCACTTACAAGTCCTTTCGGGCCTATCTCGACATGGTTTTCGCCTATGCCGGCTCCGCCTCGCTGGAGCGGGAGTTGCACCCTGTTGAACCGGCAAAACTGCGCGCCGGCGATGTTTGGATCCAAGGCGGCTACCCGGGGCATGCCGTGATCATAGTGGATGTGGCGGAACAACCGGAGACCGGCGAGCGCCTGTTTTTACTTGCCCAGAGCTACATGCCCGCACAGCAAATTCATGTGCTGCGCAACCCCGCAGGCGGAAGCCCCTGGTATTCCAGCCTGGCCCTGGAGGATGGCCTGCAAACCCCGGAATGGAATTTTGCGCCCGGGCAACTGCGGCGGTTTTTGGATTGATGCCTCGGTGCTTTCCTTTTTTTAATACCAGGACCTGAAACCGGATACATTTTTATTCCCGGGTAAACACTCCACCCAACTAGCGACAAGCGCCGGCGGCTTTTTTCATTGCTGTATTTTGTGTCAGCGCCTGTTCCAGGTGCGGGGATGCTTCGTCCCAGGTGTTTTTGCCGGCGGCATCCCGGCAGTGCTGGCGGGCCGACCGCGCTGCAAGCAGAACGGCATCGCAGTTGTCCAAAGACCAGGTCAGCAGTTCGACATCGCGCAGGATGCGCTGAGCGTGCTCCAGTTTTTGCGCTACAATGTGCATGTCTTTGCTTGCCCGGGCGTCAGTCAGGTCCAGTTCGACAATCCTGGCATCTGCTTCCAGCACATCACTGAGCGTTAAAGCGGTGGCGTCGTCGGCAATTGCGGCAGCCGAGTCGGCGGTACAAGCTTGGGCGGCCAGGCGCATGCGGAAGGCCTGCCGCCGCGCTTCGGTGGCGCGTGCGATCATGGCATTTACATCCTGGTCGCGCTCATAGCCCAGGAGGTCGCATTCCTGACGGCCTTTCTCGGCAGCGGTGCGGGCAGCCTGGCAGTACACGCCGGCTTGCGCCACTGCGTCAAATTCCTGCCAGGCGCCCCAGAGTTTCAGCAGCAGATTGACGGGTTCCTGGGAAATGACGGCGCCGTACAGCATGGTGTCGATGCGGTTGGCCCGGCGCTGTACCCAGTCGAGCGTTTCAAGAGCGTCTTTTTGCACTTGTTGCTGTGCGTACAGCATATCAGAGCCGGCTATTACAACCAGGGTAAGCGTTGCAAAAAATCGAATTGATTTCATAGTTGAATGTTTTGAGGTGAAACTGCCTGTTCGACGGAGAAGCAGGTTCGGATAAATTTTTAGCACACACGACATGGGTAGTTCCGGGTTGCCGTTTTAAAACAACAGTTTGAAGCGCTTGTTCGAGGAAAACGGCGCCCTTTTCCGACCTTTGGGCCATGAGTTATTGCACCTTCGTAAACAGCCTTCCCCCCGACGAACCCAATGTCCACCGCACCTACCACGACACCCAGTATGGTTTTCCGCTAAATGACGACAACGAGCTGTTTGGCCGCCTGATCCTGGAGATCAACCAGGCTGGACTGAGTTGGACTACCATTTTGAACAAACAGGAAAACTTTCGGCAGGCCTACGATAATTTTCATATTGACACGGTTGCCGCTTACGGGGAGGCCGACCGGGCTCGCTTGCTCCAGGACGCCGGCATTATCCGCAACCGACTCAAAGTAAATGCCGCTATTGAAAATGCCCGCGCCATTCAGCACCTGCAAGTCGAATACGGCTCCTTCCAAAACTGGTTGGCACACCATCACCCGCAGCCTCGTGAGGCTTGGGTCAGGCTGTTTAAAAAAACGTTCAAATTCACCGGGGGAGAGATCGTCAATGAATTTTTGATGAGTACCGGCTGGCTGCCCGGGGCACACGATCCGGATTGCCCGGTGTTTTTAGCATTGAAAAAAATTTGATGGAAACCGGTCCTATGGCACCAAGTCTGTCCATTACACACAATTCCGTTGAGTTTTAATTTTTCGGTCTTCCGTGCGTCAACCCCATCCCCATCCCCTCCCCCAGCGGGGAGGGGGCCTGATATCGCGTTACTTATCGATTCCGTAAACAAAATCTAAAAATAGTTTGAGGGCAAGCCCCCCTCCCCGCTGGGCTCTCGATTACCCACAAGTTGATTGAAGATTTTAAAATGTGTTGGACTGAG